>CAKTOO010000003.1 GCA_934590165.1 uncultured Dysosmobacter sp. | reverse complement strand
GCCGCCAAAACACTTGGACGCCGCACCTGCGGCGGGGCGGAAAATCCTGCCGGCGCCGTCAGATATCAAACGGCTCGCACTTTTCCGCCACCCGCAGCTTCGCGCTGCGGGCTCTCGGATTTCTTCCCGCAAAAGCTCCGCTTTTCCGGGAGCCCTATTTCACTCAAATCGTCAGGCAAAGCCCGCCGATTTCAAGATTTTGGCTGCCGCCAAAACACTTGGACGCCGCACCTGCGGCGGGGCGGAAAATCCTGCCGGCGCCGTCAGATATCAAACGGCTCGTATTTTTCCGCCACCCGCAGCTTCGCGCTGCGGGCTCTCGGATTTTCCGCCAGTTCCTCTTCGCCGGAGACGATGGGCTTGCGGGTGATGAGCTTCACCTTGGGCTTTTTACCGCACACGCAAACAGGAAAATTCGGCGGGCAGGTACAGCCCCGGGCCATATCCTGAAGGGTGCGCTTGACGATGCGGTCCTCCAGGGAGTGGAAGGTGATGACCGCCAGCCGTCCGCCGGGGTTCAGGCCCTCCACCGCCGCGCGGAGCATGGGCGGCAACGCGTCCAGTTCGCCGTTGACGGCGATGCGGATGGCCTGGAAACTGCGCTTGGCAGGGTGCTGCCTTTCCCGCAGGGCCGCGGGGGGCATGGCGGACTTGATGATGTCCACCAGCTCCAGGGTGGTCTCCACCGGCCGGGTCTCCCGGGCCCGGACGATGGCCCGTGCAATGGCGGGGGCGTAGCGCTCCTCGCCGTATTCAAACAGGATGCGGCGCAGTTCGTCGCCGCTCCAGGTATTGACGATCTCATATGCCGTCAGGGGAGCGTCCAGGTCCATCCGCATGTCCAGCGGAGCGTCCTGCATATAGGAAAAGCCCCGGGAGGCGTCATCCAGCTGGGGCGAGGACACGCCCAGGTCGAACAGCATCCCGTCGGCGCCGGAGGCGCCTGCCTGCCGCAGGACGCCGCCCAGCTCCGAAAAATTGCTGTGGACCAGCGTCACCCGGTCCATATATGGGGCCAGGCGGACCTTTGCCGCCTCGATGGCCGCCATATCGCGGTCGATACAGATGAGCCGGCCGGTGGCAAGCCTTTGGGCGATCTCCAGAGAGTGCCCAGCACGGCCCAGCGTACCGTCCACATACACCCCGTCGGGGCGGATGTTCAATGCTTCGATGCACTCGTGCAGAAGCACGGGCTTGTGGGTGAATTCCATGGCGCCTTACCCCCGGTTCCGGCGGGCCCGGGCCAAAGCATCCATAGCAGCCGCCATATTGTTGCTGCTGAGCATCTCCTGCTCCCGCCGGGTCCAGGTATCTTCGTCCCAGATCTCCGCGAAGGAGTTCAGGCCCACGATGGTGGCGGTCTTTTTCAGGTTCGCGTGCTTGCGCAGATTGGCGGGAATAAGCACCCGTCCCTGGCCGTCCGGCTCACAGGGCACCGCGTTGGCATACAGCAGTGTCAATGCCCGGGCCTCCGTATAGGGCAGCTCGTCCATATCCTCGGACATCTGCTCCCATTTGGCCTCGGGATAGATGGTCAGGCAGCCTTCCGCGCCGATGGTGATATAAAAGAGGTTTCCCAAAGCCTCCCGCATGGCGGAGGGGATGACCAGGCGGCCCTTGGAATCGATGCTGTTATTGGATTTTCCCATCAGCCGTGCCATGGACGCCGCCCCCCTTTTTTCTGTTTTTAGGGTTTATATAGGCTTCATCTGCCACTTAGATGCACAAATTACCCACAAATCCCCACCATGTATCTTGAGTATAAGCGATATTTTCCCGGAATGCAAGGATTTTTTTACAGGTGGAAACCTGGAAAAAGCGTCCATTTTTCGCTTTTTTACGTCAAAATTCGTCATTTAAAACACATGTTCGACCGGCTTTCCACCAGTTTACGTAAAATAGCAAGTAACGCCCGGCACAATATCTTGTGCCAGGCGTTACTTTTCTTCTGTTCTCCTACAAAATCTTGTCTTTGTTGAAAAAGTTTCGTTGGAGTCTTCGTCGTTTTTTACAAATTTTTTGGTTACGGTCGACCGGGGGATCAGTCCTCCTGAGCCGGGGCCTCAGGGGCGTTTTTCCCCTCCAGCTTGTCCCGCTGCTCCTGCATTTTCGCGGCGGAGGCGGTGCGGAACCGGACCCGGGACTGCTTCACCTCGTCCAGAGCAGCCTGGACGGCTTCCTCCGTGCGGGCCAGGGCATCCTCGGCATATTCGTTGGCCACCTGGTACAATTGGCGGGAGCGCTCCTCCGACCGGGCGATGATCTGCCGGGCCTTTTCCTTGGCGGCGTAGAGCACCTCGCTCTCGGAGACCTTGGTCTTGGCCTCCAACTCCGCCTGGCGCATCATGCGGTCCACGTCCCGCTTGGCGTCATCCACGAATTTCTCCCGGGCGGCCAGCAGTTCCTGGGCCCGCTTGATCTCCACGGGCAGGGCGGCCCGCAGCTCGTCCAGCAGGTCCAGCATCTCGTCCCGGTCCACCATGCTCATGTTGGGCTTCAGCGCCGGGGACTTGGCATCCTCGATGCGTTCGTACAGCATATCGATCAGGCGGTTGATATCATTTGCCATATGGATTCATCCTTCCTTTTTCTCAATGAAGTCCCGCACCAGGGGAATAATGGACGCGGGCAGGTATTGTTCCAAAGGCTGCCCATAGCGGATCATCTCCCGGGCCATGGAGGAGCTGAAATGCTGATAGGCCGCCGAGGCAGGCAGCAGCATGGTCTCCAGTCCCGGGTGGATGCCCTGGTTGATGAGGGCCATCTGGTATTCCGCATCGAAGTCCGAAGTGTTGCGGACGCCCCGGACAATGGCGGTGGCGCCGTGGTCCACGGCGAAGTCCGCCAGCAGGCCCGGCCACAGCTCCGCCTCCACATTGGGCAGGTCCTCCACGGCGGTGCGCACCAGCCGGAGCTTTTCCTCCGGTGTGAACATCTGATTCTTTTTTTCGGCGTTGGGGCTGACACACACGCACACCCGGTCAAAGCAGGCCGCGGCGCGGCGGATGATGTCCAGGTGTCCCAGGGTGATGGGGTCGAAGCTGCCGGAGCAGATGGCTGTTCTCATGGGTCATTCCTCGTTCTGTTCATTTCCGCCCCGGCGGTACAGGGTCAGGGCGATCTTTCCGTAGCGGTAAGTGCGGTGGAGCCGGTACGGCGGCGCCAGGGCCGGCAGCACCCGGTCCGCGGGATGTTCTGCTGCAATTATACCATGCGGCGCCAGAATGTCAAACTTTGCGATGTGGGCGATGACGGGCTCCAAAAGCCCCGCCGCATAGGGCGGGTCCAGGAAAATAATGTCAAACGGCCCCCGGATGCTCTTGAGATACTCCACGGAATCTCCGGCAATGACCTGGGCACGGTCCTCCAGCTCCGTCAGGCGCAGGTTCTCCCGGATGAGCTTCACCGCATCGGGCCGCCGGTCCACGAACACGGCGGAGGCGGCGCCCCGGCTGAGGCACTCGATGCCCAGCTGGCCGGTGCCCGCGAACAGGTCCAGGACCTTCCGGCCCTCAATGTCAAATTGCAGGGCGCTGAACAGCCCCTCCTTCACCCGGTCGGTGGTGGGGCGTGTCTCCATACCCTCCAGCTCCCTGAGCCGGCGGCCCCGGGCGCTTCCGGTGATCACTCGCATGGGGTCTCCTCCTTTTTGTGTTTGCGCTCCCGCAGCAGGCTGGAGAGCAGATACAGCGCGAGGCCGCTCCAGACAAAGCCGAACAGGATGGCGTGGGTGGTGGTGAATTCCTCCTGGTACAGCAGCACGGATAACAGCAGCTGTAGCGTGGGGTTGATATACATCAAAATACCCGAGAGGGTCATGGGCGTGGACTTGATGCCTTTTGCAAAAAACAGCAGCGGCACGGTGGTGACCACGCCGGCGGCGGGCAGCAGCAGCCACTGCCACCCGTGGAGCACGCCCACGGCGCCGGTGCCCCGGACCTCCGCCGCCGCCATGAACACCAGGGCAAAAGGAGACAGGACCAGCGTCTCAAAAAACACGGACACGCCGGCATCCACATGGACGCCCTTTTTGATGGCTCCGTACACGGCGAAGCTGCCGCCGATGATGAGGGCCACCCAGGGGATCTGCCGGTAGCGGAGGATGGTGATGACCAAGCCTGTAAACGTCACCGCCACGGACAGCCACTGAAGGCCCGTCAGCCGCTCCCGGAACACCACGGTGCCCAGCAGGATGGCCAGAATAGGATTCATATAGTAGGCCAGACTGGCGTCCAGCACATGGCCACTGTTGACGGCCCAGATATAGGACCCCCAGTTGACGCACACGAAAATGCCCGCCAGGGCCAGACGCCCCAGCTCCCGCCGGTCCCCCAGCACAGCCCGGACGGCGCCGAAGCCCCGCCGCGCCGCCAGAATGGCGGAGATGAACACCAGCGACCACACGATGCGGCCGGCCAGAACATACAGGGAATCCACCGCGGCCAGCAGCTTCCAGAAAACGGGCAGGACGCCCCAGAGGATATAACATGTCAGCACATACAGCGGAGCTCGCTTCATTTTGCCACGACCTTTCCGCGCTCCGCGGCGGCGCGGCCCGGAAACGACTTACAAATTCTGTCCTATTTTACGTCAAAATTTCCCGCATTTCAATAGCTCCCACAGGACTTTTTAGGACTTGTACTTTACAGGGGAATCGTTTATAATAGAATCCTCAAAGTATGTATACTCCATGGGAGAGCGGTCCGCCCGCCTCTTCCTGCCAATACTGGGAAAGAAAGGACGTTCTCATGATTCAATTTAAATCCGATCAGGGTGAGATCTCCGTCAGCAGCGCCGTGTTCTCCAACATCACGGGCATCGCCGCCACCAACTGCTTCGGCGTCAAGGGCATGGCCTACCGTTCCATGACCGACGGCCTGGTGCACCTGCTGCGCCGGGAAGCCATGAGCAAGGGTGTCAACATCACCTATCACGACGACAACTCCATTTCCATTGAGCTCCACATCATTGTGGAAAACGGCGTCAACCTCCCCGCGGTATGCAGCTCCATCATGAATGAGGTGCGCTACGTTGTCACTAAGAATACCGGCGTCACCGTCAAGGCCGTTGACGTGTGCGTGGATTCCATGACCCTGTGAGGGAGGAAGTAACGACATGAACAATCAGATCACCGGCGCGCTGTTCAAGCAGATGGTGCTCCACGGCGCAGCCGCCATCACCGCCCAGAAGCAGGCCATCAACGACCTGAACGTGTTCCCCGTCCCCGACGGCGACACGGGCACCAATATGTCCATGACCATCGGCACCGCCGTGACGGAGCTGCGCAAGATCGAGCCCGCCACGTTGACCAAGGCCGCCGACACCACCGCCTCCGCCCTGCTGCGGGGCGCCCGGGGCAACTCCGGCGTCATTTTGTCCCTGCTGTTCCGGGGTATCTCCAAAGGCCTGAAGGGCCGGGAAACCGCCGACGCCGCCACCTTCGCCGCCGCCATGCAGGAGGGCGTATCCGCCGCCTACAAGGCCGTCATGAAGCCCGCCGAGGGCACCGTTCTCACCGTGTCCCGCCTGGCCTCCAAGGCCGCTGTGGACGCCGCCGTGGAGGAGGCCGACGTGGAAAAAGTACTGGAAGAAGCCATCCGGGTAGGCTGCGAGGCCCTGGCCCAGACTACCGACATGAACCCCGTGCTGAAAAAGGCCGGCGTGGTAGACGCCGGCGGCAAGGGCTACCTGCTCATTCTGGAGGGTATGCTGGCCGAGCTGCGGGGCGAGCCCATGCCGGAGGTGGAGGAGGGCAAGTCCCAGGAAAAGGCGGACTTCGCCGCCCTCTCCGCCGAGGACATCACCTTTACCTTTGACACCGTGTTCATCGTCCGCAAGACGGTGGACCGCTCCCTGGAGCCCCTGCGGACCTATCTCAACAGCATCGGCGACAGCCTGGTCATCGGCGAGGACGATGAGGCCTTCAAGGTCCACGTCCACACCGACATTCCCGGCAGCGCCCTGAACGAAGCCCAGAAGTACGGCACGTTGGAGCTGGCCAAGATCGAGAACATGCGCACCCAGGCGGAGGACCTTGCCGCCGGCCGAAAGGCCCAGAGCACCGACGACCTGGACGAGGTGGAGGCCCAGCTGGAGGGCACTTCCGCCGGGGAGGAATCCGGCCACACCGTGGCCGCGCCCGAAAAGAAATACGGCTTCCTGGCCGTCTGCGCTGGTGACGGCCTTGCCGCGGTGTTCAAGGACCTGGGTGCCGACGGCGTGGTATCCGGCGGCCAGACCATGAACCCCTCCACCGAGAGCATCCTGGCGGGGGTGGACAAGATCCCCGCCGAGACCGTGTTCGTGCTGCCCAACAACGGCAACATCATCATGGCCGCCCAGCAGTGCGACGCCCTGACGGAGAAGACCGTCATCGTCATCCCCACCAAGACCGTTCCCCAGGGCATCACCGCCATGATGAACGTGGACTTTGAGGCCCCTGACGCGGAGACACTGGCCGCCGCCATGACGGCCAGCCTCTCCACCGTCACCACCGCCCAGATCACCTACGCCGCCCGGGACTCCGATTTCGACGGCTTTGATATCAAGGAGGGTGACTATCTGGCCCTGGAGGAGGGCAAGCTCTTCGGCACCGACAGCTGTCTGGACACCCTGCTGGAGAAGCTTGCGGCGGACGCCGTGGAGCGGGAGACCTCCTTCATCTCCCTGTACTTCGGCGAGGATGTGTCCGAGGAGGACGCCCAGAAGGCGGCCGGCGTGTTTGAAAGCGCCTGCCCCAGTGCGGAGGTTGCCATTCTCTCCGGCGGCCAGCCCGTTTACTACTATATCATCTCCATGGAATAAAAAAGGAGCCCGCCTGGACCGATGGCCCAGGCGGGCTCCTTTTCCTCTCAAAAGCCGAACAGACTTTTTAGGACAATTTGTCCAAAAATGCCTCTTTTCTACTATTTTCTGCTATATTGTCTGCGAGATGGCCAAAATGTTTTCTCTGCGCCTGCGGCAATTGCGGGAACAACAACACAAACGTCAAGCCGATGTTGCTGCGCATCTAGGATGCAGCGTTAAAGCATATAACCGCTATGAATCAGGACAAACCGTTCCTCGGCTGAAAACACTGATTGCACTGGCAGATTATTATCAGGTCAGCCTGGATGATTTATCCGGAAGAAAAAAACAGTGACGGCAAAATTGCCGTCACTGTTTTTTTGTTACGCCAGGAAGCCCTTGAGGATGCAGTCCTCGGCTTCCTCCTCCGTCAGTCCCAGGGTCTCCAGCTTCAAAAGCTGCTCGCCGGCGATCTTGCCGATGGCGGCCTCGTGGACCAGCTGGGCCTCGGTGCAGTTGGCGGTGATGGCGGGGATGGACTTGATCTTGGCCTCCCCCATGATGATGGAGTCGCACTGGACATGGCCGAAGCACTGGGCGTTGCCCACCATGCGGGGGTAGAACACCTGGCTGGAGGTATCCTGGGCCACGGAGCGGGAAATGACCCGGCCCTTGGAGTTCTCGCCGTCCAGGACGATCTCCATGTCGCTTTCGGCAGTCTGCTCCCCGTGGGTCAGCAGGCGCTCGGTGACGACGGCTTCAGCATTTTTGCCGCAGACGATCTTCGTGTCCCGCTTCGTGGAGTCGACGCCCCGGATCTGGGTGGTGTCCATCTGGATGGAGGCGCCCTCCTCCAGATACACCACCGTCTGGGGATTCATGACGCGGCCGCCCTTGCCGTCGCCCTCGCCGTAATGCTTTTCCGTGTAGTGGACGTGGGAGTTCTTGCCCACGTAGAAGGTATGAAGGCCGTCGTGGCGGCTGGTCTGGTCGCCGCAGTTGTGGATGCCGCAGCCGGCCACGATCTCCACGTTGCAGTTCTCTCCGATATAGAAATCGTTATACACCATTTCCTCGATGCCGGGCTTGGTGATGATGACGGGAATGTGGCAGGTCTCGCCCACGGTGCCGTCCTTGATGCGGATGTCGATACCGCTTTTGCCGTCGGTCTTGCTGGTGATCTCAATATGCTCCGTGGACTGGCGGCCGTCGCAGCCGGAGTCCTTGCGGATGTTAAAGGCGCCCACAGGCTTGCCCAGCATGTCCGCGATCTTTTCCAGAAGCTCGCGGTCGATCTCGTTGTCCATCATTGCGCGTCGCCTCCCTTCGTCAGTACCGGGCAAGTGCCCAGGGTATCCGCCAAAATCTGGGGCAGGATGTCCGCCGCGCTGCCCCGGTGGCGGATGGTGCCGTCGCCCACCACGATGACCTCGTCCGCCAGGGAGATGATGCGCTCCTGGTGGGAGATGATGATCATGGTGGCGGTGCCGGTGGCGTGGATCTGTTCAAAGGTCTCCGTCAGCCGGGCAAAGCTCCACAGGTCGATGCCAGCCTCCGGCTCGTCGAAGATCATGAGCTGGCTGTTGCGGGCCAGGATGGTGGCGATCTCAATGCGCTTGACCTCGCCGCCGGAGAGGGACACATCCACCTCCCGGTCCAGATAGTCGTTGGCGCACAGACCCACCTTGGTGAGGTACTGGCAGCACTTGTCCTTGGACAGCTTCTCGTCGCCGCTGGCCAGGGTCAGCAGGTTGCGGACCGTCAGGCCCTTAAAGCGGGGCGGCTGTTGGAAGCCGTAGCTGATGCCCAGGCGGGCCCGCTCCGTGATGCCCAGGTCCGTGATGTCCTGGCCGTTCCAGAGGATCTGGCCGGAGGTGGGCTTCACCAGTCCCATGATGATCTTTGCCAGGGTGGTCTTGCCGCCGCCGTTGGGGCCGGTGAACACCACCAGCTTGTGGTCATCAATGGTCAGGGAAATATCCTTTAAGATCCCCAGCTCACTGTCCCCCTCCCGGACAGCGTAGCTGATCGATTTCAGTTCCAGCATGAAATGGAACCTCCTTTTTGGCAAAAAATGCTCATAGCTTGTCTATTCTAGCAGAAGCAAATGAAAAAAGCAACGCGGCAGCGGACTTTTCCCAGGGTATTTTAACCAAAAGCGGAGATTTCCAACGCTTCGCCTGTCCCGCAGGCACGGTTTTCCCAACGCCGCATATACTTGAGAGAAAGGAGGGACTTTTTATGGAACAAGAACCGCACCGTCCCCAGGTCTATGACTACCGCCAGTACGACCGTGTGTGGCAGCGGGTGGCCCCCACCCTGGAGCCCTACCCCGGCATGGACCAGGCCGCGCCAAGCGCCCCGGAGGCCCGGGCCGAGACGCCGCCGGAAAGCCAGCCATCCCCGCCGGAGAGCCAGCTGCCCGGTGCCCAGCCCAATCCCTGCTGCATGGGGACCGCCGCCGAGGAAATGCTGGAGGTCCTCACCGGCTTTATCGAGGAGTCCCTGGCGGACCGGCAGTACTTTTTGGCCATTGCCCGCCAAGGTCCCGTCTGGGCCCGGCAGCGGCTGCGGGACATCGCTGATGACGAGGCCTCCCACGCCCGCCGTCTGCTGGCGGCCCACTACCTCATCACCGGCCAGTGCTACCGCCCCGCCGTCCACCGCAGTCCTGTGTGCGTGGGCCAGTGGTGCGCCGCCCTGCGGGAGCGGTATCATCTGGAGGCGTGCAGCGGCTTTAACTACGCTCGGGCCGCCGACGGCACCACAGACCCCTGTCTCATCCGCCTTTTGAATGAGCTCAGCGCCGACGAGTACCGCCATGCGGACACCATCCTGCGCCTGCTGGAACGGAGCCTGCCAGGCTGACATTTTCCGTTGCGCCGGCGGCGGGAATATGGTATGATACTGATAGTGATACGCCGCATGGACGGCATGGAAACGGAGGACACAAAAGGATGAACAAGATCATTACCATCAGCCGTGAATACGGCGCCGGCGGCCACTCCATCGGCAAGCAGGTGGCCGAGGAGCTGGACATTCCCTTCTATGACCGGGACATCGTCCGGGAAACCGCCAAGGCCAGCGGCTTTGAGATCGACCTGGTGGAGGACGAGGGCGAGGAGATCTCCAAGACTGGCTCCTTCCTCAAGAGCATCTGCGCCGTCTCCAGTTCCAATTACCGGGACACCCAGGACGCCATCCACGATGTGCAGGAGGCCATCATCCTGCGTTTCGCCCAGGAGGGGCCCTGCGTTATTCTGGGCCGGTGCGCCAACGTGCTTTTGCAGGAGGCTGGCATCGACTGCATCAACGTGTTCATCCACGCCGACGATGTCCACCGGGCCGTCCGGGTCAGCGAGATGATCGGCAGCACCAACGCCACGGAGATCCAGCGCCTCATGGCCAAAAAGGACGCCAGCCGCCACAATTACTACAACCACTACACCGGCAAAAAGTGGGGCGACAGCCACAACTACCACATGACCCTGGACAGCGGCGCCCTGGGCTATGACACCTGCGTCAAGCTCATCGTGGCCGCCGCCCGGGCGGAAGACTGAGCCATCCATACATCCCCAGCCCGGAGAATTTTTCTCCGGGCTTTGTTTTTGTGTCGTTGCCCCGGGAACCATTTTGTGCTATACTTTTCCCGATTTTGAAATACAACGGGAGGGTACCATGTTTACCGGATTCACCGACGAGACCGTGGACTTTATGTGGGGCATCCGCTTCAACAACGAGCGGACCTGGTTCGAGGCCCACAAGGATATTTACTTGACCCAGTTCTACCAGCCCATGCGGGAACTGAGTGAGGAACTGTATGACTTCATCCGGGAGAAGCGGCCGGACTACGGCCTCATCTCCAAGGTCACCCGCATTTACCGGGACGCCCGCCGGCTCCACGGCCGGGGTCCCTATAAGGAGAGCCTGTGGTTTTCCGTGGAGCAGCCCTCCGAGCAGTGGACGGCCCACCCCACCCTCTGGTTCGAGCTGTCCCCGGACGGCTGGTACTGCGGCATGGGCTACTATATGCCAAAGCCCCTGACCATGGCCAAGCTCCGGGCCCGCATCGACCGTGACCCCAAGACCATGGAGGTTCTGACCCGGCGTCTGAACGGCCAGCGGGAGCTGGCTTTGGAAACGGAGGATTACAAGCGCCCCCGCGCCGCCGCGCCCTCCCCCCTGCTGGAGCCCTGGTACAAAATGAAGTCCTTCTCCATTCTCCACCAGGACAAGCTGACGGAGGAGCTGTTCAGCCGGGAGATCGTGGACCATCTGAAGCGGGATTTTGAATTCCTGCTGCCCTATTACGATTACTTTGTCACCCTGGACGGTGACCCGGACCCCCGGGAGATTTGAGCAGACTTGCAAAGCGGGGAAAAAAGTGGGTATACTGGCACCAATTTTATATACAAAGGAGCGGTCATCCATGAAAGCATGTCCTGCGAGAGAAGCGGCCCTGGCGCTGCTGAAAACATACAATTCCGAACCCTTCCACATCCAGCACGCCCTGACGGTGGAGGGCACCATGCGCTGGTACGCCCAGGAGCTGGGCTACGGCGAGGACGCGGACTTCTGGGCCACCGTGGGCCTGCTCCACGACGTGGATTTTGAGAAGTGGCCGGAGGAACACTGCAAAAAGGCCCCGGAGCTGCTGGCGGAGATCGGCTGCTCCGACGAGCTCATCCACGCCGTCTGCTCCCACGGCTTCGGCCTCTGCTGCGAAGTGGAGCCTGTCCACGAGATGGAGAAGGTCCTCTTTGCCGCCGACGAGCTGACGGGCCTCATCGGCGCCGCCGCCCGGATGCGCCCCAGCAAAAGCTGCCAGGATATGGAGGTCAGCTCCCTGAAAAAGAAGTTCAAGGACAAGAAGTTCGCCGCCGGCTGCTCCCGGGATGTCATCCGGGATGGCGCGGAAAAACTGGGCTGGGCTTTGGAGGAGCTGATGGACAAGACCATCCAGGCCATGCGCTCCTGCGAGGACAGCGTCAACGATGCCATGGCGGCCCTGTGAGCAAAATGAACAAAAGGGAAGCGGGTCCGCCGCCTCCCTTTTTTCTTGTGTTTTCAACCGCTCTGTGATAAGGTACTACCATGAGTGCATATGAATTGATTCGCTCCCGCCGGCGGACGCTGGCGCTGGAGATCACCCGGGACTGCCGGGTGCTGGTTCGTGCCCCCCTGCGGGTGAGCCAGGCCCGCATCGACGAATTCGTGGCCGCCCACGAGGATTGGATCGCCCGCCACCTGGAGCGGCAGCGGCAGCGGGCCGCCGCGGTGCCTCCGCCTCCCACGGCAGCGGACATCGCCGCCCTGAAGGCCCGGGCCAGGGAGGCCCTGCCCCCCAAGGTGGCCCGCTGGGCCGCCGTCATGGGCGTCCAGTCCACCGGCGTCAAGATCACCGCCGCCCAAAAGCGCTACGGCAGCTGCAGTGGGAAAAACAGCCTGTGCTTTTCCTGCTTTTTGATGCAGCAGCCGGAGGAGGCCATTGACCTGGTGGTGGTACACGAGCTGTGCCACATCCGGGAGAAAAACCACGGTCCCGCCTTTTACGCACTGCTGGCCAGATATCTCCCCGATTACAAGGAACGCAAAAAACTTTTACGATAAGGAGCCTTCGCCATGAACAAACTGGATCTTTCCCAGCAGCTTCGCAGCAATCCCTATCCCGGCCGGGGCATCGTCCTGGGCCGCAGCGCCGACGGCAAGTACGCCGTGGCCGCCTACTTCATCATGGGCCGCAGCGAAAACTCCCGGAACCGGGTGTTCACCGTCACGGAGGACGGCATCCGCACCGAGGCCCACGACCCCTCCAAGATGACGGACCCCAGTCTCATCATCTACCATCCCGTCCGCCAGGTGGGTAAGGGACTGATCGTCACCAACGGCGACCAGACGGACACCATCCGGGACTATCTGCTTCAGGGCCGCACCTTTGCCGAGGCCCTGCACAGCCGGGAGTTCGAGCCGGACGGCCCCAACTACACCCCCCGTATCTCCGGTCTTGTGAGCCCTGACGGCAGCTTCCAGCTGTCCATCCTGAAGTCCGCCGACGGCGACCCCAGCTGCTGCCACCGCTACTTCTACACCTACGACCGCCCCCTTGTCGGCGAGGGCCGCTTCATCCACACCTACATGGGCGACGGCAATCCCCTTCCCTCCTTTGGGGGCGAGCCGGAGCGGGTGGTGCTGGACGCTCCCAGCGCCGGAGCTCTGGCGGAGCAGATGTGGGAGGCTCTGAACGCGGACAACAAGGTGTCCCTGTTCGTCCGCTACACGGACCTTGCCACCGGACAGTATGAGCAGGTCATCAAAAACAAGTTCTGAAAAACCAAGCGTGCCGTGAGCTGGTCTCACGGCACGTTTTTTATGCACTTGCGGCGGGAACTTTACGCACCGAAGGGCGTGGTGTCCCGCACCAGGGGCAGCCCCGGCCGGGCAGCGGCCACGGCGTCCAGCAGCACATCCGCCTGCTTTTGCTTTTCAAAGACGAACTCCTGGTAAAACTCCCCATCGTAAAACAGCCGCACCCGGATCACAGGCAGCTGCTTGCCGCAGCAGCCTGTGACGCTGAGGGCGGAATTTTTGCTGATGACCCGGTCCACCGCCGCGTAAGGCAGGTATTTTGTGCCCGGGAACGCGGGAAAATAGGCGGCCTGCGCCCCAACGCGGTACTGTGCTACCCGGCGGGCATTGCGGTAATCGTTCTCCGCCTCCTCCAGCGTGCAGGAAGCAGACTGGGATTTCATTTGAAAGATCGGCATTCGGTGGACCTCCTTTGAATAATTTCGCTTGATTGTAGCAGTTTTTTCCAGATTTGTCCGTTGCATTTACCACTTTTCACAAAAAACATCCCCGGCCGCGGCCGGGGATGTTTCGCGTCTTATTCCATGGGCGCGCCGCACTGGGGGCAGAACTTGCTGTCGGACTCGGCACCGCAGATGGGGCACTTCTTACCGGCGGGAGCGGCCGTCTCCGCCTCGGGCGCTTCCTCCTTGGCGGGCTTGCTGGCCTCCAGTTCGGCGATCTTGGCCTTGCCGGCGTTGATCGCCTCCACCAGGTCACGGACGGCATCGGGGATCTCGCCCTCGTACTCATTGACGAACCACTCGCCAACGGTGCGGTAATTCTTGTCGATCTCCTTCTGCTCGCCGGCGATGGCAACGCTGATCTTCGTCAGTTCGGCGGCGTCCTTCGCCTTGTCAGCGGCCAGGTTGGCCACATCCTTTGCCTTCTTGGTCAGTTCATCAAAAAAAGCCATATCAAAAACTCCTTTCGTTTCATCGCGCAGGATGGGATTCCGTTTCCTTCCAGTTTGCCTGGTTGTGGTCAGTATACCCCACTTTCCAGGAAAGCGCAACAAATTTCATGAGATGTTTACACTTCGTTTTCAATCCATCCGCAGGCGCGGGACACTGCCCGCTTCCATTGTGCGTAGTCGGTCTCGCAGGCCGCCTCGTCCCGCTGGGGACGGAACACGAACTGGCTGCGGCGGAGGGTCTCCAGTTCCTCCGTACCGCTCCAGACTCCGGCGGCCAGCCCCGCCAGTGCCGCCGCGCCGAAGGCGGTGGTCTCCACCTGGGCGGGCCGGTCCACCGGCAGCCGCAGCATGTCCGCCTGGGTCTGCATCATGATATCGCTGACGGAGGCGCCGCCGTCCACCCGCAGCGTGGTGATGGGGCAGGGGGCGTCCTCGTTCATGGCCCGGACCAGGTCCGTCACCTGGAAGGCAATGGAATCCAGCACCGCCCGGGCGATGTGGGCCTTTGTGGAGCCCCGGGTCAGCCCCAGGATGGTCCCCCGGGCATACATATCCCAATACGGGGCCCCCAGGCCCGTGAAGGCCGGCACCACGATGACGCCGCCGGAGGATGGCACGCTCTCCGCCAAACGGTCACACTCCGGGGCGCTTTGAATGAGACCCAGCTCGTCCCGCAGCCACTGGATGGTACTGCCGGCGTTAAACACACTGCCCTCCAGGGCGTAGGTGGTCCGCCCGTCCAGGCACCAGCCCACGGAGGTCACCAGGCCGTGGCCGGACCGCACCGGCTCACCGCCCACATTCATGAGGGTGAAGCAGCCGGTGCCGTATGTATTTTTCGCCTGGCCGGGCCGGAAGCAGGCCTGGCCGAACAGGGCCGCCGGCTGGTCGCCGGCGCTGCCGCAGATGGGAATGCCCGCCAGTGCCTCCAGTCCCGGAATGCCGGGGGCCACGGTGCCGTACACCTGGCTGTTGGGGCAGGGCATGGGCAGCAGGGACATGGGGATATCCAGGGCACCGCACAGGTCCCGGTCCCACTGGAGGGTGTGGATGTTGAACAGCATGGTGCGGGAGGCGTTGGAGTAGTCTGTCACGTGGACCTTGCCGCCGGTGAGATTCCAGATGAGCCAGCTGTCCACGGTGCCTGCCCGCAGCTCCCCGTTCTCCGCCCGCCGGCGGACGCCGGGCACATTGTCCAGCAGCCATTTGATCTTCGTGCCGGAGAAGTACGCGTCGATGAGGAGGCCCGTCTTGTCCGTCACCGCCGTCCCAAGGCCGTCGGCTTTCAACCGGTCGCAAAGAGGCGCGGTGCGGCGGCACTGCCAAACGATGGCGTTGTGGACCGGCTCACTGGTGTGGGCGTCCCACAAGATGGTGGTCTCCCGCTGGTTGGTGATGCCGATGGCCGCGATCTGCTTGGGGTCGATGTGGGCGCTGTCCACCGCCTCCGCCACAGCCCGCTTCTCCGTGGCCCAGATCTCCATGGGGTCATGCTCCACCCAACCGGGCTGGGGATAGATCTGACGGAAGGGATACTGGGCCCGGGAGACGATGTTGCCTGCCCGGTTGAACAGGATGGCGCGGGAGCTGGTGGTGCCCTGGTCCAGGGCAATCACATAGGTTTCCATAGGACACGTCCCTTTCTTGTATTCCTCCGGCGCGCTTTTTTCTGGTATTTTGCTGCCGGGTGTGATATGATGTGCTCATTGTAAGGCGGGGATAACCCAGCCTCATGTTTTTTATTATATCACACGGAGGCACGGTTTTCTATGGTGCGCAGTGAATTCACCTTTCTCTCCGCCGACGGCAGGACCCCCATCCACGCGGTGGAATGGCTGCCGGAGGGTCCGGTGCGGGCGGTCTTGCAGATCTCCCACGGCGTGGCGGAGTACATTCTTCGATACGAGCCCTTCGCCGCCTATCTGACGGAGCGGGGCTTCGCCGTGGTGGGCCATGACCACCTGGGCCACGGCGCCTCCGTGGCGGAGGGCGCACCCCGGCTGTACTTTGGCCCCAAGGGCAGTTGGAACTGGGTGGTGGAGGACCTGTATACCCGCCGGTGTCTGGCGGGGAAGCGCTTCCCCGGCGTGCCTTATTTCCTGCTGGGCCATTCCATGGGCTCTTTTCTGGCCCGCACCTATCTCATCCGCTACCCCGGCACCGTGGACGGCGCCGTTATCATGGGCACCGGCCATATGTCCTCCGCTGTTGTGGCCGCCGGGCAGCTGTTTGTACGCCGGGAGATCCACAGGGTCGGTGAGACCCATCCCAGCGACACTGTAACAAAGCTGTCCTTTGGCACCTACAACCGGGCCTTTGCCCCCAACCGCACCGCCTTTGACTGGATCAGCGCCAGTCAGGCCAATGTGGATGCCTACCTGTTGGACCCCCTGTGCGGGGAAAACCCCTCCACGGGACTGTTCCGGGAAATGCTCTCCGGCATCGCCTTTATCACCCGCCCCGGGAACATTCGAAAAATGAACGCCAACACGCCGATCTTCTTCCTCTCCGGCTCCATGGACCCGGTGGGCGAGTTTGGCCAGGGCGTCCGGCGGGCCTGCCGCGGCTTTCAAAAAGCAGGGATGCGGAACGTGTCCATGAAGCTCTACCCCGGCCTGCGGCATGAGATCCTGAACGAAGACTGCTGCGAGACGGTATATGAGGATGTCTACAAGTGGCTGGAACCACTGCTCACCGCCCCGGCCGCCGTCTAAAGCTCAAAGGGCATCCACATCCCGGGTCACCTGCAAAAACCGGACGGAACACACGGCGTCAGCCGTGAACACCAGCAGCAGTGCGTAGGTAACCAGGGGTGGTATCCGCTCCAGCAGCGGCACCAGGCTTCCCTCCGCCCAAGGGAGGCCCGCCGCCAGCAGCAATCCCCAGATGATGGAAAACGGCAGGCATACCCGGCCCCGGATATTGCCGGGCAGAGCGCTGTAATCCCAGAACCGCACTCCCAGGCCCCGCTCATACAGCCAGTGGACGGCGTACTCCACTGCGGTGGCGGCGGCGCCGCCCCAAAAAGCCAGCTGCCAAAAGCCGTCCCGTAGCGTGAGCGGCAGCGCCAGCACCGCCAGCACCGCCAGCCCGTACACCGGGCACAGCGGCAGCAGCAAAAAGCACTTGCGGGTCTGATGGGGCGAAGCAGTGGCCGCCGCGAAGGCCTTTTCCAGAAGATATCCCAAAAAGCTGTACAGCCAAAAGCGCCAGAGTGTCATTCCCATCCCCTCCTCCACCAGTATTTCCGGTTTTTCCGAGTTCATCCCGCATTGCGCCGGAAGGGGTTTCGTGGTATACTGGTTTTCATGGAAGGAGGTGGGCCTATGGCGGACAACTGGGAGGTTCTGGAGAGCGCGTGTATGCAGTGCCGTGCCTGCGCCTTGGCGGACACCCGGACCCATGTGGTGTTCGGTGTGGGAAACCGGAACGCGGAGGTCCTGCTGGTGGGCGAAGGCCCCGGCCAGCACGAGGATGAGCAGGGTGTGCCCTTTGTGGGCCGGGCCGGCCAGCTCTTGGACGATATGCTGGAGATCATCGGCCTGGACCGCACCAAGGTCTACATCGCCAACATCGTCAAATGCCGTCCCCCCAACAACCGGGACCCGCTGAACGTGGAGCAGGACGCCTGCATCGGCTGGCTCCGGCGGCAGACGGCGCTGCTGCGCCCCAAAGTCATCATCTGCCTGGGCCGCATCGCCGCCAAGGTCATCATCAAGGAGGATTTCCGCATCACCGCCGAGCACGGCCAGTGGTTTGAACGCAGCGGCGTCCAAATGACCGCCATCTACCATCCCTCCGCCCTGCTGCGGGATGTATCCAAGCGGCCGGAGACTTTTGTGGACCTGAAGTCCATCCAAGCCAAGGTCCGGGAGCTATGCACCCATACAGAAATTTGAAAAATTACCGGGAGGCAATGCCTTCCGGTTTTCTTTTTTTGCAATTGTTAACCATATTTATTTTAGCGGTTGACAATCGTGGCCATTCCGTATATGCTTATAACAGAAATCAAAGGAGGACTCTTACATGACAACTTCGCAAACCGCCGCGCCCCGGTTCCGGACGCTGGACCTTGCTTATGTCGCGCTGTTCGCCGTACTGATGGCGGTATGCGCCTGGATCACCATTCCCCTGCCCAAACCCCTGGTGCAGTTCACTATGCAGACCTTTGCCATGTTCATGGCCCTGACAGCCCTGGGCGGCCGGCGGGGACTGTACGCCATGCTGGTCTATCTGCTGCTGGGCGCAGTGGGCATTCCGGCGTTCTCCGGCTTTCGGGGCGGCATCGGGGTCCTGTTGGACACCACCGGCGGCTATATCATCGGCTTCGTGGCCGCCGCGCTGCTGTACTGGCTGGTGACGGCCAAATGCGGCGATTCCATGCCGGTGGTCATCGCTGCCTGCGTGCTGGGCCTCGCGGTGTGCTATGCCTTCGGCACCGCCTGGTTCCTGGTGGTCTACGCCAGAAACGTGGGGCCCATCGGCCTTGCGACCGCCTTGGGCTGGTGCGTGTTCCCCTACATTATTCCCGACCTTGCCAAGCTGGCCCTGGCGGTGGCGGTGAGCCGCCGGGTGAAAAAATTTCTGAAATGAAGAAGTCCCCGGCCGGTTGGCCGGGGACTTCTTTATCCTTTTTTCCGTTTGGATTCCGCCTGTTCCTTCAAGCGGGCATCCACCCGCTTCAAGCCCTTCCAGCAAAGGCAGCCCACCGCCGCCAGGATGGCAAATCCTCCGACCAGGCTGTCTTTTTTCTGCTGATGACTGCTCATCGCGGTCCTTCCTTTCCCTCAAAACGTCAGGCGCATGTCATACCACACCACGCCGCCGTGGGTGGATGCCGACACGCCCTCGTTTTGGAAACCGAACGTTTCGTAATAATGAATGAGCTTATCCTTGCAGGTGAGCACGCAGCCCTTGCGCCCCTGGGCGCGGGCGTCGGCGATGACCCGCTCCATCACCCGGGCGGCGCAGCCCTGCCGGCGGTACCGGGGCAGGGTGTTGACGCCGAAGATCATCTGCCAGGCGCCGTCCTCCCGGTGGAGGGCGGCGTTTTCGTACATCTCGTCCCGGAGGGTGGGCTCGTCGGTCACCATGCCGTTGATGAAGCTGACAAGGGTGCCGTCATCCTCCAGCAGCCAGAAATGGTTGGGGTACACCGCGAGACGCTGGGCGAAATCCCGCTCCGTGGCGGCTTCGGCTGCGGGGAAACAGGCGGCCTCCACCGCTGTGACAGCGGCCAGGTCCGCCATCGTGGCGGTTCGGATCTCCATGGGAAACACTTCCTTACTTCAAATAGCGGTAGCTCAGCAGCAGCCGGGCGGTGGAATTGGTCATGTTGGTAAATTCATAGGGCCGGTCCGCCGCGAAGCGCAGGGCATCCCGCTCCAGCAGCTGGAACGCCTCCCCCTCCGCCGTCAGGCTGACGGTGCCGGAGAGGACCGTGGCGTGGCACACGCAGCCGGGCACCGAGGGCTCCGGCGCATAGTGGGCACTGATGTACAGGTCCAGGAAATACGTCTCCTGCCGGGTGGTATCATCATAGGGAAAGGAGGGCCGCAGCACCGCCTTGCCGCCGTCCAGCCGCTTGGGCCGGGTGTCCAGCTCCCGCACCAGTTGGAGGGTCTGGAAATCGTCGTTTTCCAGCAGCACCTCCGCCGGTACCTTCAGCGTTGACGCCAGCTTGCCCAGGATGGCCACGGAGGGGTTGGCCTCTCCCCGCTCGATCTGCCCCAGCATACTGCGGGACACGCCGGATTCCGCCGCCAGCCGCTCCATGCTGAGCTTTTTGGTCTTGCGGATGCGCTTGATATTCTCGCCCACTGCCCGGGTCAGTTCCATGGGCACCCCGTCCTTTCCCGAAAATATGACAGTATATTGTCTGGTTCGACTTTTATAGTACCCCGGTTTCTCCCGCCTGTCAAGGAAAAACGGGATGGCTACGCCATCCCGTTTTTCCTCTCTTTTGTTATGCCCGCTTCCAGCTGGCGCCGTCCTTGGTATCCACGATCTCGATACCCTGGGCCTTCAGCTCGTCACGAATGCGGTCCGCCTCCGCGAAGTTTTTGGCCTTCTTGGCCTCGTAGCGCTGCATGACCAGAGCGTCGATGGCGGGGTCGCCCTCGCCGGTGACGGTGTAGCCGCCCTGGGCGCTGAAGGCCGTCTGGGCCGCCGCCTTCTCCCGGAGCTCCGCCGCCTTGGCAAGCAGGCTCAGGCTCAGCACCTGGTCAAAGCTGTCCAGGATGGCCAGCTTCGTGGCGTCGTTGGTCTTGGCCTTCAGCACATCGTACAGGGCGGTGACGCCCATGGAGGTGTTCAGGTCATTGCCCAGCCGCTGGGTGAATTTGTCCTTGTATTCCCGGAACACGGCCTCGTCCACCGGGCCATCCGCCGGAGACAGGGCGGCGATCTTTTTCAGCAGCTTGGTGTAGGCGCCCTGTGCGTTGTCCAGATTCTCCCAGGAGAACACCAGCGCCTTGCGGTAGTGGCTCTGGAGACAGAAGAAGCGGTAAGCCAGGGGATCGTAGCCCTTTTCCTCCAGCAAGGACACCGTCAAAAACTCGCCCTTGGACTTGGACATCTTGCCGGTGGCGGTGTTCAGGTGGTGGACATGGAACCACTGCTGGCACCAGGGATGGCCCAGATAGCTCTCGGACTGGGCGATCTCGTTGGTGTGGTGGGGGAAGGCGTTGTCCACGCCGCCGCAGTGGAGGTCCAGATATTCGCCGTTATACCGCAGGGAGATGCCGGAGCACTCAATATGCCAGCCGGGGTAGCCCACGCCCCAGGGGGAATCCCACTTCAGGGCCTGGTCCTCAAACTTGGACTTGGTGAACCACAGGACAAAGTCGTTTTTATTGCGCTTGTTGGGGTCCTCCTCCACGCCTTCCCGGACGCCTACGGCCAGGTCCTCCTCGTCGTGGTCGTTGAAGACGTAGTAGCGGCCTAACTTGGAGGTATCGAAATACACGTTGCCGCCGGCAAAGTAGGCATAGCCGGTATCCTCCAGCTTTTTCACGATCTTGATGAAATCGTCGATGAGGCCGGTGGCAGGCTGGACCACGTCGGGCCGCTTGATATTCAGCTTCCGGCAGTCCTCAAAAAATGCGTCCGTGTAGAACTGGGCGATCTCCATGACGGTCTTGTGCTCCCGCTTGGCGCCCTTCACCATCTTATCCTCGCCCTCATCGGCGTCAGAGGTCAGGTGGCCCACATCGGTGATATTCATGACACGGTTCACGTCATAGCCGGCGTAGCGCAGGTATTTTTCCAGCACATCCTCCATGATATAGGAGCGCAGGTTGCCGATGTGGGCGAAGTGGTACACCGTGGGGCCGCAGGTGTACATCTCCACATGACCGGGAGTGTGGGTCTTGAATTCCTCTTTTTTGTGGGTTGCGGAGTTATACAAATACATATCAGGCAGTCCTCTCTTTCGTGTGCTTTTGTTCGTTCAGCTGTCGTTCCAGTTCCCTGATGCGTTCCGCCAGGTTGCTGAGTTCCTGGTGCACCGGGTCCTCCAGGTGGATCTGATCCACATCGTCGGCGTAGTACACGGGCTTTCCGGCCATGCGGACGATGTGGGCCGGCACACCCACGGCGGTGGCATTGGCCGGGACCTCGCTGAGGACCACAGCGCCGGCAGCGATGCGGGCGTTGTCGCCCACGGTGAAGGGGCCCAACACCTTGGCGCCGGAGCCCACCAGCACGTTGTTGCCCAGGGTGGGATGGCGCTTGCCCTTATCCTTGCCCGTTCCGCCCAGAGTCACCCCCTGGTACAACAGGCAGTCGTCGCCGATTTCGGCGGTCTCGCCGATAACGATGCCCATACCGTGGTCGATGACCAGCCGGTGGCCGATGGTGGCGCCGGGATGGATCTCGATGCCGGTCCAAAAGCGGTTCCACTGGGAGACGCACCGGGCCAGGAAGAACCAGTGGTGGCGGTACATCCAGTGGGCCAGGCGGTGGTAGAGAATGGCGTGAACGCCGGGGTACAGCAAAAAGATCTCCAGCTTGCTGCGGGCCGCGGGGTCGCGGCGCTGGTACGCGGCCAGCAGGCCGCCCAGTCGGGTGATGCGCTTTGTCATATCGTGTTTGCTCCTTTTATTACAAAATCAGAATTTTGCCGGAGCGGGACGGCCGCCCGTCACAGGCGACATCGGCAAGGGTCAGAAAAAAGCGTCATATGGGTCTTCATAACAAGGTCCTCCATTGGCAAAACAAAAACGCCTCCTGCGCCCATCAGGGCACAAGAGGCGTACAGTCACGCGGTTCCACTCTTGCATTCGCTCATGCCGGCCCAACAGCCGGACAGCCCGATAACGGCGGCCTCACCGGGGGCCATTACGCCCCGCGCTCCCGGATGCACTTCGCAGCTTCCGCCGTGGGCACGCTTGCAGCCGGTGGCGCGCCCTCTCTGCCCTTTGGATGAGCTGTTACTCTTTCCGTTCCTCACGCACTTTGGATTACCACAGTATATTACCAGGAATCGTCCACCGTGTCAAGACTGAACTCTCTCCTTGACGGATACACTATTTGTATCTTTTTGGAAGGGAGTGGATCTTTCTGGCACGGCTGCGGCGTTTTGCGTGCTTTTCCTGTGTTTTGCTTCTGCTGCTCTGGCTGCTTCAGACCGTATGGGCCCACCGGCGGCCCCTTTACGTCTGCCCGGAGCCGCCGGCTGACCTGGCGGCAATGTTGGATGGCGGTGAATTGACCGGCGCGGCGGAAAATATCGCCACGACGGAGACCGGGCTTTCCCCGCTGGCTGCCCGGCAGTTGCTGGCGGAGGGGCGGACATCGGACATTCTTGCCTGCCAGGCGGCGCTCCACACCGCGCCAGAAGCAGAGTGCCGGGCTCTGCTGCCCCTGGGCGTCACCTGTGAGGATCGAGCCGATTCCCCCGTCATGCTGGCGCCGTTGGAGCCCGGAGACCTGCTCATCACCTTCTCCACCCACACCCTGGGATGGCGCCACGGCCACGCCGCCCTGGTCACTGACAGCGGGACTGTTCTGGAGGCCGCCATGCCCGGTACCGCCAGCGGCACGGCCCCCTTGGACAGCTGGCGCACCTATCCCACCCTGCTGGTACTGCGGGTCCGGGACGCCACCCCGGCGCAGCGGGAGGCGGCGGCGGCCGCCGCGCTTCAGGAACTTCAGGAGGTGCCCTATGGGTTTTCCAGCGGACTTTGGGGCGAAAAATCGCCGGAGCCGCCCCTTTTCTCCGTCCAATGCGCGTACCTGCCCTGGTACGCCTGGGTCCGCCAGGGCTTTGACCTGGACAGTGACGGCGGACGGCTGGTGACGGTGGCTGACCTGGCGGCCAGTCCCCTGCTGGAGGTGGTGCAGGTCCGGGGTATGGACCCCGCCCTCTTTTCCGGCCACTGGGCAGACGAATAGCCGCCGGGTTTTCCCGGCGGCTGTTTTTGCCGTTACTTTGGTTTCTTCACCAGTTCCATGGCAGTCTTGCCGGTCATATGCTCAATGACAACTTCCACGATGCAGACATTTTTCAGCGCATCCTCGGCCTTTTGACGGGTCTGCTCCAGATGACCGGGATAGTATTTCTCGCACAGCTCCACCAGGGGCCGCAGTTTCTCCGCCCCCCCAGAACTCTGGCCCGGCCAAAGACCACCACGCTTCTGAAATACGTGGTATACTCCTCGCCCACGACCTGGTCCTGATCAATGACGCAGAAAGAGACTTTGTCATCTTTCAAAATACTGTCCAGCTTGTGGCCTGTCCCGGCACAGTGAAAATAGAGCTTGGAATCCAGATATACATAGCTCAGCGGCACCGCATAGGGATATCCCCCGTCACCGCTAACCGCCAACACGCCGGAGGTGTTGCGCTTTAGGATCTCCGCGACCTCCTCAGCGGTCAGTGCCTGCTTGCTTCTGCGCATTTCACGAAACATCAGTCAGCACTCCTTTTCGTTGTTTGCTCACGCGGATTGAATAACGTCCTTGTTTTTCATGAAATACTCCACGCCGGAGTACAGGGTGGTCAGGGTGATGACCCAGACGCAAAGGGTGTTCACCACGGCGGGGATGGGCAGGAACATCAGCACCACGCACACCATGGTGGCAGCGGTCTTCACCTTGCCGGACCATCCGGCGGCGATGACCCGGCCCTTGTCGGCGGCGATCATCCGCAGGCCGCTGACGGCGAATTCCCGGCAGATGACGATGAGCAGGGCCCAGGCGGGCATCTGCCCAATCTCCACGAACCACAGCATGGCGGCCGTCACCAGCATCTTGTCCGCCAAGGGGTCGGCAAACTTGCCGAAATCCGTCACCAAGTTGTACTTCCGGGCAATCTTGCCATCCAGCAGGTCCGTCAGGCTGGCGATGATGAAGATGGCAAGCGCCACCCAAGAGGCGCCGGGGAAGCCCCAATACAGCACCATCATGAATACAGGAATCAATATAATGCGCAATAGAGTTAATTTATTGGGCAAATTCATGTGTTTCTTCCTTTCTTCGACGCGCTTCTCAAACCATCTCACCGGTCAGCTCGCCGTCCATGGTGCCGGTGAGGCGGACCTCCACGAATGTGCCGGGGGCCACTTCCCCATCGGCGGTGAAGTAAATGCGGCCGTCGATGTCCGGGGATTCGGCGTAGCTGCGGCCGAAGAACATCTGAGCCTGACCGTCGAAGCCCTCGCACAGGACCTCCCGGGTCTCGCCCAGGAGGGACTCGTTGTATGCGTCGATAATGTCGGACTGGACATCCACCAGCAGCTCCGCCCGGCGCTGGGCCTCCTCCGTGTCCACGTGGTCCATCTGGGCGGCGCGGGTACCCTCCTCTGGGGAGAAGGGAAAGACACCGGCCCGCTCGATCTTCATCTCCCGCAGGAACTGGCACAGCTCCTCAAAGGCGGCCTCATCCTCATAGGGCAGGCCGGAGATGATGCTGGTCCGCAGCACCAGGCCGGGAATGCGCGCCCGGAGCTTTGCCAGCATGGCCGTGAGGCCGGCCTTGGTGTCCCGGCGGTTCATGGCTTTCAGGATGGTATCGTTGCAGTGCTGGATGGGGATATCCAGATAGGGCAGGATCTTGGGCGCCGCCGCGATGGTGTCGATGAGCTCCTCGGTGATCTCGTCGGGATAGAGGTAGTGGAGGCGGATCCAGTGGAAATCCAGCTTGCACAGCTCCCGCAGCAGCTTTGCCAGCTGGTGCTCGCCGTTGAGGTCCGTACCGTAACGGGTGATATCCTGGGCAATGACCAGCAGCTCCTTCACCCCGGCGGAGGCCAGTTCCGCCGCCTCGTCCAGCAGCTCGTTCATGGGACGGCTGCGGAATTTGCCCCGGAGGGAGGGGATAATGCAGTAGGCGCAGTGGTTGTCGCAGCCCTCGGCAATGCGCAGGTAAGCATACCAGGGGGGCGTGGACAAGATGCGCTCACCGCTTTGGTTGGCGGTGTGGATGTTGCCGATGTGGCAGGGCCGCAGGCCCTTGGCCATCACCTCGTCGATGGCCTGGGCAATGTCGCCGTAGCTGCCGGTGCCCAAGACGCCGTCCACCTCCGGCAGCTCCTTGAGCACATCCTCCTTGTACCGCTGGGCCATGCAGCCGGTGACCAGAATCTTTTTCACCTTGCCGTCCTTTTTCAGCTGCGCCATCTCCAGAATGTTGTCGATGGCCTCCTCACAGGCGGAGGCCAGGAAGCCGCAGGTGTTCACCACCACCACGTCGGCCCCCTCCGGGTCCACCTGGATGCTGTGGCCCGCCTCTTGAACAGCGGCCATCATCTGCTCGCAGTTCACCTGGTTTTTGGCACAGCCCAGGGAAATGAATGATACGTTATAGCTCAAAATGGTTTCCTCCGTTTATTCAAGTGGTCCGCCCCGCCAGGTGGGGTCATCGGTGATGCCCAGCAGGTAGTCCGTGGAGACATGGAAGTATTCAGCCAGCATAACCAATTTTTCTATGGTCGTTCCGCGGGATCCACCTTCCATGGTGCAAATTGCTTTATTAGAAAGGCCCAGAACAACACCCAACTGCTTCTGGCTCAATCCTGCTTGTTTTCGCAAAAAATAAACTCTTTCCCCAAAAATGTTTTCTTTATCCATAAAGCCTCTTGACAATTTACTTTTTGTAGACTATCATAAAATCTACAAAAAGTAAACTTTATGACAGGAGCATTTTCAATGAACCAATTTCTCGATGACCTGCACTTTTTCTGCACCGAGCATCTAGCTCCGCCAAAAGACGCGGAATGCCGGACCGGCATGGAAGCCCTCTGCGGGATGGAAGCACAAATTGAACACGCTTTGGGCAAGGACTTTTTCCGCCGGTATGACGAGCTCAGTTATCAGATGCGGCAGTGGGAAGTTCTGGAATCCTTCCGGGCCGGTCTGCGCTTCGGCGCAGACTTTACCGCGGAGGTCTGGGGTCAATCCTCCCAGGTCGCTTCTCCAAGCCGGCTCCAGGCGGACTTCACGTCTCCCCAGGAAAAGCCCCGGCGCAAAAGGGCGTCCGTCAGGCGCTTTTTCTCCTTGTCCTCCGGCAAGCGGCCACGGAGCTTGCTCTCCAAAAAGCGGTCTACCGCCTCAGCGCTGTCTGGCAGGGTGTCCAGGGCGTCGTCCCACAGCTCCCGGGGAATGCCCTTTTCATAGAGCTTTTCCCGGATGCGGGCGGGGCCATAGCCCTGGCGGGCACAGTGCTGGGCCAACAGGGCGGCGTACTCAGCGTCATTGATGGCGCCGATGGCTTCCAGCCATTCGGCGGCGTAGCGGGCCTCCACCTCGCTGGCACCCTTTTCTTTCAGCTTTTTTTCCAGGGCGGAACGGCTCATGGCCCGCTTGCCGATGAGGTCCGCCGCCGCGGCCTTCACATTGGAGACACCGGCGGCCTCCTTTAATCGGGAGAGGGCCGCCTCGTCCAGCTGGTCCCCGGCCCGGAGGCCAAAGTCCAGCAGCTCCTGCTCCGTGATCTTCAGGCAGGCGCCGTCCTCCAGAAAGACCAGAACCCGGCCCCTCTTATGCTTGGAGGCCTCGACCCGCTCAATCCGCATCGTCGAAATCGTCGGCGCTTACATCCACAGCCCGGCCGGCGGCCTTGGCGGCCACCCGGGACTGGCCCGTCATCAGCTTGTCGAAATTCTTGCGGATGTCCGCCTCCAGCTTGGCGGCGATCTCCGGGTTGTCCTGAAGATACTTCTTGGCGGCGTCCCGGCCCTGGCCGATGCGGACCTCTCCCATGGAGAACCAGGAGCCGGACTTCTGGACCAGGTCCAGCTTCACGCCCAAATCCACCAGCTCGCCGGTACGGGCGATGCCCTCGCCGTACATGATGTCAAACTCCGCCTCCCGGAAGGGGGGCGCCACTTTGTTTTTCACCACTTTGGCCCGGGTGCGGTTGCCGATGATCTCGCTGCCGTTTTTCAGGGCCTCGATACGGCGCACATCGATGCGGACAGAGGCATAGAACTTCAAGGCCCGGCCGCCGGTGGTGACCTCGGGGTTGCCGTACATGACGCCCACCTTTTCCCGCAGCTGGTTGATGAAGATGACGATGGTGTTGGTCTTGCCGATGGCGCCGGTGAGCTTGCGGAGGGCCTGGCTCATGAGTCGGGCCTGGAGGCCCACATAGCTGTCGCCCATCTCGCCCTCGATCTCCGCCCGGGGCACCAGGGCGGCCACGGAGTCCACCACGATGACGTCGATGGCGCCGGAGCGGACCAGAGCCTCGGTGATCTCCAGGGCCTGCTCGCCGGTGTCCGGCTGGGAGATGAGCATATCCTCCACGTTGACGCCCAGGGCGCGGGCGTAGGTGGGATCCAGGGCGTGCTCGGCATCCACAAAGGCCACCTCGCCGCCCTTTTTCTGGGCCTCGGCCACCACATGGAGGGCCAGGGTGGTCTTGCCGGAGGACTCCGGTCCGTAGATCTCCACGATGCGGCCCCGGGGCAGGCCGCCGATGCCCAACGCCACGTCCAGGGCCAGGGAGCCGGTGGGGATGAAATCCACGTTCAGGTTGGTCTGGTCTCCGAAGCGCATAATGGAGCCCTTGCCGTACATTTTTTCGATCTGGGCCATGGCGGTGTCGATGGCTTTCTTTTTATCACTGGCGGGTGCCGCGGTGGGCAGGGGCGCTTTGTCTTTTGCCATAGGTATCTCCTCCTAAAATCTCTATCTGTAAGCTCTCAAATCTCTGTGCAGAGGGTGCCGTAAACCACCCGGGGGATATCGTGAAGGTCCTTGACGATCTGGATATCGCCGAAGCCCTGGGCCCGCATGATGCGCAGCACCTCATCCGCCTGGCCGATGCCGACCTCAAAGTACAGCCGGCCACCGGGGACCAGGGCCTCCTTCCACTTTTCGGAAATGGCACGGTAGAAATCCAGGCCGTCCTCGCCGCCGTCCAGGGCCATGTGGGGCTCGTAGTCCTTCACGGACACGTCCAGCCCCTCGATATCCCCGGCGGGGATGTAGGGCGGGTTGGAGATGATGCACTGGAACTCCCCCAGGGACCGCTCCGGCTTTTCCAGGGCGTTGGCCTGCATGGGCACCACCCGGCCAGAAAGGCCGTTACGGCGGATGTTCTGGCGGCAGATCTTCAGCGCGCCGTCAGACCACTCCCCCAGCACCACCCGGGCCCTGGGCACCTGGGACGCCGCCGCCAGGCCGATGCAGCCGCTGCCGGCGCACAGGTCCAGCACCCGGCACTCCCCCAGGGTCTTGAGGTACTCGATGGCCTGGCCCGCCAGGACCTCCGTGTCGGACCGGGGAATGAGCACATCCCGGGAGATGTCCAGGGGCAGGCCGTAAAACTCCCACTCGCCGATGAGATACGCCACCGGCTCTCCCGCCAGGTGCCGGGCAACCAGGTCCCGGACCCGGCCCTCCAACACCGGAGAGGCATACAGGCCGCCGTCCCGCTGGAGCTGCTCCCGGCTCTTGCCGGTGCCGAAGCACACCAGCTCCCGGGCCTCCAGGGTGGCCTCCTCGATGCCGGCTTTTTTCAGCTGCTGGCGGATATCCAAATACAAATTGTTATATGTGATGGCCATAGTACGCTCCGCAATCAGTTTTTTACAAGTTGAGGCTTACCACTCGTCCTTGCCCTTTTCGCTGGGCAGCACCAGTTCCAGGGAGCGGATAGCGACTTCGATCATGCCGTCATCCGGCTCGTTGGTGGTGAAATTCTGCATCCACATGCCGGGAGCCGTCAGCACCCGGGCCAGGCCGCTGTCCTGCACATGGCGGCCCACCCAGCGGTTGAACTCGTAGGTGATGCCCACCACCAGGGGCAGCAGCAGCAGATGGACCGCCGTCCGCAGCAGCGTATTGGTGATGGGCCAAATGCCGAACACCACGCTGGAGATGAGGATGGACACGAAGATGACCACGAACAGAAAGCTGGTGCCGCAGCGGGGATGGTGCCGGGGCTGCACCCGGATGTTCTCCACCGTCAGCGGCAGGCCCGCCTCATAGCAGAAAATGGTCTTGTGCTCTGCGCCGTGGTACTGGAACACCCGGTAGATGTCCTTTTGCCGGGAGCAGAAAAACAGGTACAACAGGAAGATGGCGATCTTCAAAATGCCCTCCAGCAGGTTCCGGCCCCACATGGGGAAGCCGGGGAAAAAGTGGGTCAGGCCGCCGGTGAGGAAGGTGGGCAGCACCATGAACAAAAACAGACTCAGCCCCACGCCCATCACCACCGCCAGGGCCACGATGACGCTTTCCAGCTTTTTGCTGCTGAGGTGCTTTTCCAGCCACAGTTCAAATTTGGAGGGCTGGGCCGCCTCCTCGTCGGGATAAAAGTCCGCGGAGTACATGAGGGCCTTGACGCCCTTGACCATGGAGTCCAGGAAGTTGACGGTGCCCCGCACCAGGGGCCAACCCAGGATGGGGTAGCGGTCCTTAATGAGCTTCAGCTCCTCCACCTTTTCCACCAAATGGCCCTCCTGGTCCCGGACCACGATGGCCTGCTTTTCCGGGCCCCGCATGAGAATGCCCTCAATGAGCGCCTGTCCGCCGATGCTGGTGCGGAAGGCACAGGATTTTTTCTCTGCCATGGGAATTCCTTTCTATGATTGAAATGATATCACATCCGTTTGCGAAATGCAAACATTTGTTCGATTTTTCCCGCGGTCAAATTTCCTTGACCGGCAGGCGGATGGTGACCACCGCGCCGCCGCCTTCGGCATTGCCGATGTCAAAGGTGCCACCGTGGAGGTTCACGATCTCGTCGCACACGGCAAGACCGATGCCGCTGCCCCGGGCCTTGGAGGAGCCCTTGTAAAATTTCTGCTTCACATAGGGCAGCTCCGCCTCGGGGATGCCGGGGCCGTAATCCCGGATGCGAATGACCTCCGTATCCCCCTCCAGACAGACGGAGGCGGAAATGCGCCCGCCGGCGCCGCCGTGCTTGGCGGCGTTGTCCAGCACGTTGCAGAACACCTGCTTCAGCCGCTCCGGGTCGCCGGAGATGGGCGGCAACAGTTCGTCCCCCGTCTCGTAATCCAGCTCGAGGCCCTCCTGCCGAAACAGCTCCCGGTAGGTGAAAATGGCGTCCTCAAACTCCGCCTGCAGATCCACCTGCTCCACCCGGAGGGTGAAGCGGCCATCCTCCATTTTGGAGAATTCCAGCAGCTCCTCCACCATGGTGGAAAGGCGTCGGGACTCGTTCAGGATGATGCGGATGCCCCGGCGCAGCTGCTCCGGATCGCCGGTGGGGTCTTCCAGAATGGTCTCGCCCCAACCGTTGATGGCGGTAAGAGGCGTGCGCAGCTCGTGGGATACGGAGGAGATGAACTCACTTTTCATCTTCTCGTTCTGGCCGATCTTCAAAGACATATCGTTGATGTTGTCCACCAGCTCGCCCAGCTCGTCAGTGTATTTATTCTCGATCTGAATGCCATAGCTGCCAGCGGAAATGCGCTTGGCGGCGTCGCTGACCACCGCCACCGGTTCTACCACGTTGTTAATGAACAACAGGTTGGCAATAATGACCATGGTCATGCAGATGCCCGCCACCAGAAAAATGGCGGCGATGGCAACGAGGATCTGCCGGTTCACCGCCCGCAGGGAGGTCACCAGCCGCAGCACGCCCACCACCTTTCCGCTGTACACCAGCGGGGCGGACACCGCTATGATGCTCTCTCCCGTCTCCGGGTTCTGGCCCTGGAACACCCTCGTCTCCTTCTGGTTGATGGCCTGGCTGATCTCCTCCGTCCCGGGCTTGAGGCCGGTCTTCAAACTAGAGGTGGAGGACACCTGGATGCGGCCGGCGCTGTTGATGAATTGCAGCTCGATGCGGTCCTTGTCTGTAAAGCTGGTGGTGGACTGGATGGCCCGCTGGAGATACTCCGTGTAACCGTTGTCCATGAAATAGTCGTTAAAAGCGCCGGCCTCGGCGTTGGCCTGCTTTTCCAGACCGTCCCGCATAATGCCGTAATAATAGTTGGAAATACCGGTGGAAAACAGCGTCACCAGCAGGCCCAGCAAGATCAAAATTGGCATAATGCTGTTGACGATCCACCGCTGCCGCAGGCCGCGGACCCGCAGAGCCCGTCCCCGGGCGCCTCTTTCCTCCTCCGCCATGGTGTGCTTTCCGCCTCCTTTTCCGTTGTTTTCTGATGCCCTTAACCGCCGGTGCGCCGGCGGATCAAAAACCGCTTTTCATACTTGATGGACGCGTACTGCTGTACCCGCCGCAGGCACACGGCGTCCTTGGTGCCGCCGGCCGCGCCGGCCACCGGGATGTTCTGCAAAAATTTGCCGTACACCACCGTCTCCGACAGCCTTCGGGCGGCGGCGCGGACCCGCTCCGTCAGCTCCGGCTGGTCCGGCCAGCGGCCCGTCTGAAAAAATTCGTTGATGAGGCGGTCGTTCTCCCGCAGCGCATCGCCGCTGGAGAGGGCTGTCTCAATAAGCCGCAGGGCCAATATTTTCTCCCGCTCTCCCTCGCAGGGAAAGCCAAAGGTCTCCGCTGTCTCGTAGATGCTTTTCAGCAGCAGCCCCGTAAACAGGGGGATATCCGGCAGGGCCACGCCAAAAAGGCCCATGCCCACACCGGCGGCACCGGACAGTGCCACATTGCCCCACCCTGAGGCGGCCGCGGCTTTTTGAAAGGTCCGCAGATTTCTCCGGCTCTCCCGTTGGTCCGCCAGGTATTTGCGGATCATGAAGTCCTGCTGCCGCTTTTCTGTTCCTCCCGCCTTCCGGATGACAGCGTCCCCCTTTTGGAACACCACCTCAAAGGCCTTCACAAAGGCCCCGTGGAGCGTTTCTCGCAGGGCGGGCGGGATCTTTTCATCCAGCTTCCGCTCCAGGGAGGACGCCTCCGCCGTCCCGTAGCGCTCCAGAAACCGCTGTTCCCGCTGCCACACCTGGCGGTACGCCTTGGTCCAGGCGGACTCCCGCCTTAAAAGCCCCATTTGTAGCCGTAGCCCCAGACGGTGGTGATATAGGTGGGGTTCTGGACGTTGTCCTCGATCTTCAGCCGCAGGCGGCGGATATTCACATCCACGATCTTCAGCTCACCGAAATAGTCCCGACCCCAGACCATGTCCAAAATCTCCTCCCGGGCCAAGGCCTTGCCGGGGTTTTCCATAAGCACCTTCATGATGGAGTACTCCACCTGGGTCAGCTTGATGCGCTGGCCGTTTTTCTCCAGGGTCCGGTTCCGGGTGTTCAGCAGGAAGGGCGGCTGGCGGATCTCACCGGAGGGCACCGGCTCCTCGCCGCCGGCCCGGCGGAACAGGGCATCCACCCGGGCTGTAAGCTCCGCCGGGGAAAAGGGCTTTGTCACATAGTCGTCGGCGCCGGTCATCAGTCCCGTCACCTTGTCCATCTCCTGGGAACGGGCCGTCAGCATGATGATGCCAATTTTCGTATTGGTGGCCCGGATGCGGCGGCAGACCTCAAAGCCGTCAATGCCGGGCAGCATGATATCCAGCAGGGCCACTTTGGTGTCCGGATGCTCCTTCAAACGCTCCAGAGCCTCCTCGCCGCTCTCAGCCTCGATAACGTCATAGCCCGCCCGGCGCAGATTGATGACGATAAAGCTGCGGATACTGGATTCATCCTCCAAAACCAAAACTTTTTTCATGATTTATCCTTTCTGTTTCCGTCAGTTGTCCCCGTACATCCATTCCTTGGTGATCAGGTTGAAGGCGGAACGGACCTCGTCCTCCGTCATACCCAAGCTCCAGCCGGAGTTGCCCTCCAGCAGCTCCGCCGTGTAGATGGTCTCCGCCTGGCGGCTGAGAATGAACCGCCCGCCCCGCACCGCTTTGACGTTCCGGCTGCTGCCGGTGATGGCGGTAATGCGCAGGAAGGACTGGGGCGTCTGGCCGCCCATCCGGTAAAAGGTCACATAGGCCTCGTCAGGCGCCACGCCGCGGGAGACCGTGATTTGGTCCGTCCACGCATCCGGCAGGAGGAAGTACCAGCCGTCCTCGATATCGTGGTAAGTGCTCAGCACCGTCGTGGGCTCTCCGCCACTGTCATAGCTGCACCAGTCTATGCGCTGGTAGGCCTGCTCTCCCCCGTCATCCCTGTCCGGCAGGGCCACAGGCCGCGGGACCTCCGTGACGCCGTCGCCGTTGATGTCCGTGGGATACAGGGAGCGGTAGGGCGCGATCTCACCGGACACGCCGGTGTCGTCCGAGAGGACGATGTTGGCCAAATCTCCGTTACGGACCGCCAGGATGTCCGTAATTGCCCAGGCGGACTCCTCCACGCCGGTGACGAACAGCGCCGGCACTTCATCTGACAGCGTACCGCTGGAGATGCGTCCCAGTTGGGTCAGCTCCGCCATAGTGACGGAGATGCGGGCGGAGGAGCGCAGTTGGAGCGAGCCGTCCTGGCAGGCGTAATAGTCCGCCACGCTGCCGCTCTCATCCAGAGAGTGCAAAACCACCAGCTCCTGCAGCTGGTCCTGGTCCAGATTCGTAACGGCGTAGCGGACATAGTTGGTCCGCAGCAGCTCCGTCACCTCGCCGTTTCGCAGAGAGTACGCCACCAGGGCCTGCAGGTCCGTGGTGACCCGCCAGCCCACGAGGATCTCCGAACAGCCGTCGGCGTTCAGGTCGCTGTACGTGACGCTGTAAATACTGGTGCCGCTGCTCTCGATCACCGCCGTCTGCCGGTAGCTCTCGCCGTCAGTGGCAAAAATATAGATCTTCAAAGGCTTTTCGTCAGAGGTGTTGCGGAAAAAAGCCACCGCCTCCTCCTGGCCGTCGCCGTCCAGATCCTCCAGCTGCACCGGCTGGATATTCCGGCCGGAGGCAGGGGCGGCATACTCCGCTCCCTCCGCCAAAATGGCATTGATCTGGTTGTCCAGCTCCGTGTATTCCACCGGGAGCTTGGGCAGGCAGTACAGCTCCTCAGCGGAAAAGGTCAGTCCGCACCCGCAGGTCAGCAGAGACACTGCCAGCAGCATCCACACCGCCAATATTTTTTTCATGTCCCCGCCTCCTTCCTCTCCAGACAGGCAAAATCGCATAATATCGCATAATTTAACTTATATATGATAGCACGTTTCCCCTCTTTTGTGTAGGCTTTTCTTCTGAATTTCCCCGCATTTAATGGTCTGTTCATTTTTTAGCCCTACTTTGAAATCCCCTCTTGAATTTTCCCCGCACTTCTTGTATAATGTACAGGTATCTGAACGCCGGTGTGATGGAATGGTAGACGTGACGGACTCAAAATCCGTTGGTGGCGACACCGTGTGGGTTCGAGTCCCACCACCGGCACCAAAATGAATGACCCCACCCAATTCGAACAAGTCGATGAGACTTGCGAATTTGGTGGGGCTGTTTTATGCTCTGAAAGCCTTGACATGACAGCGTTTTTGGGGATTGACGCACCATGGAAAATCTGAGACGAAAAGACTCAAACCACTTCAAATTGAAGTAGAAAACATAAAAGTCAGGCGATTCGAACCCCACTATCTCATTTGGCGTTCTTGTTGAAGTTTTCTTCCGCCTGGCAAGGCGTTAGATTTTTCAGTGTGCGATGAGGCCTTTGGGTGTTATAAGACTCAATATAGGAAGCGACACTTGCTTGAAATTTGCCAGAACGCATCTTTTCTGTCGACACACGACACGTCGGAGCAAAGCGGACTTTGCTCCGACGTTCATTTAACAATAAAGCCGCAAAGCCGCCTGTACTCGGTATCGTGTACAGGCGGCTTTTTTGCATTTTCTTCTTGTGCACCGCATCAGATCACATAGTCGTTTCCCGCATCCTCTTCCCGCATCAGATCAGCAAGGGTGACATTGTCCAAATAGTCGCCGATGACCTTGTCCAGTCCCTTCCAAAGGGGCAGGGTCCGGCACGCCTGCATTCTCGGGCAGGCATCCGCGCTTTCTTCCAGGCAGGCGACCGGGGCCAGGGACTCCTCCGTCAGGCGCAGAATGGAGCCGACGGTATACTGCTCCGGCGCTTTCGTCAACTGGTAGCCGCCGCCTTTGCCCCGCAGGCCGTTCAAAAGCCTGGCCTTTACCAGGAGCTTAATGATGCTTTCCAAGTATTTTTCCGATATCTCCTGCCGCTGGGCAATCACTTTCAGCGGGATGAAGCCGTCTGTCTGGTGCTCAGCAAGATCGATCATGACACGCAGCGCATAGCGCCCCTTTGTGGAAATCAGCATACTGCACCCCCCTTATCAGATAAACCTATTATACAGCGTGGTTAATAGGGAAGCAACGGAAATTTTCGGAAAATACCCGTTGACAGCCGGAGTAAGGCAAATTACAATTCGTATTAACCCATTAAAAAAATTGGTATGAGGTCGAATAACATTCATCCCGGTGACAAAGGGCCTATACCGCAGAAGGCAAGGAGAATTGCTATGAAGATCACAAGTATCGATGTCTTTGACTTTGCAAAATGTCTGAACTACGAGGACTGCGCCCCCATCTGCATCCGCATCAACACCGACGCGGGCATCAGCGGCTTCGGCGAAGTCGGCCTGGCCTACGGCAACGCCCATTACGCGGGCGTGGGAATGGTACGGGATTTCAGTCAGCTCATCATCGGCATGGACCCGCTGAGAAGCGAGGCCATCCGGGAAAAGCTGTTCCGCACCACCTTCTGGGGCATGGGCGGCGGCACCGTCATCAACGCGGGCATGAGCGCCATCGACATCGCCCTGTGGGACATCAAGGGCAAATATTACAATGTGCCCGTTTACCAGATGCTGGGCGGCAAGACCAATGACAAGCTGCGGGCCTACGCCAGCCAGATCCAGTTCGACTGGGACCTGGAGGACCGCAATATGATCACCCCCGAGCAGTACGCAGAAGCCGCCAAAAAGGCCATGGCCCAGGGATATACCGCCGTCAAGGTGGACCCGGTAGGCGTGGCCGCGAACGGCAACTGGCAGCGGACAAAGCAGGACGCGGACTGGCGTCTGCGGGGCCAGATGCCCCAGCACGTGCTGGAACTGGTCCGGGCGCGTCTGAAGGCCATCCGGGACCTGGACAGCGCGCTGGACATCATCATCGAGCTGCACTCTTTCACGGATACCAGCACCGCCATCCAGCTGGCAAACTACATCGACGACCTGAACATTATGTACTACGAGGAGCCCGTCCATCCCCTCAACGCCGTGTCCATGCGGGAGATCAAGGATAAGATCAAGATCCCTATTGCCTCCGGTGAGCGTATCTATACCCGGCTGGGCTACCGTCCCTTCTTTGAAAACCGCTCCCTGAGCGTCATCCAGCCGGATGTGTGCCTGTGCGGCGGCATTTCCGAGACCAAGAAAATCTGCGATATGGCTGACACCTATGATGTAAAGGTCCAGGTCCACGTGTGCGGCGGCCCCATCTCCCAGGCGGCGGCGCTGCACGTGGAGACTGTCATTCCTAACTTCCTCATCCATGAGCAGCACTCCTACGGCATCAAGCAGGGCCTGCGGGACACCTGCGTGTATGACTACCTGCCGGACGAGCACGGCGACCTGGTGGTCCCGGAGCTGCCCGGCATCGGTCAGGAGATCACGGAGGAGACCATGCAGAAGACCTTTGTCTATACCGTCCAGTAACCGCGCTTTCAATTTCAAATACCGCCATTTCGGAGAGAGCACAGTGTGTGCTCCCTCCTTTTTTTCGCGGTCTTCCGCAGCCGGCGGAAATTTTTTGTAATTTTCTATTGACAACAGGGCCCTTCCGCATTATAATTCGCATTAACCTACTCGAAAGGTTGGTTTAAATGAAGGATTACAGATGTTCCCTCCGATGTTGCCCGTGTTGCTGAGCATTTTTCAATAACAACACACATTACACATCACACGACAACTATATGTATTAGGAGGAAATGATCATGAGCAACATTTATACATCCGCCGACCAGCTGATTGGCAAGACTCCCCTGCTGGAACTGGTCCACATTGAAAAGGAAGAGGGCTTGGAGGCCAAGGTCCTGGGCAAGCTGGAGTATTTCAACCCCGCGGGCAGCGTGAAGGACCGCATTGCCAAGGCCATGATCGATGACGCGGAGCAGAAGGGCCTTCTGAAGCCCGGTTCCGTCATCATTGAGCCCACCTCCGGCAACACCGGCATCGGCCTTGCTTCCGTGGCCGCCGCCCGGGGCTACCGCATCATTATCGTCATGCCCGAGACCATGAGCGTGGAGCGCCGCCAGCTGATGAAGGCCTACGGCGCGGAGCTGGTGTTGACGGAAGGCGCCAAGGGCATGAAAGGCGCCATCGCCAAGGCCGACGAGTTGGCCAAGGAGATCCCGAACAGCTTCATTCCCGGCCAGTTTGTCAACCCTGCCAACCCCGCCGTCCACAAGGCCACCACAGGTCCTGAGATTTGGGCGGACACCGACGGCAAGGTGGATATTTTCGTGGCCGGTGTCGGCACCGGCGGCACTGTCACCGGTGTTGGTGAATATCTGAAGAGCCAGAATCCCAATGTGAAGGTGGTGGCGGTGGAACCCGCTTCCTCTCCCGTGCTGAGCAAGGGCACTGCCGGCAGCCATAAGATTCAGGGCATCGGCGCCGGTTTTGTGCCGGATGTGCTGGATACCAAGATTTACGACGAGGTCATCGCCGTGGAGAACGACGACGCCTTCGCCACCGGCAAGCTGATCGGCAAGAAAGAAGGCGTACTGGTGGGCATCTCCTCCGGTGCCGCCGTCTGGGCCGCCATCCAGCTGGCCAAGCGGCCGGAAAACAAGGGCAAGACCATCGTGGCCCTGCTGCCGGACACCGGTGATCGCTATCTTTCTACGCCGCTGTTCGCGGATTGACCCTCTCTCCCCAAAGCGAGACTGCCTTGTTAGGCAGTCTCGCTTTTTGTACGCTGCCGCATCCAAGCTTCATCCAAGCCGGCGCTGTCCTGCGGACCTTCCTGTCCCGCTGGAAAACATTACCTTTGCAAAAAAGTAACAAAACGGTTACAATTTTCTTGTCCGTGCACGGGACATTCTTTTTTGTGAGGTTCTGTTATGAAAAAAACACGTACTCTTCTGGCCGCTGCTGTTCTGACAGGAAGTCTGCTCACGATGCCCGCCGAAGCCGTCTCCCTTTCCCACAAAGTTGTCCGGGGGGACACGATGTGGAAGCTGGCGGTGCAATACCAGGTAGGTACCAGTGAGATCATCCAGGCGAATCCCCAGGTCACTGACCCGGACCTCATCTATCCGGGGCAGATCCTGCAAATCCCGCAGCTGGAGAGCACCGTCTCCAGCTACGAGTCAGAGGTCATCCGGCTGGTCAACGAGATCCGGCAGAAAAACGGCCTGCGGCCACTGACCGCCAACTGGGAGCTCTCCCGGGTGGCCCGCTATAAATCCCAGGATATGCGGGACAACGGCTATTTTTCTCACAACAGCCCTACTTACGGCACTCCCTTCCAGATGCTCTCCGCTTTCGGCCTCTCCTATCGGACCGCCGGTGAAAATATCGCCAAGGGGTATGCCTCGCCTCAGGCGGTGGTGAATGGCTGGATGAACTCCAGCGGACACCGGGCCAACATTCTGAATGGCTCCTACACGCAGATCGGCGTGGGATACGTTTCCGGAGGAAATTACTGGACCCAGCTGTTCATCGGCTGACGGCGGCAAAAGGGCCGGCGCCTAAAAGGCGCCGGCCCCTTGCTTACTGTTTTTTCATCCGCACCAGCCGGTATAAAAACGTCATCAGCTGTTCCCGGGTGCAAAAGCTCTTGTACTGTTTCCGTCCGGCGGCATCTCCCAGGATGAGGCCCGTTTCCTCCGCCCACGCCCGGGCTTCGGCGGAAAATTCTCCCGGCTCCTGCTCCGCCCGGCGCTCCAGCCATGCTTCCATCATGGCATCAAACTGCTGCTGTGTCATAGTTTCCTCCTCATAAGCCGGCCGGTATGCCCCCAGCACATACCGGTACGGCCGCTCTCTGCGCTGCACCTGTCCGCCGTTGGCATCGCTGCCCGCGCCAGTGTTCCCCTCAATGGTCACCAGTCCATCCCGGCGCACCGCCTCCACGATGCCGATATGCTGCGGCCGGCCGCTGCCGGAAAACCGCAGAAATACCAAGTCGCCCGGCAGGTAGTCCGCCGTCACCAGCCGTCCCCGGCCGCGGGCCCACGCCATCAGCGTTCCACAGCTGGCGGTTCGGCCGCCGTCATAAAACAGCTCCGCCGCCCCCGCTTCCCGGAACAGCCACCACAAAAACACGCAGCACCAGGGATACGCCCCGCCGGACACCTCCCAACCGTAGTAAGCCGTGTTGTACTTCACGCGGTTGCTGCCGGATGGTTCCTCCCGGGTCCCCAGCTCCCGGCGGGCCAGCTCCAGCACCTCACTGGCCGCCGCCATCCAGCGCCTCCTGGACCTTCTGGCTCTGGGTCCCGAAATAAAACGCGATGACCACCGCGTACACCGTCATAAAATCCTGGCTGATGGTGCTCCGCAGCGCCATGGCGGCAAAAACCGCCGTCAGCGTCAGCGTCACCAGACTCTTGACCGACAGCAGGTTTCCCAGCCGTCTTCCGATCACTTCCCGCAACGTTCTTCCTCCTTACGCGTCCCAGTCTCCGCTCCTGCCCAGGGCGCTGTCATACACGATGCCGCCCCGGGTATTTTCCGCCCGGCTCTTGTTGAAATACGCCGCCAGCACCACCGCCGTGGCCGCCTGCAAGGCCCCCACAAGGGCGGTGAGATACGGCAGGCTCCCGGTAAAGTTCAGGCGCACCGCCAGACGGCTCACATACAGTACCCAGCAGGTGGCCAGCACGTCCGTGCCCAGCACTCCCAGGGCGATCAGGTGAGACGCCGTCCATTTTTTCATGCGGCGCCTCCCGCCAGCAAAAAGCTGACAAAGGCCCCCGCCAGCACCAGCAGCACCTTATCTGCCAAGCTCTCCCACCGCTGGCCGGGGCGCCGCTCCAGGCTGTCCATTTTTTCGTTCAGCCGCTCCAGGCTCTGGCCCATGCTCTCCTGCTTGGTGGCCAGCACCTCCACCGCCGTGGCCAGACGGTTCAGGGCCGTCTGGCCCTTTTCCAGCCGCTCGGTCCGCCGGGAGAGCGCCGTCACCTTCTCCTCCAGTCCCGCCATACGGGCGCTCAGCTCCTGTTCCATCACACGCCCTCCTCCGTGGGGACCGCCAGTTCAAAGCTCTCCCAGGTGTGGAGGCCCGCCTCCACACCCGCCCAGGTCAGTTCCATGCTCTCACACTCCCGCCAAGTGAGGTAGCGGAAATAGAACTCCACCTCCAGGTGGCAGGGCAGGATGTCCAGCACGATGTTCTCGATCTCCTGAAATTCCGGCGGCACGCCGTTGACCTCCGGAAAGATGACCCGCAGGTGTCCCGTGTCCACCTCCAGGGCCTTGGCCCGGACGCCGCAGCCCTGGATAGTGCGGTTGATAGCCTCCGGTGTCAGGCTGTCGCCGTCGATTTGCAGCAGAGCGGCAATGGCAGCACGGCGGCTCTCCGCCGTGACTGCCACAGGTCGGCGGGTAAACAAGCTCTCCCGTCGCTCCAGGCCCTCGCCCTCCGCCGTGGCGGTAAGGCTCTCCCGCTCCACGGTCTCCAGCCGCTGTCCCACGATATCCAGCAGGGCTCCCAGGGCATACAGCTCTCCCTCGCTGACTGTGCCTTCCGCCAGGTCATACACCCCCAGCGGTGCCAGCAGCTCTTTCAAATACGCTCCATATCCCATGCGCTCACGCTCCCAGCTCCGTCACGGTCAGGGTGCCCAGCACCGGCAGCACGCCCACCCCCGCCGCGATGTCCGCCGCGGGACTCACCAGCCGCACATTCTCCACGCCCTCCTGCCGGAAGGCCAAGCTGACGAGTTCCGCCGTCAGCACCGGCTTTCCCAAAAGGTGTCCGCTGAAAAACGCCGCCACCGCCCGCTCCACCGCCGCTTTCACCGCCGAAAAGTCCCGGCTGTTTTCCGCCGCGGCCTCCAGCGTCACATCCACTGTCTGCTGTGTAGGCGCCAGCACCTGTACGTCCACGGCGATCTCCCGGTTCTCCTGCAAGTCCGCCCGGACGGCTTCCAGCAAAGCCGCGTCCGGTGTTCCGCGCTCTGTGGCGATATATACATCCACCGTGCCGATGCCCCGGGCCCTGCCCACCGCCTTCGCCTCCGCCACGCCGGTGTGGGCCATGGCCGACCGCTCATACCAGGCGGTGTTGGCACCGTTTGGCAAGCGGCGGTAGCTCTCCAGCACCCTGGACCGCAGACTCTCGTCGCTCTCCGGGTCGCTGCCGCCGGAAAAGGCGCCGGGGTTGGTGCAGGCGGTGATGCCCACCGGGCAGGCCGTCATGATGGTAATGGTCCCGGGAGCCGCGTTGAAGCCGCTGCCGCCCTCCAGCGCCTCCGCCGGAACGTCCACAAGCAGCTCTCCCGCCTGCAAAACGCCCCGCTCCGTGGTCTGGAACCTGTATTCCGCCTCTGTCATGCACACGCTCCCCGCCGGGACCTCCAGATCCACTGCCGAAGCCGTCTCCACGGAAAACCGCAGTGTTCCCGCCGCCTTGGACGCCTCCTGCCGCTTCAGGCCCCGCATGGCGGCGTGGCGCTCCAGATAAATCCCCTGGGCCGTCTGGGGAAAGCTCTGGTCCAGCACCCACTCCGCCTGGATGTCCAGGGCCTGTACCTGGGCGGCAGCGGCGTACAGCCGTACCGCCAGGTCGCAGGATTCCTCCGGCTGAAAGCCGCACCGCTCCGCCAGCTTTGCCAGCAACTCCTGATAGATCTCGTCAACACTTCTCAAGCCCGTTCTCCTTTCATTGAATATCCAGCGTTACCGCCAGCGCCTGCCCCTCCCAGATGAGCCGGGCTGTCAGGGCCGTCCTGTTCCCCTGTTCCTCCAGCTCCACGGACTCCACCGTCAGGTTCTCCTCCGCCAGCGCCTCCGCCACGAACTGCTGGGCGGCCGCCTGCCGCTGCTGGCGGGGCAGGGTGCCCAGCCGCCACAGGCGACTCCCCAGGTCTTCCTGAAAGGGAAAACGTCCTCGGCGGGCCGTCAGCTTGAACAGCACCCGCTGCAAAAGCGCCTCCCGGCCCTCGGCTTTCTCCAGGCGGCCGCCGGCTTTCACATAGTCTCCGCCTTTTAATTTCAGCTCCGCCATGTCACTTGCTTTCCTCCTCTCCGCATTGGCAGGGGGTGTACGGCTGTCCGTTGACAGTCAGTGTCCCCTCTAGCCGCACATCGCCCCGCAGGCGGATGGTGCCGTCCCGCTTTAAAAAAATGCTTCCGCCGGGGCTTTGGATGCAGACCTCTCCCGGCTGCATCCCCTCCGGGGCCGCCTGCTGGCGGGTACCGGCCACGCACTGTTCCTCTCCGCCGGGGCCGCCCTTGATGACCAGCACCGCCCCGCCGCTTTCCGGCATCCAGATATAGCCGCCGGGACCGTAGACCGGCAGTGACCGAACCTCTCCCCGGGTCACCACGCCGGCGCTGCCGCCGGCGATGGTGGTGATGCCTAGGTCCGCGTCCGCCGTGGGCGGCACGGTCTTCATTTGTCTGGAGATCCACATCTCACACACGCTCCTCCAAAGTCAGTGTCACCGTGGCACCGCCGCTGCGGGAAAAGATATTTTCCGCCTCCGCCACCCGGAAAGTGTCCCGCAGTCCCATGCGCTCCATGTCCAGCTCCACAGTGTCTCCGGGAAAGGCCAGGAAGCTTCCAGGCAGCGTCACCTCCACGGTCCGCTCTCCCTTTTTCGACTGCTGAAGCTGGTACTCTCCCGTGTACCGCATAGCCGCCCAGGTGCTCTGCCCCGGCGTATACACCACCCGGCGGCACTGGCCGCCCCGGTCCAGCATGTCCCGGTTCTGGACGCTGTACGCGGCGTTCCGGGTCTTGTCGATGACCAGCACCTCCGTCAAAACGCCGTAGTGGTCCTCCCGCAGCACGCAGGAGAGCACCGGGTCCTCTCCGCCGATCCGCAGCCGCCGTCCCTCCTTCTCCGGTGCCGCCAGCAGCCGTCCATCCCGGCCGAACCGGGGGGAGAAGCCGCCGTAGGCCCTGCAAAAGCCCTCCAGTGCCTTCCACTGACTGCTGCCCGCCGCCACGGTGTAGACGGAGTTTGCCCGCACCGCCGCCGTCTCCGCGGCGGAGATGCCGTAGGGCGTCACGTGGTTGCGGATGATCTCCTGGAGGGTAGCCCCCTGGTAGGTCAGGGGCCTGGACTCATTGTCCAGCAGCCGGGCCGCGTAGCCCCGGCCGCTGATGGTGGCCGTCAGCCCCTCCGTTCCCATGGACACGGTGAATTCGTCCACAATGCCCCGCAGCACGACTGTTCCTCCCTCCATGGCCAGGAAGCCCGCCGCCAGATGCAGGGGCTCCGCCATGGATTTGTCATACAAAAACGTCGCCGTATAGCTGTCGCAGGGCACCGTGCCCGTGTGGACCACCTTCCATGCCAGCAGGACCGGCAGCTCCAGGGTCTCGTGGCGGCAGGTGATGATGGTTCCTTTCATGGGATGCACACCCTGTCACCGGGATAGATCAGATTGGGATTTTTGATCTGGGGATTGACGGCGATCAGCGCCGTCAGTGTGACGCCGTACCGCTTTGCGATTCCCCACAGGGTATCTCCTTTCCTCACAGTGTAAACAGCGGATGTTGCCTCCGCCGTCTTGTCGGCGGGCACCGCCTGCTCTCCGCCAGAAGCCAGGGCCGTCAACGCCGCCGCGTAGCTTCCCCGGTCCTCCCAAAAGGCAAAACGGTAGCGCACATAGTCCGGCAGGGGCTTTTCCGTCAGCTCCAGGGACACGAAATGGGCGTTGGCCGCCGGCCATACCGGGTGGACCAGCAGGCCGGGGCCCTCCTGCAAAAACACCTGCTCCAGTGCCTGGAATGTCTCATAGGCATTTCGTCCCGCGAAGGTCCCCTCTCCCTGCAAGACCCGGTAGGTACTTCCCAGGTCCTGCAGCACACAGCCGCCGAAGGGTACCTTGTGGACCGCCATTTCCCGGCGGCGTTCCACCTGGTAGACCTCCGGGTTATGGGGCCAGGTGAAGTCCTTGTATCGCATGGGTGTCAGCTTCATGGCCGCACCTCCTTTCAGTACAGGGAAAATCCGCCGTCATACCGGCGGGCGTCCCGCTGGACCATGCGGGACAGGGCTTTTTCATCGGAGCGTTCCCCAGTCTCCAACCGCAGCCAAAACGCCTGCCCTTTCCTTTCGCCGCCATTTGCATCCGAAAGCGGCCACCGCCGGACGGAAGCTGCGGCCCCTTCGATGGTCCGGCGCCCGGTTTTCTGCGCGGTAGGCTCCTCCCCAGCAGGCATACTGTCCGTCCCAAAAGCCGCTTTGCCGCCATTCTCCAGACTTGCGCTGAACCCCCCGCCGTCCGCCAGATCCTCTGCGAAAGCCGATCCGCCTCCGGACGCCCATGCCGCCTGGGACGTGCCGTACCGGGCGTTTTTCCATCCGCCGCTCTCCTCCAAGCGACCTGCGGGCATTTCAGCCGTACCGGCGGGTCTTCTCTGTTCCTCCCGCTCTTTGCCGCCGCCCAGCAGCAGGCGGGCCAGCGCCGCCCGCTGCCGCAGCAGCTCCTGATAAATGTAGTCCACGCTCACACCTCCCGCAGCGCCTGGAACCGTGCCGGGTCAAAGGCAGGATTCAGCTGCGCCGCCTCTCCTGTCCCGCCCAGCATCGCCAAAAGCGATTCCATCTCCCGGGCTGTCAGCTCCTCCAGCACAGCGCCGCTGTCCGGGAACGCCAGCTCCCCCTGGAACCAGCAGCACTCCGCCAGCACCCGGGCGTTGGAGAGCAGGCTCCGTTCCAGCGGGTCCTCCGCCGCCTGGGCGCTTTCACGCCAGATGGCCAGCAGTCTCCCCGCCGTCAGGGGCCGCAGCTCATCTACCTCCCTCATGCGCCGGTCTCGATTCGCTTGGAAGCCACCACAGTGACCTTCTCCGCCACCATGGCGTTCAGCTGCCCGTCCTCCTGAATGGCGCTCCACTCACAGCCGCTGTAAATGATCTTCCGGTCCGGCTTGCAGATGACCAGGGAGAAGTCCTTCAGCTCATAAAAGTTGATGCCGTCGGACACCGCGTCGTCGGTGGCATACAGCCGGGTCAGCTCCAGAGTGTATTTTTTCTGTCCCTCAATGGTGGCCACCGGCTCGCTCTCTCCGAAGGCCTCCACGCTCTGGGAAGACTTGACGGCCTTGGCGGTGTAGCTCTGTACCACCGCCACCTTCCGGCCGTCCAGCTCCAGATAGATATCAGAGCTCGTGGGAAATCCCTTCATGCTTTTTCACTCCTTCCCGCCGTCAAACGGTGATGTGCACCGTCAGGTAGATCTGGTTCAGACCGTGGGCCACGGCAAAGCCGAACTCCACCAGGCAAACCGAGGGATCATCGGGGTCGGCGACAGCCGTCACCTCGCCGTAGCTGTCGATGATCTCCGCGGCCACCTTCTTCTCCAGCTCCACAATGACCTGGGAGCGAATGGCCCCCCGGTTCCTGGCGGTATTTTTGGTGCGGGCAAATTTGCTGCGCAGGGCGCTGCGGACAGCGGGGATGATATCGTCCACAATGAGAATGGTGGTCAGTTCCCGCCAGGTGGCATCCGCTGCGCCGCCGGTGGTGGTGCGGGTGGTGATGCCACGTACCGGCGCGATGATGCCGCTCTCGCTCTCCAGGGGCGTCACACCGCCCCGCACCAGCAGGTCGATCTCGTTGTCGCTGTAAGATGCGGCCAGTCCCCCCAGGCCCCGCAGCTTCGCGCCGTTCAAGGGCACTGCCGGGTCTGTACCGGCTGCGATGACGCCTGCCACGGCCGCCGCCGCAAACACACCGGGCAGCGTTCCGCCATTGCTGTCCAGCGCGTCGGGACCCACCAGCACCATGCGCTCACTGTTCAGTTCCGCGGCGTGGCTCACCAGCTCTGCCGCTGTCTCGCCGCTGCCGCCCACCACGGCGATCCGCTCCCGGCGGACAGCGGAGTCGCTCTCCACGGCGGACCGGAGGGCCTGGTGCACGTTCACCTCACCGCTGTCGCAGACCACCACCTGCACATCCTGGCCGCTGAGAACGGCGAAGGCCGCTTCATAATCCGCCAGAGCACCTTCATCCGCCACGCGCACCGCCGTCACGCTGGACGCGCCGTTTTGGAACAGCAGCTTCAAAATGGTGCTCATGCCCGCCTGCGTGTCCTCTCCGAAGGCCCGCACACCAGCGGCATAGCCGGTCAGTGTCACGGCCGCACCCACGGTTCCGCCGGCGGCCTTTGCCGCCACCCCGATGTTCTTGGGCGCCGCGCCGGCGGATACCACCGCCGATGCGTCATAGGCCGAATACACACCCGGCCGCTCATGTCTCGTCTCACTCAAGTGGTCAAAACTCCCTTCAGTCGAAAGTCCAAAAATGTCTCATCGTCTTCGCCGGTCTCCGCCACGAACACTGCCCGGCACTGCAGGCGCCCCCGGCGCCGGAACATTCCGGCGGTTTTGTCCCAGCAAAGGCCCTCCCAGGCCAGCTCTCCGCAGCGAATGCCCTCCGCGAGCCCGCCCAGCAGCACATCCGCCGCCTGAGCGCAGGCCGCTTCGCAGTCCGCCGCCCGCTGCGCCCGGAGGTCCACCAGGATCTCCGCCTCCAGCTGTTTGCCGTACACCTCCCGCACCGTGCCAAGGGTCTGGTCATAAGTCTCGCCCAGGTAGTTGCAAAAGCCCACGGCCCCGCTTTCCGCGGTGCCTACGTCCACCGCCGCCACGGCGCCGCCGTAGTCCCGCATCCGCTCCGGAGGCCAGGCGGCAAAGGCGGTGAGCCCCGCCTCCCGCAGGGCCCGGACCACCTCGTCCCGCACCAACGCCAATTCTCTCACTCCGCCGCCTCCTTTGCCGCCTCCAACACCGCCCACCAGTGGTTCAGCCGCCTGCCCACATACCAGGGCCGTCCGCTCCGTACCCGGAAGCGCCTGCCGTTCCACGTGACGGTGTCTCCCGTGTCCGCCGCCGTATCGCCCAGATACAGCCACAGCCGCTCATCTGTCCAGCCGATGTTGGTCACGCACTCCGGCACAGCCTCGCTCCGCTCCGCCAGTGGCTGCAAAAAGGCCCTGGCCTCTGTGGTGCCACCCGCAGTCTCCACGGTGGCCTCCTGTCCCCACCGGTCCAGCAGGTCCCGCATCAGGTTTCGTCTCATCCCCGCACCCCCAGGAATGCGAAGTCCCCCGGCACGGTGTAGGGTGCCATCAGCTCCTCCGCCGCCTGACGGAGGGATACGGCCAGGGCGGCGGAATCCGCCGCCGTCCTGGCTTTCACTGACACCTGCCCCGCTGTAAAGGACGCGGCGCTGTCTCCGCCGCCGGAGAGCAGGTCCGCCGCGGCGGTAAAGGCCGCCGCGCAGTGGAAGGCCGTGCCGCAGTCCTCGGCCGTCAGTCCCTCCCGGAGCCGTCCCCGCCAGCGGCGGATGGCCGCGCCGCACAGGGCCTCCAGCAGGGCCGTCTCATCCTCTCCAGCGCCGCTCACCGTCTCTGCCAACTTTTGGATCGTCTGTTCCATGCGTCATGTCTCCCCGCCGGACGGCACTCACACCTTCAGGACCTTGGAAGCGTCCGTGGACAGCTTGGCAAAGCCGGAGATGGAGGTAATGGCCGCCCGCTCCAGCTGGCGGTCGATGAGCTTGTCATATTCCACCAGGATATCGCTGCTGCTGATCTGCTCCAGGGCATAGCGCTTGTCCAGGCCGATGAGGGTGCCTGCGGGCACCACACTGCTGCGTAGCAGCTTGGCGCCCAGGGGTGTGGTCAGGGTGCCGGTGCCCTGGAAGTTCAGGCCGGTCAGCGGGTTCTGGAACTCCTGCATCTTCAGCATGGCCAGCATCATATCGCTGCCCACCAGCAGCGTATTCATGGTGTAGGGGTCAAACTGGCTCCAGAAGTCCACCATGGCCTCGTAGCTGAGGGTCCCGGCGGAGCCGGAAATGGGGTCGGTACCCACCTTGTACACCGCAGCGGCGTTACCGTTGCCGTCGCCGGCGGTGAGGACGCCCACGGCGTCCGCCAGGTGCATCCGGCCGATGTAGGCGCCGATCTGGCGCAGGGTCACGGAAAACAGGTCCAGCCGCTGGAAGCGGATGGCCTCATAGGACGCTACCAGCATACGGCCCCGCTTGTGCAGGCGCACCAGATTCTCCTGGGTGCGGATCACGGTCTCGGGGATGGCGGCACCTTCCTCCACCCGGCGGAGCTTCTTGTCCTCCTCCGTGGGCACGGAGGTAATGGAGCGGTAGTCCATGCCGTCAAAATGGGTCACGGTCGCCACCAGGTCCGGCAGGATGCTGCCCTCCTCCAGTCCCTGGCGCACCACGCGGGACACAAACTCCGGGAACAGCACGGAGGACTCGGTGGTGTGGAAAAATTTCTCCACCATGTCGCTGCCGGCGCCCTTTACCTTGATGCCGAAGCGTTTAAGCTGCCGTTGGAAAGCGTCCAGGCCCTCCAGGGGCGTGCCGCGGTAGTGCTCACTGGGGTCCAGTTCCTCCAGCGTCTTGGCAAAGCTCTGGCCGCTGCGGCCATACATGCCCTTCTCCAGATGGATATTCTCGTAATGATATGCCATATCTCGTTCCTCCTTACAGTACGAATGTCACGGTGCCGACGGTGCTGTCCACATCCACCACCAGGTAGCTGTGGCCGGTGCTGTCCGCCTTGACGCCGCCGGCGCCGTTGGCGGAAAGGCCGCTCCAGCCCAGGGCGGGCGCCGTGCCGGTGTAGGCCGCCTGTACCATGCCGCCCAGGGCCACGGTGCAGGCCTCTCCATCCCGGCTGACGCTCTGCACCACGCCGCAGAAGCCGTCTCCGGCGGTGCAGGGGCCCACGGTCTTTCCGGCGGTGAGCTTGACCACCTGCCCCTCCTCCACCTGGCTGCCCGCGAAGGTGGCACACCACTGTCCGATGCCCTCATAAGAATAATTCATGCCTGTTCTCCTTTCTTTTATCGTCCTCAGACGAGAAATACGGTCTCATCGCCCCGCTGCTCCGGTTCCCGGTCCCGCAGCTGGGGCATGGCAGGAAAGCGCCGGGCCGCCTGCTTTTCATAGGCCCGCTTCAGTTCCAGCAGCTCCGGCTCCTCCAGTCGGTCCGCCGCCGCGGCGAACACGCCGCCGTCCAATCCGTCGTCCGCCAGCATGGCAAGGCGCACCACCTCCCGGCGCAGCTCCTTCAGGTACTTCTGTCCCAGCGCCGCCTGCTTGCGCAGCAGGGCCGCCTGCCGGTCCTCCTGGCCATAGCGTTTCAAAACGCCGGCCCCCCGTTGGGCGGGCACTGCCACAAAGGACCACTCATAGGCGTCCAGGGGCTCCCGCAGCTCCGTGAAGCACAGCTTGCCGCCGTACTGCTGTCCCTTCACATGCTGGCAGCCGCCCTCGGCACCGCAGATGGAGCACACCTGCCGCGCCATGCTGCATCCCACACTGACCTCCTTTTTGATACCGCCCTCGATCTCCGCGATGAGGTCCGCGTTCTTTTCCGTCCGCAGCAGGTAGGCCCAGCCCTTCAGCCAGCGGTAGCGGTCTCCCGCCGCCGTGGTGACGGCGGGCTCCTCCACCACCTCGGTGCGGTAGATGCGGGCCGTCTGGCCCTGAGCGGACCACTGGTGGTCAAACACGCCGCTCTTGCCCACGAACAGCCTGCCCAGCTCCTCCAGGGCCTCTGGTGCGAACCGCTCCAGATCCCGGTCCACCTCGTTGTCACACAGCCGCAGCGTAAAGGTATACACCTGCTCTGCCGTCAGCGGTGTCTTGGCAAACTGGTTAATGCGCTCCAACTCCCTCTGCATTTCCTCCGTCGCCATGTTCTTTTACACGCCTCCCTCGTTTTCCTGTTCCATCCGGTCGTTTTCAATGCGCAGCCGCCTGGCCTGTTCCCGGTAAAGCTCCGCCCTGGACTCCTCTACCTCGTCCTGGAGGTTGATGTCATCCCATATCACTTCGCAGCCGCAGGAATACCCGTGCATCCGCAGCCACATGCGGCACACCCGCTCCACCACCGGTGTCATCGTCCGGCGGATGGCGGTGATCTCCGTGGTCAGCAGGTCCGCCTGCTGGGCGCTCATCCGCTCCGTGGAGCTCCAGCTGAGGCCCAACATAAAGGGCGGGATACCGGTCTTGGCCACGATCTGCTCCAAAATCTGCCGCACTGGCACCTCGCTGTCCAGAATGGGCGCGTCTCCGCCGATGACGCGGATCTCCACGTCGCCCACCGCCACAAAGTCCCGGACGCTTCCGTTGCGGCTCTCCGCCATGGCCCGGGACCACTCCCCGGCCAGCTGGCGGCTCCGCTCCGCCGCCTGTCCCTCGCCGTCCCGGCAGGTGACGGCAAAGCGCACATTGCCGCACCGCTCCCAGTTGACGCCGATGGTGTGGTAGATCTTCATGAGGATGTCCGCCAGGAACGGCAGCGACCGCAGCAGCGACACGCCGTAGGGATTCTCCGCCTCCGGGTGGAAGGGCGTGAACAGCAGCAGCTGCTGGTAGGGCAGGGGCTGGATGTGCCCGTACTCATCCGGCCCGCAGAGCACAAAGTCCAGGGGGTGCTCCCCCTCCCGGATCTCCAACCGGTCCACCCGGCCGCACAGCAGCGCGGCGATGTCCCGGTTTCCGCCGGCAGGCACCATCTCTCCCACCGCTCTGCCGTAGGTCAGCAGAGAATCCAGGTAGCAGTCCAGAAAGGCGTTCATGCCGAACTGTCCCCGCCCCACGGGCACCGTCCGCAAGAACACCGCCAGCTCCCGTTCCGCCGCGGCGTCGCCGCAGTGGGCGGTCACGCCGCCGCACATCCGCACCAGCTTGTAAATGGCGGCGTCCACCAAAGGCACCGCCTCCCGCACCGCCCGGTACAGCCGGTCCTCCCCGCTGCGCAGAGGCACATAGTCCCCCAGCATCCCGAAGGGGTGCTGTTCACCGCTGCGCAGCTGTACCGGTGCCGCCGATACGCTCTCCCGCTTTTTAAACCATCTCACGTTTGATATCCGCCTCCGTCTCTCTGTCATATCCGCCGTTCCACATACGTCGCCGCGAAACCGCCGTGTTCCTCTCCCGCCAGGTCCATGGCAAAATACCGCAGGTCGTCCATGGCGTGGTCGTTCTCCTTCCGCGGGGCATCCCGGCCGCCCCGCTCATCCCAGCAGTACTGTTCCATCTCCCGCAGGCAGTCGCCGCACTCCCGGCACAGGACGATTCGTCCGCTTTTCAGCAGATCCGCTGTTACCCGGATGCCGTCGGCCACATCGTTCACCGCCCGCGCCACGCAAAAGCCCTCCCGCCGCAGCGTCTCGATGAAGCTGGCCGCCGACGGGTCCACGATGACCCTCTGGACGTTCCGTCCCGCCGCCAGCTCTTTGAGGTCCGCGGCGTATTCCGCGTCCGTTTTCTGCCACCCCTCCTTCCGGGAATCGAAATACCGCTCCGCCACCCGGTACCAAACACCGTCCAGAAGCCCCCAAAGGCCGAAGGACGCCGGATTGGCCGTGCCGTAATCCACGGAGATGCGCCACTGGCGGAAAGGCCCTTCCGGCGCGGGCACCGCGTCCCGCTGCCGGTCGAAAAAGTCGTAGACCAGGCCCTGGGCCGCCGTCCACTCCCCCAGCACGAACCGCCGGTAGAACACACCCGAGTAGGCCCTGCGGTAGCGAGCCCGGATGCGGGGAGACAGGGCGGGGTTGTCCTCCATGGTAAAATGGAGATACAGCGCCCGCCGTTCCTCCGCCTTCAGGACCCACTCCCGGTAAAACCAGTGCTGGGGCCCCTCGGGGTTGCAGTTGAACCACAACCGGCTCCCCGTCACGGAGCATCGGGCGCAGGCCTGCTCCACGAAAGAGCGGGGCATCAGCGCCGCTTCGTCCAGCAGCACCCCCGCCAATGTGCTGCCCTGGATAAGGGCCGCGCTGGACTCGTCCCTGCCGCCAAAGAGCAGATATCGGTTCTCATGGCCGCCGTAGCGCACAATCAGCAGATTCTCCGACCGCTTCTCCCGGCAGGAAAAGCCCAGCCGCCCCAAAAACGGCAGCAGTTCCGTCAGAAGGTTCCGCCGCAGGGAGGTGATGGTTTTGCCGCACAGGCCCAGCTGCTGACCGTTGAAGCAGGTCTGCGCCCATAGGAAAAAGGACAGTCCCATGGAAAACGTCTTTCCGCTTCGGACGGCCCCATCGCAGATGATGGCCTCCCAGGGCTGCCCCGGACGGCACCACCAGGTCAAAACCTGCCGCTGCTTGGGGGAAAACCGCAACACCTCAGCCGTGTTCCCACGCTCCTTCCTCGTCGCCGGCAGCGCTCAGCGCATGGAGCAGTTCCTCCGCTCCCGTACCGGTGTCTCCGCCCAGCAGGCCGCACAAGGCCTCCAACGCCCGCACCCGGTCCACGAATTTGACTTCCACGCCGCCCTTGTCCGTCACCCGGATCTCCGCCACTGCCGAGAGGTCCAGTTCCTCCGCCGAAGTCTCCCGGCCCCGCAGGGCCAGCTCCACGCCATCGTTGGCCTGTCCGAAGGCCAGTTGAGCCAGACGCCGCAGGACATCCTCCCGGCGCAGCTGGCCCACGGCCGCCTCCCGCATCTGCTCCAGCCGCTTCTGGGTGCGCTCCGCCTCCAGTTGGGCAAAGCCGTCCCGGCAGCCCGCCTCCCGGGCGGCCCGCTCCGGGTCCATGGTCCGCAGGTAGGCCCGGCAGAACCGCTCCAGCCGTCCGCTTTCGCTCTTAGCCATCTTTCCGCCTCCTTTTATCGATACCCATGGTCCCCCAGAGGGCATTTGTTGCACGCGAACGTGCAACAAATACAAAAAAATTTTTTTATTTTTTCTGCAGGCTCCTCCCCACCCCGTTTTTTTAGCAAAAAATTAACAGAGAGTCTGCTATAATAAATGTGATATGTTATCATGAACGCATTCTCTGACGGAAAGGAGGTCTCCGCCTTGCGCCGCAAAGAACAACACACCTGGAAGCAGCTCTTTCCCTTTTCCTGGCGAGACTGCCTGCTCGCCTCGGTCATTTTTTTCTGTGCGGTGGTCTTCTGTGCCCTGCTCCACCTGTCCAACAGCGGTGACGGCTTCGCCTCTCCCATTTTTGTACTGGCGGTGCTGCTGATCTCCCGGCTGACCACCGGCTACTTATACGGTCTCGTTGCCGCTTTGCTGGGCGTTGTCTGCGTCAATTACGTGTTCACCTACCCTTATCTGGCCCTGAACTTTACCCTCTCCGGCTATCCTCTGAGCTTTCTGGCCTTTCTGGGCGTCTCCATCATCACCAGCACCCTGACCTCCCAGGCAAAGCAGCAGCAGGAGCTGCGGGTGGAAAATGAGAAGGAGAAAATGCGGGCCAACCTGCTGCGCTCCGTCTCCCACGATATCCGCACTCCCCTGACCTCCATCGTGGGCGCCACCTCCACCATTCTGGAAACGCCCACCCTCTCCCCGGCGGAGCAGCGGGACCTGCTGGAAGATGTCCGTGACGACGCCCAGTGGCTCATCCAGGTGGTGGAAAATCTGCTCTCCATCACCCGCATCGGCAGCGACTCCGCCTGCATCCGCAAAGAGCCGGAGCCCGCCGAGGAGATCCTGGGCGTGGCCGTGCAAAAATTCCGCAAGCGCTACCCCGCCGTCGCCGTGGAGGTCTGCGCTCCAGAAACACTGCTGTTCGTCCCCATGGACGCCATCCTCATCGGACAGGTCCTGTCCAATCTTCTGGAAAACGCCGTGCTCCACGGCAAAACCACCACAAAGATCAACCTCAGCGTCCAATGCGATGGCGGCGACGCGCTGTTTTCCGTGCGGGACAACGGCCAGGGCATCTCCCCCCACCTGCTGCCCACGCTTTTTGACGGCACACTGAAGCACGGCGAAGCCTCGTCCTGCGACGGAAAGCGCAACATGGGCCTGGGGCTTTCCGTGTGTCTGGCCATCGTCCGGGCCCACGGCGGCACCATGGAGGCTCAAAATCTGGCAGGCGGCGCGGAATTTGCTTTCCGTCTACCCTTATCAACAGGAGGAGAAGCATGAATATTCGGGAAAAGATCCTGGTGGTAGAGGATGAAAAAAGCATCTCCCGCTTTATCTCCACCATATTAAACACCAACGGCTACGAGGCCATGCAGGCCCGCTCCGGCCAGGAGGCCCTGTCCATGATCACCTCCCACTGCCCGGACCTTATCATTCTGGACCTGGGCCTGCCGGACATGGACGGCATGGACATTCTCCGCCAGCTGCGCAGCTGGACCAGCCTGCCGGTGGTGGTGGTCTCCGCCCGCTCTCACGAGGGAGATAAGGTCAGCGCCCTGGACCTGGGTGCCGATGACTACCTTACCAAGCCCTTCGGGACCGACGAGCTGCTGGCCCGGGTCCGGACCGCCATCCGCCACACCCGCACCGTCTCCGGAAACGACGAGATCGCTCAAAAGGGGACCTACACGGTAGGCGACCTGGTTGTGGACTTCAACAAGCACCAGGCCCTGGTCCGGGGAAAAAATGTCCGTCTGACCCTCAGCGAGTTCCGCATCGTGGCCCTGCTTGCCAAATACGCTGGCAAGGTCCTCACCTATGACTTCATCATCAAGGAGCTCTGGGGCCCCCGTGCCGGGGGAGACAACCAGATCCTCCGGGTGAACATGGCCAACATCCGCCGGAAGATCGAGGAAAACCCCGCCGAGCCCCGCTACCTTTTCACAGAGATCGGCGTCGGCTACCGCATGGCCGAGGGGGAGTAAATACGGTAAGCGCCCATTCCGCCGCGTGCCCGCGGTGGGATGGGCGCTTGTCTGTTTTTCTCTTAGCGGCGTCTTTACAGGTCCCCTTCCTTTTCTCACGGCATGGAGACGCTCTCCCCCGCTCCTTAACGGCCATCTCCTTTGAAATCTGCTATGGTATTAACAGATACTGGCCCGGCTGGGGCCAAAAAGGAGTGTGTGTTTATGGCAACTTTTATCCTGGGTCTTGTGATTCTCTTTGTCGGAGCTGCCCTCTACGGCAGGTTTTGTGAAAGGGTCTTCGGCCCCGACGACCGGAAGACTCCCGCCTACACCAAGCAGGACGGCGTGGACTACGTTCCCATGAAGAGCTGGAAGAATATGCTTATCAACCTGCTGAACATTGCGGGTACGGGGCCCATCTTCGGGCCTATCCAGGGCATTCTCTTCGGGCCCATCGCATTCATCACCATCCCCATCGGCAACATCATCGGCGGCGCCATGCATGACTATTTCTCCGGCATGATCTGCCTGCGGGACGGCGGCACCCAGATGCCCGAAATGGTCCGCCGCTATTCCAACCAGACCATTTACCGGATCTACCAGGTGTTCGTCTGCGTCCTTCTGCTTCTGGTGGGCGCCGTGTTCATCTACACCCCCGGCGACATCGCCGCCACCGGCATCTTCGGCTTTGACGGCAAGGCCACCTCTGTTTCCACTTGGGTCATTTACGGTGTCATCTTCGCCTATTACCTGGTCGCCACCGTTTTCCCCATCGATGCCATCATCGGCAAGATCTATCCCGTTTTCGGCGGCATTCTGATGTTTTCCGCCGTGGGCGTATTCGTCGGTCTCTTTGCCAAGGGATATCCCCTGCTGAACCTGTGGGATGACTGGCAGGGCATTGCCTTCCAGGCGTTCCAGACCACCGCTGACGGCGGCACCGCCCCCTTCAGCTATGGGGAGTACTTCGCCAGCGGCCATTTCATCCCCGTGTTCTTCGTCACCGTGGCCTGCGGCATCCTCTCCGGCTTCCACTCCACCCAGACGGCCATCATTTCCCGCACCATGAAAAGTGAGCGGGAAGGCCGCAACACCTTCTACAACATGATGATCTTGGAAGGCTTTATCGCCATGGTCTGGGCCGGCGCCGCCATGGGCGTGTACAATCTGGGTATGCAGGCGGCCAATGCCGGCGCCACCGGCACCGTCATCGTGGTCTGCAAGGACATTCTGGGCAATGTGGGCGGCGTCATCGCCCTGCTTGGCATCGTGGTCCTGCCCATCACCTCCGGCGACACCGCCCTGCGGGGCCTGCGCCTGACCATCGCCGAGTCCTTCCATATCGACCAGAGCACCAACAGCAAGCGCCTGACCCTGTCCGCCATCATCTTCGCCCTGGTGGCCGCCATTTTGGTCTTCGCCAAATTCAACAGCAACGGCTTCAACATCCTGTGGCGCTATTTCGCCTGGTCCAACCAGACCTTGTCCCTGTTCGCCTTCCTGGCCATCTCCATCTGGATGTTTGAAAACGGCAAGCGCAAGTATGTCTGGATTCCCCTGCTCCCCGGCGCGTTCTACACCGTCATCACCGTTACGTATATCGCTAACGCCAAGATTGGCTTCAATCTCCCCTGGGGCGCCGCCTACGCCATCGGCATCGCCGCGGCCGCAGCTTATGTGGGTGCCATTTTGTGGTACGGCAAACAGCGTGCCGTTCGGCTCACCGCAAGGTAAACACCTTCAACCGCAAAAAGCACAAGGCGGGAAGCCCATGGGCTTCCCGCCTTGTATGTTTCCTTTATATTTGCTTCATCTTCTCCACATACGCCTGCACGTACCGCATGAAATTCCTCGTCATGGGAGAGGCCGTCTTCACCTGGGGCACGCCCATGCCCAGCATCCGGAACTGGGGCGGCTGGATGGGCAGCGCCACGGCGTCGTTGGGATAGTTCCGCAGCAGCAGGTCCGCCAGGATGGAAACGCCCAATCCCTTGGCCACCATGGAGATGATGGCGTAATCGCTGCACGCGGAAAACAGGATGTGGGGCTGCTGTGGGAGGTTGGAGAGGATATCGTGGACCTCGCCGTCATAGCCTTGCATGGGCATGATGAACGGCTCCGCCAAAAAGCTCTCCAGCGGCACGAAGGCCCCCTCTGCCAGGGGATGTCCCGGCGGCACCAGGGCCAGCATCTGGTCCTCGCACAAGGGCAGCCACTCAAAATTCTTCCCCTCGCCGCCGGCGTACAGGCACAGGTCCGCCTCCCGGCGCTCCATGGCTCCCTCGATGATGTCCGTGCCGCCCTCAATGATCTGGATCTCCACGTTGGGATAGTCCTTTTGAAAGCCGGCGATAATGGCGGGCAGCCAATAGGTGGCCACGCTGGGATAGGCGGCGATACGGATGCGTCCGATGTCAGCGCCCTTGATCTTGGCGATGTTCTGCTCCAGGGACTCGTTGGTCCGCAGCAGCTGGCGGATGATGGGCAGCAGCATCTCCCCCTCTGTGTTGGGCACAATGCCTGAGGAGGTCCGCACCATCAGGGGAAAACCCACCTCGTCCTCCAGGGACTGCATCATATGACTGATGCCGGACTGGGTGTACCCCAGCTCCTCCGCCGCCTTGGAAAGGCTGCCCAGCTCCACGGCCCGTACAAAGGCCTCGTATTTCCGAATGTTCACGCCGCCGTCCTCCCTTTGCCGCCCCGGCCTTCCATGAAATTCCCGCATGAAAGCTGCACAAGGCCGGAAATTTTTGAATATCTGTTGTTATGTTACAAGATTCCCGCCCAAAAGGCAAGCGTCTTTCGCCTTTCCAGCACGATTTACACGAAATTGCCCATTTTGGTGTTCTGTTTCCGCCCTTCGCCGCATATGCTTTTGCAGAGGTGATGGGGAAATGATCGTTCATGTAGTGCGTTCCGGCGAAACCGTAGAGCTCATCGCGGCATCCTATGGGGTGGACCCCGACCGTCTGGCGGCGGACAACGCCGTACCGGATACCGGTGCCCTGGCGGTGGGACAAACACTGGTGGTCCGTTTCCCCCGGCAGGTCCATGCCGTCCGCCCTGGGGAGACGCTGACCTCCATCGCGGACGCCTATGGCATCTCCCTGCGGCAGCTGTGGCGGAACAACTGGCCCCTGGGCGGCCAGTCCGGCCTCTATCCGGGACAGGTGCTGGTCCTCTCCTATTTTGATGAAAAGCTGGGCCCTGCCACCCTCAACGGCTACGCCTACCCCTTCATCAGCCAGGACCTGCTGGACGCCCAACTGCCCTATCTCACCACCCTGGCCCCCTTCACCTACGGCATCACCGCCGAAGGAGGCCTTCTGCCCTTGGAGGATGACCGGCTGCTGGCCGCCGCCCGGCAGCGGGGCACCCGCCCCGTCATGCACCTGTCCACCCTGACGGAATCCGGCCAGTTCGATACGGAACGGGGCGCCCTGGCCCTGACGGATGAGGCGGTCCAGTCCCGCCTGGTGTCAGAGATCTTGCAGACCGTCCGCTACCGGGGCTACGTGGGCGTGGACGTGGATTTTGAATATCTGCCCGGCCACCTGGCCGCGGCCTATGCCGCCTTTCTGGCCCGCCTGCGGCGGCTGCTGTCCGCCCAGGGCTTTTTCCTGTGGACGGCGCTGGCTCCCAAGACCTCCGCCGCCCAGCGAGGCCTTTTGTACGAGGGCCACGACTACGCCGCCGTGGGTGCCGCCTCCGACGGAGTGCTTCTCATGACCTACGAGTGGGGCTATACCGCCGGGCCGCCCATGGCGGTGGCACCGCTGCCCAACGTCCGGGCGGTACTGGATTACGCCGTCACGGAGATCCCCCCGGAAAAGATCATGCTGGGCGTGCCCAACTACGGCTATGACTGGCCCCTGCCCTTTGTTCAGGGCATCACCCGGGCCCAGTCCATCTCCAACCAGCGGGCCATCCAGCTGGCCATTCAGCACGACATCGCCATCCAGTACGATGAAACCGCCCAGTCCCCCTTCTTCCACTACACCGATAACGCCGGCACCGTCCACGAGGTCTGGTTCGAAGACGCCCGGAGTCTCTCCGCCAAGCTGCGTCTTATCGCGGAGCACGGCTTCCTGGGGGCTGGCGTGTGGAATCTGATGCGCCCCTTCTCCCAGCTGTGGCTGGTGACGGACGCCCTGTACGACATCCGGTAAAAAAGTAGCCTGCCGTGGGGCAGGCTGCTTTTTTTACCTCGCTTCGCTCCGCAGCCGGCGGCACAGGGGAATGAGAACGCCGCCGCAGGCGTTGCCGGCGGTCATGACCAGCAGGTACCCCAGCGTCCGCAGGCTCCACGCATTGGCCGCGGAAAAGTAAAACATATTGGCCACGCAGTGCTCAAAGCCGCACAGAATGAACACAGTGACCCCCAGGAAAATGCCGATGTACTTGCCCGCCTGGTGGGGGTTGTTCTTGAACCCGTCCACGGCGATAAACATCAAAATATTGCACAGCACCGATAGGATAAAAATGGACCCCAGTCCGTCCTCCAGCTTCGTCTGGCACAGGCTTTCCGCCTTCGGCACGATGGCCGCCGCGATGCGGGTGGCCCGGACGGCATAGCCCACCAGCCCCGTGCCCACCAGGTTCCCCAGCCACACGGACAGCACAAAGCCCGTATAGGACAGGGGCTGCTCAAACACATACCCCACCTTTCCGGTGAACAGGTTGAAGCCGAAGGTGCAGATGGCAAACAGGCCCAGGCAGAAGAACACCGCGCCCACCACCTTGTTTTCACAGGACAAAAACACCACGCCGCCGATGCCGATGCACACGCCGCCCAGCACGGAGTAAAGAAATGACGCCGCTTTCTCTCTCATAAAGAGAACCTCCCAAGTTGTAGTACCTTTTCATGATACCATCCCCCTTACCGCCCTGTAAATCTCCGTTCCGCCGATTTTCGTGGGTTTTTCCGGTGGCTGTTGTATGATATGATAGAAAGGAAGGGGGACTGCCGCGATGATTCGGAAATTTTACCGCGTTCTGGCCGTGGTGCTGGCGGCGCTAACGCTGCTGGGCGCGTGGCTATTATACAAAGGGGACTTCTGGTCTTTGGGGACGGAGGAACAAAAAGTCCGCGCCATTTTGGAATACGCCTCCGCCGCTCCGGAGGACACCCACTCCCTGCGGGCCGTGCTCCATCCCGTGGTCCTCCACGACGAGACCTTCGGCAGCCGCCGCATCCTCACCTTCACCGACAGCGAGATCTCCGGCCTTTTGGGCAATATCCAGCTCCACCGGGGCATTCTTGGGGGCTGGCAGCCGCTGAAAGCCTCCTACTGTGCCGGCCCGACCATTCAGTCCGCCCGTGTCCAGGACACCAACATCCGGGTGGTCTACGCTGCCCACTGTCCCCCGGAGATCGCCCACTACAAAGTCCAGGCCAACCTGGAAAACGACGCCACCCTCATGGCGGAGGGAGATGTGACCTCCCCCAATTTCTTCCATGTCCACGAAACGGACCGGGACTACTTCCCGGACATCCATCTCTACGGCAAGGACGGAAACGAGCTGCCCTGGCAGGACTACCTTGCCTGCGATGACTCCGTGCCCTCCCCCGGCATCGGCTCGGCGGAGACAGACCTGGTCTACTGGTTCTGCGGCATCCTCCTGCTGGTGGGCTGGGTCATCGTAAAATTTACCTGGGACGCCGGTGCCCCGGAACAGCCCAAAAAGAAGGAGACCGCCTGAGGCGGTCTCCTTCTTTTATTGTTTTCCCTAAAGATTACAGTCCGTTGACGATCCGTTCCGGCCGCTGGCCGTCCATGACGCGCTTCAGGTTCTCAAACAGCATCCGGTACACGTTCCGGTAGGCCGACTGGGCGATGCCGCCCTGGTGGGGGCACAGCACAATCCGGTCCGGAAATTCCCGAGCCAGGACCACCAGGGGGTGGTCCGCCTCCACCGGCTCCGGCTCATAGGCGTCCAGCGCCGCTCCGGCCAGTCGGCCGGAGCGGATGGCCGCCGCCAGGGCCTCATCGTCGATGACGGCGCCCCGGGCGGTGTTCACCAGATACGCCCCCGGCTTCACATGGTCAAAAAACGCCTGGTCCAACAGGTGATGACTCTCCACTGTGGCGGGCAGGTGAAGGCTAATGAAGTCACAGGTCTCCGCCAGCTCATGCAGGGGCAGATACTCCACGCCGTAGGCCCGCTCCGTCTCCGGGTCCCTCCGGTGGCGGGCGTAGTAATACACCCGGCTGCCATAGGGCCGCAGCCGCTCCGCCGTGGCCTGGGCAATGGCGCCGAAGCCCACGAGGCCCACCTTGGCCGACGCCAGGTCCAACGGCGCGTGGCAGTCCAGCTCCTGCTGGGCCTCCAGCTGGCGGCCGGAGAGCACCATGCGGTGGCCCCACAGCGTCCGGTGGAGCAGCATGCTCATCAGCGTGACAGACAGCTCCGCCACCGGCGCCGCGTTGCATCCGGCGTTGTTGCACACGTAGATGCCCCGCTTCCGGGCAGTCTCCAGGTCGATGCGGTCCACGCCCACGCCCTCGCAGTGGATCATTTTCAAATTGGGCATCCGGCTGATGAGGCTCTCCCGTACCCATGTCACCGGCGTGACGAACAGCACCTCCGCGTCGCCGGCGGCCGCCAGCCACTCCGCCTCCGTGCCGCCCCGGTCGCAGAACACCAGCTCCGCCGCCTTCCGCACCTCGTTGCCGGCGGCGAAGGTGTCATACCGCTCCTCCGGCGCCAATACCAATACTTTCATGTCTTATGCCTTCTTTTCCGTGTTTTTCGCATCTCCGTAGGGCGGAGGCACAGTCCCCTCCTCCATGCCTCTTGCCATCAGGACATCCTCCGCCGTGATCTCCATAAGCGTCTCCCGGTTCACCTGCTCCAGCCCCGCCAGGCGGTTGGCCTGGTGCACCAGGACCTGCTCGAAAATATTCCGCACCCCCCGGGCGTTGCCGAAGGTGATGCCGCCGGTGTTCTCCTCCCGGATAAAGTCCCGGACCATCTCCTCCGTCTGTCCCACCAGGGTGTAGCAGCCCTTTTTGCACTGCATCTTGAAGATGTCCATCATCTCGTCCACGGTGTAATCGTCAAAGTGCAAAAAGCGGTTGAACCGGGACTCCAGCCCCGGGTTGGAGTGGATGAAATCATCCATCAGCCCGTCATAGCCCGCCACGATGACCACCAGGTCGTCCCGGTGGTCCTCCATGGCTTTCAAAATGGTGTCGATTGCCTCCTGGCCGAAGTCGTTTTCCGCCTTGCCGTTAAGGGCATAGGCCTCGTCGATGAACAGCACACCCCCCAGGGCCTGTTCAATGACCTTGGCGGTCTTCAGGGCCGTCTGGCCCACATAGCCCGCCACCAGGCCGCTGCGGTCCACCTCCACCAGCTGCCCCTTGGACAGGATGCCCAAGGCGTGGTAAATGCGGGCCATGAGCCGGGCCACAGTGGTCTTGCCGGTGCCGGGATTGCCGGAAAACACCATGTGCAGGCTCAAATCCGTGGTGGGCAATCCGTTTTCCCGCCGCATCTGGTGCACCCGCACCATGTTGATGAGGTTCTTCACCTCTTTTTTCACGGCCTCCAGACCGATGTAGCCGTCCAGCTCCGCCTGCAGGTCCTCTATCTTCTCCGGCGGCGGTGTCTCCGCCTCCGGGGGCTTGGTGCCGTCATTGCCGGTGGAGGCGGCGGTGTTGTTTTCCGCCGCTTTTTCCTCCGGCCGGTCCGTCCTCACCGGCGGCGTCCCCCAGAAATCCGTCCCCATGCGGCTGAGGTTGTGCTCCGTCATGGTGCGGATGACCTCCAGCTGCTGGAGGATGACCTGGTCTTTTTTGCTGATATTCTTCTGGTCCATCTCCTCACCCCTTCATCAGATCCGTGTGGGCCAGCGCCCGGAACAAGCAAGCCGCCATCAACCCCGTCAGCGCTCCGGTCAAAAGAGACACCCCCAGCAAAATGGGCAGGTAATAAAGCGGCGCCGTGTTCCCCAGGGACAGCACCGCCGCCGCGATCTGGCCGCAGTTATGGGCCGCCGCGCCGCCGATGGACACGCCGTAAACGGACAGTCCCCGCAGCCGCGACAGCAGGATCATCACCCCCATGGCGGCAAAGCCACCCATAAGGGAGAACAGCAGCGCGTTCATATTGCCGGCAAACACCGCCCCCAGCAGGCACCGGGCCAGCAGGATCAGCACCGCCTGGGCCGGGCCCAGGACGTACAGGGCAAACACCGTCACAATATTGGCAAGGCCCAGCTTGATGCCGGGGATGGGAATGGCCAGGGACAACGGGATCTGGTTCTCCGCCACCGACAGCGCCAGGGCCAGGGTGGTCAGAATGCCGCACAGCGTCAGCTGCTTCGTGGTCAGTTTCACTGTCCCACCCCCCTATCCGATGACGGCGTCCACGCCGGTGTCCACGCTCTCGCCGCCCTCCAGCTGGATGATGACCCGGGCCGGCAGGCACACGATGCTCTGTCCGCCCCGGGAGATGTGTCCCGTGTGGACGCAGTCCTGGGTGGGACAGTCGGCGGACTCCACCCACACCTCCGTCTCTGTCAGCCGCAGGCGCAGGGTATAGCCGCCGGCCTGGATGGTCCGCTCCGTGCCGGCCGCCTCCCTCAGCGGCAGCCGCTCCGTTTCCACGCCGTCCACGCTGACCACTGCCGTCAGCTCCGTTCCCCGGTCCTGTCCGCCCCAGACGGTCCAGGCACAGCCCACAGCCAGGGCCGCCACCACCAGGACCACCAGGGCGTCCCAGAGGCCAGGCCGCAGCTTAGGAGACGAATTCATAGGTGTACCCACTCTCCTCCATCTCCACAAAGCCGTCCTTCAACCCTTCCGTCACCACCACGCGGCCGTCCTCCGTCACCAGCACCAGCTGAAAGTCATAGACGCCGCTGCGCCAGAAGTCCAGGGCCTTGTCCTCGCCCATGACAAACAGGGCGGTGGACAGGGCATCGCACATGGTACCGTTGCCCTGGGCGCTGTCCGCCACCACGGTAACGGAGGTCAAGCCGCTGTCCGCCGGGTATCCGGTGGCGGGGTCGATGATGTGGTGATAACGTTTCCCATCCTGCTCAAAATACCGCTGGTAGCTGCCGGAGGTGACAGCAAAGGCGTCCGTCAGGTTCAGCACGCACACCAGGCCGTCGGCCTCGTCCGGACGCTTGGGGTCCTGTACGCCCACCCGCCAGGCGGTGCCGTCGGGCTTGTCGCCGATCACCAGGATGTTGCCGCCCAGCTCCACCTTGCCCCGGGGTACCTCATGCTGCTGAAATATCTCCGCCACCCGGTCGGCGGTATAGCCCTTGGCGATACCGCCCAGGTCGATCATCGTCCCCGGGTCCAGGCTGGCGTTGGCGCCGGACAGGTGCACATGCTCCATGCCCACATGCTCCAAAAGTGCCTGGAGTTCCTCCTGGTCAGGCACCTGATAGCTGTCGGTGGTGAAGCCCCAGGCGGACACCACCGGCGCGATGGTGATGTCAAAGGCGCCGCCGGTGGCCTCGGTAAAGTGTCCGGCCGTCTGGATAAGGGTGCAGATCTCCGCGCCCACCGGCACCATCTCGCCGCCGGCGTCGTTGAGCATACTGATCTCGCTGCTGCCGCTGGTGCGGGACAGCAGGGCGTCCAGCCGCCGTATCTCCTCCTCCGCGTCGTACACGGCCCTGGTGGACTCCTTGCCATAGGCGGTGAGCACCATGGCCGTGTCCATGGCGATGACCTGAATGCTCTCCTGGGCCTCGTTGGGGTCCCTCGTTCCGCCGCAGCCCGTCAGGCCGCACACCGCCAGCGCCGCCAGCAGCAGTGCCGTGATTCGTTTCGTTCCCATGTGATCCGCTCCCCCAGTGATGCTTTTTATAATACGCTTCAGTATAACACGGACGGCACCACTTCTCAACCAAAAATCCGCGGACAAGCCGGAAGTTTGTCCGGAATCTCCAGGTTTCCCTTGCAAACCGCCGGAAAGTCTGCTATACTATCAAAGTATGTCGGCAGCGGTTCTATTTTCCGCTGCATCAATTTTGAAAAAACCCCTGGAGGTTGTTATCATATGGCGAAGTATCCGAGCAAAAAGTCCAAGCCGGTCAAGCGGGAGGATCCCATGAACGGTGCCATGAAGTTTTTCCTGGCTGGTCTGGTGGCGGAGCTCTATCTTCTCATTATCCGCCGCTTTTATGTGAATGGCACTGCCGTGCAGATGATCGCCTGGTATGATTACCTGTTTTATTTCTCCATTGCGGGCCTTGTGATCCTGGTCGCCGGTGCCGTTTTGGGCGCGGTGTGGCGGAACGATCAAAAGAAGCGGCACATTGGCTGGTACATTGCCGGTGCCGGCGCGTTCCTGGCCCTGGCCTCCTTCCTCATCTGGAAGCTGAACACCCCCGCCCTGACCTTCCTCAGCGTCCTGGTCCCCGTGGTCATGCTGCTGGGCATCCTCTGGAATCTGTATGACCGGGAGTGCGCTTATGCTCTGACCATCCTGGGCATTTCCCTGGTGGCGCTGTGGGGCTGCCGTCAGGAGCTTTCCAACCTGTATATGAGCGCTTATGTAAAAGCCTTTGTGGTCGTGTATATCCTGCTGCTGGCGGTGGCCGCCGTTGCGGCCTGGAAGGCCGGCAAAGACGGCGGTAAGCTGGGCAAGTTCCGGCTTCTCCCCTCCGACGCCGACATTCTTCCCATTTACGTGGCCTGTGGCCTGTCCGCCGCGGCCATGGCCTCCGCTCTCGTCAGCATCACGGTGGCTTATTACGCCATGTGGATTCTGGCAATGGTGGTGTTCGCCCTGGCAGTATATTATACTGTCAAGCAGCTGTAATTCCTGAAACTGAAAAACCGGGGACCGTCATTGGACGGTCCCCGGTTTTTTATTTGTAGTATATGCCCAGCACGCTTTTATGGGGCTCTGTAAAATCTCCAATGTCCATATCCATTCCGATCTCAAAGGCCCGGTCCCAGGGGAAGCGGTAATTGGACAGCGTCACGCTGCCCCAGCCCCGCTCCTCATAGGGCTCCAGCGACGAGATGAAATTGCTGCGCTCCAGGTTTTTCACCACAGCCTCCGTGGCCTGCGCCATGCCGCTCTCCAGTCGGGCCTGGACGGTCTCCCGGTCGATCTCCGGCATCCAGAAGTTGTTGGGATCGCCGCCCAGTTCATTCCGGATGCAGGTCAGCAGATTCTCCCGCACCACGTGCTTATAGCAGAAATCCTTGATGACGCTGTCCGCCAGGGTCCGGGCGAAGGCCCGTTCCGTGGACTCTGTCTGCTTTCCGTTTTGCAGGAAGGCGTACCGGGCGATGCCGTGGCTCAAAGCCGTGCCGGTAACGATGGCCATGTCCAGAAAGCCCGCGTAGCTCAGCAAATACCCCAGCTCCGTCTCCTCCGTCAGCGCCTCCTGGAAGGCGTTCCCGTAAGCGCCGTTGCCGGCGTCGATGAGGATGACGGGGATCTGCCGGTTCCGGAATGTCCCCAGCCAGTCTATCAGATTGGTATATGCGTTTTTCTTCTGCCTGTCCTGCTCCGCCTGGGACATCCCCACCGCCTCATAGGCCTCCGTATCCGGCTGCGTCAGTACCAAAAGCTCGATATCCGCCGCGCCGCTCCCGCCGGAGAGCTGGGAGACGCCGAAAAACGCCAGATGCTCCTCCACGATCTCCCTCAGGGGCTTGTAGTCATAGTCGCAGGCGGGCTTGTCCTCCGTCCCGCCAAAGTAGGTGACGCCCACCTGCACCGTCCGGCCGTTCCAGCCGCTCTCCTCCAGATACAGCTTCGCCACCGCCTTGAAGGCCAGGTCGTCCACACCGGACAGCAGCGCATCCCCCTTCCGCAGGCGGCTGCGCAGGTAGGCGATCTCATTTTTCTGGATGCTGTCCTCCTCGGAGGAATCGTCGATGCCGATGAGCACCCGGAAGCTCCCGTGCTCCCCACCACTGACCACTTCCATCATCCGGTCGGACAGCTCCAGCTTCCGCCGCCGGGCGGAGAGGTATTCATCCGCCTGGCTCTCCGTCAGGCCGAAGTCCGCCGCCTCCAGCACCGTCCCGTCGCTGCCCAGCCGGTAATCCGCTGTGACGGCCTCCGCCGTCAGCTCCGCGCCGGAAGCCTCTTTTCTGGGCGCCGCGCCATAGGAGCGCAGGGCGTTGTATTCCTCAATGCCGAAGCCCGCGTATCCCACGGTGGGCGCCAGCCGCATAACGCTGTCCAGCAGCCACACCCGGTTGTTTTCATCCTCCGCCAGGGCTGTCAGCAGTCCCTCCAGCAGCTCCCTATCTGTCATGACGGTTCCGTCAGACAGAGTAACGGTCAGCGTCTCCGCCGTGTGCCGGGAGTTCACCAGTCCCCCGGAGAGCATCTGGTCCATGGACAACATGTAGCGGTCACAGCCCGCTGCCTCCTGGGCCAGCACCCATTCGTACAGTGCCGCCAGATCCCCGTACTGGGTACTGTTTTCATTGGTGGGCTGTCCGTCCAGTCGAGTGCGGTACAGGTCCGCCTCCGGCATAGCCAGGGTGTAGCCCACGGACTCTGCCAGATACACCACCCGCTCCACATTGTCCGGCCGGTCATCCAGGGGCACGTAGGCGATGACCGGCCGCTCCTCCGGCGTTTTCTCCGCCGGCACGGCTGCCTGCTGTCCGCACCCCGCCAAAAGGGCACAGCCCAGCACCGCCGCCAAGATCCGCTTTTTCATGACACCTCCATTCCAAAAAGAGCGGAGCCGCCGCCCCGCTCTTTTCCGCGCTGTGACTGGTTCTTACAGGCCAAAGGCGCCCAGGTTCAATCCGCCGGTGACGCCGGACATGCCCTTCTCCATGGCCTCGTCCGCCTGGCGCAGGGCCTCATTGACTGCGGAGACCACCAGGTCCTGGAGCATCTCAACATCCTCCGGGTCCACGGCCTCAGGCTTGATAGTGATGGACTGGACTTCCTTCTTACCGCTGACCTTGGCCTCCACAACGCCGCCGCCCACACTGGCGGTGAAGATCTGAGCCTCCACGGCCTCCTGAGCGGCCGTCATCTGCTCCTGCATCTGCTGGATCTTCTGCTGCATCTCCGCCTGGCGCGCCGCGCCGGACACCTTGCCGTTGGTAAATCCACGGCGAGCACTGTATCCCATAGTTATGATTCTCCTTTACTTGATCTGGATGTTATCGAACTGACTGCCGAACTTCAGCAGGTTCTGCAAATTTTCCTGAGGCGTCGCCTTGGGCGGCTCTCCCACCTGGAAGGTAAGGCGCACCGGTATCCCGGCGGCCTTGGACGCCTCCTCCCCCAGAGCGGAGCGGACACGGTCGTTGTCCAGCCGGCCCAGGGTGATGTCATCGGGGGCATAAACCGTCACCGTGTCCCCCTCCAGGGAGCCGGTGCACATGTCCAAAAATGCCCGGTACATGGGCGGCAGGCGGCCCTTGCACCCCTCTGCCAGCGCCCGCCACCAGTTGCCACCGGCAGCGGCCGGAGCCGGCTGCTGCGCGGGAGCGGTGTGCGCCGCGGCACCGGCCGGCGCGGCAGGAACACTGTCCCGCCTTTTCGGCGCCGGCTCCGCCGGAATGTCGAACACCCGCTCTCCCGGTTCTTCCGTCAAGGGCGGCTCCTCCGGCAGGGGCGGTTCCTCCTCCCAGGGCGGCGTGTCCGCCGCCGGTGCCGGGGGCTTGGCAGCCTTCGGCGCGGGCCGGGGCGCCGCGCTCTGCTCCACGGCGGAGCGGATGACCGTGCCCCGGGCCTGGGCTTCCTCCAGCCGCTGGATGCGGGCCTCCAGAGCCGTCAGGTCTCCGGACAGAAACTCGTCACACAGCCGCAGCAGGCACAGCTCCGCGTCCGTCCGGCGGTTGGAGCTGTAATACAGGTCGGCGGTTGCTTTTTGCAAAGTGGTTGCCAGATAGATGAGGCGGCTGGCAGAGACATCCTTCCCCAGCCGGTCCAGCGTGGCGGAATCATATCCGCCGGACAGCAGCGCCGCCCCACCCTCGGGAGCGGTCCGACGCAGCAGCAGGTCCCGTGTCAAGGTAGACAGCTCACTCAGCACCGCGCCCACGTCCTTGCCGCCGGCGTACAGCTGGTTCAACAGCAGCAGCGCCGCCTTGGCGTCCCGCCGCAGCACGCACTCCATCAGCTGGGCGGTCTGCAAATTTCCCGCCAGGCCCAGCACCTCCAGCACGGCGGCGGCGTCGATGGTGCCGCCGGTGGCCGCGCACTGGTCCAGCAGGGAAAGGCCGTCCCGCAGGGCGCCGTCGGCCAGGCGGCTCAGCAGCTCCGCGCCGTCGGCAGTCAGGTCGATCCCCTCCTGTCCGGCCACATAGGTGAGGCGCTTCGCCACATCCTGGGGGGTAATGCGCTTGAAGGAAAACCGCTGGCACCGGGAGAGGATGGTGGCGGGCACCTTGTGCAGCTCCGTGGTGGCCAGGATAAACATCAGATGCTCCGGCGGCTCCTCCAGAATTTTCAGCAGGGCGTTGAAGGCGGCGGTGGACAGCATGTGGACCTCGTCCACGATGTACACCCGCTTTTTCACATTGGCCGGGGAGTAAATGGCTTCGTCCCGCAGGGCACGGACCTGGTCCACGCCGTTGTTGGAGGCGGCGTCCAGCTCCAGTACATCCAGAAAGCTGCCGTTTTCGATGCCCAGGCAGCTGGCACACTGGTTGCAGGGGTCGCCGTTCACCGGATGCTCGCAGTTGACGGCCTTAGCCAAGATCTTGGCGCAGGTGGTCTTGCCGGTACCCCGAGTGCCGGTAAAGAGGTAGGCGTGGGAGGTGCGGCCCTCGGCGACCTGTTTTTGCAGGGTCTCGGTGATATGGGACTGGCCAATGACGTCGGAAAACGTCTTGGGCCGCCATTTTCGGTACAGGGCCTGATACATAGGGACCTCCTTAAGATATGGGAAGTCCTCCGTATGCAGCTGCGGAACCGGCGCCCTCGCGTCACATGGAACATCCCGCTTAATGCTGCTCGGTTCCCCGCCTGACATGGTTCGCGGGGTTACATTGCGCGAGACCGGCTCCGCAGCTGCTTGCGGAGGACTTTCAATCAATAGCTTATTTATTTTACTATATCTCGATACAATTGGCAACCAAAAATTTTCGATTTCCAGAAAAAATCGCTCTTTACAATTCTAAAATTTCTGGTATAATATCATTTGCCGCTGAAATATCGGCGGCAAATGGGGGCGTAGCTCAGCTGGGAGAGCGTACGGTTCGCATCCGTAAGGTCGAGGGTTCGATCCCCTTCGTCTCCACCAAAAGAAGGACACGACAAAAGTCGTGTCCTTCTTTTTTTGCTCTCCGGCCCGGCGGGATCGCCTTTCCGCAAGAAGAAGTTTTCCCTGCACAGAGCAAATGAGGAAAACGGAAAATCGTCCTTCAATTAATATTTCCACAGGCGAAAAAGGCGGCATTTTATACGCTCATAATGTAGATGGTGTGATAGCGGAGATGGCGATGAGCTTTTCCGTTCCCACGCTTTTCCACCGGTGGGGCTTTGTACTGTCAAAATAAATGGTATCTCCCTGGGACACGGTGAACGTCTGGTCATCCAGCACCACCTCCATGGCACCCTGGATGACATAAATCCCCTCGTCTCCCTGGTGGGCATTCATTTCGCCGCTGCTCTCGCCGACCTCTGCTTCCATCAGCACCAGGTCAAACTTGCGCTTGCTGCAGGGATTCAGCAGAGAGAGCCGCCAGTTGTGGTCATGGTCCACGATGACACGCTTCTCCTTCGGCGTCACGACGCCGTCATTGAGCACTTCTTCAAACTTGCCGTCGTCAAACAGCGCGAACAGGGGGATGTCCAGAGCGCGGCAGATATTGCGCAGAGTGGACAGGGAGGGGTTCGCCTGGCTGCGCTCCACCTGGGAAATGAGACTGGCGGTGCAGTGGGCCGCGTCGGCCACCTCTGTCAGTGTCAGCCCCTTTTCTTTCCGAATCGTTCGCATCCTCTCTCCGACGGTCATAGGCAATATCACCTCAATGTGTTTTTTGAAGCAGTTCACATATAGCTTATCATATTGTACAGAAAAATGGAACGAATTTTATCGAATTGATTCATTGTGTATTTAAATTTTAAGCTATATAATTTAAATACACTTTTAAATAGCATTTACAAATTTTAAAAAGGAGGCAATTGAGCAATGAAAAAATCCGCATCGAGAAACATTCAACTGATTCTGGCGCTGCTGTTTGTGTTCGTGTTTGGCCATGTGATCCCCACCTGGTCCTCCGTCACGCGCATGGGTGTGCAGTACATCTCCATCATGGTGGGCTGGATCTGGCTTTGCGTGCTGGAAGGCAGCCTGCTGCTGCCGTCCATCATGGCCATGGTGGGCTGTCTGATCCCCGGATATTTTACGGCCGGCACCCTTGTTGCTGCCACACTGGGCAACTCCATCACCATTTTGATGATCTTCATCTTCATTCTGGTGTATGTGTTCCAGCAGTCCAAAACCGGTGATTTTCTGGTCCGCTGGCTGCTTTCCCGGAAGGTGGTCAACGGCAGACCGTACCTGTTCACCGCGTTTTTCCTGGCGGCCATTATCATCATCGGCTCCGTCATCGGCTCCTTCGGCATCATCCTGCTGGCCATCGCCATTTTGTACGCGGTGGTGGAAGTCTCCGGCATGGACCGCAGGGATGATTGGGTCCGCTTCCTGCTCATCTCCACCGTCGCCCTCTCCGGCGTGACGGAGATCATGTATCCCTTCAAGCCCTACGCGGTGCTGTACAACAGCATTTTTGACGCCCAGCTGAGCACGGTGGGCACCCAGTGCGACGGCACCACCTGGGTCATCACCGCGGTGGTCATCTCCGTACTCTGCTTCGCGTTTTTGATGCTGCTGGCCCGCTTCGTTTTCAAATTCGATCTGACAAAACTGAAAAAGCTGGATGTCAGCCTGCTCCAGACCGAGGAGTACAAGCGGATGTCCAAAAAGCAGGTCATCGTGCTGGTCACGGTCCTCGTCACCTTCTTCTATCCCTTCATTCTCCAGCTGATGCCCAAGGAGAACGCGGTCTACAACCTGCTCAATGGCATCGGACAGTATTTCGCCATGGCCTTCGCGGTCTGCATGCTGTGCCTGCTGCGCATCGACGGTGAGCCGATCTGCGAGGCCAACGACGTGTTCAAAAACGGCACCAACTGGGGCATCATCTTCGGTGTAGGCGCGGTGCTGGCCATCGGCGGTGCCCTCTCCTCCGAGGACTGCGGCGTTTCCGCCTGGCTGCTGTCCATTTTTGAAAACCTCTTCGGCGGCATGAGCCCCGCCGCCATCATCGCCATCGTCGCGGTTTTGTGCTGCTTCGTCACCCAGTTCTTCTCCAACTCCGCCACGGCCATCATGTTCCTCACCGCCCTTGCCCCTCTGGCGGTTACGCTTTACCAGCAGGGTGTCAACGTCTCTGTGTTCACCCCCATCATCGGCATCGGCACGCTGACAGCCTGCCTGCTGCCCTCCGGCTCCGGCCAGTCCGCCATCATGCTGGGCACGGATATCTTTGCGGAGGACGGCCAGAAATGGGCCCTTTCCAAAGGCCTTTTGGTACTGTTCGCCGTGGCGCTGGGCGTGATCCTCTCTGGCGTCATCTGCGTTTCCGTGCTTTGAGCGGAGCCGAAAAATCAGAAAGGAGCGTTCAGGCTCCCCGCCTTTCGAGAAGCCTGACACATCACATATGGCAAACGACATCATTCCCGTAAAAAAGCGCGGCAGCTTCCATGTGGGCGGTGAGCGCACGGTCATCCAGGGCGCGCCGGTGGAGGACCTGCCTTATTTCGGCACGTTCACCTTCCACTCCGACCCCAACGGCACCCACTGGACCAAGCAGATGTATGTGCAGTACACGGAGCTGGCCGGCCCCAAGGCCCCCTATCCGATCCTGATGTGGCACGGCGGCGGCCTGACCGGCGTCACCTGGGAGACGACCCCCGACGGCCGGGAGGGCTGGGACACCCTGTTTCTCCGGATGCGCTTCGATGTGTATGTCTCGGACGCTGTGGAGCGGGGCCGGGCCAGCTGGGCAAAATTCCCCGATGTGAACCCGACACCTCCCATTTTCCACTCCTACGAGTCCCGGTGGCTGAACCTGAAAATGGGCGCGGTCTATCCGGAGCCCTATGAGGGGCAGCGGTTCCCCGTCCGTTACTATGACCAGCTGATGATGCAGGGCGTGCCCCGCTGGATGACCTCCGACGAATGGACTCAGGCTGCCTACGATAAGTATCTGGAGCGCTTGCAAAAAACGCTCCCCGGCGTCATTCTCATGGCCCACTCCCAGGGCTGCACCTTCGCCCTAAACGCCGCCAGGAAGTGCCCGGACTTTGTGAAGGCCCTGGTGCTGGTGGAATGTGCCTCCCTGCCGGACAGCAGCGCGGACATTGCCTTCCTTAAGGACATTCCCCAGCTCTACGTCTACGGCGACTTTATGGAGCCTGGCCGGGAGCCGGTCCACTCCTGGGTGGCCCATGTCCGGAACAACGCTTCGGCCTGGCGGAGCCGGCTGGAGGCCACAGGCGCGGATTACACGTGGATGAGCCTGCCGGAGCTGGGCATCCGCGGAAATTCCCACATGCTGATGATGGACAACAACAGTGCCGATATCGCGGAGCTGATCCATCAGTGGCTGATCCAAAAGGGTCTCGGCGTGAAGTGAACAACAGCCTGGCTTTTCGAGCTTTGCCGAAAAGCCAGGCTGTTTCGTTGCCGCTGAATGCCGCCTCTTTACGCCTCTATGGGCTCATACTTGGAAAATGTCACCTGCTCCAGGCCCCGCAGCTCCAGAACGCCGGGCTCCTCCGTGCCCTTTTGGGCATAGCGCACCCGGAAGACGCCCTCCGCCGGGTCGTATTCCGCCGCCGTGGAGTTGGCGCCCCAGTTGTCGTGATTGGGCAGGTCCTCCAGGTCCAGCGTTCCCCTCCAGACTTCATCGCCCCGCCGCTGGTAGATGTAGACATCTTGGTGGCCGTCGCCGCCGAACTGGACGTTGGCCACCAGCTCCGGCATCCCGTCGCTGTCCAGGTCCACAGTGTAATCCTCCGCCCCGTCGAAGCCAAAACTCTCGGCGATGGGGAAGGTCCTGCCGCCCTCCTGGGCGTAGTAGGTCCGCATCTCCCAGTAGCCGGCGGCGCTCTCCGCCTGGATATAGCCGTCATAGCCCAGGATTCCGGAAAACGGGCGGGTGCTTTCCGCCTGCCCGCCGTCCGGGGGCAGGCGCACCTGGAACACGAACTTGCCTTGCTCATAGGGCACGAAATACACCGCCCGCTCCTCCTGGGTCCCGTCCCGCCGCCGGATGGGCAGGGCAAAGGTCCCATCGCTGCTTTGGTCCAGGGTGTACGTCTCTCTTTCCACCGTACCGCTGCCGTTTTTGGTGGTGTAATAGTCCTCTCCCGCCGTCAGGGTATCCACACCGCCTACCGCCAGGGTCAGCGTCTCGCCTCCCGCCAGGGTCAAAGCTGGCAGGCTGTCGTAGTCAAAATCAAATTGGCCGTCCTCATACCAGGCCGCCAGGATGCGGTCCCCGGCGGCGGATGCCACCGTCAAAGACGGCCCCCTCCGCACCCATGCGAGATACGCCCGGCTGTCCAGCCCGGCATGGGACAGCAGCCGGTCCAGCTCCCCCTGGGTGGTGACGGGGCAGGTCCGTGCCGCCTCCAGATCAGAAAACAGGGAGGTGATGACCCACTTTTCCGCCGCAAGCGCCTTCCGCTCCGACCTGCCGTCCCCGGCGTCCGGATACGTCCAGCCCACCTCCTCCACCTCCGGCCTTACATACATGAGCAGGAAGGCCGCCTTGGCGGCGCAGGCGTCGAAGCCGTCGGGGTCCGCCGGGGCTTTGTGGAAGTTCAGCAGCAGGCAGCGGCTGTCGGCCATGGCAGCAGCCGACACGCTCCCCGGCACATCTCCGCAAACGCCGGAGGTCAGCAGCTCCAAAAACGCCGAAAGGGTGTCCTGCCCTGTCAGCGTATCCAGGGAAAGGTCGGCGGATTTCTCCCACCCCAGATACTCCATCAAATCCCGGATTCCCTGGGCGGAGGTGCCCAGGTCCTTGATATCCCGGTAGCCCAGCTCTTTGGCCCAGCTGCCCAACGGCTCTCCGTCACAGTAAAAGGTCATGACGCTGGAGCCGCTGTCCGTTGGGAAGGCGTAATCCACCCGGTCCGCGTCCGTAGCCAGGGCCAGCAGCAGGTACGCGGCGTTCCCCATCCAAGTCTCCTCCGCGTCGTCCAACCCCTCCGCGAAACGGATGTACAGCACCGTATCCTCCCCGGAAGCAAACGAGGACACCTCGTATTCTCCCAGGCTGCCGGCGCCCATGGCTTCCAGCAGGGCCCGGACGGCCCCGCTGTCCGCCGATTGCTCCACCCGCAGGTCAAACAAGGTCCGGGCCAGGTCCCTCTGGCTGCCAAAGCTCCCGGTGCCGCCGATGGAGGTCACCAGCCGGAACTGGACCACCGTGTCGTTGGCGCCCACAACACCCGCTTCCGCGTGGTAGTCAGTGACGGAACCGTCGGGCTTCGTGGAGAGCAGGCAGGTGTACAGCACCACCTCGCCGTTCCCCTCCAGGGAATAGCGTTTGCTGTCCTCCGGACCCTCCGCTCCCACAAAGGCGCCGGCGCCGGTGTAATGGTCCTTGGGCAGCAGGATGGTCCAGGTGGCCTCCGTGCCGTCCTGTATGGTGAGGCGGCAGTTCAGTTCCCCGCCGAAGCCTTCCCCGGCATAGGTCACGGCCGCCGCCAGCGTACCGGAAAAACGCCGGGATGTGGCACCGCCGTTTTCCTGAAAGCCATCGAAAATCCGGGGCTCGCTGGAGAGCAACCGGCCGTTTTCATACACATCCTCGTAAAGGGCCCAGGACTGGATAGGCTCCTGGAGGTTGCAGGTGAATTCCGTTGTTCCGCTGCCCTCCACCCGCACCCAGCTGGACGTCTCCCCATCGGAGGTGCACACCATCCACACCACCAGCACCACGGCCACCCCCAGAAAGGCCATCCGGGGCGTCTCTTTTTTCCATGCCAGCACGTGCTTCACCCGCCGGGCTGCGTCGTGTTCCCCAAAGGCCAGAGCCGCCGGGAACCGCCGCTCCATGGCGAAGGACACCAGGGACAGGCTGTATCCCCCCTTCACCTGGTCCCCCAGCTGGGCAAGCACCGCCTCGTCGCAGCGCATCTCCAGGTCCCGGCAAAACAGCACCCAGCAGAGCCATACCGCCGCATCCCACCAGTACACCGCCAGAACGAGGCAGCTGAGCAGCTTCCACCACTGGTCCCCCCACCGCAGGTGATAGCGCTCATGGGCCAGGACGTAGGTCCGCTCATTACTGTCCAGGCGAAAGGGGATGTAGATGCGGGGATGGACGTAGCCCAGCACGAAGGGGGTGGGAATGGCGTCGCACTCCCAGACGTTGCCGCCGTTCCACACGGCGGCGGAGACCTGCCGCCGCAGCCGCAGCCAGGACCAGACGCCATAGACCAGCAGCGCCGCCAGACCCGCCAGCCACACCACCGCAGCCCCCTGCCAGGCCAGAGCCTGCCAGTCCACGGCGGCCGCCGCCGCTGCGGCAGGGACGGAAATATCCGCCGCCGGAGCCGTCACCACGGGCACCGCCGGGGCGGAAGCAGCCGAGGAAACGGCGGCCACCGCCTCCCCGTACTCCGCCACCCGCTCCAGGGGCCGCAGGTTAAAAATGCTCCAGGGCCGCACCCGCCACTTCACGGGACACACCAGCCGCAGCCACACCGCGCACCACAATACCAGGCTGTATTTTTTCGGGGCGTTCAGCTTTGCCAGCAGCCACCGGACCCCCAGCACCACCGCTATCACCGGCAGGGCCGTCACCGCCAGGGACACCAGCTGGCGAAAAACCGCCGTCAGCAGCTCCATTCTCACCCCTCCTTGTGGGCGTCAATGAGACGCTTCAGCTCCTCCGCCTCCTGCTCCGACAGCCGGCGTCCGCTCATGAACGCCGCCAAAAAGCCCGGCAGGGAGCCGTCGAAGGTCCTGTCCACGAACTCCCCCGCCGCCTCCGCCGTCACAGCCTCCCGGGGGACCAGAACGGTGACGGTGCTGTTTTCATTTTGCAGCAGCCCCCGGCCGCGCAGCTTTTTCAAAACGGTGTAGGTGGTGGACTTTTTCCACCCCAACTGCTCCCGGCACAGCTCCACCAGCCGCCCCGAGGCCACCGGTGCCGCCGCCCACACCACCTGCATGAAGCGGTACTCACTGTCGCAGAGATGATAGTGTTCCATGGTCTGTCCTCCTTGGTCTATTTTTATCGACCCGCCCGTTTCAGTTTATAACAATAGACCTCCTGTGTCAAGGGCCCCTTTCATTGTAGTTTGCAAAAAAAGAAACATTCCCCGTTTGGGGAATGTTTCAAATCGTTGACAAAGTCAAAGGGACTTTGCCAACGAGAAGGCATACACTTCGCTCTGCCAAACTTTTTCGCCAGCCTGGTTCTTCAAAGGTCATCGATGCGGGTCTTATCCAGTTCGGCGCGCCGGCGGAATTTCTCCCGGCAGGCGGCGTAGATGACCAGCAGCACCGCCGTGGGGATGTTGCCCAGCACAAAGGAAGCCAGAAGCGGCCCCCAGGGGATGCCGCCCTCGTAGGCCGTGACGCTGCACACCATCACCAGGGAATAGAGAAACGTCAGCAGCGGCAGCAGCAGTCCCGGCCATCTGCTCTCCCGTCTGGAGAGAAAAACCTGCAAAACCGGCACGCCTGCCAGCAGCACCAGCATCAAAATCAGCGTTTTGGATGCGATCAGCATTTCACGGTTCCTCCTTCGTTTTTCGGTACTCTGTAATGAGCAGCTTCGCCGTGTCGAAGTCCAGCTTGTCGTCCACCGCCAGGCGCTTCACCAGCGACACATAGGGGTCCGCCTCCACGGTCTCGCTGAGCTTGATCTTCTGAATGAGCCGGTCCAGCCGAAGCCGCACCGTGGGATAGCTGACGCCGTACACCGACGCCACCTCCTTCAGCGATCCGGATGCCAGGATAAATTTTTTGACGAAAGCCAGGTCCTCGTCCTCCAGCTCCGCCATCCAGCCGGGAATCGTGGTCATGCCATCGCGCCCCTTTCATAAAATTAATATAAACTTTAATTTTATGAAAGTCAAGATTTATTTTTATAATAAATAAAATGAAACTCCTCCCAAAGGAGAGGTTTCATTCCGCTCACTCCGCCGTCAGGGTGTCCCGGATGGCACTGTCGAAATAGGCAACGGGGTTTTGGGCCTGGCCGTCCTGGCGGACCTCAAAGTGGAGGTGGGGCCCGGTGGACATGCCGGTGGAGCCCACGGCGGCGATCATCCCTCCGGCCTTCACCGTGTCGCCCTCCTCCACGGTGACATCCCGGCAGGCGGCGTAGACTGTCTCCAGTCCGTCTCCATGGTCCAGTACCAGGTAGTTGCCCCGCTCGGCGTCAATGCCCACCTCCGTCACGGTGCCGTCCGCCGCCGCCAGGATAACAGCCCCCTGGACGGCGGGGATGTCGATGCCGCTGTGGGTTCTGCCGTTGACGGTGCCGTAGGGGTTGCCGAGGCTGACGGTGCGGCTGTCCTGTACCGGCCACCGGAGCCAGCGGCTCTCGGTTTCAGAAGCAGCGTAAATGCCATAGACAAAGGATTCCTTATCCCCCGCCAGCTGGGGCAGCATGGTCCGCCTCCCATCCTCGCTGTATTCCACCCGCAGGCGGCCGGTGGAGAGGGTATAGGTCTTGCTCTGCTCCCTGCCGTCCGCAAAGGTGACGGTCACGGTCAGTTTGGCACCGTCAAAGGTGTCGATGCTGTCCCAGGCCGCCTGCTTCAGGTCTTCATCCGGACCCGCTTCATACTCCGGCACCCAGAAGCCGTAGCGTACCTCTGGGTCAAAGTGCTCCGTGACACTGGCGCCCAGCGCTGTCATGACCTCGGCGTTCATGGGGGAGTCCTCGTCTTCGCCGTAGACATCGCAAACCAGCTCGCCCCGCTCCTGCTGTTGGAACAATCTCCGCACTTCCTCGTCGGTCAATCCTGTGCGGGTCTCGCTGCGGTACAAACCGCCCCGGTCAACGGAGAGGGAAACGGTCTCGATCCCCTCTCCCGTCACCTGAAACAGGCAGCCGGTGTAGTGGCCGGCCTCCTCACTGGCGATGCCGGTCCCGGAAGTCAGGGCCAGGGCGCCGTTGGCGTTTGGCAGGACGGTCTCCCCGGTCTCCGCCGCATAGGCCGTCAGGCCAAAAGTATACTCCAGCGCCGCCCCCGGCGCGGCCCCCTCCCGGGGCGCCAGATGCACGGTGCCCAGCACCAGGGCCAGTGCGCAGGCGGCGCACACCGCCCCCCGCAGCAGCCGTCCACTGCGCTTGGACGCCGTTCGGGGCGCTGCCTGCCGCCGGGCTGCCGACAGTACCCGGCTCTCCAGTTCCTTGGGAACACCAATCTGTTCCATCAGCTTGCAGTAATCATTCATCGTCGATCCCTCCCAACAGGTCTTTCAGCTTCAACCGCCCCCGGCGGAGCCGGGTGCGGACGGTGGCGGCGGGGACAGCCAGCAAAGCGGCGATCTCCTCCGTGGAGTACCCCTCGGCGTAGTGGAGGTGCACCACGGTCCGGAGCTTTTCCGGCAGACGGGCCACCGCGTCCCAGAGCTCTTCCGCTCTGCCGTCCACAGGCCGTGCCAGGTCCGGCACCGCCTCCAGGGACAGCACCGGCCGCCGCAGGCGGAAGCGGTGGAGGTCGGCGCAGCGGTTCATGGCGGTCCGCAGCAGCCACGCCTTCAGCCGCTCGTTGTCCCAGTGCTCCGCCTCCTGGTCCAGCAGACGCAAAAATACGTCCTGGTACACATCCTCGGCGTCCGGCACCGACTGGGTCCGGCACAGGGCCAGCCGGTACACGGCGCCGCCGTAAACCGCCATGGCATTGCAGAGAAATCCCTCGGTCATGCAATGCCTCCTTTCCTTCGTTTGAAAAGCGCTTTCACATTTAACACGCCTGTGGAGGGGAAAATGTTCCCCGGGTAAAAATTTTTTTGTCCGGCGGCTGCCGGACGGCACATTTCCGGGAAATGGCCTTGTGCCGCCGGGTGATTTCATTTAGAATAATAGCAGCACCTGGCAAAGCCAGACGGAAAGGAACGTGTATCCCGATGAAAGACCTGAATCCCATCTGCAAGATCGCCGTGGTCCAGGCGGCGCCCGTCATGTTTGACAAGGATGCCTGCGTGGAAAAGGCCGTGTCCCTCATCCGCGAAGCAGCGGCCCACCAGGCGGAGCTCATCGTATTCCCGGAGCTGTTCATCCCCTGCTATCCCTACGGCATGACCTTCGGTTTCACCGTCGGCAGCCGCAGCGCCGACGGCCGCAAGGACTGGAAGCGCTATTACGACAACTCCATCCTCGTTCCCGGACCGGAGACGGAACGCCTGGGCCAGGCCGCCAAAGACGCCGGTGCCTGGGTCAGCATCGGCGTATCCGAGCGGGACTCCCTCTCCGCCACACTGTACAACACGAATCTGGTGTTCTCCCCCGACGGCGCCCTTTCCACTGTCCACCGCAAGCTGAAGCCCACCGGAGCCGAGCGGGTGGTGTGGGGCGATGCCGACAAGGCGTATTTCCCCATTGCGGAAACGCCCTGGGGCCCCATGGGCAGCATGATCTGCTGGGAGAGCTACATGCCCCTGGCCCGGGTGGCCCTGTACGAAAAAGGCGTGACACTGTACCTCTCCCCCAACACCAACGACAATGAGGAGTGGCAGGCCACCATCCGCCACATCGCCATTGAGGGCCACTGCTACTTCATCAACTGCGACATGTTCTTCACCCGGGACATGTATCCCAAGGACCTCCACTGCCCGGAGGAGATCGCCCGCCTGAACGACACCGTCTGCCGGGGCGGCAGCTGCGTGGTGGACCCCTACGGGCACTATGTGACCGAGCCGGTGTGGGACCGGGAGGCCATCATCTACGCGGACCTGGACATGGAGCAGGTCTCCGCCAGCCGCATGGAATTCGACGTCTGCGGCCACTATTCCCGGCCGGATGTTCTGGAGCTGACCATTCACGAATAAACGTAAAACAGCGGACGGACGCATGGCGTCCGCCCGCTGTTTTTTTATGGTTCTTTGATACCGTAGAGTTCGAACCGGCCAATGAGGTTCTGGACCGTCAGCTTCTGGGCCAGCAGCTGCTGATAGGTGGCGCCCCGTTCTTTCCCGCGGCGCGGAGCCTGTCCATATCGGCAAGCACCTTGTCCCGCTCCTTCAGAAGGTCGGCGTACATGCGGTCGTAGGCCGCCAAACGCTCTGCCTCAGACATTGAAGCGGAAATAGATCATGTCGCCGTCCTGGACGACATAGTCCTTGCCCTCGCTGCGGAGCAATCCCTTTTCCCTGGCGGCGGCCACGCTGCCGCACTTGATCATGTCATCATAGGCGATGACCTCCGCCCGGATGAAGCCCCGCTCGATGTCCGTGTGGATCTTGCCGGCGGCCTTGGGGGCCTTGGTGCCCTTCTTGATGGTCCAGGCCCGGCACTCGTCCTTGCCGTAGGTCAGGAAGGAGATGAGGCCCAGCAGGGCGTAGGAGCACTTGATGAGCCGGTCCAGGCCGGACTCCTCCACCCCCAGCTCCTCCAGGAACATCTGCTTCTCCTCGCCCTCCAGCTCGGCGATATCCTGCTCCATGCGGGCGCAGATTGGCAGCACCTGGGCGCCCTCCTTGTCCGCCAGGTCCTTCACCTGCTGGTAGTACTGGTTGTGCTCCAGGTCGGTGAAGCCGGCCTCGTCGGTATTGGCGGCGTAGATGATGGGCTTGAGACTCAGGAGGTCGGAGGTGGCGATGAGGGCCATGTCCTCCGGGTCGCACTCATAGGTCCGGGCGGACTTTCCGGCATTCAGGTGCTCTGCCAGGGCCTTGAACACCTCCACCTCGTGGAGGAACTTCTTGTCGCCCTTGGCGGCCTTGGCGGCCTTGTCGATGCGGCGGTTCACCATCTCCAGGTCCGCCATGATGAGCTCCAGGTCGATGGTCTCAATGTCGCCCAGGGGGTCCACGGGCACGTTGGTGCCGGCATCGGCCACCACGTGCATGATGTTCTCGTCGTCAAAACAGCGGACCACGTGGACGATGGCGTCGGTCTCCCGGATGTTGGCCAGGAACTTGTTGCCCAGGCCCGCGCCCTGGCTGGCACCCTTCACCAGGCCCGCGATGTCCACGAACTCGATAACGGCGGGGGTCTTCTTGTCCGGCTCGTACATCTCCACCAGCTTGTCCAGCCGCTCGTCGGGCACGGCCACCATGCCCACGTTGGGGTCGATGGTGCAGAAGGGGTAGTTTGCGCTCTCGGCGCCGGCGTTGGTGATGGCGTTGAACAGGGTGCTCTTGCCCACGTTGGGCAGGCCCACGATACCTAATTTCATAAAAGCAAAATCTCCTTTGCCGTATTTTCGACATAGTATTGTATCAGACCCCGCAGGAAAGTGCAAGGAATTTCCGCCGTTTCCCGGCCCAGCGGGAAAAAAGCCGCCCAAAAGGGCGGCTTTTACTCGGTATCGAATTGTTCCAGGTCTCCCAGCAGCTCCCGCTCTGTCACATGCAGGACCTTGCAGAAGCAGGCCAGCTCGTAATCTGTTACGATGCGGTTATTCTTTTCAATTTTGCTCAGCGCCTGCTGGTCAATATTCACATTCATCGTCTGCAATTTTGCTGCCAAATCATTTTGTGTCAGCCCACGCAGCTTCCGGTAATAACGCAGGCGGTCATGAATGATATTCTTGTTGTCAAAATAAGAAACCTTCCTCATAGCCTCTCCTACGTGAATATAACGTATTTTTCTTGACTCTATCATAAGGATGGTCACAAAATACGTTACATAAACGTAAATGGAGGAAGTTATATGACGAATGATACATCCGCCGACTGGAAAGCCATGTACATGCTCCTGTTCCACGGCATCACCGACGCGCTGGAGCTGCTGCCGGCGCGGCTGGAGAACGCCCCCGCCTGCGAGGTGCTGTCCAAGGCCCTGCGGGACGCGGAGGAGCAGTACATTTCCGGTCAAATCAAATAAACAGCGGCCGTCCAAAAGGACGGCCGCTTCCCTTTGCCGTATTCACCGCGTTTCCAGATACCAGGCCACCAGCTCCGCCGCCTCCGCCCGGGTGGCGGGGTCCTGAGGGCGGAACACCTCCCGGTCGTTTTGGGAGGTGAAACCCAGCGCCCCGATCTGCTCCACCGCCTCCTTCGCCCAACCGCTGATGCGGAAGCTGTCCTCAAACGCCCGGGCTTCCCCGGCGGAGGCGGACAATCTCCCCTGGCCCAGCAGGCGGTCCATCATGACGTACAGCTGCTGCCGGGTCACTGGAGACGACGGGCTGAAGCGCCCGGCGCCGGTGCCCTGGATGACGCCGGCCTCCTCTGCCCAGGCCACCGCTGAAGCGTACCAGGCGTCCCTGGGCACATCCAGAAAATCCGCCCGCCCGCGGGCCCGGGGCTCTCCCGCCGCCCGCCACAGCACCTCCGCCGCCGCGGCCCGGGTCAGGTAACGGTTGGGATGCCAGCCCTCCCCGTCGCCGGTCATAATGCCCGTTTCCTCCATGACGGAGATGGCGGGCCAGGCCCAGTGGTCCTCCAGCCGGCTCTCGTCATAGGCCTGGGGGGCGGCGGTGGGGGGCACGCTCTTGTAGATGACACCCTTTTGGGGCGTGACACCCCGGAGGCGGAACAGCTCATCCACCGTCACAAAGTCGTAGCCCCGGGCCTGGAGAGTGTCGATGATGCGGCAGGCGGCGTCCAGATTTTCCTGGGTGCTGTCGTGGAGAAGGATGATATCCCCGTCCTTGATATTGCGGATAACGGACCGGGCCATTTTCTCACCGGACACCTGCTTTCCCGCCGCCGGGTCCTGGCTCCACAGAATGAGGGGTGAATCGATGCTGTTCAGCACCGTCTGTGTGCGGACGCCGAAGGGCGTGCGCACCAAAAAGTCCTGCTGCCCGGTGACCTCCTCCAGCCTGGCCCGGCTCTGTTCCGCCTGGAGCCGCACTTCCTGTTGGTCCAGGCCCGTCAGGTTCAGATGCTCCCAGGTGTGGTTGGCGATCTGGTGACCCTGCTGGGCCATGCTGCGCACCAGGTCCTCCTTGGTAGCCACCCAGCTGCCCACCATGAAAAACGTGCCCTTCACCCCCCGCTGGTTCAGGGCCTCCACCACCTGGGGCGTCCAGGTCTGGTTGGGGCCGTCGTCAAAGGTGATGGCCACCAGCCTGGCGGCTCCCGCGTCCACCGTCAAAAGCGGTATCAAAAGCAAAACAAGGATGGCTGCCGCCGCCCATCTACGTACGTGTTTCATGCTGTGTTCCTCTCTTTTTTCTTTTAGCTTGCCCGGCATCCGGCAGCTTCCTCCTGGAAATTGCGTCCATTTGGGTACCATAATTTTTCTTTACATGTATTATGTAACCAATATGATTATGTGGGACATCTCTCAAAAATTTTGTGCCGGCAAGTGGCCCTCCGCTGTGTTTACATAACATAAGACGAGACAGCCTCCAAAAATGTTTCAGCAAAAACGCGCCGGCGAAATATTTTTTTAACGCGCCAGAGCCCGCGGCGCTTGTGCGCCGCGGGCTCTGGCATAGAGAGGGTAGAAAGCTTATTTTGAGAAAACATGAGAGGAATTTGGTTGATAGCTGCTATATTCAACACTTTCCGCACCTGTCGCACCGGCGGTGTTTGGCCTTGCCGCGGCTGCTGCCGCGAGACCGCCTTCAGATGCCGGAAAGAGGGTCCCTTTGTCAGCCGTTCTGGCGGTAGCTGTTGCCGCTGTACCGGTTGCCGAAGAAGTAGTTGAACAGATCATCGGGGTTCACATAGCCGTTGCCGGGCTGGCTGTTGTTCTGGGTCTGCTCCTCGCTGGAGACATTGCTCTGCTGGTCCGCCGGCACGGCGCCCCAGGTCAGCTCCACGGTGGTCTCCTGTCCCTCCCGGTAAATGGTGAGGGTGCAGGTATCCCCGGCGGAGTACTGTTTTTTCACCACGGTCAAATCCTCCATGGATGTGATGGCCGTATCGTCCACCTTGGTGATGACATCGCCCATTTTCAGTCCCGCCTGGTCGGCGGCGCTGTCCGCCTCCACGGAGTAAATGAACACGCCGCTGGTGATATCATAGCGGTACTGGGCCGCCATCTGCTCCGTCATAGTGCCGGCGGTGACACCCAGATAGGGCTTGTTGGTGACATAGCCGTTGGTCATGATATCCTGGATCATGGCGAACACGTCGTTGATGGGGATGGCGAAGCCCAGGCCCTCCACGGACTCATTGCCGGTGCTGGAGTACTTGGCGGACACGATGCCCACCACCTCGCCATACTGGTTGAACAGAGGTCCGCCGGAGTTACCGGGGTTGATGGAGGCATCCGTCTGGATCATGTTGAAGGGGGTGCCGTCCACGTTGATGGCCCGGTTCACGCAGGAGACCATGCCGCCGCTCATGGAGAAGGTCAGCTCACCCAGGGGGTTGCCGATGGCCAGCACGTGGTCGCCCACGTTCAAATTGCTGCTGTCGCCTAAGGTAACGGGCTGCAGGTCCGTGGCTTCCACCTTGATGACGGCGATATCGTAATCCTCATCGCCGCCCACGTACTTGGCCTCATACTCATCGCCGTTGTACAGCGTGACCTTCACGGTCTCACCGTCCTTGACCACGTGGTAGTTCGTGACGATATAGCCGTCCTTCGTCAGGATAAAGCCGCTGCCGGCGGAGGCCGTCTGCACCGTCTGGCCGAAGAAGTTGGTGCCGGAGGAGCCGGTAACGTTGATGGACACCACGCTGTTGACATTGGCGGCGTACACCTCCGCGTCGCTCATGGCGGTCTTGCCGTCCACGGTGTTGACGGACACGCTGGTGGCGGGCCGGCTGGAGACATTAACACTGGTCTCCCCGGGCTGGTTGTCGGCATAGTAGGCCACGCCGCCGCCCACAGCGCCGCCCAGCAGGGCGCAGCACAGGGCCAGGACGGTGACCCGCAGGCCTATGCGGTTCTTTTTCACAGGCTTCATCTCCTGCACGGGCTGCTGGGGCCCGCTGTGATTCCCAGAGCTGCTCAGCTGGTCGTCAACGGAGGAGCCGCTGGTGCCCTGCTGGCCGCTGTCCTTTTGATAGCTGTAATGATACAGGTTTTCTTCATCGTTATACATGACTGATACCTCCTACATGGTATCCTGTTTCTTCTGTTGTTAGAACAGAGGATATCAGGGTTTTATGTCCAATTCATGAAGAATGTTTGCACGGTTTTTGAACTTTCGTTCTCTCTCAACCTTTGGCCTCAGTATAGGGCAGATACCTTAAAAATGCCTGAAAGATTTTTTAACCAATTGTAAACCCGTCCAAAATCTGAAAAGTCTATTCTCCTGGTGGGAGTTCCGTGATAAAATAAGCGGTATCAACAAGGAAGGAGCCGGTATGGTTTGCTGAAGATCGAAAACATCAAGCTTGCTCCCGACGGCGGGATGTCCGCCCTGACGGCGGAGACGGCCCGCATCCTGAAGGTGCGGGAAAAGGACCTCCAGTTGGTGCGGCTGCTTCGCCGCAGCGTGGACGCCCGGGAGGAGATAAAGCTGGTCTATACCGTGGAGGTGGCTGTAAAGGACGAGGCCGCCGTTTTGAAACGCTGCCACAGCAAAAAGGTCTCCCGGCCGGAGCCTGCCCCGGAATACCAGCCCCCCGCTCCCGTTCCGGCCCCGGTGGTGCCGCCGGTGGTGGTGGGTGCCGGCCCCGCCGGACTGTTCGCCGCCCTGGTGCTGGCCCGGGCGGGCGCGCGGCCCATCCTGCTGGAGCGGGGCCGCAGAGTGGAGGACCGGAAGGCCGACGTGGAGCGGTTCTGGTCCATCGGCGTGCTGGACCCACGGTCCAACGTCCAGTTCGGCGAGGGCGGTGCCGGGGCCTTCTCCGACGGGAAGCTGAACACCGGTACCAAGGACCGCCGCCACCGCTTCATTCTGGAGCAGCTGGTATCCTGCGGCGCCCCCGAGGACATTCTCATCGACGCCAAGCCCCACGTGGGCACGGATTACCTGCACATTGCCCTGGTGAACCTGCGGCGCCAGCTGCTGGAGCTGGGAGCGGACATCCGCTTTGAAAGCCGCCTGGCAGATGTAACGCTGCAAAACGGCGCCGTGGCGGGCATCACTGTGGAGGGGCCGGATGGCCCCTATGCTCTGCCCTGCCGCCAGCTTCTGCTGTGCCCCGGCCATTCCGCCCGGGACACTTTTGAAATGCTCCACCAGCGGGGTGTGCCCATGGAGGCCAAGCCCTTCGCCGTGGGTGTGCGCATCGAGCACCGGCAGTCCGACTGCGACGCCGCCCAGTATAAGCGCTATGCCGGCCATCCGGGCCTGCCGGCGTCCACCTACAAGCTCTCCTGCCATCTGCCCTCCGGACGGGCAGCTTATTCCTTCTGCGTCTGCCCCGGCGGCCAGGTGGTGGCCGCCGCCAGCGAGGAGGGGCGGCTGGTGACCAACGGCATGAGCGAGTTCGCCCGGGACAAGGAGAACATCAACGGCGGCTTTCTGGTGAATGTGACGCCGGAGGACTTCGGCGGTGAAAACGACCCGCTGGCCGGCGTGGCCTTCCAGCGGCGGCTGGAGGAGGCCGCCTACGACCTGGGAGGCGGAACTTATCACGCTCCCGCCCAGCGGGTGGGGGATTTTCTGGCGGGACGGCCCTCCACGGGCCCCGGCCGGGTACAGCCCAGCTACCGCCCCGGCGTCACCTGGACGGATCTCCGCCAGTGCCTGCCGGACTTTGTGGCGGACACCCTGGCAGGCGCCCTGCCTATCCTGGGCCGGAAGCTCCAGGGCTATGACGACCCGGACGCCGTGCTGACGGCGGTGGAGAGCCGCTCGTCCTCCCCCGTCCGCATTTCCCGGGACGAAACGTATCAATCCGCCGTCCGGGGCCTGTATCCCTGCGGTGAGGGCGCCGGCTACGCCGGGGGTATTCTCTCCGCTGCGGCGGACGGCATGCGGGCGGCGGAGCACATCTGCCGGGAACTTTCCAAGGAGGTATGAATCATCATGAGCCGTGACATCTGTGTATATCTGGAATTTCTGACGCCGGCCCACAAGGCGCAGATCGAGAAAGCCGCCCAGGAGACAGGCTTTTCCGTCCACTTCTTCGACCTGGACCAGTTCGAGGAGGCCCGGGCCTGCCTCCAGCACTGCGAAGTGCTCTACGCCCACGACATGGCGCTTTTGAAGGCCGCTCCCCCCTCCTTGCAGTGGTACTGCTGCTCCTTCGCCGGGGTGGACATCTACTGCAAGGACCCCTCCGTGTTCGCCAACCCCCAATGTCTGCTGACCAACTCCAGCGGCTACGGCGTCACCATTGCCGAGCATGTGGTCATGGTGACCCTCATGCTGCTGCGGCGGATGCCGGAGTACGAGGAGGTGGTCCGCCAACACGGCTGGTCCCGCCAGCTGCCCATCCGCTCCATCCGGGACAATGCATTCACCATCCTGGGCACCGGCAACATCGGCACCAACGTGGCCCAGCGCCTGCGGGGCATGGGCGCCGCCAGGATCACCGGTCTCAGCCGCAGCGGACGCCCCTCGGCGGACTTTGACCGGGTGCTGCCCATCTCCCGGCTGGACGAAGTGCTGCCGGAGACGAAAATTCTGGTGATGGCCCTGCCCAGCACGCCGGAGACGGAGAACATCCTCTCCCGGGAGCGTATCGCCCTGCTGCCGCCGGATGCCTACGTCATCAACGTGGGCCGGGGCACCGCCCTGGACCAGGACGCCCTGACAGAGGCCCTGAACAGCCGGCGGCTGGCGGGCGCCGCCTTGGATGTCATGGTCCCGGAGCCCCTGCCGCCGGACCATCCCCTGTGGAACGCCCGGAACCTCATCCTGACGCCCCATGTCTCCGGCAATATGACCCTGGGCTACACCTGCGACGTAAACGTGGACATGTTCTGCCGGGACCTTGCCAACTACGCCGCGGGCCGTCCCCTGGTGAACCTGGTGGACCGAGCGCTGGGATACTGAAACAAAACAGGCATATCACAAGGAAAGGACCTTTTTATTATGAACGACTTTACCTTTTACTCCCCCACCCTGTTCGCCTTCGGCGACGGAGAAGAAAAAAACACCGGCGCCCTGGTGCGCCGCTTCGGCGGTACGAAGGTGCTGATGGTATACGGCGGCGGCAGCATCAAGCGCAACGGCGCCTATGACGACGCGGCCGTCTCCCTGCGGGCGGCCGGCATCCCCTGGGTGGAGCTGGGAGGCGTCCAGCCCAATCCCCGCAGCGGCAAGGTGTACGAGGGCATCGACCTGTGCCGCCGGGAGGGCGTGGACTTCATTCTGGCGGTGGGCGGCGGAAGCGCCATCGACACCGCCAAGGCCATCGGCGTGGGCGTGCCCTACGACGGGGACTTCTGGGACTTCTTCTCCAAAAAGGCGGCGGAAAAGACCGTGCCCGTGGGCGTGGTGCTGACCCTGTCCGCCACCGGCAGTGAAGCCTCCGATTCCTCCGTCATCACCCTGGAGGGGGAGAATCTGAAATGGGGCAACATCAAAAGCGACATCTACCGCCCCGTGTTCGCCGTCATGAATCCCCGGTACACCTGCTCCCTCCCCGCCTACCAGACCGCCAGCGGCGCCACGGATATGCTCTCCCACATCATGGAGCGGTACTTCACCCCCACGGAGCACGTGGATGTGACGGACCGTCTGTGCGAGGGTCTCATGAAGGCCATCCTTACCGCCGCGCCCAAGGCCCTGGCAGATCCCAACGACTATAATGCCCGGGCGGACCTCATGTGGGCGGGTATGCTGGCCCACAACAACCTCTGCGGCGTGGGCCGTCAGCAGGACTGGGCCAGCCACCAGATGGAGCATGAACTCTCCGCCCTGTACGACTGCGCCCACGGCGCGGGTCTGGCGGTGGTGACTCCCGCCTGGATGACCTACGTCATGGACCGGGATATCTCCCGCTTCGCCCAGTTCGCCGTGCGGGTGTTCGGCTGCGAGATGGATTTCCACCAGCCGGAGAACACCGCCCGGGCCGGCGTGGAGCGCCTGGTGGCCTGGCTGCGCTCCATCGGCATGCCCACCACCTTCGCCGAGATTGGCGCCAAGGCCGAGGACATCCCCGCTTTGGTGGCCCACCGGGCCAAAAAGCCGGGCGGCTTCCCCTTCGGCGGCTTCACGCCCATCCACGAATCCGACATGGCCGCTATTTTGGAGCTGGCCGCCCGCTGAGCGCAAAAAAACAGGCGGCTCTCTCTCGAGAGCCGCCTGGAATGTTCAGAAACCGGCTGGCAAATCAGCCGTTCAGGGCCATGGCACCGCCCAGAGCCAGGATGCAAACCACAGTGTACAGCATTTCAGGCACCTCCTTGTTTCGTTCTCCTTGATGTTGTCTGTATGATACCACAGCGCTTCCAAATTTACATTCAACTTCTTGCCGAGTTTGAAAAAATCGTTTGCCTGCTTATTTCGTCAAAAATCGTCCTTGTTTTTTAGTCACTATTACAACGTTTGCAATTTTTTGCGCGGGCCGGCCCATTTCCCGCTTCCGCCCGCGGCCGCCGCTTTCCCGGAAATTTATAAAATCTTGCTGTCCGCTCCGCGGGCACGCCAAAGGAGGACCGCCCATGCCGGACTTACAGGTCCAGTGTCTCGTGAAACGGGACTTTCAGCCGGTGTTCACGCCGGACAATATGCCCCGCCTGCTCTACATCAGCCGGCGGGCCCCCTCTGACAACGCCCATCCCCGCCTGCTCCATGCCCATCCGGATTTCGCCGAGGCCATGCTGGTCCACAGCGGCCAGGCCCGCTTCCTCATTGGGGAAAAGACCTACGACATCCAAAGCGGCGACCTGATGCTGTTCAACAGCGGCGTGGTCCACGACGAGCTCACCGGCGGCGCCGACGGCGCCATCGACAGCTGCTGTGTGGCCTTCGCGGGCCTGCACCTGCCGGGCCTGCGGGAAAACGCCCTCATCCCCGACGACGCCCCCGCCGTGTACCACGTAGGGGCCGAGCTGGAGGACCTGTGGACCCTGTACGACATGATGTACCGCTATCTCTCCGCCGACCAGCCCGGCTGCGAGGCCTTCTGCCACCACCTGCTGCTGTCCCTGCTGGGCCGCATTCTGTACCTGACCGGCGCCGCGCCCCAGCGGCTGCCGGCGGAGACGGAGCAGGGTGCCCTGGGCCTGCGGGTGAAGGAGTATATCGACCAGCATTACAGCGAGGCCCTGACGCTCCAGCAGATCGGGCAGGTCCTCCACGTGAGCCCCTACTATCTGGCCCACGCCTTCAAGGAGACCTGCGGCTACTCCCCCCGGCAGTACCTGCTGCGCCGCCGCATCGGCGAGGCCCAGAACCTGCTCATTTCCACGGACCTGCCCATCTCCCGCATCGCGGAGCTGGTGGGCTATGACACCCAGAACTATTTCGACCTGCAATTTTCCAAGCACACCGGAATGCCGCCCCGGAAGTTCCGCCAATCCTTCCAGGTGAAGCCGGAGCAGGGAAAAGACGAATAACACATAAGCCCTCCGGCATGGCCGGAGGGCTTGTGTTTTGATGTTTGCGCTGTTCAGTCCCGCAGGCCCATGGTCTCCCACCTGTGGCCGTGGAACCGGGGTACGAAAAATGCCACCCGCACCATCCAGTCGATGAACATGGCCATCCAGATGCCCACGACGCCGAAGCCCCAATACCGGCCCAGCAGGATGCCGAAGCCCACCCGCATGGTCCACATGGAGACGGTGGATACCAGCATGGTGAAGCGGGTGTCACCGGCGGCCCGGAGGGCCTGGGGCAGTGTGAAGGAGGCGGGCCAGAGGAGCATCCCGAAGAAGCCGTGCATGAGGATGATCGTCCTGGCGCAGGATGACGCCTCGGGGGACACGTTGTACAGCTTCATGATGAGGGGCAGCAGGGCGGTGATGAACAGAATATCCCCGCACATGAACAGGTACGTGTATTTCATGAGCTTTTTTGTGTAGAACCGGGCCCGCTCATAGCTGCCGGCGCCAATGCACCGGGACACCACCGTGACGATGGCAAGGCCCAGGGCGTTGCCCGCCACGCACTGGAAGGTGCAGATGGTGTTGCCGATGGCATTGGCAGCCACGGAGGCAGTGCCCAGCACAGACACCGTGGACAGCAGCAGGATCTTGCCCAGCTGGAACATGCTGCTCTCCAGGCCATTGGGCACGCCGAAGCGCAGGATGTTTTTCACCACGTAGCGGTCATGGTGCAGAGTGAACTTCTCCACCTGCATAGGAAGGCCCGGCCGCTTCAGCAGCACCACCATGGCCGCCGCGGCCGCCGCCCGGGATACCAGGGTGGGGATGGCCACACCCTCCACGCCCATGTGGAGACCGAAGATCAAAAGGGCGTTGCCCGCCACATTGATGGCGTTCATGGCCAGGGACACCCACATGGAGATCTTGGAATTGCCCATGACCCGGAACAGCGCCGCACCGGCGCTGTAAATGGCCAGGAATGGCGTGGACGCCTCCACGATCATATAATACGTATTGGCGTAGGCCGCCACATCCGGCTCCACCTGGCCGAACACCACGTTCAGCACAAAGCCCTTGCCCAGGTAAAAAAACAGCATGATGAGCAAGGACGCCTCGCCCATGAACAGCAGCAGCTGCTGGCCGGAGTGGCCTGCTTTCCGGGGCTCCCGCCGGCCCAGGTACTGGCCGGCGATGACGGCGCCGCCGGTGGCAAGGGCGGAAAAGGCGTTCACCAGCAGCACATTGACGGTGTCCACCAACGACACGGCGGAGATGGCCGCCTCCCCCACGTGGGACACCATAACGGAGTCAAACAGGCCCACGGTGATGGCCAACAGCTGCTCCACCACCAGGGGGATGATAAGCCGCCGAAGGTCCTGGCGGCTGAATTCCACAGTCAGTTGTTTCGTTTCCATTGATTGCCCTTCTCTCTCCTATCGTTGCTCACCGAAACTCCCGGGGACTCATGTGGAAGGTATTCTGGAAGGCCCTCAGGAACGTGGAGTACTCCGCGAAGCCCGCCTGCTCCGCCGCCTTCATCACCGGCACGCCAGCGCGGATAAGCTCCCCCGCCCGCAGCAGCCGCTTCTGGTTGATGTACTGGTGCAGGGTGTAGCCGGTGACAGCCTTGAACCGGTGCATCAGATAGTACCGGCTCAGGTAAAAGCGGTTTGCCAGGGCGTCCACGGAAAGATCCTCCTCCAGATGCTCCCCGATGTAGCGGAGGACCTCCTCCATTTTGGGGTCCACCCGGTAGCTGTCCCGCTGCTCCTGGGCGGTACGGTCCCGGAGGATGTCCCGGTTCACGCCGATGAGCACCTGCTGGCACAGGGTGTCCGCCAGCCGGGCGGCGCCGAACTCCCGGGACACCAGAGCCTCCTCCAGCCGCTGGATGGTCTGCATGTACTGAAGCCGCCGCTCCGCTCCGAACCGCAGCAGGTGGAAGCCCCGCTGCCGGGCGGTTTCAAAGCAGGTGTCCAGGGCCTCGCCGGGGTCACTGCGCTTTTCCAGCCATTCCCGCCCCAGCCAAATGACCACCCGTTCATAGGGCTCCGCCGGGTCGATGACAGGGCGGTGGATCATGTTGTGCTGCACCAGCAGCAGGTCCCAGGGCTGGAGAAAATAGGTGACGCCCTCCACCACGTAGGACACCTTGCCTCCCAACACCAGGATGAGCTTGTCAAATTCGTGATAATGGTAGTCCACCTTCTGGGCGCGGCTGTCTTTCAGGTGGAACAGGCGGAAATCCTCGTCCAGATATCCCCGCTTGCCCACTTCGATGCAGTCCAGCATAGGAGCACCCCCTCTTTCATTTCAGCGGCCCTTATCTTATCGCACTTTTTACCATTTCTCAACCAGGATTTCATACAAATGATACAAAACTTTTGTGGGGCCTTTGGTGGTTCAGTCGAAAATGGAATCGAATTCCGTCAAATTTTTGGCTATACACCGCCGGTTGGATTTGGTATACTATGAGAAATGCGACAAATAGGAGGGCTGTGCCATGAGCCGCGCCGACGAACTCTTTATCCAAAACTGCCGGGACATTCTGGACAACGGCGTCTGGGACACGGATCGGAAGGTCCGCCCCCACTGGGAGGACGGCACGCCCGCCCACACCGTGAAGAAATTCGGTATCGTGAACCGCTACGACCTGCAAGCGGAGTTTCCCATCCTGACCATCCGCCGGACCTACTGGAAAACAGCGGTGAAGGAGCTTTTGTGGATCTGGCAGAAAAAGTCCAACAACATCCACGACCTGGACGCCAAGATCTGGGACCAGTGGGCGGATGAGACCGGCTCCATCGGCAAGGCCTACGGCTACCAGCTGGCGGTAAAGCACCACTATCCCGAGGGGGATATGGACCAGGTGGACCGGGTGCTGTACGATCTGAAGCACAATCCCGCCTCCCGGCGCATCCTCACCAATATCTACAATTTCCAGGACCTCCACGAGATGAACCTGTACCCCTGCGCCTACTCCATGACGTTCAACGTCTCCGGCAACGTGCTCAACGCCATTTTGAACCAGCGGAGCCAGGATATGCTGGCCGCCAACAACTGGAATGTGGTGCAGTACGCGGTGCTGGTCCACATGTTCGCCCAGGTCAGCGGCCTGGTGCCCGGCCAACTGGTCCATGTCATTGCCGATGCCCACATCTATGACCGCCATGTGCCCATTGTGGAAAAAATGCTGGCCCAGACTCCCGCTCCCGCCCCGAAATTCACGGTGGACCCCAGCGTCACCGACTTTTACGACTTCACCCCCGCCAGCTTCTCCCTGGAGGGGTACACTCCCGCCCCCTTTGAAGACAAGATTCCCATTGCCATTTGAGGTGAATACCATATGAATTGTATCGTTGTCGCTGACCAAAACTGGGCCATCGGCTGTGAGGGCGGTCTGCTGTTCTCCCTGCCCACGGACATGAAACGCTTTCGTTCCCTGACCATTGACGGCACCGTCATCCTGGGCCGCAAGACCCTGGACTCCTTCCCCGGCGGCAGGCCCCTGCCCCGCCGGCGGAACATCGTCATCACCCATAAGGTGGATTTCAACCGGGAGGGCTGCGAGATCGTCCCCAGTCCCCAGGCAGCCCTGGAGACCGCGGCCGGCACGGAGGAGGAAGCGCTCTGGGTCATCGGCGGCGGCAGCGTCTATACCGCCCTGCTGCCCAAGTGCAAGCGGGCCTTCGTCACCCGGGTGGACACCGCCGCGCCGGAGGCGGACACCTTCTTCCCCAACCTGGATAAGCTGCCGGGCTGGGAGGTGGAGGCCGTCAGCGACCCCATTACGGAAAACGGCGTCACGTACCGCTTTGTGGACTATGTGAATACGAAGCTGTGAAAAACAGCCCGCCGGGGAGTTTCCCGGCGGGCTGCTTGTACGTTACTGGCTGCTCTTTTCCCACAGGAGGACGGCGTCCTTCCCCCGGCCCAGGTAAATGCGGGTCACCTCCGGGGCCCCCCGCTCCGCCGCTGTTTCGTTGCAGGCGCTGATATCGAAGTCATAATCCCAATCCCACAGGCCGCCGGTGGTGCTGCGTTTCCCGATGAGCAGCGGCCGCCGGGGCACGATATACATGTTTCCGCCCTCATCGTACTCATAGCGCACCTCCCGCAGGTCCTTCTCATCGTTTACAAACAGGTGAAAGGACAGCTGCCCATCCGTCCAGGCCAGCTCTGTCACTTCCAGCACAGCCGTGGGGACCTTGACGCAGTTCCAGTTGGTCAGCGTATAAAAGCCGCCATACAGCAGCAGGCACACCGCCGCGGCCACGGCGGCGCCCTTGAGGCGGGCCTTCCACTTCTCTTTTTTCCACGCCTCGGAAATGCCCTTGACCGCCGCCCCGTCGGCGGTGTTTTTTTGTTCCTCCTCCGCCGGCAGCGGCGCGTCCATCTCCAAAAGCGCCTCCCGGCAGGTCCCGCACTCCTTCAAGTGCGCCTCCACCGCCGCCCGGCTGGCCGCCGAGCACACGCCGTCGTGGTACAGGGGCAGCAGGTCAAAGATGATATCATGCTCCATGGTATGCCTCCTTCAATTTCTGGCGGGCCCGGAAGTAGGTCACCCGGGCCCAGCTCTCCGTTTTGCCGAACAGCTCACCGATCTGGGAAAAGGGCAGCTCCCCGAAGGTCCGCAGGGAGAACACCTCCTTGTAGGGCTCCGGCAGCTGGTGGAGCAGCCGGTGGAGGGTCCTGGCCTCCTCCCGGCGGGCAAAGCCCTCCTCGATGCCGCCGTCTGCCGCCTCCGGCGGTTCGGGCGTGAACCTGCCCCGCTCCCGGCACAGCGTCAGGTACTGGTTCCGGGCAATCTGGCACAGCCACACCCGCAGCTGGCACTGGCCCCGGAAGCCGTCGATGGCGGTGAGGGCCTTGAAAAAGGTCTCCTGGGTCACCTCCTCCGCCACGGCCTCGTCCCGGCTGAGGGCCAGGACGTATTTGTAAACATCGGCGAAATACCACCGGTAGACCTCCTCGAAATCAGCCACTTTCTCACCGCCTTTCACACATAGGACGCAAAACCATGGGATTCGTTACAAAGCCCGGGGCGGAAATGTTCCGCCCCGGGCCGCTTCGTATGCTTACGCCGCCGGCTGCAAGGGGACCTGGTGGTCTCCCACCCGGACGGCCGCCACCCGGCTGATGTCCTGAGGCTCCAGGAACTGGGCGGACATGCTGGTCCGATAGCATGTCTCCCCATCCGCCTGGTAGCTGCTCTCGCTGCCGCTGTACCCCCGGGTCATTTCAGTCAGCGGTGTCTCTCCGCCATCCTCCCAGACAAGGCACACCGCCTGCCACAGAGCGCCGCAGTCCGCAAGGTCCGTGCTGCCGCAGGACACGGTGATGGACAGGGATGAGAGAATGACCTCCGCGGAAAACTGGGCCTCCGGGTCCCGCGTCTGACCCTGCCGGGCCCGGGCGGTGTATCCCGGCTGGAAGGTGACGATGGCGGGGTGGTCCGCCAGCGCCTGCTCCCCGCCCGCCGCGGTGACGGTGGGCGGCAGAACCAGCAGCGTCAGGGGCCGGTCCGTCAGGTTCTGGGTCTGGGACTGGGTGGTAAAGCGCACCAGGTACGTCAAGGTCCCGGTGTCCGGGTCGTAGCTCTGGGCCGATACGGAGGAGCCGGAGCCGCCGGTAAACCGGTAGGCCGTCAGGGCATTGTTCGCACTGTACCGGCTGTAGGCCGCGTAATTTGTCCAGTCCAGGGCCGGCCACTGTTCCCCGTCCCCGGCCTGGAGGTCCTCCCAGGTCACCTCGCCCGTGGCATAGAACTGCACATCCGGGCAGCCCACCCGGTCCGTCTCGCTGTCCCACGCCGCCTGGACCGCCGCCCGGTCCGCAGGATCCGGCAGCCGGTAATCCAGAATGAGGTAGATGCTCTTGCTGTCCCCCACGGCCTCCCGGACCGTCACAGTCACATCACCGCATACAGAGGTAACGTCCACTTTCTGAAACAAGCTCTCCGCCACCGGGGAGGCGGACGCCTCCGGACCGAACCGCTTTGTGAAAATGGCGTCCCACTCCACCAGCACCGCCGCCCCCACGGACACCGTCAGCGCCAGCGCCAGCGCCGCCGCCAGAGCGGCCTTCCGGGCCAGGCTCCAGGGCCGCAGGACATGGCCTTTGGGGCGTTCCGCCGCCAGCACCCTTTCCCGCAGCCGCGCCTCCAGCTCCGCCGGAGGGGTACAGGCTTTCATGGCTTTTGCATACCGGTTCATTCCGCTCCCTCCCAACTGCTCCGCAGGGCTTCCCGGCCCCGCTTCATCCGCATTTTCACCGCCGACACCGTGATACCCAGCAGCGAGGCGATCTCCTGCTGGGAGTAGCCCTCGCAGTAGTGGAGGTGGAGGACGGTCCGCAGCTTTTCCGGCAGGGCCGCCACCTGCTCCAAAAGCGCCCGCTCCGGCTCCGGCACGGCCACCAGGGCCGCCGCCTCCAGGGGCAGCTCTGTCCGGCGGCTGCGCTTCCACTCGTCCCGGCACTGGTTCAGCGCCACCCGGAACAGCCACCGCCGCTCGTGCTCCGGCGTCTGGAAGGGCGGTGCCTGGTACAGCCGCTTCACGAACACCTCCTGCATCACGTCCTCCGCGTCGGCGGCATTTTTCATCTGCATCAGGCAGAAGCGGTACAGCGCCGGGCCATATTCCCGGTACACCCGGTCAAATACCTGTTCCCGCTGTTCCACGGCTGTCACCTCCCTCTGTTGCTTTTACGACCGGGGCGCACCAAAGGTCACATTTTTTTGCCGCCGGTTCCCTGTTTTTGCGATAGGGGGGATTCCTTGTATTTTCTCCGGAGGTATTATATAATAAATCATGTATTTTTGCACACGCTTGCGGAAAGGTGGTGGAATATGGCGGAGTTGAACACGGATGTGCGGATGATCCGCGGCATCGGCGAGCAGCGTGCCAAGGCCCTGGGGAAGCTTGACATCTTTACCCTGCGGGACCTCATCAGCTGGTTTCCCCGGAAATACGAGGACCGCACCCAGGTCAAGCGCATCGCGGACCTGGTTTCCGGCGAGAGCGCCTGCGTGGCCGCCATGATCGCCTCGCCGCCCACCATTGCCCACATCCGAAAGGGCATGGACCTCATCAAAGTCCGGGCCGTGGACGAGTCCGGCGTGCTGGACGTGACCTTTTTCAACCAGACCTGGCTGAAAAACAGCCTCCGCCAGGGGGAGACCTATTTCTTTTACGGAAAGGCGGAGGGGAACCTTCTGCGCAAGACCATGGCCTCCCCGGTGGTGGAGGCGGAGGGCCGCCGGGAGGTAACGGGCCGCATCGTGCCCATCTATCCCCTGACGGCGGGGGTGAGCCAGCTGGTGCTGTCCCGGTCCATCCGCCAGGGGCTGGACGAGTGCGCCGACATTCTGCCGGACGCCCTGCCGGACGAGGTCCGGCGGGAGCACCACCTGTGCCGCATCGGCTACGCCTACGAGAACATTCACTTTCCGGAAAGTGCCGAGGCCTTGGACCTGGCCCGGCGGCGGCTGGCCTTTGAGGAGCTGTTTTTGTTCACCATCGGGTTGAAGCGGCTGCGCCGGCGGCGGGAGGTGGTCCGGGTGGAGCCCTGCCGCGCCGTGGACATGGCCGGATTTTACAGTGCTCTCCCCTTCACCCTGACGGATGCCCAGCACCGCTGCGTGGACGAGGCCCTGGCCGATATGAAGCGGGGCATCCCCATGAACCGCCTGTGTCAGGGGGATGTGGGCTCCGGCAAGACCATGGTGGCCGCCGCCTGCGTGTACTTTATGGTGAAAAACGGCCGCCAGACGGCGCTGATGGCTCCCACGGAGATTCTGGCCCAGCAGCATTACCAGGGACTGTCCGTGCTGATGGAGTCCCTGGGCATCCGGTGCGCCCTGCTGACCGGTTCCACCCCCGCCCGGGAAAAGCGGGCCATTGCCGCCCGCCTGGCGGCGGGAGAGGCGGACTTCGTCATCGGCACCCACGCCCTTTTGTCGGCGGGAGTGGATTTCCGGGACCTGGGTCTTGTGGTCACCGACGAACAGCACCGCTTCGGCGTGGCCCAGCGGGCGGCCCTGGCAGCCAAGGGCTGCCACCCCCACACCCTGGTCATGTCCGCCACCCCCATTCCCAGGACCCTGGCCCTCATTTTGTACGGGGACCTGGATGTGTCCGTCATCGACCAGCTGCCCCCCGGCCGCAAGCCCATCGAGACTTACGCCGTCCCCGGCAGCTACCACCCCCGGGTGTACCAGTTTATCCGTAAGCTGGCGGCGGAGGGGCGGCAGGCCTACATCGTCTGCCCAATGGTGGAGGAAAACGATGAGCTGCCCGACGAACGGAAGGCCGTCACCGCCTACGCCAAAAAGCTCCAGGCGGAGGTGTTTCCGGACCTGCGGGTGTCCTTCGTCCACGGCAAAATGAAGCCTAAGGAGAAGGACGCCGTCATGGCCTCCTTCGCCGCCGGGGAGGCGGACATTCTGGTGTCCACCACCGTCATCGAGGTGGGCGTAGACGTGCCCAACGCCGCCGTTATGGTCATTGAAAACGCGGAGCGATTCGGTCTGAGCCAGCTCCATCAGCTGCGGGGCCGGGTGGGCCGGGGCGCCCACCAGTCCTACTGCATTCTCATCTCCGACAACCAAAACGACGAGACCCGCCAGCGGCTGAAGGTCATGACCAAGACCTGCGACGGCTTCAAGATCGCCGAGGAGGACCTGCGGCTCCGAGGTCCCGGCGACTTTTTCGGCCAGCGGCAGCATGGCCTGCCGGGCCTGCGGGTGGCGGACATCGGCTGCGACACCCGGCTGCTCCAGGAGGCCCAGGCAGCGGCGGAAGCCCTGCTGGTCCGGGACCCGGAGCTTGCCTCCTGTCCTGCCACGGCGGAGCGGGTGGCGGAGCTGTTCACCCAGAACGCAGACACTTTGAACTGAAAGGAAACGAGGTAACGCTTCATGGATCGAAAACTCACCGCCAAGGAATATGTGTTCCTGTCCTCCATGCTGTTCGGCCTGTTTTTCGGGGCCGGCAACCTGATCTTCCCCGTCCACATGGGCCAGCAGGCCGGCGCCGCCGTCTGGCCGGCAGTGGCTGGCTTCTGCCTCACCGGCGTGGGACTGCCCCTGCTGGGCATTGCCGCCATGGGCATCTCCCGCAGCGACGGCATGTTTGAGCTGGGGTGCCTAGTGGGCAAAAAATACAGCTACTTTTTCACCTGCCTGCTGTACCTCACCATCGGCCCCCTGTTTGCCATTCCCCGCACCGCCACCGTGTCCTTCAGCGTGGGGCTGCTGCCCCTGCTGCCCCAGGAGCACGCCAAGCTGGCCCTGTGCGTGTTCTCGGCCCTCTTTTTCCTGGTGGTGCTGTACTTCTCCCTGCGGCCCTCCGGCATTCTCACCTGGGTGGGCAAAATTCTCAATCCCCTGTTTTTGCTGTTTCTGGGCATCCTCACCGTCACGGCCCTGCTTCGGCCCATGGGCGCCGCCGACGCCTCGGAGCCGGTGGGGACTTACGCCGGCATGAGCTTTTTCCAGGGCTTTCTGGACGGCTACAACACCCTGGACGCTCTGGCCTCTCTGGCTTTCGGCATCGTGCTCATCAACGCCATCCGGGAGCTGGGCGTCCGCTCTCCCAAGGCCATCTCCGCCAGCACCATCAAGTCCGGCGTGTTCAGCTGCCTGCTGATGGCGGGCATTTACTGTATGCTGGCGGTGGTGGGCGCCCAGTCCCGGGCGGTGTACGGCATCTGCGCCGACGGCGGCGAGGGCCTGTACCGCATCGGCACCCACTATTTCGGCACCTTCGGCGGCGTGCTGCTGGGTGTCACTGTCACCTTCGCCTGCCTGAAGACCGCCATCGGCCTCATTACCTCCTGCGCCTCCACCTTTGTGGAGCTGTTCCCCAAATCCCTCAGCTACAAGGCCTACACCGTCGTGTTCTGCCTGTTTTCCTTCGGCGTGGCCAACTTCGGCCTCAGCCGCATCATCCAGCTGTCCCTGCCGGTCTTGATGTTCCTGTACCCCCTGACCATCACGCTCATCCTGCTGAGCCTGGCGGGAGGATGGTTCGGCTATGACCGGCGGGTGTTCATCGCGGTGACGGTGCCCACGATCCTGGCCGCCGCTCTGGACTTTTTGAACAGCCTGCCGGAGGGGGCCAAGGCCTTCCTCCACGCCGACGCCCTGCTGGCGCCCGCGGGCCGGGCCCTGCCCTTCTTCTCCATCGGTATGGGCTGGGTGGTACCCGCCTGCCTGGGATTGGCGGTGGGCCTTGTGTGGCACTTTACCGCCAAAAAGCGCGCCTGATATAAAAACTCCCCCGCGCCCTGTGGGCGCGGGGGCCTTTTATGTTTTTTACAGGTGTCCCCGGTCCAGCTCCCGGGAGTACAGCCGGGTCACATACTGCATGTGGGACCGCATGGCCTGCTCCGCCCGGTCCGGATCGTTGGCCAGGATGGCCACCATGATGTTCCAGTGCTGGGAGGCGGACTGGTCGTCCACCTCCGGCAGCAGGGCACGGTTCCGGCTGAGATACTCCGTGATCTGCACCATGAGGCTCTGGAGGCTGCGGCGGAGATAGTCGTTGTCGGCGATGTCCGCGATGGCCAGGTGGAAGTCGAAATCCCGCTCCAGCTGATAGTCGATGTCCCGGGCGATGGCGTAGCTGAGGGGTTGGCGCAGCTTGTCGCCGTCGGCGGGGCCGGCCTTCTGGGCGGCCAAGTATACCAGGGCGCACTCCAGGGCCGCCCGGGTCTCCAGCAGTTTTTCAAAATATTGCTCCATATGTCTCTCCTCGCGCTACTTCAGCTCATCCAGGCTCAGGGAAAAGCTGTCCATGAACGTGTCCAGGAAATACGCCACCTCCGGCAGGCCATAGCCCTCCAGCGCCGCCCGGGTCTGGGCGGCGGCCTCCCGGAACTCCAGATTGCCGGCCTTCAGCTCCTCCACGCACTTGATGTAGGCGGAGAGCTTGTCCGCCGCCTTCACCAGCCGCTCCGTCTCCGGGTCCGCCGGGGTGAGAATAGGGGCGTAGACCCCTTGCAGCTCCGGCGGCAGCATGTGCAACAGGCGGTTCTCCGCCACAGCCTCCACATCCTTGTAGGCCCGACGGATGGCGGGGTTGTCGTATTTAATGGGGGTAGGCATGTCTCCGGTAAGGATCTCGCTGGCGTCGTGGTACAGCGCCGCCACGGCCACGGCCCCCGGGTCAGTGCGGCCGCCGAACTTCTCATTGCGGATGACGGCCAGGGCGTGGGCCAGCACGGCCACCTGGTGGCTGTGCTCCTGGACGTTCTCCGGAGCGGTGTTGCGCATGAGGGCCCACCGCTGGATGAAGCGCATCCGGGAGATATAGGCAAAAAAGTGGCTTTTCATACGCTCACGCCTCCAACTCTCCAAACAGTACCTGGCCATCGGTGCCGGTGATACGGACCGGCTTTACCTGGTTGTGCAGGTCCTCTCCCTCCGCCAGCACCTCCATGTAGTTGGGGGCGTGACCGAAGAACTTTCCGTCCCGGGGCTGTTCGAACAGCACGGGGTACGTCTTCCCCACGCAGCCGTCCAGATACGCCCAGTGCATGTCCGCCGCCACAGCGGCGGCCCGGCGGGCCCGGTCCTCCTTCACGGCCTTGGGCACCTGCTCCATGTCCGCCGCCGGGGTTCCGGGACGGATGGAGTAGGGGAAGATGTGCATCTGGGCGAAGCCGCAGCGGCGGATGAAGTCCAGGGTCTTCGCAAATTCTTCCTCCGTCTCCTCCGGAAAGCCCACGATCATGTCCGTGGTGACGGCTGGCCGGTCAAAAAAGCGGTTCAGCAGCTCCACGGACTCCAGGTAGCGTGCCGTGTCGTACTTGCGGTTCATGCGCTTTAAGGTGGCGTCACAGCCGCTCTGCATGGACAGGTGGAACTGGGGGCAAAGGTCCGGCAGCGCCGCTGCCCGGCGGCAGAATTCCTCCGTCACAGTGCGGGGCTCCAAACTGCCAAGGCGGATGCGGACGCCGGGAGCCGCTGCGGAGATGGCCTCCATCAGATCGATGAGGCCCTGGCCGTTTTTCAGATCCCGGCCCCAGGAGGAGATCTCGATGCCGGTGATGACGATCTCCCGGTAGCCCTCCGCCTTCAGCTGGGCCGCCTGAGCCGCCACCGTCTCCAGCGGCGCCGAACGCACGGGGCCCCGGGCGTAGGGAATAATGCAGTAGGAGCAGAAGTTCACGCAGCCGTCCTCCACCTTTAGCATGGCACGGGTACGGTTTTCCATGCCGCCGGCGGGCAGTACCTCAAAGCTCCGCCGGTCAAAGGAGCGGTCCACCAGTTCCAGGGGCCGCCGCTCCTCCACCGCCTGCTCCAAAAGGTCCACAAAGCCCGCCCGGTCGCCGGTGCCGGCGATGAGGTCCACATCCAGCTTCCGCACATCCTCCACATGGGTCTGGGGATAGCAGCCGCACACCGCCAGCACGGCGCCGGGCCGCTCCCGGCGGACCCGGTGGAGGACCTTCCGGGACTTCTGGTCGCTGACGGCGGTGACGGAGCAGGTGTTCACCACGTAGGCGTCCGCCTCCCGGGAAAAGTCCACCACCTGGTGGCCCTTCTGCCGCAGCAGCTGCTCCATGGCCTGGGTCTCGTATTGATTCATTTTGCACCCGAGGGTGTAAATGGCAACTCTCATGGAATCTCCTTGCACTTTCCTTGAAATCTCTATATAATAGGTTGGCTATCATTATACTTTTTATTTTTCCAATGAGCAAGACCTAATGAGAGGAGTTTCTCCGATGATCTATCTGGACCACGCCGCCACCACGCCGGTGCCCCGGGAGGTGGCGGACGCTATGTACGCCGTTTTGACGGAGCGTTTCGGCAACCCCAGCTCCCAGTACCCCATGGGACTGGACATGAAAAAGCAGGTGGAGGCCTGGCGAAAAACCGTGGCGGACGCCCTGGGCTGCGACGCCGGGCGCCTGTTTTTCACCTCCTGCGGCACGGAGGGGGACAACTGGGCCATCCAGGCGGCCTGCTGGCAAAACCGCCATCTGGGACGCCACATCGTCACCACCGCCGTGGAGCACAGCGCCATTCTGGAAGCCTGCAAGTGGATGGAGCAGCAGGGCTATGAAGTGACCCGCGTGGTCCCGGACGGCAAGGGAAACATTACGGCGGAGCAGGTGCTCGCCGCCGTCCGGCCGGACACGGCCCTGGTATCCGTCATGATGGTGAACAACGAGCTGGGGAACGTCTACCCCATCGCTGACATTGCCCGGGGCCTGGCGGCAAAGAACCCCAAAACGCTGCTGCACACTGACGCCGTCCAGGGCTTTTTGAAGGTGCCCTTCACCGCCAGGGCGCTGGGCGCCGACTTCATCACCATCTCCGGCCACAAGATCGGCGGCCCCAAAGGCGTGGGCGCGCTGTACATCGGCCCGCGGGTGCGGAACCCCCGCCCCCTGCTGGCCGGCGGCGGCCAGGAATCCGCCCTGCGCTCCGGCACGGAGGCCACGGCCCAGATCGCGGGCTTTGCCAAGGCCGTGGAGCTGCGGAGGGAAAACCTCACGGACAAGCTGGCCCATATGGCGGACATCAAAGCCTATGCCGCGGAGCAGCTGGCCGCCATTCCCGACTGCCAGCGCATCTCCGACGGCACGGCCCCTCACATTCTGGCGGTGTCTCTGGCAGGCTGGCCCAGTCAGAACATCGTCAACGACCTGGGCGGTCGGGGCATCTGCATCTCCGCCGGCTCCGCCTGCCACCAGGGCAAGCCCAGCCACGTGGTGGCGGCGCTGAAGCTGCCCAAGCGGGTGGCCGGCGGCGTCATCCGCCTGAGCTTCGGCCCGGAGACCACCCGGGCGGATATCGACGGGTGCGTCCAGGCCCTGCGGGAGCATCACGACACCCGGATGCCCATGCTGTGAATTTTCGAGGGGGAGCAAGCTCCCCCTCGACCTCCCCTACCACCAGTGACATCGGTCACTGGTGAACGCGCCCAAGGCGCTTAAGTCAAAGTATTTTTGCCACGTACACGCCGCGGCAAAAATGATTGAAATTTTACGGGAGCATCACGACACCCGGATGCCCATGCTGTAAGTTCATTTTTCGAGAGGTAATTTATGTTTCGCCATCTGCGGCGGGGCGCCGGCTTTTACCAAAACCTTTTCAAGCTGGCGTTCCCTCTGATCCTGCAAAATCTCATCACCACTTCCCTGGGCTTTGTGGACACCTTCATGGTGGGCCTTCTGGGCAGCAGTGAGCTCTCCGCCGTCACCGCCGCCAACACGCCTATTTTCCTGGTCCAGGTCATCATCTTCGGCCTGCTCAGCGGCCAGTCCGTCCTGGTGAGCCAGTACTGGGGCAAGGGCGACCAGGGCGCCATCAACCGCTGCTCCGGCGTTGCCCTGTACTTCGGCCTGTCCATCACCGCCCTGGTGGCGCTGACGCTGCTGCTGTTCCCCCGGGGCGTCATGTCCCTGGTGACGGACAACGCCCTGCTGGTGGAGCTGGGCGCCCCCTACGTGCGCATCGTGGGCGTCAGCTACGTGTTCAACGCCGCCAGCTCCGTCTATATCGGTATGCAGCGCAGCACGGAAAATCCCCTCATGGGCATGGTGGTGTTCGCCATCTCCATGCTGCTGAACACGTTTTTGAACTACGTCTTCATTTTCGGCAAGCTGGGTGCCCCCGCCCTGGGGATCACCGGCGCCGCTTTGGCCACGCTGCTGTCCCGCATCGCGGAATTCGCCATCGTGGCGGTCTACGCCCTGCGGGACCGGCGGGTACCCTTGCAGCCAAAGCTCCTGCTGCGGCCCGGCACCGTCATCGCCCGGGACTTTTTCAAGTACGCCTCCCCCGTGCTCCTCAACGAGAGCCTGTGGGGCCTGGGCGTGTCCGTGCTGACGGCCATCATGGGCCACATGGCCATCAGCGCGGAGATCCTGGCGGCCCACGCCATTATGGGCAACATCGAAAAATTCTCCTCCGTGGCCTGCTTCGGTGTGGCCGGTGCCACCTCCGTCATCGTGGGCAAGCGCATCGGCGAGGACGCCTCCAAGGAGGAGATCTACTCCCTGGGCTGCTGCCTGCTGGAGGTATCCCTGCTGGTGGGTCTGGCGGTGGCGGTGTGTCTGGCGGCGCTGCTGCCCACGGTGTTCATCCCCCATGTGTTTCCCCTGTTCCACCTGGAGGGTCTCTCCCAGGAGATTGCCGCCGTCATGTGCGCCATTCTGGCGTTGATGATGCCCGCCAAGGCCTTTGACATCACCAACATCACCGGCCTTCTGCGGGCCGGCGGCGACGCCCGGATGGCCTCCGTCATCGACCTCGGCTGCCAGTGGGGCATCGCCGTGTCGCTGTCTTTCCTGACGGCCCTGGTGCTGAACGCCCCGGTAGCGGTGGTGTGCTTCGCCATCCAGTCGGAAAACTTCTGCAAAATGCCCTGGGGCATCGTCCGGTTGCGGAGCCGGAAATGGATCAACAGCGTCACCAGAGGAGGTACGGACCTATGAGCCTGTTCCGCTGTCCCGTCTGCGCCGCCCCCCTGACCCGGGAGGCCCATGCCTACCGCTGCGGCGCCGGACACAGCTACGACATCGCCAAGGAGGGCTACACCTACCTGCTGCCCCCCAACCAAAAGCACTCCGCCGCCCCCGGCGACGACAAGGGCATGGCTGCCGCCCGGCGGGAGTTCCTGTCCAAAGGGTATTATGCCCCGCTGCTGAATACGCTCTGTAATGAGATCGCGGCCCGTTCCGGCCCGGCGCCGGTCATTCTGGACGCCGGCTGCGGGGAGGGCTATTACACCAGCGGCATTTACCGCGGATTGTTGGCGGAGGGAAAGCAGCCCCAAATGGCCGGCATTGACATCTCCAAATTCATCCTCCGCGCCGCCGCCAAGCGGGACAGGGCCATTGAGTTCGCCGTGGCCTCCTCCTACCACCTGCCGGCGGCGGACGGCTGCGTCGATATCCTGCTGGACTGCTTTTCTCCCCTGGCCCTGGAGGAGTTCCGCCGGGTGCTGAAACCCGGAGGCCTCTTTTTCTACGTGGTGCCGGCGGCGGACCACCTGTGGGAGCTGAAGCAGGTGCTCTACGACCGGCCCTATCCCAACGAGGAGAAGGAGACCCCCTATGAGGGCTTTACCTACGAGGCCATCGTCCCCGTGGAGGACACCGTCACCCTGGAAAGCCAAAGGGACATTCACGCCCTGTTCCAGATGACCCCCTACTACTGGAAAACCCCCAGGGCGGGGTCGGAGCGGCTGGCAGCGCTGGAAACCCTCACCACCCGCATCTCCTTCCGTGTTCATATTTTCCGGAAGCTGTGAAAAAACCGGCCCCTTTCGGGGCCGGTTTTCCTTTACTCTTGCTGGTCCTCTTTTTTGCCAAGCTTGGGCAGAGCGGGCTTTTTCTTTTTCAGCTTCCGCACCGCCAGCACCACCAGCACCACCGCCGCCAGTACCCACATCCACCCGTAGGCCAGGGCGACGGCCAGGTCCTGGACGCCGGAGACGAAGTGCTTCCACCCGGAGGAGAAGGCCGCCGCCAGCTGGGCGCCGAAGCCTGTGGCGGGCTCCTCCACATTGGAAAGGCGTCCCACCTCCCGCAAACTCACATACACGGTGGCGTAGTCCACCTTGGCGTCATAATGCTGCAAGGTGCCGGACAGGTCGTCGATCTGCTGCTCCGTTTCGGAGATGGCGGACTCGATGGTGATGATGTCCTCCATGTTCTCCGCCTGCTCCAGTAGGGCCTGGAGCCGCTCCAGCTTCACCTGCTGGGTCTTCAGGCGACCGGCGGTGTCGTAGTAGGCCTCGCTGACATCCTCCACATACTCGTCCTGGTACAGCAGGTGGCACAGCTCCTCCGCCTGGCCCAAAAAGGTCCGGTACTGCTCCGCCGGCACACGGACGGTGTAGTCGGCGTAGCGGTAGCCGCTGCCCCGGCTGGAGAGGCTGCTGGACTCGTACCAGCCGCCGCAGCGCTCCGTCAGGGCCGTGAAGGCCTCCGTGGCCTTGTCGAACTCCGTGGTCTCCAGGTCCAGGTTGGCGGTGTAGATCCGCTTGGTGCCGGCGGTGGTGCCGGCAGATGTCCCCCTGTCCGCCGTGCCGCCGTAGCCCATCTCCGCCGACTCCGCCTCTGCGGTGTCCATGGCCATGGGCGCCTCCATAGGGGCGGACGACGCGGATTCCGACTTGCTGCCGCAGCCGCCCAACAGGCCCAGCACCAGCACCAGGGCCAACAGCCAGGCCCAGCTTCTTCTTTTCATCCAAAACGCCTCCTTCGCGCCGCCGTCTTCCTCCGGCGGTCATTTGTCCTTTTAGACGAGGCTTTTTTGAAAAAGTTCCGCCGTCAGCAAAAAATGCGCCAACTTTTTTGCCGGCGGTTGCCTTTTTCCTCCTGCCGCTGTAAAATAGTGGCATTGTGAACCACCCGCAAGGGACATTACAAATTTCGGAGGGAACTACATATGACGTATCAGGAAGTTCTGGCAAACGCCCGCACCTGCATGGGCCCCTACTGCAAGTCCTGCCCCACCTGCAACGGCCTTGCCTGCAAGAATACCGTGCCCGGCCCCGGCGCCAAGGGCATCGGCACCAGCTTCATCCGCAACTATCAGAAGTGGCAGGAGCTGTGTGTCAACATGGACACCATCTGTGAGAACAAGGATGTGGACACCTCCTTTGAGCTGTTCGGCCAGAAGGTGACCATCCCTGTGTTCGCCGCCCCCGTGGGCGCCGTCACCAAGCACTACGGCGACAAGTACAACGACCTGGAGTACAATGCCATTCTGGTGCCCGCCTGTGCCGAGGCCGGCATCGCCGCCTTCACCGGCGACGGCACGGACCCCGCCGTCATGGAGGGTACCGCCAAGGCCATCACCCTGACCCACGGCTGCGGCGTCCCCACCATCAAGCCCTGGAACATGGAGACCGTGAAGGAGAAGCTGGACCTGGTGAAGACCGCCGGTCCCTTCGCCATCGCCATGGACATCGATGCCGCCGGCCTGCCCTTCCTGAAGAACATGACCCCGCCCGCCGGCAGCAAGACGGTGGACGAGCTGAAGCAGATCGTGGAATGGGCGGAGAAGCCCTTCATCTTCAAGGGCATCATGACCGTGGCCGGCGCCAAGAAGGCCCTGGAGGCCGGCGCCAGCGCCATCGTGGTGTCCAACCACGGCGGCCGTGTGCTGGACCAGTGCCCCGCCACCGCCGAGGTGCTGCCCGCCATCGTGGACGCCGTGGGCGACAAGATGACCATCCTGGTGGACGGCGGCATCCGCACCGGCATGGACGTATTCAAGGCCCTGGCCCTTGGCGCCGACGCGGTGCTCATCGCCCGTCCCTTCGTGAACATGGTCTACGGCGGCGGCGCCGAGGGCGTGAAGGTATACGTGGAGAAGCTGAAGGCCGAGCTGGCCGACACCATGGCCATGTGCGGCGCCCACTCCCTGGCGGAGATCAACCGCTCCATGATCTACGGCTATTGATGTTTTCCCGTATAAAAGAGGAAGGACTGCTTCGCAGTCCTTCCTCTTTTATGCAAACACACACATGGCGGTGAAGCAGGTGCCCTCGGGGCCCAGGCCCTCCATCCGGTAGGTGTCCCCCTCCCGGAAGCCCAGGAGATGCAATTCCTGGCCCAGGGTGGCTTCCTTGCTGTAATCGATGAAGAAGTCCCGGGGCGTCCGCTCCTGCAGGTCCGGCGGCAGGTAGTCCCATACGATGTCGCCGTAATTGCCGCTGTACAGGTGGCCGTTGCCGTCCAGGTCGGACCAGACCACCTTCCGCGTCCCCAGGTCCTCCAGCCCCTCCCGGGGCAGCAGGATCTTCCGGGTGTCCGGGCAGTCCAGCTCCTTGCCGCCCTCTCCGATCCTCCGGGCGGTGAAGGACCCCGGCCGCAGGATGCGCCGGGTCTCCGGGTCCACCAAGATCCAGTCACTCTTGATGGATACCCGCAGCTGCCCCGCCTGATCCCGCATCTCGTAGACCCGCTGCATGTGGGCGCCCTTGGTGCCGTTTTCCCAGGTGGTGATGTCCATGACCTCCCGGTAGCGGGGGCAGTCGTGGATGCGCAGGGCCATGCGGGACAGGAGGAACACCTCCCGCATATCGTAGAGCTTTTCATAGGTCAGGCCCCGGGCGTCGTAGTCGTAGCCGGCGTAGGCCGCGGCCTTGCTCAGCAGGGCCGCCACCCGGACCTGCTTGTTCCGGTCACAGTCCGCAAACACAAATTCCTCTTGGCGGAAATAGCCGTTTTCCATCAATTTTTGCTGAAAATCCTTCAACTTCAAGTTCCTTTCTGCAAAACCGCAGCACTTATTTTTCCAATTATCACCTAAGATGATACCACGTTTTTGTACATTTCTCAAGCCACACTCATTGACTTTTTGTCCACCTGTGATATGATGATACTATCAGATTTGATTAAAGGAGGATCCTTCCAATGGACAAGAAAGTTATTGCCACTACCAACGCTCCCGGCGCCATCGGCCCCTATTCTCAGGCTTGGGCTGTGGGCGATTTCGTGTTCGCCTCCGGCCAGATCCCCGTGAATCCCGCCACCGGTGAGATCCCCGCCGGCATCGCCGCCCAGACCGAGCAGAGCTGCAAGAACGTGGCCGCCATCATGGAGGCTGCCGGCGTCACTATGGAGAACGTGGTCAAGACCACCTGCTTCCTGGCCGACATTGCCGACTTCACCGCCTTCAACGAGGTCTATGCCAAGTACTTCACCTCCAAGCCCGCCCGCTCCTGCGTGGCCGTGAAGGACCTGCCCAAGGGCGTCCTGTGCGAGGTCGAAGCCATCGCCGTGAAGTAAGAGAGCCTTACGAAAAAAGACTGGCCGTTTCCGGCCAGCCTTTTTTTATTTCCGCAGGAAAATGAGGCCCAGAGTGCCGGGGCCGCAGTGGCAGTAAATGGTGCAGCCGGCCTTGGCCTCCAAAATCTGGCCAAAGCGGCCGTCCTGACGGAGGATATCCCGGGCGATGGAGGCCAGGTGGTCGTCCTCACAGGTGTCCACCAGCCACATCCGGCTGGTATCCACATTCCCGGCGTTTTGCAGCCGCTCCCGCACGTAATCCGCCACCACCTTTTCGATGGAGCCCCGATACTTCTTCACCACGGACAGCTTGCCGTCAATGACCTCCAGGCAGGGATGGAGCTTCAGCAAGTTGGCCCCCAGGGCCGTGACGGCGGAGCAGCGTCCGCCCTTTTTCATGTAATCCAGCCGGTCCAGGACGAAGCTGGTCTCAATGCGGGAGACCATGTCCTCCGCCATGGCCAAAATCTCGCTGACGGACCTGCCGGCCTCCGCCGCCTCGGCGGCGGCCAGGACGATCATCCCGTGGCCCACGGTCAGGTTGCCGGTGTCCACCACGTAGACCTCCGGCACCTCCTCCGCCGCCAGCTTGGCGTTCTGGCAGCAGCAGGAAAAACCGGAGCCGATGTTGAAGTGGATAACGGCGTCGTACTGTTCCATGGCGCTGCGGAACAGCGCCTCATAGTCCGCCACGTTGACGGCGTTGGTGGTGGTGATGTCGCCGCCGGCGTCCACGTGGGCCTTGATGTCCGCCGTGCGGATATCGACACCGTCCTGGTAGAGCCTGCCGCCCTTCACCACGCCCAGGGGCGTCACGGAAATATGATGCTGTTCCAGCACCCACGCCGGCAGGTCACAGGTACTGTCGGTGGTAATCTTGATCATGCTCTCTCCTCCGATGCAAGCCTTAAAATCGGTTTATTGTACCACAGTTTTTTCCCGATTTCCAGTCCCGGGAGAAAAATCACAGACGGACCAGGTCAACTTCTCCCGCCGGCGGCAGCTCATGGCTCACCAGCAGCACGGTCCGCCCCGCCGCCCGGTCCAAAACGCACCGCCAGACCCGGTCCCGGTTGTCCCCGTCCAGGCCGGTGAAGGGCTCGTCCAGAGCCAGAAGGTCAAAGGGCGCCAGCAGCGCCCGGGCCAGGGCCAGGCGGCGCTTCATGCCGCCGGAAAACTCCCGGACGGGCTTGCCCGCCGTGTCCCCCAGCCCCAGCTCCGCCAGCAGCCGCCCGGCGGCGGCCCCGTCCAGGGCGCCGCCCAGAACGAAGCGCAGGTTTCCCATGGCGTCCAGGTGCTCCAGCAGCCGGTCCTCCTGGAACACGGCGCTCCAGCGGCAATGCTCCGGCAGAGTCACCGTGCCGCTGTCAGGGCGTTCCAGACCCAGCAGGATGCGCAGCAGGGTGGTCTTTCCCCGGCCGGAGGGAGCCATGATGCAGGTGACGCGGCCGGCGGCGGCGGTGAAGCTGACGTTCTCCAGGACGGGCCTGCCGTCATAAGCCTTGCAGAGGTGTTCGATATGTACATCCATCACAGCCCTGCCTTTCCCGCCAGCGCGTCCACCAGCGCCAAAAACAGCTTTTCAAACAGCATCGATACCGCCACGATGACCGCCGTCCAGGCAAAGAGGTCCGGGGTCTGGAAGTACACCTTGGCGGTGTACAGCCGCTCGCCGATGGTGCCGGCGGGCAGGCCGATGACCTCCGCCGCCGCGCCGGCCTTCCAGCAAAGGCCCAGGGCCAGGGACACGGCGGAGCGGAAATAGGGCAGGACAGCAGGCAGGTAGATGCCTGTCAGCCGCCGCCTCAGGGGAACGCGGAACACCCTTGCCATTTCCAGCAGCCTGCCGTCAGCCGCCGCGATGCCCGCCAGGACGTTCAGGTACACCGGCGGGAACACCATCAGGGCGGAGATGAACAGGGGCAGGGAGCGGCTGTCCAGCCACACCAGCGCCAGGATGATGAAGGACACCACCGGGACGGCCTTCACCGCCGCCGCCAGCGGAGCCAGCAGCTCCCGGACCAGGCGCCACCGGGCGGACAGGGCCGCCAGCGCCGCCGCCAGGGTGCAGCCTACCAGAAAGCCGCCGAAAATATGGGCAATGGACCCTCCCACCGCCCGCCAGAAGGCGGCGGTGCGGGCCAGCTCCCCCAGCCGCGCCGCGGCGGAGATGGGGGACGCCAGCAGCAGGTGGCCGTTGGGCCACAGGGCGGCAAACAGCATGCTGGCCCCCTGCCACACCAGCAGCCAGAAGAGCACCGCCCAGGGACGTATGGAATTTTGGGCGGTGCTCTTTTTCATAGACAGCTCCTTAAAAATCAGGCATTCTGGTCGTAGTAGAAATCATCCCCCGGCAGCTCGCCGCCCACGGAGGCGGGCTCCGCGTCAAAGAGGACCTGGAGATAGCCGGAGAGCTTGGTGCGCATCTCCTCCCCGGTGATGCAGACGATGTTGCAGTGGGGCAGGGCCTTTTCCGCCACGGCGGCGGCCTCCACGATGCCGAAGGAACTGATGAGCGCCGCGGCGTCGGCGGTGTTGCTGTTCACCCAGTCCACGGATTCCGCGTAGTTCTGGAGGAAGGCGCCCACAGCGGCGGGATGCTCCTCCACAAAGGACTTCCGGGCCACCACCACGCCGGTGATGAGGCCGGAGCCGTTGTCCAGGGCGTCCCACTCCGCCGTCAGATCCAGGGCCACCCGCAGGTTTTCGAGCTTGGTCTGGGCCACGGTGACGAAGGGCTGGGGCAGGAGGGCAATGGTGGCGGCGCCGGAAGCCAGTGCCGCCACGCACTCGGCGTGCTCGCTCTTCCAGTCGATGGTCACATCAGTGTCCGGGTCGATGCCGTTTTCCGTGAGGAGGTAGCGCAGGGCGTACTCCGGGGTACTGCCCTTGCCGGCGGCCACGATGGTCTTGCCCGCCAGGTCCGCCATGGAATTCACGGCGTTGCCGTTCTCCACGATATAGATGACGCCCAGGGTGTTGACAGCCAACGTGATGATCTCCCCCTCCGTCTTGTTATACAGCACGGAGGCCAGGTTGGCGGGGACGCAGGCCATGTCCAGCTCACCCTTGACAAGGGAAGGCGTCACCTCGTCGGCGGCGCCGGCCAGAGTGAATTCATACATGGGGCCTTCCGCGGATTGGGGGTCATCGCTCATCAGCTTCACCATGCCCATGGCGGTGGGGCCCTTCAGGGCGGCGACGCGGGTGGTAACGGGTTCTTCGGCGGGGGCCGCCGGAGTCTCCTGGACAGGCGCTTCCTCCGCCTGTTTGCCGCAGGCGGCCAGGCTCAGTGCCATGGTCAGAGCCATGGCGGCGCAAACGGTTTTTTTCAGCAGTTTCATAGTTTGGTTCCTCTTTTCCAAATGTTCAGTTTCTCAGGGCGTCTTCCGGGGCGTACACCGTCTTGGCGGTGATGCCCGGCAGGCGGCCGATCTTCCCCGACAGGGCGGAAATGACATCCGCCGGCGCGTCCACGGCCACGCTGATGATGTTGACGCCCCGCTGGTGGTAGGGTACGCCCATACGGCCGATGATATGCTTTCCATACTGGTGCAGCAGCTCATTCAGCGCCGCCACGGAAGTACCCTCCCGAACGATGATGGCCAGGACCGCCACTCGGGTCTCCATCCTTTCTCTCTCCCTTCCGCAAAAAAATCATCCCCTCCGCCGTCCGGCAGAGGGGATGACACAACTACGCAGCATCCGCAGGCGCGGTCACACCGCGCCCGGTCTTCCTCATCTTTCGGCTGGGACGCATCCTCACCGGCAGAACGACAGAATGTATGGCATGGTCCGGCGGTCAGAGCATCACTTCCCACGGACAGCCGTATGATACCACAGCCCGGCGCCGCCGTCAATGGTCAGCAGCGGCCGAAGGTGTGGGTCAGGGTCTTGATCTCCCTGGCCAGGGCGGCGCTGTCCCGGCCGGAGCGCATCCGCCAGCGCCAGTTACCCTCCGCCACGCCGGGGACATTGATGCGGCTCTCGCTGCCAAGGCCCAGGTAATCCTGCATCTGGGCCACAAACAGCTCCGCCACGCTGCCCTGTCCGCACCGCAGCAGGGCCCTGCGCACATCCTCCGTCCCGGCGGTGCCCAGGTAGCCCTCGGCAAAGATCCGCTCCGCCTCCGTGGCATGGGTGTACCAGCCCACGGCGGTGTCGTTGTCATGGGTACCGGTGTAGCAGATGCAGTGGGCGGGGTAGTTGTGGGGAAGATACGCGTTGTCCGGCCCCGAGAAGGCAAATTCCAGCACCTTCATGCCCGGCAGGCCCGAGGCATTGCGCAGGTCATGGACGGCGTCCGTCAGGATGCCAAGGTCCTCGGCGATGAAGGTGAGCTGGGGAAACCAGGAGGTCAGGACCCCCAAAAGGTCCATGCCCGGTCCCTTCTCCCACTGGCCGGTCTTGGCGGTCCTGGAATCCGCCGGCACGGCCCAGTAGCTCTCCAGGCCCCGGAAGTGGTCGATGCGGATGGCATCGAACAGCTTGCCGGCGCCCTCCACCCGGCGGATCCACCAGCCGAAGCCGTCCCGCTTCATGGCGGCCCAGTCGTACAGGGGGTTGCCCCACAGCTGGCCGTCCTCGGAGAAATAGTCCGGGGGCACACCGGCCACCTTGCCGGGCTTTCCGTCCCTGTCCAGCAGGAACTGCTCCCGCTCCGCCCAGACGTCGGCGCTGTCCAGGGAGACATAGATGGGCAGGTCGCCGATGATGCGGATGCCCAGGCCGTTGACATAGGCCTTCAGCTCCGCCCACTGGGCGAAAAACACCTGCTGCACCCAGGCGTGGAAGGCCACATCCTCCGCCAGCGTCACCCGCCAACGCTCCAAGGCGGCGCTCTCGTGGCGGCGCAGAGTCTCCTCCGGCCAGTCATACCAGGCACTCTCGCCGAAGCGCCGCTTCAACGCCCGATACAGTGCGTATTCTTTTACCCATGGATTCCGCTCCGTAAAGTCCCGGACCGTCTGGGCACGGGCGCCGTCCAGGCGGGAAAAGGCCCTGCGCAGCAAGACTTCCCGGCTTTGGCGCAGGGCGGCGTAGTCCACCCGGTCCTCTTCCGGCAGCTCCGCCGCCTTCAGCTCCGCCTCCGTCAGCAGCCCCTGGTCCGCCAAGGCGGCCGGGTCGATGAACAGCGGATTGCCCGCGAAGGTGGACACGCTGGTATAGGGGGACTCTCCCCCGCCGGTGGGCCCCACCGGCAGGATCTGCCACCAGCGCTGCCCGGCGGCGTGGAGGAAATCCGCAAAGGCCCGGGCTTCCGCGCCCAGGGTGCCGACGCCGTAAGGCCCCGGCAGGGAAAAGATCGGCAGCAAAATGCCGGCGGAACGTTCCATGGACAAAACCTCTTTCTCTTACAGAGTTGACGGTATTATTGTATGTATCCGGCGGCAAACTGTCAAGCCGCTTTTGTTTCGTCGGATTTCTTTGCAAAAATTTAGGCATAGTGCACAACCAGCAAGCAAAAAGCACTCCCGTGAACGTCTATTCACGGGAGTGCTCGTTTTCACTTCATCAGCTCGTACATGACGGCCTTAATGGTGTGCATCCGGTTTTCCGCCTCGTCAAAGACGATGGACTGGGGGCTCTCGAACACCTCGTCAGTGACCTCCATGGCGTCCCGGCCGAACTTTTCACCCATCTCCTTGCCCACCTTGGTCTTGTGGTCGTGGTAGGCGGGCAGGCAGTGCATGAAGCGGCACTGGGGACCGGCGTTGTCCATAAGAGCCTTCGTCACCTGGTAGGGGCCCAGGGCCGCGATGCGCTCCGCCCAGACCTCCACCGGCTCGCCCATGGACACCCACACGTCGGTGTACAGCACATCGGCGTTCTTCGTGGCCTCCATGGGGTCCTCGATGAACTCCAGCACGGCGCCGGTTTCGGCGGCGATGGCCTGGCAGGTGTCGATGAGCGCCTGGTCGGGCATGTAGGCCTTGGGAGCACAGGCCACAAAGTGCATGCCCATCTTGGCGCAGCCCACCATGAGGCTGTTGCCCATGTTGTACCGGGCGTCGCCCAGATACACCAGCTTCACGCCCCGGAGCTTCCCGAAATGCTCCTGGATGGTCAGGAAGTCCGCCAGGATCTGGGTGGGGTGGAACTCGTTGGTCAGACCGTTGAACACGGGGACGCCGGCGTATTTTGCCAGCTCCTCCACCAGGTCCTGGCCGAAGCCCCGGTACTCGATGCCGTCAAACATCCGGCCCAGAACCCGGGCGGTGTCGGCGATGGACTCCTTCACGCCGATCTGGCTGCCGGTGGGGCCCAGGTAGGTGGAGCCCATGCCCAGGTCCTGGGCGGCCACCTCAAAGGAGCAGCGGGTGCGGGTGGAGGTCTTTTCAAAGATGAGGGCCACGTTTTTGCCCTCCAGGTAGCGGTGGGGGATGCCGGCCTTTTTCTTGGCCTTCAGGTCGGCGGCGGTGTCCAGAAACTGCTGGATCTCAGCGGGGGTGAAATCCAGGAGCTTTAAAAAATGGGTGTGGTTTTCCATTGGCATGTCCTCACTGTTCGTTGGATTTGTTGCACGTTCGCGTGCAACATGAACGCGTGTAAGTGTCACTGTAAATGTAATGGTAAATGTGAATGTAATTGTGATTGTAAAAGTTATCGTGTGTGCGCCTGCCGGTGCGGCGCGGTTCAAAAAAATCAGCTCAAAGCCTTTTTCATGATGGCCAGGCCCTGGTCCAGCTCCTCCTTGGTGATGACCAGCGGCGGCAGCAGACGCATTCCGGGGCCGGCGGTGAGGACCAGCAGGCCGTTTTCAATGAGCTTGGCGGCGATGTCGCCCTTGTTGTAGCCCTCCTTGACCTCGATGCCGATCATGAGGCCCAGACCCCGGGTCTTTCCGAAGCAGGGCAGGTCCAGCGTCTCGATCTGCTGGCGCAGGTAGGCGCCCTTGGCCTTGATCTCCTCCAAAAACGCGTCCGTCAGCGTCTCCTGGACCACCAGGCCCGCGGCGGCGCAGATGGGATTGGCGCCGAACGTGGTGGCGTGGGTGCCGGGTCCCAGGACGCCGCGGCACTTTTCGCTGGCCATAATGCCGCTCATGGGCAGGCCCCCGGCGATGCCCTTGGCGAAGGACACCACATCCGGCAGCACGCCGTACTGCTGGAAGGCAAACAGGGAGCCGGTGCGGCCCACGCCGGTCTGGACCTCGTCCACCAGCAGCAGCCAGTCCCGCTGGGCGCACAGCTTGGCCACGGCCTGGACGTATTCCTTGTCCAGAGGCAGCACGCCGCCCTCGCCCTGGACCAGCTCCACCATGACGGCGCACACATCATCGCCTGCGGCCGCCTCCAGGGAGGCAAGGTCGTTGGCGTCGGCGTAGCGGAAGCCCTCGGTGAAGGGGAAGAAGTAGTTATGGAACACCTCCTGGCCGGTGGCCATGAGCGTGGTGATGGTGCGGCCGTGGAAGGAGTTGTTCAGGGTGATGATGGTGGCGCGGCCCTTGCCATACTTGTCGAAGCTGTACTTTCTCGCCAGCTTGATCATGCCCTCGTTGGCCTCGCCGCCGCCGTTGGCGAAGAACACGCAGCTCTCGCCGGTGCGCTCACATAGGGTCTTGGCCAGAAGGGCGGGCGGCTCCGTATAAAACAGGTTGGACACGTGGTTCAGCTTCTTGGCCTGGGCCGCCACGGCGTCCACCCAGGGCTGATAGCCGTAGCCCAGGTCCGTGACGCCGATGCCGCTGGTGAAGTCGATGTACTCGTTGCCCTCGGGATCGTACAACCGGGCACCCTGGCCGTGGTCAATGGCCACGGGGAAGCGGCCGTAGGTGTTCATGATATACTGGCCCGTCAGGGCCTTCAATTCCTGGGAAGTCATATGGATTCAGTCCTCTCTTTTCAGCATGGTGCCGATGCCTTCGTCCGACAACAGCTCGATCAAAATGGAATGGGGAATGCGGCCGTCCAGAATGTGGACCCGCTCCACACCGCCGGAAATGGCGTCCACACAGCACTGCATCTTGGGGATCATACCGCCGGAGATGACCCCCTGGGCCACCAGCTCCGGCACCTCGTAGGTGTGGAGCACGTGGATGAGGGAGTCCTCGTCGTGGGGGTCCCGCAGAAGGCCCCGGACATCCGTCAGCAAAATGAGCTTTTCCGCGTGGAGGGCCTCCGCCAGCTTGGCGGCGGCGGTATCGGCGTTGATGTTATAGGCGGTGTCGGCGTCCATGCCCTGGGCCACGGTGGAGACCACGGGGATGTAGCCGGTCATGAGGGCGTTTTCCACCGGCTCCGGGTTCACGCCGGTGATCTTGCCCACCAGGCCGTACTTTTCGTCCAGGCACTCCGCCTGGAACAGCTGGCCGTCCATGCCGCAAAGGCCGATGGCCTGGCCTCCCAGCCGGTTCAGCTGGGCCACCAGGTTTTTATTCACCTTGCCGCACAGGATGGACTGGACGATGTCCATGGTGGTCTCGTCCGTATAGCGCAGGCCATCCACGAATTTGGACTCGTGGCCGATCTTTTTCAGCATGTCGCTGATCTCCGGGCCGCCGCCGTGGACCACCACCACCCGGATGCCCACCAGGCTCAGCAGGATGATGTCGCTCATGACGGCCTTGCGCAGCTCCTCGGAGATCATGGCGTTGCCGCCGTATTTCACCACGATGGTCTTGCCGGTGAACTTTTGAATATAGGGCAGGGCCTCCACCAGAGTTTTGGCCTGCTGGGCATGAGATGCCATTGGGATCGCTCCTTTTTTGTTGAGTCGCCCCCTCAACACGCAGGGGGCAATGCACCCCCCATTCTTTTTCGTCTTGGCGAAAAAGAATGCGCCGTGCACGGTGGAAGAAAAAGCCATTTCGTCCAAACTTGCCCGTTCGGGCAAGTTTGGGGATGCGGACGGTTGTTGGCCACGACCGGATAACCCCCGCCGGGTCTCATCCAGGTGCGCTGTACCTTGGCAATCATCCAGCCTTCAAGCCGCAAGTTGTAACGTGGTTTCCCACCCAGGGTGCTTGTCGACACGCCCTGCTTCTCTTTCCGCTGCCGCTCCGTTGGGGGTGTTTCCAAAGAGAGGGCCGCAGCCCCCTCTTTTGGTCGTTTGAAGGGGAGGTCCAGGAGGGGGAGACCGAAATCCCCCTCCTGGCGTGTCTTTTGGACCGGGCGCGGCCCGTTTTCTCCACGGGGAGAAAATGGGGGGGCGCATCTGCCCACCTCCATTGAGGTATCAGGTCCGATAGTCTCCGTTGATCTTGATATAATCGTACGTAATATCGCAGCCCCAGCAGGTGCACTTGCCGTCCCCCTCACCCATGGTGATGCGGATCTCCACATCGTGCTCCGTCAGGATCTTCTTGGCCAGCGCCTCGTCAAAGTCCAGTCCCCGGCCCTGCTGGCACACGGCGACATCCCCGGCGGCGGAGGCAAAGTGCACATCCACCTTCTCCGGGTCGAAATCAACGCCGGAGTAGCCCATGGCGCACAGAACACGGCCCCAGTTGGCGTCGGCGCCGAAGATGGCGGCCTTGGTGAGGGTGGAGGAGATGACGGACTTGGCCACGGTCTCGGCGGCGGCCTCGTCGGCGGCACCGGAGACGGTGCAGGTGATGAGGTGCTTGGCCCCCTCGCCGTCGGCGGCCATCTTTTTGGCCAGGGCGGTGCACAGGGCCCGGAGGGCCGTCAGGAAGGCGTCGTAATCCGGGCCCTTGGCGGTGATGGTCTCATTGCCCGCCAGGCCGTTGGCCAGGACGCAGCAGGTGTCGTTGGTGGAGGTGTCGCCGTCCACGCTGATGCGGTTGAAGCTGACGTCCACGGTCTCCAGCAGGGCGGTCTTGATCATTTCCGGGGAGATGGCGCAGTCGGTGGTCAAAAAGCACAGCATGGTGCCCATGTTGGGGTGGATCATGCCGGAGCCCTTGGCGATGCCACCCATGCGGACGGTCTTTCCGCCCACGGTGGTCTCCACGGCCACTTCCTTTTTCTCGGTGTCGGTGGTCATAATGGCATGGGCTGCGGCGTCGCTGGCCTCGTTGGACCGCTCCAGGGCGGCGTACAGCGCAGGTACGCCCTCCTCAATGACCTGGACGTTGAGGGTCTGGCCGATGACGCCGGTGGAGGACACCACGATGTCCTCCGGCTTGCAGCCGATGGCCTTGGCGGCGGCGGCGCACATCTTCTCCGCGTTCTCCTCCCCGTGGGGGGCGCAGGCATTGGCGTTGCCGCTGTTGGCAATGATGGCCCGGGCCTTGCCGTCGGCCAGGTGGGCCTTGTCCACATGGATGGGCGCGGCCTTCACCACGTTTTTCGTAAATACCGCCGCCGCGGCGCAGTCCACATCGGACACGATGAGGGCCACATCCTTTTTCCAGGCGGCGTGGGTCTTGACGCCCACGTGGATGCCGGCGGCCCGGAAGCCCTGGGCGGCGCAGACGCCGCCTTCAATAAAGTTCAGCATAGTCATTACCTCGTTTTTTCACAGGTTCAGGCCCGTCGTTTCCTCGAAGCCCAGCATCAGGTTCATATTCTGCACCGCTGCGCCGGAGGCGCCTTTGCCCAGGTTGTCAAACCGGGCGGTGACCATGGTTTGGTCCTCATGGCCGCAGACGGTGATCTCCAGGGTGTCCTTCCCCGCCAGAGAGTTGGCGGAGAGCAGCGCGTCATGCTTGCCGAAAGGCACCACCTTTATGAAGGTCTGGCCTGCGTAAAACTCCGTCAGGGCCGCCGCGATGTCCGCCGCCGTGGGCTGGCCCTTCAAAAGGCGGTTGTGGAGCATGAGTGTGGTGGCCATACCCTTGTAATAGTCGTCCACCACCGGGTTGAATACCGGCGGGAAGTCCAGTCCGGCAATTTTCTGCATCTCCGGCAGGTGCTTGTGCTTCAGATTCAGTCCGTATATGCGGGGGGCGTCGAATTCCGCGCCCCGGTCCGCGTCCTCGTACTGGGCGATCATCTTCTTGCCGCCGCCGGAGTAGCCGGTGAGAGAATAAACCGTCACGGGATAGTCCCTGGGCAGGATGCCCAGTTTCACCAAGGGCGCCGCCGTGGACAAAAAGCCCGTGGCGTGGCAGCCGGGGTTGGCCACACGGCCGGCATGGATAATAGTCTCCTTCTGGTCCGGTCCCAGCTCGGGAAAGCCGTACACCCAGCCCGGGGCCACCCGGTGGGCGGTGGAGGCGTCGATGATGCGGGTGGCAGCATTTTCCACCAGGGTCGCCGCCTCGATGGCTGCCGCGTCCGGCAGGCACAAAAACACGATGTCCACCGCATCCATGAGCTTTTTTCGCTCCGCAGGGTCCTTTCGCTTGTTCTCGTCGATGAGCAGCAGGTCGATGTCCGCTCGCTTTGCCAGGCGGTCATAGATCTGAAGGCCAGTGGTGCCTTCCTTTCCGTCGATATATACCTTTGGTTTCATGGAATCTCCTTTCTTCCCGGCCTGCGCTCCGGATGGGGTCCCCACCCACTGCAGACGCGGGGCGAAGAGCTTTTCTCCGTCCCGCAGCCGCGTTTTCTTTTCAATATAGAGGGTCTGGGCTTACAGCTTGCCCTGCTCCCGCAGTGCCAGCACCGTATCAGGCAGGCCCCAGAGGTTGATGAAGCCGGTGGCGTTGGTCTGGTCATAGCTGCTCTCGTTGAAGGTCACCAGCTCCTCGGAGTACAGGCTGCAGGGAGAGGTGATGGAGGCGGTGATCATGTTGCCCTTGTACAGCTTCAGCTTCACGCTGCCGGTGACATGCTCCTGTGTCTTGTCGGCGAAGGCACTGAGGGCCTCCCGCAGGGGGGTGAACCACTTGCCGTTGTACACCAGGTCGGCGAAATCCACGGCCAGCTTGCTCTTCATGTGGGCGGTGTCCTTGTCGATGGTGATCATCTCCAGGCACTGGTGGGCCTTGTAGAGGATGGTGCCGCCGGGGGTCTCATAGACACCTCTGTCCTTCATGCCCACCAACCGGTTTTCCACGATGTCCAGCAGGCCAATGCCGTTCTCGCCGCCCAGCTTGTTCAGCTTGCGGATAATGTCGCTGGCCTTCATCTTCTCGCCGTCCACGGCCACGGGCACGCCCTTTTCAAAGTCGATGGTCACGTAGGTGGGCGCGTCGGGGGCGGTGATGGGGCCGACGCCCATCTCCAGGAAGCCGGGCTTTTCATACTGGGGCTCGTTGGCGGGGTCCTCCAGGTCCAGGCCCTCGTGGCTCAGGTGCCACAGGTTCTTATCCTTGGAGTAGTTGGTCTCCCGGGAGATCTTCAGGGGCACGTTGTGGGCCTCGGCGTAATCGATCTCCTCGTCCCGGCCCTTGATGGACCACTCCCGCCAGGGGGCGATGATGGTCATGTCGGGGGCGAAGCGCTTGATGGCCAGCTCGAACCGAACCTGGTCGTTGCCCTTGCCGGTGCAGCCGTGGGCGATGGCGTCAGCACCCTCGGCCTTGGCGATCTCCACCAGCTTCTTGGCAATGACGGGCCGTGCAAAGGCGGTGCCCAAGAGGTACTGCTCATAGCTGGCGCCCATCTTCATGGAGGGGATGATGACCTCATCCACCATCTCGTCGGTGAGGTCGGCGATGTACAGCTTGCTGGCGCCGGTCTTGATGGCCTTTTCCTCCAGACCATCCAGCTCGTCGTTCTGACCCACATCACCGGCCACGGCGATGATCTCGGGGTTGTTGTAGTTCTCCTTCAGCCAGGGGATAATGATGGATGTATCCAGACCGCCGGAGTAGGCGAGGACGATTTTCTTGATGTCTTTCTTGTCTTTTTTCATGACGGTTGCCTCCCGTGTTTCTTGTTTGATGATGGTTGAATTATACGCTTATAGTGAATATTTATTCAAGTGTCATCTTGCACAACATTTTTTTCTTTTCTTGTCGGCTTTTTCATATTTTGCCATATCATGGGCCGATATCAGGCACTTTCTCCTCCCGTGGGCCGCTCCGGCCCCCTCCCGGAGGGCAGCCCGGCCTCAATATACAGCAATATGCATACAAAACTGCATAAACCGTTTTCAGGAACGGCCTGGGGGCACCCGCCCCGGCAAAGGTGCTGTTTCCTTTTTTTCTTCTGTCAACTTTCTGTATACAATCTATAAATTTCGAAATTTTCCTGCATATCACGCAAAAATTATCAAATTTTATCATTTTTATGTGGACATTTTGTTTTATGCGTGCTATATTACCGGTGTTGAAATAATTGTATACAATTACTATGTATTTGTGTACAATTCAATTTTTTGTATTTCATTCCCGAAAGGAGCGGGCCCATGGACATCCGAAGAGACCTGCCGGAGGACGCCGCCCTCCCCATGGCGGAGCGGTCCGGCGCCGAAGCCGCCCTTCCCAAAAGCGAGCAGGTCTACCGCCGCATCAAGCACCTCATCATGCACCATGTGTTCAAGCCCGGCCAGAAGATCCCGGAGGACGAGCTGGCCGGGATGCTCCAGACCAGCCGCACCCCCGTGCGGGAGGCGCTGCGCAAGCTCAGCAGCGAGGGACTGGTGACCATCTACCCCAAGTGCTACGCCGAGGTCACCTACTTCACGCCGGAGATGGCCAGGAGCCTGGGCGCCGTCCGCATGTCCCAGGACATCCTCTCTGGCCGCCTGGCCATTTACCACGGCAGCGACGCGGACTTTGCCGGCCTGCGGCAGCTGGCGGAGGCCTGCGAGACCGCCGCCGCTGCCGGCGACCTGTACGGCCGCATCACCGCCGACCGGGATTTCCACCTGCGCATCACGGAGCTGGGGAAAAACGAGCTTTTGCTGCGGTACCAGCGGGAGGTCTACCTGCGCATCCACCTGCTCCAGCTGCAATACGTCTCCCTGGAGGATGACACGGGCGGCCGGGCCGCCTGCCACAGCGCCCTGGTGGACGCCCTGTGCCGCCGGGACGAGGCCGCCTACACCCGCGCCATCTGCCGCCGGTGCCAGGAGATGTACGGCCTGGAGCCCCAGATCGTGTCACTTTACACCCGGTAACCGCAAAGGGCCGGAGGGCCCTGTTGGGATACATATTATCAATTGAGTTTTGGGAGGCCGCACATGTCTGAAATGAATCTTCTGTTTCTTCAGCAGATCACGAAAATGTTCCTGATGCTGCTGCTGGGCTTCGCCGCCGTGAAGGTGAAGCTCATGCCCGCCAGCGCCGGCAAGGGCCTGTCCCAGGTCATCGTGGGCGTCATCCGTCCCTGCGCCATCATTTACGCCTTCCAGGTGGACTTCACCCGGGAGCGGCTGCTGGGCCTGCTGCTGGCCATTTTCGGCGCGGCGCTGTCTCATGTGGTGCTCATTTTCATCACCTGGCTGCTGGGGGACAAGGCCCTGCACATGAGCCCCGTGGAGCGGGCCTCTATGATCTACTCCAACAGCGGCAACCTGCTCATGCCCCTCATCTCCTTCACCATGGGCCAGGAGTGGCTGTTCTACACCTGCGCCTACATGGGCGCCTTGCAGGTGTTCGTGTGGACTCACGGCAAAAGCCTTATCTGTGAGGAGCCCCAGATCGACTGGAAACGTGCCCTGGGCAACATCAACATCATTGCCATGGCGGTGGGCTTCCTTCTGTTCTGCGCCCGTATCCGCTTTCCCGGCGTGCTGGGCCAGGCGGTGCAGAGCGTGGGAGGCGCTCTGGGCTCCACCAGTATGCTGTCCATCGGCATCTCCTTCGCCACCATCGCCCACCTGGATTTGAAGAAGATGTCCCGGGTGCTGGTGGTCACGCTGAACCGGCTCATCGTCTATCCCCTCATCATGCTGGCCATTTTCCTGCTGCTGCGGCTGAACACCCTGCTGCCCGGCGCCCAGCAGATCGTCATGATCACCCTGCTGGGAGCCGGCGCTCCCACCGGCGTGGTCATCACCCAGATCGCCCAGCTGTACGACAAGGAGGCGGACCACGCCAGCCTGATCGGTGTGTTCACCATGCTGTGCAGCATCGTCACCATGCCGGCCCTCATCTGGGTCTACGAGACTGTTACGGCTTTGGTGTAAACGCAAAAAAGAGACGCGCTGCCTCGGCAGCGCGTCTGAGCTTGTCGAAAAAGGGTGAACCGCTGGATAACGGGAAGGAAGATAGTTACGAAAGAAACCCAGGAGGGGTGTCTTTCGTTTGAAATCTAAGTTTTTCAGAACTTAAAAAGTTCTGAAAAACTTGCTCAGGCTGTCGAAAAAATTTTTTCGCCAGCCTGAGACGCGCTGCCGGGGCAGCGCGTCTTTTTTATGAATTTACACCATCTTCTCCGGGCGAACCGTTTCGTCGAACTCCTCCGCCGTCAGAAGGCCCAGGGCCAACACGGCCTCTTTCAGGGTGGTGCCGTCGTGGAGAGCCTTTTTGGCGCACTTGGCGGCGGCCTCGTAGCCGATTTTGGGTGTCAGGCAGGTGACCAGCATCAGGGAGTTGTAGAGGTTGTACTCCATCCGCTCCACGTTGGGGGTGATGCCCTCCACGCAGTGGACCCGGAAGGAGTCGCACACATCCGCCAGCAGCCGGGCGGACAGCAGGAAATTGTACGCGGACACCGGCAAAAATACGTTCAGCTGGAAGTTGCCCTGGCTGGCGGCCATGCCGATGGCGGCGTCGTTGCCCATGACCTGGACGGCCACCATGGTGACGGCCTCGCACTGGGTGGGATTCACCTTGCCGGGCATGATGGAGCTGCCGGGCTCGTTTTCCGGGATGTGGAGCTCCCCCATGCCGCAGCGGGGGCCGCTGGCCTCGAAGCGGATGTCGTTGGCGATCTTCATGAGGTTGGCAGCCAGGGCCTTCAGGGCGCCGTGGGCAAACACCAGGGCGTCCTTGCTGGTGAGGGCGTGGAACTTGTTCTCGTCGGGCCGGAACTCCAGCCCCGTCAGCTGCCGCAGATACCCGCACACCATCTCGTCATAGCCCTTGGGGGCGTTGAGGCCGGTGCCCACGGCGGTGCCGCCGATGGCCAGGCGGCACAGCTCCGTCTGGGCCAGCCGCAGCATCCGGCAGGGGGCCGCCACCAGCTCCCGCCAGCCGGAGACCTCCTGGGAAAAGCGCAGGGGCGTGGCGTCCTGCAAATGGGTGCGGCCGATGCGGATGAGGTCGGGGTAAGCCGCCTCCAGCTTGGCAAATGCCGTCTCCAGCCGCTCCGCCGCCGGCAGCACCTGCTCCGCCACGCTGAGAGCCGCCGCGATATGCAGGGCGGAGGGAAACGTGTCGTTGGAGGACTGGGAGGCATTCACATGGTCGTTGGGGTGCAGGGGAACTCCCTGCTCCGCCGCCAGGTGGGCAATGACCTCGTTGACGTTCATGTTGGTCTGGGTGCCGCTGCCGGTCTGCCACACCACCAGGGGGAACTCTTCGTCCCACTTGCCGGCGCGGATGTCCCGGCAGGCATCGGTGATGGCGTCCGCCTGCTGGGCCGTCAGCTTGCCCACGTCGGCGTTGGCCTTGGCGCAGGCCTCCTTCAAATAGGCGAAGGCGGTGATGATCTCTTTGGGCTGGCGCTGGCCGCCGATCTTGAAATTCTCCAGGCTCCGCTGGGTCTGGGCGCCCCAGTGGTGGTCCGCCGGTACGGCGATCTCGCCCATGGTATCGTGTTCGATGCGGGTATTCATCGGTTGAACCTCCCATTGCTGTCGTGATGCTGTCATTATAACGGACGGCACCGGCAAGTGCAAACCTTTTCTCCCATTTTCCGCCGCTGCTTTTTCGTTGCCGGGAGGGCGGCGGTATGGTACAATTTGATTGACCGGCGGAGGAACTTTTTCCCGCCTCCACCGTCTGAACCGGCAACCCCTTTATGAAAGGATTGAACATGATGAAAAAATTCTGCGCTTTGCTGCTGTCCCTGGCGCTGGCCGCCGCCCTGGCCCTGCCTGCCGCCGCCCAGGAGGTGCCCGTATCCGGTGCCAAGGCCGTCACCATGGTGCCCCTGCGGGCGGTGGCAGAGGCCCTGGGCTGCACCGTGGCCTGGGACGGCTCCCTGCCCGGCGCCCGGCTGACGCTGGGAGACCGGGAGGCCGTCCTGGTGCTGGGCATGGGTTATGCCACCCTCCAGGACCATGGAGACGGCGGTGACCCTGTCATGGGGACCTCCCTGCCTCTGGACGCCGCCCCCGCCATGCTGGAAAAGGGTGTCATGTATGTCCCGGCGGACTTTTTCAATGACCTGACGGGCCGGCCCTGCGTCACCATTTCCGGCGGCGGGGCCATCTCCGTGGAGATCAATACCGCCCCCACCGGCGGCACCGCCCAGCTGCCCAACCCCCAACACCAGCACAACACCGTGGAGGCCCTGGAGGCCGCCGTGGGCTTCCCTGTGCCGGTGCCCGCGGCGCCGGCGGGCTTCTCCTTCACCCTCATTCAGGACATCGGCGGCACCCTGGCGGAGCTGCGCTGGAGCGACGAGGTCCAGGAGCTGACCTACCGGGTCAGCCGGGGCGGCAGCGACAACAGCGGCGACTACACCGTCTATCCCGCCAGCGGCACCCTTGCGGTAAAGGGCACCTCCGTTCAGTGGCGGGGCGATGAGGACGGCATCCGGGTGGCCCTGTGGACCCGAGACGGCTTCTCCTTCTCCCTCCGCGCCTCCGACGGCTTGACGGAGCGTCAGGTGCAGCAGATGGCGGAAAGCGTGCTGTGACAATAAAAGGAGGCGGACATCCAGTCCGCCTCCTTTTTATATCATGTATCAGGCCGTGATGTGCTTGAAGTTGCCCAGGGTCTCGTTCACCTCCGACACCCAGGCAAACGTGCCGGGGAACTGGCGAAGGATCTCCTGGAAACGGACGATCTGGTGGCGGTTCACCACGCAGATCAAAAAGTCCCGCGGCTCCGTGGAATACATGCCCCGGGCGGGCAGCACCGTGACGCCGTGGCCCAGCTCCTCCATGAGCCGGGCGGACAGGGCGGGAGCCTCTTTTGTGACCACCTCGAATTTCAGCGCCCGCTTGCCGCCCTTGAGGATGCTGTCGCTGATGCGGGAGCTGAGGTAGCAGTAGGCCAGGCACAAGATCACCGGCTCAAACTTGCAGCCGTAGACGAAGAAGGACAGCACCGCCACGGAGGCGTTCAAGCCGAAGATGACCCACACCAGGCTGGCCTCCGGGTGCTTTTTCCGCACCCAAGCCGCCACGATATCCGTGCCGCCGGTGGAGCCGTTCTGCCGGATGGTGAAGCCGTACACCGCGCCGCTGACCACGCCGGCGGCCACAGGCCCCAGGATGGCGGAATTGCCGTTGTCCGTGTGGTAGGCAATGACGCTGAGGTCCACCCGGTTCAGCGTCAAGGTCACGGCGGAGAACACCAGCACGAAGGCCAAATTCTTCAGGGCGAAGTCCCGGTCCACGTGCCGCCAGGCCAGCAGGATCAGCGGCAGGTTGATGAGCAGGGACATGTAGCCGATGCTCACATGGAACAAATACTGGATCATGGTGGCAAGGCCGTTGATGCCCGCCGGCGCGAAGGCATTGGGGAATACAAATACCTCGTAGCTCAGTCCCATAATTACCGCCAGCGCCATGACGGTGCCGTAACTTTTCACTGTTTTCCAAGTGTTTCCACCCATATGCCGCATCCTCCCCAACCGGTCACCCGGTCTGTTTTCCAAGGGGGAGTATACGCCCCTCTTCCCCATTTCGCAAGTATTCTTGCAAATTTTTCCTCGTTTTGCAAGAATTATTTCTTTTCATGCAAATTCCCTGCTTTCGCCGGCAAAACCGCTCCCCTTTGCCCCATCCGCTGACGGAAGCACCGCCCTGTCCGTCACGGAAAAACAGTTCAAATGGAAAAAGAGGTTGAATCCCCGTGTCCGGCATAGTACAATAAAACCATATCCCACATATTTGCCGCTTTAAAGGAACACAGTCCCCTTATCTGTCCCATCTCGGCGGACGCCTTCCGCCGCATCACGATCTCAGGAGGACCTTTTACATGCATGTCATCGTAGACCTGATCTCCGCCGTCTGCGGATTTTTGTGGGGTGATCTCATCACGCTGCCCCTGCCCGGCGGCGGGAGCGTGGGCCTTTCCCTGCTGGTATTGCTGCTCATCCCCACCGGCATCTATTTCACGTTCCGCACCCGCTTTCTGCCAATCCGCCTGTTTCCCGAAATGCTGCGGGTGACGGCGGAAAAGCGCGGCGGAAACGGCGGCGCCATCTCCGGCTGGCAGGCCCTCATCATCTCCACCGCCACCCGAGTGGGCATGGGCAACCTCATCGGCGTGGTGGCGGCCATCTCCGCCGGCGGCGCCGGAGCGGTGTTCTGGATGTGGCTGTCCGCCCTCATTGGCTCCTCCACCGCCTTCATCGAGGCCACCCTGGCACAGCTCCACAAAAAGCCGGACCCCCTCTACGGCGGCTACCGGGGCGGCCCCGCCTACTACATCCACGACTACTTCGCCGCCAGGCGGGGGAGCGGCTCCCGCCGCAGCGTCACCGCCGTGCTGTTCGCCCTGTCCGGCCTCACCTGCTGGTGCGGCATCAGCCAGGTCATCAGCAACTCCGTCACCTCCGCCTTTGAAAACGCCTTCCGCATCCCGCCTATTTACACCACGGTGGTGCTGGTGGCTCTGGCGGCGGTCATCGTTCTCAGGAAAAACGCCACCATGAAGGTGCTGGATGTGCTGGTGCCCATCATGGCCGGGTGCTACTTCCTCATGACCATCGTGCTGATTTTGAAAAACGCGGCGCTGCTGCCGGCGGTTTTTCAGCGGATCTTCCAGGAGGCCTTCGGCCTGCGGCAGGCGGTGGCCGGCGGCTTTGGCGCCGTGCTGATGAACGGCGTGAAGCGGGGCCTGTTTTCCAACGAGGCCGGCTCCGGCTCCGCCCCCTGCGCCGCCGCGGCGGCGGAGATGAGCCACCCCGCCAAGTCCGGCCTGCTCCAGGCCTTCGGCGTGTTTATCGATACCATTGTCATTTGCAGCTGCACCGCCATGATCATGCTGCTGACCCCGGCGGAGCGAGTTCAGGGGCTGGAGGGCATGGACCTTCTCCAGGCGGCCATGGAGTACCACCTGGGCTCCTTCGGCGTGGTGTTCATCGCTTTGATTTTGTGGCTGTTCAGCTTCTCCACCTTCATCGGCATCCTGTTTTACGCCCGGTCCAACGTGGCCTACCTCTTCGGAGACAACTGGGTGTCCCAGACGGCCTATAAAATTCTGGCCCTGGTGATGCTGTTCATCGGCGGCCTCGCCGCCTATACCTTCGTGTGGGACCTGGGTGACGTGGGCATCGGCCTCATGACCATCTTCAACATCGCCGTCATCCTGCCCATGTCCCGGGAGGCGCTGGATTCCCTGTGGGATTACGAATCCCTCCGAAAGCGCTGATCATGAAAAAAAAGCCCCGCGGCCAAGAGCCGCGGGGCTTTTTCATATGCGCAGGTGCGCAGGCCGTGTTTACCGGCGTCCTCCGCCGAAACCGCCCCGGCTGCCGCCGAAGCCGCCGCCGAAGGAACCGCCTCCGCCAAAGCCGCCCCGGCTGCCGCCGAAGCCGCCGCCAAAGGAGCCGCCCCCGCCAAAGCCGCCCCGGCTGCCGCCGAAGCCGCCGCCGAAGGAGCCGCCCCCGCCAAAGCCGCCCCGGCTGCCGCCGGTGCTTCTGGGAGGACGGGGCGGGCGGGACGAGGGCCCTCCGCTGGGCGGCTTCGGGCCGCCGCTTCTGGGCGGGCGGGGAGAGCGGGGCGGGCGGGGCGGTCTTGGCCGCCGGGGCCGTCCCCAGAACACCGGGTAATACCGCCGGGTGGGAATGCCCATGCCGGGCATCATGTAGCGGCGGCGGTAACGGTTATAGCGCAGCCGGTCCAGCACCACCCAGATCATGAGCAGCACCACCAGCAGCAGCACCAGCTCCATGACCACGGAGCCGATGCTGGGTGCCAGGACGCCGGTGGTCTCCGTATAATAGCCGCTGCCGGCGGAGAAATTCTCCCGGACGGCGGGGATGTAGTTTTCCCGGACGGTGACACCGTACAGGTCCGCGAACCAGTCCATATAGGCCTTCACGGTCTTGCGGACGGCGGCGTCGTAGTCCCCGGCGGCAAAGTCCTCCTCCATGTAGACGTACAACATGCTAGTCAGCTCGTTGCCGTACTTGTACAGCCCGTCGCCGCCGGCAATGCCGTAGTTGCCCACCAGGCCGTTGTCCGCCAGGTCCTCCAGGGCCAGCACCAGCACCAGGCCGTTGTCCCGCTCCGCGGAGCCGACGCCGTAGGCCGCGCCCAGCTGGGTGGCGTAGTCCACGATGTCGGTGCCGCCGGTGCTGTCCACCGTCTGCACCATGATCTGGGCGCCGGTCTGGGCGAACAGGGAGGTGTTCATCTCGTCGATATAGGTCATGGTCTTGTCCGTCAGGACGCCGGCATAGTCATAGACATAGGTGTAGGTGCCCACCACGGCGGTGGACGCCTGTCCCAGGCCCTCCGGCTTCCGGGCCTGCCCCAGCAGGATGCCCGCCGCGATGGCCAGCACCATGACCACGGCGGCCACGGAACGTTTTTGGAATACTTTCATAGGCAGTTCCTTTTATTGATGCAGCTCCATCAGCTTCTGCTTCAGCTCGCCTTCGATCTTCCCCAGCTCGGCTTCCGCCTCCCGGCGCTTCTGGGCGCCCTCCCGCTGGATATTCAGCACCTCGTCCAGCGTCTCGATGAGCTGCTGGTTGGTGTGCTGCAGGGTCTCGATGTCCACCACGCTGCGCTCGGCCTCCCGGGCGGTCTGGATGGTGCCCATTTTCAGCATGTCGGCGTTCTTTTTCAAAAGCTCGTTGGTCATCTCCGTGACGGCGCTCTGGGCGGCGGTGGCCTGGCGGCCGTGTTCCATGCCCAGAGCCAGCACCATCTGGCTCTTCCACAGGGGGATGGTATTCACCAGAGAGGATTGGATCTTCTCCACCATCAGCGTGTCGTTGTTTTGCAGCAGGCGGGTCTGGGGGCCCATCTGGACGGAGATCATCCGCGTCAGCTCCAGGTCGTGGAGCTTCTTTTCAAAGCGGTCGCACATCTGGACCATGTCGTTGTACCGCTGGGCATCCTCCTGGCTGCCGCTCTGCTCGGCCTTGTCCTTCAGGGCCGGCAGCTCACCCGCCTGCACATCCGCCAGCTTTTTCTTGCCCGCCAGGATGTACATGGTCAGCTCCTTGTAATACTTCAGGTTCAGTTCGTACATCTGGTCGAACATGGCAACGTCCTTCATCAGCGTCACCTGGTGCTGCTCCAGCTCCCGGGCGATCTTGTCCACGTTGCTCTCCACCTTGGCGTACTGGGCCTTCATGGTCTCCAGCTTATTGCCAGTCTTTTTGAAACGGCCGAACAGGCCCTTCTTCTCCTCGTCCTCGCCGAAGCCCTTCAGCTCCACCACCAGCTCGGAAAGGGACTTGCCCACCTCGCCCAGGTCCTTGGTGCGGACGGAGGCCAGGGCGTTTTCAGAAAAGCCCGCCACGCTTTTCTGGGCGGCGGCGCCGTACTGGAGGATCATGTTGGAATCCATGATGTTGATTTTCTTGGAAAAGTCCTCCACGGCCTTTTTCTCCGCGTCGTTCAGCAGGCTGTCATCCATCTGCACGGGGGCGGCCTCCGGCTTGGCAGGCTCGGCGGGGGCGGAGGGGGCGGAGGGGTCCAGGGTCAGCTCTGGCACCGCCTGGGCAGCGGCGGCCTGGGGGTCCAGCGTCAGCTGGGGAATGTTGTTCTCACTCATTGCGTTTTCCTCCATTGATGTTGAAGTTCCGGCGAAGCACCGCCGTTACCGGGAAGCACGGATGGCCCGGGCCACCGCCAGCGCGGCGCCCGCCAGCCACATCAGCCCCACGATGCAGTCAAAGAGATAGACCGTGGGCCGGGATGCGATCAGTCCGATGTACAGCCAGCGCAGGGCGCAGGCCAGGCATACCACCACCAGGGCGATATTGGTGAGGAGCTTCTTCGTCTTTTCACTCATGTCCTCTCTCCCTCTCTCACAGCTCCAGCTTGATGTCCGTGTCCCGGGGCGGAGCGGTCTCCGCCTTCAGCGGCCCGTCCGTCAGGCCCTCCCGGGCCATCATGTTCTCCAGCACGGTGATGTCCGTGGAGATATCCAGGGCCTCGGCGCCGTACAGGCTGTCCAGCTGCTTTTCAAAGGCCGCCACGATGGTCCGCATCATGCCCTCCACCTTGGAAAGCGTGGTGTCAATGTTCTCGCCGGAGACACCGGTGCCGCTCATGCGGTCATAGGCGTTCAGCAGCTTCAGCGTGGTGGGCAGGTAGTAGTCCATGAACTTGCGGATCTGGGGGAGCTTTTTGGGGTCCCGCTTCACCTCGTCAAAAATCTTCTGGGACACCTGCTCCAGCCGGACGATGTCGGCGGAGATGCCGGGGTCGGCGATATTGTCGTCCAGGCGCTTCATCTCGGCGATGGCCAGGCCGCCGTCCTTGAGCATCTTGTCCACCTCCGGATTCCCGGTGGACTCCTCCTTGGGCTTCTCCGCCTTCCTCGGGGCGGCTTCCTCCGTGCCGCCGATGGCGCCGCCGCTGCGGCACAGGGCGTTCACGGCGAAAAACACGCCTGCGGACACCGCCGCCAGCAGCACATAATGGGTCACGGCGTACAGGGGGAACAGCGCGCCCCACACCAGCCATAAGACCGCCACCGCGTAAAAAGGCGCCACGCTTTTGCGGGCAGTTGTCTCCATAAGCGGACCTCCTTTGCAATCATGGAAATATTATACCCCCCGCCGCCAGTTCCGGTCAAGGCGGCGGGCCTGAAAAATGATTGTGAACAGGAAAAACCGGCAGCCAAGGCCGCCGGTTCCGCTCATGGCAGTCCGTACACCCCCGCCGCCATATCCCGCCACAGGGCCAGGTGGGGCGGCCGGAAGGTGCACCACACGAACAAAAAGGCCAGGGCCCACAGCACCGCCAGCCCCAGCACCTGCGCCAGCCAGCCGGTGAGCCGTCCCCGCCGCAGCAGGCGAAAGTCCAGCCAAAACAGCCCCAAATCCGCCAGCAAAAACACCGCGATATCCGCCCACAGCACATGGGTCCCGGCGATGCCGGTGTACGTGAAGTACAGCACCGGCACCAGGGCCGTTCCCACCAGCACCGACAGCGCCCGGGCCGCCAGGAAGTTGGGATAGTTGCGGCCCAGGAAGCACACCTGCCCCACGGACCAGAGAAACGCCGGGAAAAACAGCAGCTTCATATGCTCCCACACGGATTCGTTGACAGCGGAAAAAGCCGCCGCCAGCAGGTTTCCGCCGCTCCAGCCGTAGGTGAAGTGCAGCGCCGTCCCCAGGGCCGCCGTAAACAAAAAGCCCCCCAGCTCCCACAGCGCCAGCTGTTTGCGCATCCAGACCGCCTCCTTCAACAGCAAAGCCGCGGCCCCAGTGGGGCCGCGGTCTCAGTTTACTCGCTGTCCGGCGGTTTTATGCACGCAGATACGGGCCGTATTCCCCCAGGGCCTCCTCCAGGTCCTCCAGGGTCCAGGGCCAGGACTCCTTGGTGTTTTCCGCGCAGTCCGCCAGCAAGCGGCAAAGCGCCCGGGCCTCGTCCTCCGTCCGTTCGTCCAGCAGTGCCGGCAGGGCCGACAGTTCTGTTTCGGAACGGCTGAGGATGTAATAGGGCAGCAGCCAGTCGTGGGTGGAGCCCTCCGTCAGGAAAAAGGCGCCCGTCAGCTCTTCCAGGGAGGCACTGTCCAGACTGCCCAAGGGCAGCTCCACGGTGTAGCCGCCGGTGCCCCTGCCCGCGAGATACCAGTCTCCCGCCGCGTTTTTCTTCACCAGCGCCTCGCAGCCCCAGCCGTAATAGCCGTCCCCGTCCGGTTCTCCAAGGCCGGCTCCGGCCTGCCAGTAGCTGCCGCCCTCTCCCTCCGGGTCCGCCAGACTGACCCGCAGGCCGATGCCGCAGCAGAAATTCTCCGGCTGGCCACGGTACCAGTCAAACACATCGCTGCCGCCGAAGCGCGCATCCTCCGGCTTCCAGGTGACCCAGGCGGGGACAGCGCGGTAGTTTTCCGCCGCCTGCTGTCCCAGTTCCTCCGCCGCCTCCGCCGGGGAGAGGGTGCCGTCTGCCGTTACGTCCCATACCTGAGCGCTGACGGCATCCTCGGCGATGATGGCCAGCAGGCGGCAGAACTTGCCCTCGTAGGGCTCCCCCTCCCGGGGGTTCACGGCGCTGGCATAGGATACCGTTCCGCCGCCACGCTGCCAGCGGACCAGGTCGCTGTCAGACCGGCACTGAATGGAGGTCTGGCTGTCGGCGTCCGCCAGGGTAAAAAGGGTCCCGCCGCCGGCGGGCAAAGCCTCCCAGTCCCCCGCCTCCGCCGGGGCCCAGTCATAGGAGAGGGCGAACAGGTTCTCCCGGCCCGCCACGTTCCAGGCGTTGTCCGGGGTGATATCCAAGGTGGTAACGGTGCCGTCCGCCTCCTCCACGGACACCAAGCACATCTGATCCTCCGTGATGGCGGCATAGGCCCCGGCGCAGTCCGCCGCCAGGGTCTGGCCCACCTCAGTCTCCGGAGCCGGGTCCGTCTGGGGTGCCGGGTCCGTTTGCTTTTTTCCGCAGCCGGCCAGCAGGACCGCCGCCAGCAAAAGGCAGGTGAAAGCGCGTTTCATGGCAAACATCCTCCTGTTGGTTGATGGCACCAGAATAACGGCTTTTCCCGGAAAATTCCTGACAATTTCAAGACAAATCGTAACAATTCGGATACAAGTGCAAAAAAAGGCAGCGGCTCACGCCGCCCCTTCCGCTCACACGAACACCGCCTGCACCAGCAGCATATACAGCGCCGTGCCTCCGGCGATGGAGAGGAGCACATTCCCCTTCCAGCGGTGCAGCACCGCCACCGCCGCAACGGAAAGGAGCTCCGGCAGTCCATGGGGCGCCGCAGTCCAGGAGACGTTTTTCAGGCAGTACACCACCAGAAGGCCCATCATGGCCGCCGGCAGCACCCGCCCCAGGTACAGCACCACCGCTGGCGGGTCTTTTTTCTCCGGAAACAGCCAGAAGGGCAGCCAGCGGGTGATCTGGGTGCCGGCGGCCACCGCCAGGATCATGGCGATGGTTTGCAGCGGCGTCAGATACATAGGCGCTTCCTCCCTCCCAGTAGTACCGCCAGAATGAACGCCATGGCGGGAATGACCAGCTTTTCCGCGCCGAACACCGCCAGGCTCGCCCCGGCGCAGCCCAGGCCGACGAGACCGAAGGGGCGGTTCTCCGGCTTTTTCCACTGCTCCAGAAACAGCACCACGAACAGCGCCGTCAGGGCGAAGTCCAGGCCCGTGGTGTCAAAGGTGATGAACCGTCCCAAAAGGCCCCCCAGGGCGGTGCCTCCCACCCAGTACAGGTAATCCAGCAGGGTGATCCAAAAATAAAAGTCCTTCCGCTCCACGCCCTCCGGCGGCTCCAGGGTGGACACCAGGGAAAACGTCTCGTCACACAGGGCGAAGATCAGAAAAAACCGGGCCTTGCCCAGGCCCTTGTACTTGTCCAGCAAGGAAAGGCCGTAAAATATATGACGGGCATTGACCATAATGGCCAGCAAAAAGGCCTGCAGGGGGTCAAAGGCCGTCACCAGCAGCGTGATGGCCACATACTGCATACTGCCGCCGAAGCCGATGGCACTCATGAGCGTGGACCACAGGGGCCCATAGCCGTTGGTGCGCATCAAAATGCCGTAGGCAACGCCCAGGGCCAAAAAGCCCGTCATCACCGGCACTGTGGCGGGAAACGCCGCCTTCACCGCCGCCCGACGGCGGTTCACCGTCTCCATGGCCGGCCCCTCACGCCGGGAAGGCGGCGCCGGGGCACCGCTCCCGCAAAAACGCTAAAAACGCCTCCTGGCCGCAGGCGGCTCCCTCCCGGAAAAAGCCCCCCTTGTCGGCCCGGACCACCACGCCGCCCTCAAAAATGAGGGCCAGCCAGGGTTCCATGTCCCGGACCTCCTGAAGCTGGCCGCAGGTCTTTTCCGCCAGGACCTGGCCGTCATCCTCCACGGTGATGCTGTCCCCGTCGAAGCGGAGGACCCGCTTCCACTCCCCGGGCTTTCCGGCCCGGAGCCGGCGGAACTGCCGCCGGGCCAGCATGGCGTCATAGCCGAACAGGCGGAAGGCCACTCCTGCCAGCAGCAGGGCATACAGGAGGGCATATGTGCCGTTCCCGTCCAGGAAAGCCATCGCCAGCATGACGGTGCAGGCCACCGCCAGCAGCGTCAGCAAAATGGGAAACCGGCGGCGGGCTCTGCCCAGCGCCACCGGGTGCACCGTCCAGTCCACATAAATTTTTTCCGTAATGGTATAGCGGTTTTCAAACATCTCTATCTCTCCTTCCGGGTCATCTCATACCAGAAAAAAACAGGGCCGCGCCTCTGCGCGGCCCTGTACCTGGATGTCTTACATCTTCTCCGGGGCGTCCACGCCGATGAGCTTGAGGCCGTTGCGCAGCACCACGCGGGTGTCGTCCGCCAGCTTCAGTCGGGCCGCCTGGACCGCCGGCTCCTCGCCCTTGATGCGGCAGGCGTTGTAGAACCGGTGGAAGCAGCCAGCCAGCTCCTGGAGGTAGCGGTTGATGTGGCTGGGGTCGTAGTCCCGGGCCGCCAGCCGGATCTCCTCGCAGAACTGGGAGATCTGCTTGATGAGGGCCACCTCCGTCTCGCCGGAGATGAGAGACATGTCCACCTGGCTCTGGGCCGAGACGGCAACGTCCTCCGCCTCCATGGCCCGCAGCAGGGAGCAGATGCGGGCGTGGGCATACTCCACGTAGTAGATGGGGTTCTCGCTGTCCTCCCGGACGGCCAGCCCCAAGTCAAAGTCCATCTGGGTGTCGGGCTTGGCGTTGAAGTACCACCGGGCGGCGTCCACGCTGACCTCGTCCAGCAGGTCGGACAGGCTGATGGCCTTGCCGGTACGCTTGCTCATGCGGACCACCTCGCCGTCCCGCAGCAGCTTCACCAGCTGCATGAGGACGATGTCCAGCTTGCCGCTGCCGTCCAGGCCCAGGGCGTCCAGGGCCCCCTTCAGCCGGGCCACATGACCGTGGTGGTCGGCGCCCCAGACGTTGATGACCTTGTCAAAGCCCCGGACAGCGAACTTGTTGCGATGGTAAGCAATGTCGGCGGCAAAGTAGGTGTAGAACCCGTTGGCCCGGCGGAGAACATCATCCTTCAGGTCCAGCTTTTCAATGTCCTTTTCCTTCTTGCCGGCCTTGAGCAGGTTCTCCCGCATGATGTCGGCGGTGCGCAGCCACAGCGCGCCGTCCTTTTCGTAGGTCCAGCCCCGCTCCGTCAAAAGCGCCACCGTCTCGGCAACGTAGCCACTCTCGTGGAGGGTAGACTCATAGAACCAGTTGTCGTAGTTGATCTTGTACCGCTGGAGGTCCGTTTTCATCTTGGGCAGATTCACGGAGAGGCCGTATTGGGCCAGCTCCGCCTGCCGTTCCTCCTCCGGGACGTTCAGCAGCTTTTCGCCGTTGGCGTCATAGTAGGCCCGGGCCAGGTCCCGAATGTCGCCGCCCTGATACCCGTCCTCCGGGAAGGGCACCGCGTCCTCGCCTTTGATGATCTGGAGGTAGCGGGCCTCGATGGAGTGGGCAAACTTGTCGATCTGGTGGCCGGCGTCGTTGACGTAGAACTCCCGGGTCACCTCAGCGCCGCAGGCGGTCAGCACGGAGGCCAGGGTATCGCCCAGAACGCCGCCCCGGGCATTGCCCATGTGCATGGGGCCGGTGGGGTTGGCGGAGACGAACTCCACCATGATCTTCTTTCCCCGCAGGCCGTCGTTGGTGCCATAGGCACTGCCCTCGGCCTCCACGGTCTCCATGACCCCGGCGTACCAGCTGTCATTGAGGCGGAAGTTCAAAAAGCCGGGGCCTGCGATCTCAGCGGAGGCAAAATAGGTGCCCTCCAGCTTCATATGGTCCAGCAGGGCCTGGGCGATGTTCCGGGGAGGCTGCCGCAGCGCTTTGGAGGCGGCCAGGGCGAAGGTAGTGGTAAAATCGCCGTTGGCGGTATCCTTGGGGATCTCCACGGGAGCGGTCTTCACCTCCGCCCGGGGCAGGGTGCCGTCGGCCACCGCCGCCTCGTAGGCGGCCATAGCCAGGGACGCGGCCTGGTCTTTCGCGTTTTGGATCATGTTGATCATATCATTTAACCTCTTTTGTGAATTTGTGTCGTTTCGTTCAGTGCTTCCGCCGCACCCGGATCTTGAAGCAGTTCCGGCCGGTGACAGTATGCTCCACGGCGATGGAGTACTTGATCTCCATAAGACCGCCCCGCTCCGTCAGGTTATGCTTTAAAACGCTGGTCTGGATATCCACGGACAACTCCCCAAAGGGCGTCTCGTACAGGGACGTATGCTGCCGCCCCGCCTCAAACACCATCTGGGAGTTGACGGCGCCGGACCGAGTCAAAATCACCCGGGGTCCCTGGATCTGGAAGCGGGTGGTGGTGCCCTCCATGCCGGTGAGGGCCGTTTCCTCGTAGGACAGCACCATGCCATCCTCCGTCAGCGTCATGGTCCCCTCGGTCATCAGCTCCTGGGCGTCGGGGTCGATGCCGTCAAAATACTGCTCGCCCCGGATGGACAGCATCACCGGGAGCGCCTCTCGTTCAATACTGGTCAATGTCGATCCTCCGTGCCGTGTGGCGCAGGTCCTCCTGTAAAAACACCGAGGCGATGCGCTCAAAATCCTCCGGGCGGTCGCTGACGTAAAACTCCGGCTCTCCCTGACGGCTCTCGTCGGCCCGGAGGCCGTTTGCCTTCAGCATCCGCTTCAGCTCAAAGGCCGACTCCTCCCCGGCGGAGACCAGTGTCACCTCCGGCCCCATAATGGCGCTGATAATGTCCGCCAGCAGGGGATAGTGGGTGCAGCCCAGGATGAGAGTGTCGATACCGGTGGCCTTCAGGGGCTCCAGATACTCCCGGGCCACGGTCTCGATGACCACATCTCCCGGACGGAAGCGGCCGTTTTCCACCAGGGGCACAAACAGCGGGCAGGGCAGGCACTGCACCTCCACCGACCGGTCCAGGCGGCGGAGGGTGGCCTCGTAGGCGCCGGAGCGAACGGAGGCCAGGGTGGCGATCATGCCGATTTTTTTGTTTTTCGTCACCAGCAGGGCACGGCGGCAGGTGGGCTCCACCACGCCCACGATGGGCAGGTCGTTTTCCTTTTGCAGGGTGTCCAGGGATGTGGTGGACACGGTGCCGCAGGCGATGAGGATGGCCTTGAGGTCAAAGGACCGGAGAAAGCGCACATCCTGCCGGGCGTATTTCAGCAGTGTCTCCTTGGACCGGCCGCCGTAGGGCACCCGGGCGGTGTCGCCGAAATAGATGAGGTTCTCCTCCGGCAGGATCTGGCGCAGGGAACGCACTGCCGTCAGCCCGCCCAGGCCGGAGTCGAACACACCGATGGGTCGCATATCCATAGCTTTTGAACTCCTTATGGAAATCCGGGTCTGTGTTTCACCCGGTCAGCATCCGAGTTATATATTATACTATGTACCGATATTTGCCGCAAGACAGATTTTAGTCTTTTTACCCTGTTTTTTGTGTGGAATTTTGCCCACGCCTTTGTTATAATCATACCATTGTAAAAACTTTGGAGCAACTGGGAGGTGTCTGCCCAATGAAGATTGAACTGACGGAGCAGCAGTACCGCTATCTGCTGGATCTGGTATACATAGGAAACTGGGTGATGAACTCCACCCGGGAAAGTGACCGCATCAAGGAATACGACCAGGTGGAGAGCCTGATCTTCTCCCACTGCCTGGACCACAAGATGAGCAAGCTGGTGGAGCTGTACCGGGGAGAGCTGATCCCCTCCCGGGCCTTTGCCGACGGCGGCATCCACGAGGCCATTGAAAGTTATGAGGATGTGGTGTTCTACGAGATCTTGGCGGAGGAGCTGGCCCTGCGGGATATGGACGGCGAGCCCCTGACCCGGGAGAACTATACCCAGCTGATGGACCGTATTGACGCGTACCTGTCCGAATTCGACCAGCACGGCACGGACAATATCAGCGTGGACATGGACGAGTGAGCGCCGGCAAAACGGCGGCAGCAAGAAAAGGAGATTGCATATGGCAGAACAAGCAAAGGTTTATTTCGCGGATTTCCGCTGTCCCAGCTGGCGGGAAAACCTGCCCCAGAAGCTGGCCCGCCTCATCATGGCCGCCGGCTTCGGCGACATGGACCTGGATGGTAAGTACGTGGCCATCAAGATGCATTTCGGCGAGCCGGGCAACCTGGCCTACCTCCGGCCCAACTGGGCCAAGGTGGTGGCGGACCTGGTGAAGGCCCAGGGGGGCAAGCCCTTCCTGACGGACTGCAACACCCTGTACGTGGGTGGCCGGAAAAATGCCCTGGACCACATTGAATCCGCCTATGTCAACGGCTTCACCCCCTATTCCACCGGCTGCCACATCCTCATCGCCGACGGCCTGAAGGGCAACGACGAGGTGGCCGTTCCCGTGGAGGGCGGCGAGTATGTGAAGGAGGCCAAGATCGGGCGGGCCGTCATGGACGCGGACGTGTTCATTTCCCTGACCCATTTCAAGGGCCACGAGCAGGCCGGCATGGGCGGCACCCTGAAAAACATCGGCATGGGCTGCGGCTCCCGGGCCGGCAAGATGGAGATGCACAACTCCGGCAAGCCCTTTGTCAAGCAGAAAAAGTGTGTGGGCTGCCGGGCCTGCGCTAAGATCTGCGCCCACGGCGCCCCCCAGTTCGGCCCGGACGGCAAGGCCAGCATCGACACGGACAAGTGCGTGGGCTGCGCCCGGTGCCTGGCCATCTGTCCCAAGGACGCCATCGCCTCCCGGGACGACGAGGCCCCCGCCATCCTCAACAAGAAGATCGCCGAGTACACCAAGGCCGTGGTGGACGGCCGTCCCTGCTTCCACATCTCCCTGGTGTTGGACATTTCTCCCAATTGTGACTGTCACGGGGAGAATGACGCCCCCATCGCCCCTGATGTGGGCATGTTTGCCTCCTTTGACCCCGTGGCCCTGGACCAGGCCTGCGCCGACGCCGTCATCGCCCAGCCTGCCATGCCCGGCTCCGTGCTGTTTGACGAGGGGTACGACTGCCATTGCGGTGACCTGTTCCACGCCGCCCATCCGGACACCGACTGGAAGGTCTGCCTGGAGCACGCGGAAAAGCTGGGTTTGGGCACCCGGAACTACCAGCTCATCAAGATTTGACCCTACGCGAAAAAAGAAGGGCTTCCGTTTGGAAGCCCTTCTTTTGTTCATGTCCGTTCACTGAAACAGGTAGCCGCTGTTTTGCAGATCCTCCATGTAATGCAGGAAATGACTGTGGTCCCGGAATTCGCACCGGTCATAGCCGTCCACGGCGTGGAAGGACGCGATCTTTTGAACCTGGTCCAGCCAGACGGTCCAGACCTGAGGCTCGGCGGCGGCAGCGATCATATGGTTCTTCCTCCTGCATTCGTTTTTGTTTATATTATGTACGTTCCGCTGCCGGAAGGGACAGACCCGGAAAATTTTCTTCGCATAAAGCGCCCGCGTCCGCAGACACTAAGGCCGATCTTGAAGCAAGGAGTGGAACATGCATATGCCGGAGAGAATCGTGATCGCCCTGGGAGGCAACGCCCTGCAATCCAAAGACAGCGCCCCCACCGCCGAGGCCCAGCTGGAGGTGGTGAAGCGCACCAGCGAGTTCATCGCCGAGATCAGCCAGCGGGGCTACGAGATAGCGGTGGTCCACGGCAACGGCCCTCAGGTGGGCCGCATCGTGCTGGCCAGCGAGACCGCCAAGGATGTGGTGCCTCCCATGCCCTTTGATGTGTGCGGCGCCATGAGCCAGGGCTATATCGGATACCACATTCAGCAGGCCCTGAAATACGCTCTGAACAAGCGGGACCGCAATTACCCGGTGGTGTCCCTCACCACCCAGGTGGTGGTGGACCGCCGGGACCCCGCCTTCCAAACGCCCACCAAGCCCATCGGCGCCTTTTACACGGAGGAGGAGGCCCGCCGTCTGGAGCGGGAGAAGGGCTACACCATGAAGGAGGACGCCGGCCGGGGCTGGCGGCGGGTGGTGCCCTCCCCCCTGCCCCGGCGCATCGTGGAGATCGGCGCCGTGCGGCTTTTGTGGGACCACGCCATCGTCATCACCTGCGGAGGCGGCGGCGTGCCGGTGGTGGAGAATCCCGACGGCACCCTGGAGGGCGTGGCCGCCGTCATCGATAAGGACTTCGCCGCGGAGCTGCTGGCGGAGGAGGTGGGGGCCGACGCGCTGCTCATTTTGACAGAGGTGGAAAAGGTGGCCATCCATTTCGGCCAGCCCAACCAGCAGGGTCTGGATCACCTGAGCCTGGCGGACGCCGCCCGCTACGTCCGGGAGGGCCACTTCGGCGCCGGCAGTATGCTGCCCAAGGTGGAGGCCGCCATGAAATTCGTCCGGGCCAACCCCGGCAAAAAGGCCATCATCACCAGCCTGGACAAGGCCCTGGAGGCCCTGGACGGCAAGACCGGCACCGTGGTCACCTTTGCGTAAACAGCAAAAAAATTCTGCCTGCGGCGACAGGCAGAATTTTTTTGCGTTTTGTCTTTTCTGCGGGAACTTTTTCGTGTATCCTACGTCTGAGAGGATGAACATACTTCACACATAAGGAGAATACCATGAAAACAAAGATCCTTGCCCTGTTGCTGGCCCTGAGCCTGCTCACCTCCCTGTCCGCCTGCGGAAAGAAGGAATCCCCGGATACGGCGGAGGAAGTGGAGACTGTGGAGCCCGTCCAGCCTGAGGAGGTTCCCGAGGCCACCCCGGAGAAGGGACCTGAGGAGGAAGCTCCCGCTGAAGAGGAGGAAACGCCCACCGAAACGCCGGAAAACGCCGGCGGCCAGGACAGTGCCAGCCAGCCTGCCCAGAAGCCGGCCGAACAGCCCGTGGAAAAGCCGGCTCAAAAGCCGGCGGAAACTCCCGCCCAAAAGCCCGCTGAAAAGCCCGCCGAGCCTCCTGCCGGGAGCCAGAGCAAGCCCGCCCCCAGCGTGGACCTGGCCGCTTTCTATGAGTCCCTGACGGCGAACAACGCCAATATGCCCGCCATGATGCAGGCGGAGGGAGAAACGCTGGATGCCTTTTATCCCGGCCTTGGCGACATCAAGGCCAACCAGTGCGGCGTGTACATGGCTATGATCTCCGCCGTCGTGGGCGAGATTGCCCTGGTGGAGGTGGAAAACGCCGCCGATGTGCAGGCGGTGAAGGACATTTTCCAGGCCCGCATTGACTACCAGGTGGGCGATGACACCAACCCCGGCGGTGCCTGGTATCCCGACACCATTGAGGGCTGGAAAAACAACTCCCGCATCGTCTCCAACGGCAATTACGTCATGCTGGTGGCCCTGGAGAGCGCCGATGATGTGGTGGCCGCCTTCAACGCCCTGTTCGCGTAACCGCAAAGCACCCCGGCGCCGCTTTGGCGCCGGGGTGCTTTGTGGTCTGTTCAGTCCTCCGCCAGGGCGAAGGCAGTGCGGACGAAATCGTCCACCTCCTCCAACGTGTCGAAGCAGGCGATGGCCACCTGGTTGCCCATGGTGCCCGCCAGGGCGTCCGGCATCCGGGTGAACAGCCTTGCGTGGCTGCCGCAGCGTTCCTGGAGCTGGGGCAGGCTCAGCTGGTAGTGGTTTTCGTCCCGGCGTCCGGCGTAAATGCAGTAGAAGTGGGGGCCGTCATAGGTGTGGCGCAGCTCATCAAAGGCCACCATGTCCGCCCAGATCTGGTATACGTCAGTGCTCTGGCTGAAATTCAGCATGTCCGGCGTGAAGCCGCCGGTCGGGCACATATTGACCTCCAGGGCTACGATGTCTCCCCGCTTGCCAAGGACCTCCTTGTCCACATAATAGTAAGTAGGCACGCCCTCGTTCACCATGTCCATGATGGAGTTGCGGGTGATGTGGCTGGCGGCGAACAGCACCTCGCCGCGGGAGTCGCACACGCCGTCGTAGGTGGTGACCACACCGGTGACGTATTCCTCCATCAGGTAGGGCACCGGCGGCAGCTCGCTGAAAAAGGCCACGGTGTCCTCGTCACTTTGCAGCTTCCAGGTGGCGATAGCGCCCACACCGTTGTCCGGCTTCACAATGACGGGATAGCCCACCTCATGGGTAAAGGCCAGGGCGGCATCCAGGGTGGTGACGGGGCAGCACCGGGCACAGGGGATGCCTGCCTTGCGGTAATACTCCTTCATGGCGAACTTGCTCTTGTACTTTTCGATCTCATCGGACTTCAATCCGGTGGTGATGTTGAAATCCGTCCGCAGCTGGGCGTCCAGTTCCAGCCAGTACTCGTTGTTGCTCTCCACCCAGTCGATCTTGCCGTACTGGCCGGTGAAGTAGTCCACGGCCCGCAGCACCTTAATTGCAAGAGGAATTTCAGTGGCCTCCGTCTTGTCCCGCCGCCGCTTTTGTGGTAGACTGCCAGTGAGCAAAGGATGAGACGCCCATGCACACGGAATATCACAAGGAATACAGTCCCCGCCTGGGACGGGATATGGAGTTTAAAGTATACGGCCACGGCGGCAAGCCGGTTTTGGTGTTCCCCTGCCAGAACGGCCGTTTTTATGATCGGGAGGGCTTCGGGATGCTGGACACTCTGGGGGACTACCTGGAGGGCGGAAAGCTTCATCTGTTCACTGTGGACACCATTGACACCGAGACCGTCTCTTTGGTGGGCGGTGACCCCTACACCCGGGTCCGCCGCCACGAGGCCTGGTACAACTACATCATGGTGGAGCTGCTGCCCCGCATCCGCCAGATCAACGGCACCGGCCAGGACCTGCTGGTCACCGGCTTTTCCATGGGCGCCTATCACGCCGGCAACTTCTTTTTCCGCCGGCCGGACGTGTTCGACAGTGTCATCGCCCTGTCCAGCGTCTACGACACCTATAATATGTACAACGGCTACATGGACGAGGTGGTCTATGCCAACGACCCCTGCGCCAGTCTCTCCGGAATGCCGGAGGACCACCCCTACATCCAGCTGTACAACCAACGCAAGATTATGATCTGCGTGGGCCAGGGCGCCTGGGAGGACCTGCTGCTGGCCGGCACCCGCCGTTTGGACGAGGTGCTGCGCCGCAAGGGCATCCGCGCTTGGGTGGACTGCTGGGGCCCGGATGTGAACCATGACTGGCCCTGGTGGAAAAAGCAGATCCGCTATTTCCTGCCCAACGTGGTGGGCCAGCCCTGAGGGGCGGCCCTTTTCCCCAAGAAACAGCAGAATGGATGCGTTTTTCTTTCAGGAAAACGGCCGGAGCACGCGAAACAGCACCGGCTCCGGCGCGTGTCAATGCGCTAAAAATACGGTGCAGGGCCACAGGCTTCCAAGAGAACCGTGAACCTTCCGCCAGGAGAAAGAGAGACAGGCCAAGCCTGTCTCTCTTTCTTCCGGAAAGCGCGAGCACTTTCGATGCTCCAGCTTTCTGGTTCGCACTTAAAACCAACCGCGAACCCAGCGGAGCGGATCGCGGTTGGAAAGGAGGCGCAGCGGAATGAGTGCGCTCCGACTTTTGAAAAAAGTCGGAGCAAGCGATATGCAGCTTGCTCCGACGTGGTGCAGCAAGGCAATCCAAATCCGAACCGTTTTTGTTGCTGATAGCTTCCTGCAATTCCGCGAAGGTGATGGTTTTCGTGCCCTCCTTGTAGTTGAAGGTGATCACCATTTTATCATCGTACAGGAAAATCGCATTGATGAAGGTGTCGATGAGCATCTTGCGGTGGCTCTTTTGCCGCACGTCCAGCTTGCGGAAGCGGTGGAGCCAGAAGGTCATAAACTCCGCGCTGACCTTGGGCTTTGCCAGCTT
>CAKTOO010000002.1 GCA_934590165.1 uncultured Dysosmobacter sp. | reverse complement strand
TTTGGAGTGATTCTGGTTTTCAGCCATGTCCGGAATCTATTAATAATACTTGCTTTTTCGAGTTTTGCTCATGGCTGAAAAACAAAGAAAAAAGGAGGTGCGGCCATGGAATTGACGTTTAAACTTGGGGAGCGCACCCAGACCGTGGATGTACCGGAAAAAAACCTTTTAGGAATTCTGGAACCCAATGAAGTTCAGGTGGACCTCGCCGGCGAGGCTGCCGTCCGCCAGGCACTGGCGGAGCCTATCGGCACGCCCCAGCTGCGGGATATCATCCATCCTGGCGAAAAGATCGCCATTGTCACCAGTGACATCACCCGTCCCATGCCTACCTGGACTGTCATGCCTGCCCTGCTGGACGAGCTGTATGACGCCGGTGCCGCACCGGAGGATATTACCCTGGTGTTTGCTCTGGGCAGCCACCGGGGCCATACGGAGGCGGAAAAGGCCCATTTGGCCGGAGAGCGGGCCTGGCGTGAGATCACCTGCGTGGACCTGAACGTGGAGGACTGCGTCCATATCGGCACCACCTCCCGTGGCACTCCGGTGGACATCGACCGCCGGGTGGCGGAAGCAGACCGCCGCATCTGCCTGGGCAATATAGAATACCACTATTTCGCCGGTTATTCCGGCGGCGCCAAGGCCATTATGCCCGGCGTGTCCACCCGGGCGGCCATTCAGGCCAACCACAGCCGTATGGTGGAGAGCGCCGCCTGTGCCGGCCACCTGAAGGGCAATCCTGTTCGGGAGGATATTGAGGAAGCGGCGGCCATGGTGGGGGTAGATTTCATTCTCAACGTGGTGTTGGACGCTCACAAGGCGATCATACGCGCTGTCGCCGGGGATATCACCGCTGCTCACCGGGCTGGCTGTGCTTTCCTGGATACCCTGTACCGCAAGGAGCTGCCCCGGCGGGCGGACATTGTGCTGGTGAGCCAGGGCGGTGCCCCCAAGGACCTGAACCTGTATCAGACCCAAAAGGCACTGGACAATGCCAAGCATGCGGTGAAGCCCGGCGGCGTCATCGTGCTGATGGGCTCCTGCAAGGAGGGACTGGGGGAGAAGACGTTTGAGGAGTGGATCACCTCGGCGCCCACCGCCCACTCCCTCATCGAGCGCATTCAGCGGGAATTCCGCCTGGGCGGCCACAAGGCCGCCGCCATCGCCATGGTGCTGGAGAACGCGGACATCTATCTGGTCAGCGACCTGCCGGATGAACTGGTGCGGAAGCTGTTCATGGTGCCGTACCACACTGTGGAGGAGGCTTACGCGGCCGCAGCGGCCAAGTGCGGCCCGGATGCCGCGGTGCTGGCCATGCCATATGGCGGCTCCACTTTGCCCTGGACGGGAGACCTGGAAGTGTGAAATCGTTCGGTGCGCCGGACTGCGAGTATAAACAATAAAACAAAAAGGAGACTGTAACAATGGATTACGCAAAGGAATCCCTGCGTTTGCACGCGGAATGGAAGGGCAAACTGGAGATCACTCCCCGGGCGCCTGTGGGCAGCAAGGAGGATCTGGCCCTGGCTTACACCCCCGGCGTTGCCCAGCCCTGCCTGGAGATCCAGAAGGATATTTCGAAGAGCTATGAGCTGACCCGCCGCTGGAACACCGTGGCCGTGGTCACCGACGGCACCGCCGTCCTGGGCCTGGGTGACATCGGCCCCGAGGCCGGTATGCCCGTCATGGAGGGCAAGTGCGTCCTGTTCAAGGCCTTCGGCGATGTGGACGCCATCCCCCTGTGCGTCAAGAGCAAGGATGTGGATGAGATCGTCAACACCGTGTACCTGCTGTCCGGCTCCTTCGGCGGCGTGAACCTGGAGGACATCGCCGCGCCCCGCTGCTTCGAGATTGAGCGTAAGCTGAAGGAAAAGTGCGACATCCCCATTTTCCATGATGACCAGCACGGCACTGCCATCATTACCCTGGCGGGCCTGACCAACGCACTGAAGGTGGTAGGCAAGAAGCTGGAAGACGCGCGCATCGTCCTCAACGGCGCCGGCGCCGCCGCCATTTCCATTACCAAGCTGCTGCTGACCGCCGGTGCCAAGGATGTCACCCTGTGTGACCGCAAGGGTGCCATCTATGCAGGCCGCGACGGCCTGAACTGGATCAAGGAGGAGATGGCCCAGGTCACCAACCTGGAGAAGAAGGCCGGCTCCCTGGCCGACATGCTGGTGGGCGCCGATGTGTTCATCGGCGTGTCCGCTCCCAATTCCGTCACCACTGACATGGTCAAGACCATGAACAAGGACGCCATCATCTTTGCCTGCGCCAACCCCACCCCTGAGATCTTCCCCGAGGACGCCAAGGCCGGCGGCGCCGCCGTCTGCTCCACCGGACGCAGCGACTATCCCAACCAGATCAATAACGTCCTGGTGTTCCCCGGCGTGTTCCGGGGCGCTCTGGACGCCCGGGCCAGCGACATCAATGACGCCATGAAGATCGCCGCCGCCCATGCCATCGCCGGACTGATCTCCGACGAGGAATTGAATGCCGACTATATCATCCCTGATGCCACTGATCCCCGCGTGAAGGACGCGGTGGCCAGCGCGGTGTGCAAGGCTGCTCACGACTCCGGCGTTGCCCGCATCTGAGCTTCATCACACTGACCCAAGCAGCAAAAAAGGACCGCCCAGCGGTCCTTTTTTGCGTTTTATAAAAAACTAAATCACACCGTTCTGGGCAAATGAAGCGGTCCATAAGGCGGGCATGGAGATAGGCGACCAATCCCGGCCAGAAAAACAGCCACAAAAAGCTCAGGGCCAGAAATAAAACAGGGGTCATCAGCAGCAGTACAAGCGGCAGTGCTGCCAACAGCAAAAGCAGCAGAGACTGGGGAAGACGGGCGATGGCGGTGAATAGAGCACGGCGGACCAGAGACGGAAGCGACTGCTCCGGATGAGCCTCCAGAACAGGAACAGGCAGTGGGCGGCAAACGTCAAGACCCAGGAAATGGGATAGGACCAGTACAGGCTTTGGACTGTGCCGAAATAGGCGAAAACCGTATAGATCCAGACTACCCGCAGCAGGCAGGCGCCCGCAAGCGTGGTGATGGTGGGATTCAGGCTCTTACCCATGCCCCGGAGGGCGCCGCAGGCGGTCTCCATCAAGCCACCCACCCACTGGAAGCGGCTGATGGCCATGACACGGACCATCCCGACGGCCATCACGGCCTCATAGGCCGCATCGGTGGGCTTGACGTAAATGCCAAGGAGCTGGGTGTGAAAGCACATCAGAAGACCGCACAGCACAAGCCCCAGTCCCAATGCCAGGGTGATGCAGACACGGAAAACCTGCCGGGCCTGCCGGAAATTCCGGGCGCCCAGACTTTTGTAAGGATCAGAAGCACTCCTTCCCAAAAGCGCTTCCGTGGGTCTGGGCAGAAATACAAGGAGGTGTTCCTTTAAGGGGGGTGTACTCTTGCCATACAAACAGGGCATGTTGCGCCCTGTTTGGCCTGCGGGAAGGTTTGCGCTTTCCCGCAGACAACTTATAAGGTTAGCTAGAACTAACCGCTCTTCAAAATCAAACGGGCTCCCCATCTGCCCGCTTCTTGCGGTTAGTGATAGCTAACTACAATCGCATGATAACACACCGCCTATCTGCTGTCAAGTGTTTTTTCACTGCCTCGATTTTTTAAAATACGCGCGTCGATCGCCCGAAAGGGACAGCCCTTTCCGTAAAATGTTCCGCCATACAAAATTGAGTCCGGCAATTTAGTCAAAGCCGAAAGCAGTTTGGTGGGCATCCTTTTTTGTCAAGAAGAAAAGGCAGAGAAAAAAACAGGAAATTTCTATGAAACTTTCCCATTTACAAATGGCGGATTGTTTGCCATGATAGACATCGCGCAGTTTGTCGGAAATTTCTATATAGAGTGACAAATGCAACTGGATAATCTATATCTTGTGTGTTAAGATACAAATACTATAAAAATATTGTGGTGAACGGGTTTACGGAGGGAATGACATGATTGTTAACAAGAGAAACGGCACGGAGGTTGATTTTGACATCACCAAAATCATTGCCGCCATTACAAAGGCCAACGACAGCATCGAGGAGAGTGCCCGCATGACGCCCGTGCAGATCCGGCGGATTGCCGAATCTGTGGAGCTCCAGTGCCAGAAAATGAACCGTGCCCCCTCCGTGGAGGAGATCCAGGACCTGGTGGAGTATCAGATCATGGCCCATGGCGCTTTTGAGGTGGCCAAGAATTACATTACCTACCGCTATACCCGTTCTCTGGTCCGCAAGAGCAATACTACGGATGAGAAGATCCTCAGCCTCATCGAGTGCTGCAACGAGGAGGCCAAGCAGGAGAACTCCAATAAAAACCCGGTGGTGAACTCCACCCAGCGGGATTATATGGCCGGCGAGGTCTCCCGGGACCTCAGCGAGCGGCTGCTGCTGCCGGCGGATATCGTGGAGGCCCACCGGGAGGGAATCATCCATTTCCATGACACGGATTACTATGCCCAGCACATGCACAACTGCGACCTGGTGAATCTGGAGGACATGCTGCAAAATGGTACCGTCATCACCGGTACCCTCATTGAGCGGCCCCACAGCTTCTCCACCGCCTGCAACATCGCCACCCAGATCATCGCCCAGGTGGCCTCCAACCAGTATGGCGGCCAATCCATCTCCCTGGCCCACCTGGCGCCCTTTGTGGATGTCAGCCGGAAGAAGATCCGCAAGGTGGTGGAGCAGGAGATGGAGGCCATCGGTGCGGATCCCGGTGAGGAGAAGATCACGGAACTGGTGGAGGCCCGCCTGCGGGACGAGGTGCGCCGGGGCGTCCAGACCATCCAGTACCAGGTGCTGACCCTGCTGACCACCAACGGACAGGCTCCCTTTGTCACCGTCTTTATGTATCTGGGCGAGGCGAAAAACGACCAGGAGCGCCGGGACCTGGCCCTCATCATTGAGGAGACTTTGGAGCAGCGCTACCAGGGCGTGAAGAACGAGGACGGCGTGTGGATCACGCCTGCCTTCCCCAAGCTCATTTACGTGCTGGAGGAGGACAATATCCACGAGGATTCCCCCTACTGGTATTTGACGAAGCTGGCGGCCAAGTGCACCGCCAAGCGGATGGTGCCCGACTACATCTCCGAAAAGAAGATGAAGGAGTACAAAGAGGGAAACTGCTTCCCCGTCATGGGCTGCCGGTCCAACCTCAGCCCCTGGAAGGACGAAAACGGCAACTACAAATTCTACGGCCGCTTCAACCAGGGCGTGGTGACGCTGAATCTGGTGGATGTGGCCCTCAGCTCCGGCGGCGATCTGGACAAGTTCTGGAAGATCTTCGACGAGCGGCTGGACCTGTGCTACCGTGCCCTTATGTGCCGCCACAACCGCCTGAAGGGCACCCTCTCCGACGTGGCACCCATTCTGTGGCAGTACGGCGCCTGTGCCCGGCTGAAGAAAGGTGAGACCATCGACAAGCTCCTGGTGGGCGGCTACTCCACCATCTCTTTGGGCTACGCGGGCCTTTACGAGTGCGTGAAGTACATGACCGGTAAGAGCCACACAGACCCCTCCGCCACGCCCTTCGCCCTGCGGGTCATGGAGTATATGAACGAGGCCTGCAACCGCTGGAAGGCGGAGACCTCCATTGGCTTCGGTATTTACGGTACGCCCCTGGAGTCCACCACTTATAAATTCGCCAAGTGCCTGCAAAAGCGCTTCGGCATCATTCCCGGCATCACCGACAAGAGCTATATCACCAACAGCTACCATGTCCATGTGACAGAGGAGATCAACGCCTTTGACAAGCTGAAGTTCGAGGCCAAGTTCCAGCACCTGTCCACCGGCGGCGCCATCAGCTACGTGGAGGTGCCGGATATGCAGAACAATCTGGAGGCGGTGCTCCAGGTGATGAAGTTCATCTATGACAACATCATGTACGCCGAGCTGAACACCAAGAGCGACTACTGCCAGGTGTGCGGCTGGGACGGCGAGATCCAGATCGTGGAGGAAAACGGCAAGCTCATCTGGAAGTGCCCCAAGTGCGGCAACACCGACCAGGACAAGATGAACGTGGCCCGGCGGACCTGCGGCTATATCGGCACCCAGTTCTGGAACCAGGGCCGGACCCAGGAGATCCGGGACCGGGTAATGCACCTGTGACCTTACCCTGACTTGCACACACGAACCGAGAGGAGTTTTTCCCGAGGCGCATGTCCTCGGGAAAAACGATTTTATGAGGCTCCCGCCTGCGGGCGGGAACTGGGTAGGAGACAGAACATGTATTACGGAGAGATCAAAAACTGCGACATCGCCAATGGCGAGGGGGTGCGGGTGACGCTATTTGTCTCCGGCTGCACCAATCACTGCGAGCACTGCTTCCAGCCCCAGACCTGGGCCTTTGACTACGGCAAGCCCTTTACGGAGGAGACGGAACAGCACCTTTTGGAGCTGCTGGCGCCGTCCTATATCAACGGGCTGACGCTGCTGGGTGGGGAGCCCTTTGAGCCGGAGAACCAGCGGGCGCTGCTGCCGTTTGTAAAACGAGTGCGGCGAACGCTGCCGGGAAAAAACATTTGGGCCTATACCGGCTTTACCTACGAGGACCTGCTGTGGGAGGGAAGCCATCCCCGGTGTGAGGTAACGGACGAGCTGCTGTCCCTGGTGGATGTACTCGTGGACGGCCGGTTCGTAGAGGCTTTGAAAGATATTTCTCTGCGGTTCCGGGGCAGCTCCAACCAGCGGCTCATTGATCTGAATGCCACCCGTGGAGCGGGAGAAGTGTGCTTATTACCGGAGCGAAAACGGTAAAATTGAGCACAAATGAAGGACACCTCGGTCGCTTTGGGGCTGGGGTGTCTTTTTCCTATACAAATTGTATGAATTTGTATAAAATGACGGAAAAGAATGCGCCGGGTTTCTTGACATGGAAAAAAGCCGAATCTATAATGAGATATCTTCTTTCGTAAGCAGGACTGCTGGAGGGGAAAACAGCCGCTTGACAGGGAGACAAAAAGCCACGCAGGATAAAAATTTCTTGTGCGGAAACAAATGTCTTTACAAAAAGGATTGGTAAAAATGACAATATGTTTGACTGGCGTGATCCCTGAAGCAGGAGGTGCGGCGCAATGAAACGGATTCAGTTGGAATATCTCTTTGAGGACCGCCTCGTACAGGAACATGTGGCTCCGGCAGATTATGACGCCCTGGATGTGGTCAGCGGCGGCAGCCACATTTATGGCCAGATCATGTGGCCGGACGGCGGCTATGCCGAGCCCAGACCCTGTGTCATCCTGACCCATGGCTATCCCGGTACTGCCCGGAATGATGATTTGGTCCATGCCCTGCGCCGGGTCGGGTGCGTGGTGCTGACGCCGCACCACCGGGGCGCCTGGGGCAGCCAGGGCAATTACCTGGTGTCCCACTGTGTGGAGGATGCCTTGGCCGTGGCGGAGTATGTGCGCACACCGGAGTTTTGCGAGAAATTCCACACGGACCCGGACTGCGTATTTCTGGGCGGACACAGCATGGGCGGCAACACGACGCTGAACGCCTGCCGGAAGCTGCCGTGGCTGCGGGGACTGATCCTGATGACCCCCTTTGATTCCACCCGCCTGATCCGGAATGGACGGCCTGATCAGCTTCGGGCGCTGCTGCCCGCCGGATATAACCTGACCGGCTACGATGAGGAGGTCTTTTTCCGGGATATCGAGGCCCGCGTGGGAGAGTACGATTTTGAAAAATCCTTTGACGCGGTGAAGGACCAGAACCTCTGTTGTGTGGAGGGTGCACTGGATACCCTTGCCCCGCTGGAGGAGATGTTCCTGCCCCTGTGGCGCATGCTGGAGGCCCATCCCACCGCTGCCATCCAGCGGATGACAGTGTTGCCCACCGGCCACGGTCTTTGCGATTGCCGCGTAGCACTGACCCGCTATGTGGCGCAGTTTATCGCGGATGTTGTGAATGGGGAGACATGAGACTAACGCCGGAGGGCTGTCGCCCTCCGGCATTTTTGAAAGAATGTGGTGCCGTACTTTACGGGGGCAGGGTGGTTCCTGTATACTGAAAGAAATTGCGGCAGAGCGGAAGGGAGCGGCAGCAGTGGACATCAAGGCATTGGCACAGAAATACGAAAAATATATCGTGGAGCGCCGCAGGTATTACCACGCCAACCCGGAGCTGTCCGGACAGGAGGAGCAGACCCGGCGGCAGATCCGAAAAGACCTGGAAGCAATGGGCATTATGGAGATCACGGAGCTGCGGGACTGCTTCGGTATGACCGCTATGCTCCGGGGCGGCCGGCCCGGCAGGACTGTTGCCCTGCGGGCGGACATTGACGGCCTTCCGGTGCGGGAGGGGGCTGCCCTTTGCCTCCACGAACGGCTGTATGCACGCCTGCGGTCATGACAGCCACATTGCCATGCTGCTGGGCGCGGCACGGATGCTCCAGAATGTGCGGGCGGAGCTTGCCGGCAGCGTGAAGCTCATTTTTCAGCCGGCGGAGGAGATCGCCGCCGGGGCGGGGTGGATGCTGCGGGAGCATGCCCTGGAGGGAGTAGACGCCCTGTACGGTGCCCACATTTGGGGCACACTGGACGCGCCTTTGGTGGATGTGTCTCCGGGCAACCGCATGGCGTGCAGCCACCGCTTTACCATCCGGGTGGAGGGCCGGTCGGCCCACGGTTCCGCACCTCACTTGGGCCTGGACCCCATCATGGTGGCCTGCACCATTGCAACCAGCTTGCAGCAGTGCGTCTCCCGGATGAATGACCCGCTGAATCCCCTGGTGCTGACCATTGCCTCCATCCACGGCGGCAACTGCTGGAACGTGATCCCCGGAGAAGCCGTCATGGAGGGTACGGTACGGACCTTTTTGAAGGGGGACCAGGTGGAGCGTCAGATGCGGCGGATCGTCACCTCCACCGCGGAGGCCTTCGGTACCGCCGCCCGGCTGGAATATGAGTATAAGACGCCGCCGGTCATCAACGAGGACCCGCAGCTCAACCGCATTGCCCGGGAGGCTGTGGTGAAGCTATACGGGGAGGAGGCGGTGGGCTGCCTGCCGCCGCTGATGAGCAGTGAGGATTTTTCCATCCTGGGGACCCAGGTGCCCAGCTTTTTCGCCTTTGTGGGCGGGCGGAACCGGGAAAAGGGCATAGTTTACACCAACCACCACGAGGCTTACACCGTGGATGAGGATGTGCTGCAAAGAGGCGCCGCCGTCATGGCACAGTTCGCGGTGGACTATCTGACCGAGACTGCGGTTTAACAGACGGAAGAGTTGAAAAAAGCCGCCGGAGAGAGTCCTCTCCGGCGGCTTTCAAGCGTTTGCTTACAGAATGTCTTTGCGGTTGGTCATGGCCTCCAGCACCTGGTAGCGCTCCATATCGAAGGTCTTGGTCATCTGAAGGGCCTCCTCCATGTCCAGGTCCACGATACGGCCGTCCTGGGTGGCGATGATGCGGTTGCCCCGGCTTTCGGCCAGGACCTTCACAGCCTCGTAGCCCATGCGGCTGGCGGTCTCCCGGTCCCGGGCGGAGGGGGAGCCGCCCCGCTGGATGTGGCCCAGCACCGTGACACGGGGATCGATGCCGATTTCCTCCTGGATGCGCTTGGCGATATCCATGGCGCTGGCGACACCCTCGGCCACCACGATCATGTAATGGGTGGTGCCAGCCAGGCGGGCACGGCGAATCTGTTCCACGATGTCCCGGTCAAAGTCCAGCTCCCGCTCCGGAATGAGGACGGCGGTGGCGCCCACGGCAATGCCCACATACAAAGCCAGATAGCCGGCGTGACGGCCCATGACCTCCACCACGGAGCAGCGCTCGTGGGACTGCATGGTGTCCCGCAGCTTGTCGATGCATTCCACGGCGGTGTTGCAGGCGGTGTCAAAGCCTATGGTGTAGTGGGAGCAGCCAATGTCGTTGTCGATGGTGGCAGGTACGCCCACCACCTGTAAATGGTGGCCGTTCTCAGCCGCCTGACGGCTGAGGGCCAGGGCGCCCCGGAAGGTACCGTCGCCGCCGATGGCAACGATGCCGTCCAGTCCCAGCAGCTTGCAGGTGGCCAGCGCCTTGGCCCGGCCGGAAGACTCCATAAATTCCTCGCTGCGGGCGGTGTACAGCATGGTGCCGCCCTTGTTGATGATGTGACTGACGCTGGAAGCGTTCATGTGGATGAAATCGCTGTTGATGAGGCCGTTCCAGCCTCTGCGGATGCCGATGCAGTCGATGCCGCGGCCTACCGCGGACCGCACCACCGCACGGACGGCCGCGTTCATGCCGGGAGCATCGCCGCCGCTGGTCAGAACACCGATGCGCTTGATCTGGTTTTCCATGATGTACCTCCATCCTTCTACTGGTCTCCCCACTGAAAAAACCGCCTGCGCAAAGCTGCCAAGCCGCAAGGGCGGTATGGGGATCTGTTCGGTTAACCGATTGCTTTCGACTATACAATTCAGGGCGCGGAATGTCAAGATGCTTCTTTGAGAAAGAGAAAACTCGTCGAAAACGATTAACTTCAGCTGAAACAGGCACTCAGCATCACAAAATCAGCAAATCAGTCAGATGAATATCTGCATCAACAAAAAACAACAAAAGAAAACATAAAATCAATAAAACAAATAAATAATCATCGATGAAGCTGAAAATTTTATGAAAAAAGACAGATACGCTGTTGAAAAATGTCCAAAATTGTTGTAATATTTGAATGTCCGCAAAAACTGGAAAATAAAATGGACAATACCGCACAGGAACCGCCGGCTGACTGCCGCAAAACGGCGGCGTGTCTGGCGGCACAGGGCGCGGGAGGGGAATTTCCGCGTCACACTTACGATAAAGGAGATACGGATATGGTACGCATGGACAATGATATGCCCTTCCTGCTGCAGTACGAAAATGTGGCGTGGTATGACAATGGCAAGGTCCGCATTCTGGACCGGCGGGTCTATCCCACGGAGGTCCGCTTTGTGGAGTGCACGGATTACCGGGAGGTGGCCCAGGCCATCACCGACATGGTGACCCAGAGTGCCGGTCCTTACACCGCTGTGGGCATGGGCATGGCCCTGGCTGCCTGGCAGGTGCGGGACAAGGCGGAGGCGGAGCAGGTGGTCTTTTTGAAGCAGGCCTCCTATGACCTGTCCCACGCCCGGCCCACTACCGCCAACCGCTACGGTCAGATCACCAACCGCTGCGTGGATGTGGCAGCCCAGGCCCTGGCCGAGGGGAGAGATCCCATCAGCGCCATCGTGGAAAACACGGTGGAGTCCCTGAACCGCCGGTACAGCACCATGCAAATCGTGGGCGACCGGCTGGCGGAGCTCATCCCCAACAACGGCACCATTTTGACCCAGTGCTTCGGCGAGACCATCATTGGCACCGTCATGCGTGCCGCCCGCAAGCAGAACAAGGACTTCCGGGTGTTCTGTGCGGAGACCCGGCCCTATCTCCAGGGCGCCCGGCTGACCTCCAGCTGCTTTGCCCAGATGGGCTTTGATACCACGGTCATCACTGACAACATGGTGGCCTACTCCATGGAGCGGGAGCACATCGATGTGTTCACCTCCGCGGCGGACTCCATCGCCCGGGACGGCCATATTGCCAACAAAATCGGCACCTTCCAGATCGCCATCCTGGCCAAGTACTTCGGCGTGCCCTACTATGTCACCGGCATCCCCGACCGGGACAAAAGGAGCAAGGACGACATCGTTATCGAGATGCGGGACCCCAGTCAGGTCCTCTCCTACCGGGGCATCCCCAACACCTTGTCTCAGGTGAAGGCCATTTATCCCTCCTTCGATGTGGTTCCGCCCCACCTGATCTCCGGTGTGGTCACGGATAAGGGTGTGTATGTGCCCTATGTGCTGAACCAGTACTTTGACACGGAAGCTAAAGTGTTCTATTGAGACTTTCCCCCCACTGTGAAATGATTAGGAGGAACTGGATATGTTGATGCAGGAAGAAAGAGACCTGGTCGTTGAATACGGCAAGAAAATGAGCGCCGCCCGGCTGAGCACCGGTACCAGCGGCAATATCAGCATTTATAACGCGGAAAAGGGCCTTATGGCCATCAGCCCCTCCGGCATGGATTATTTTTCCACCCAGCCTGAGGATGTGGTCATCACGGACCTGGAGGCCAATATCGTGGACGGCGCCCGCAAGCCCTCCAGTGAATGGGGCCTGCATACCACGTTTTATAAGCATAAGCCCGAGACCCGGGCAGTGGTCCATACCCACTCCATGTACTGCACCACCTTCGCCGTGCTGGGCCAGCCTATCCGGGCTGTCCACTATGTCATCGGCGATACCGGTGTAGCCACGGTGCCCTGCGCGCCCTACTATCCCTTCGGCACGCTGGAACTGGCGGAGGCTGCCATTGAGGTCTGCGGCGAAAGCAACGCCGTGCTGCTGGGCAACCACGGCCTGGTGACCTGCGGCAAGGACATCAAGAGCGCTTACGGCCTGGCCTGCAACATGGAGTACATCGCGGAGCTCCAGTACCGGGCCATGTGCATCGGCAAGCCCAACATCCTCTCCGATGAGGAGATGGCGGATGTGATGGAGCGTTTCAAGAGCTACGGCCAGCCGGGCGCCAAAAAGACTGGCTATTGATGATACCTGAAAAAAGGACCCCACGGCCGCCGGCCGTGGGGTCCTTTTTTCAGGTGTCATTTGGGGGACGCTTGCGCCAGGTGAACATCCGGACAATGGAGGTGACCATGGAGGCGCCCACGGCGATGGCCGCGGCGGTGGAGGCGGTTTGCAGCCCAACCTGGGAAAACATGGGGAAATTTTTGTCCAGCAGGTAGTCCATGGTGTAGTACAGTCCGCCGCCGGGTACCAGAGGGATGATGCCGATGACTAAGAAGATGGTGGCGGGGGCCTTCCGCAGCCGGGCCAGCAGCTCCGCCAGGGCGGACACCACAATGGTGGCTACAAAGCACCGCACCGCATCAGAGCCCAAAGGCTCCGCCAGCAGGTACACGCCCCAGGAAACGGCGCCGATGGCACTGCACAGGAAAATGAACAGGGGCTTTCGCACCTGAAAAATGAAGCAGAAGCTTATGCAGCCCAAAAAGGCGTACAGACAAGGTAAAAACCGCATGTCAGACCACCCCCAGAAGCAGCCGAGCCATACCAACGGGAATGGCGATGCCCAACGCCAGCGCCATGGAGATGATGAGTACCTCGGCCAATTTGGTCAGCGCCGTCAAAAAATCGCCGGCCAGCACATCCCGGATCACATTGGTGATGGCGATGCCGGGCACCAACAGCATGATGGCGCCGATGACGATCTTGTCCATATGCACCGGTACACCCAGATAGACCAGCGCCAGCGGCGGCAGTACCATGGCCATGCTGGCGCAGACGTAGGTGAAGAAAATATTGGTGTTCATACGGCTCAGGGAACTGGAGGCCGCCTTGACGGCCACGCCGCAGGCAAAGGCGAAGAAAGCATCCAGGGGAACACCGCCCCAGAACAGCGTGAAAAACACCGCCACAAAGCCGTGGGCCAGATAGCTGCCCCACTGGGGATAGCCAGAGGCCGCTGCAATGGCCCGGAGCTGCGCAAAAGCCTGGTCAGGAGGGGGCGTTTCCCGGCAGACCTGGCGGCACAGGCTGTTCAGCCGCTCCAGCTTGTCCAGGTTGATGAAGGAGGAGTGAATGCGGATGGCTTTCGTGTAGTTGTGGCCATCGTCCAGAATGTTCAAAATGACGCTGGCGGGAATGGCGAACACTTCCGTGTCCGTGTAGCCGTAAGCGGTCATGAGGCGGTTGATGGAATCCTCCACCCGGTAGATCTCAGCGCCGTTTTGGATGAGCTGCCGGCCTATTTCGCAGCAGAAATTTAAAAACTGTTCCGTGTTCTCTGTCTTCATGGCAGATACGCTCCTGTTTTGCTGCCGCACCGGGCGGCGTGTCACGCCGACTATTATACTGTGCCATGCGAAAAAGTCAATGCATTTTCGTGAAACATGAAGAAAGAGACTAATGGTATGAAAGAAGGTGCCGGTGCGAAAGCGCCGGCACCGGACGGATGGGGAAACCTTACAGCAGGGTGTCCAGAGCCTGCTTGAAATCGGCGATCACATCCTCGGGGTCTTCCAGACCGATGCTGATGCGCACCAGACCCTCGGAGATGTTGGAGGCGGCCAGCTCCTCGGGGGTGTAGGTGGAGTGGGTCATGGAGGCTGCGTGCTCCACCAGGGTCTCGGCACCGCCCAGGGACACGGCGATGGTGCACAGCTCCAGCTTGTTCAGGGCGGCGGCGGTGGCGGCGCGGTCGGCCTTCAGCTCAATGGAGACCATGCCGCCAAAGTCCTTCATCTGCTTTTTGGCGATGTCGTGGCCGGGGAAGTCCTCAAAGCCGGGATAGTAGACCTTGTCCACGGCGGGATGGCTGCGGAAGAACTCCGCCACCTTCCGGGCGTTGGCACAGTGGCGGTCCATGCGGATGTCCAGGGTCTTCAGGCCCCGGGCGATGAGGAAGGCGTCAAAGGGGCTCATAACGGCGCCGGTCATGTCCTTCAGGCCGGTGGAACGGCAGGTTTCGATAAATTCCCGGGTGCCCACGATGAAGCCGGCGATGACGTCGCTGTGGCCATTGATGTACTTGGTGGCGCTGTGGACCACGATGTCGGCGCCCAATTCCAAGGGGCGCTGCAGGTAGGGGGAGCAGAAGGTGTTGTCCGTCACCACCTGAATGGCGGAATTATAGGCGTGGGCGGTCTCGGCCACGGCCTGAATGTCCACCAGCTTCAAAGTTGGGTTGCAGGGCGTCTCAAAATAGACCACCTTTGTCTTGGGGGTCAGGGCCTTTTTCACGTTCTCCGCGTCGGACATATCCACCAGGGTGACCTTCACGCCGAACTTGGTCAGGCCGTGGGTCAGCAGGGTGAAGGTGCAGCCGTACAGGGTCTCATCGGCCACGATCTCATCACCGGCTTCCACCAGGCTCCAAAGGGTAGCGGACACGGCACCCATGCCGGAGGCGGTGGCAAGAGCGGCCTCGCCGCCCTCCAGGGCCGCCAGCTTCTCCTCTACCTGCAGCAGGGAGGGGTTGGCCAGGCGGGTATAGATGTAGCCGCTCTCCTGGCCGGCGAAACGGGCGCCGCCCTGCTCCACCGTGTCAAAGGCGAAGGTGGAGGTCTGGTAGATGGGAGTGGAGAGGGCACCGGCGCTGTTCTTTTCCTTGCCGGCATGGATCTGGCGGGTGGCGAAGCCTGCATTTTGCAGATGGTTCATGGGAGTTGTCCTTCTTTCTATTGAAGATGATTTATCAAAAATACTGACCACAAGTTATAACTATATGTTATATAAAAAGAGCGGACAGCGTCAACCCACCATTCTGCTTCCCAGGAAATTTGTGAAAGCAGACAGCGGAGTACGGAACCGGGAATGGATATTCTATGAAAATCTTCCATATCCCTTCGAAGATTGTCCGCCGTAAAAATGGAAAAGAAAGCCCGCGGCTATGCCGCGGGTCTCCCTGATTTATACCATTTTGCGGGCAATGAGCACATCCATACAGTGTTGGTGGGGGATGCCGCTGCTGTCACAGTCAAAGATCCGTTCCTCCAGCTGTTCTATCTTCCAGTCGGCATAGCAGGAGAGCAGCTCCCCAGAGGACCAGAAGGCCTCCCCCTCCTCCCAATCCGGCGGCACCGGCAAAAAGGGCTTGTCCACGAATACGTTCAGCACGTGGATGCCGCCCACGGCGGTGTGGGCCTTGTAGCCATCCAGTACCCGGCGGCGTTCCGTGGGGGGAATATACTGGAGGACGCCGCTGGAGAAGACGATGTCGAAGATGCTCTCCGGCTGGTAGTTCAGCAGGTCCGCCTGGAAAAAATCCACCTCCGTCCGGTGGAGGTCCGCCAGCTGGCGCCCTTTTTCGATGCCGCTGGCGGTCACGTCAAAGGCGGAGACCGTGTAGCCGTTCCGGGCGAAAAACACCGCCGCCTGTCCCTCGCCGCAGCCTACATCCAGCAGCCGCAGGGGCCGCACCGGCGGCATGAGCCGCAGCACTTCGTAACAGCCGCTCCAGACATCGTTGCCCCAGTAATAGGCCGGGTCCCGGTATTTGCTCTCGTACTGGGAGGTACGGAGCTTTTCCGACCGGTAGCCCAGCAGGGCGTCGATCCTGACGGAAAAGGCCGCCGCCAGGCGGGGCAGCAGCTCGATATCCGGGTAAGACTGACAGTTTTCCCATTTGGAAACAGACTGGGGCGAAACGCCCAGCTGTCCCGCCAGCTGCTCCTGGGTCAGCCCCCGGGATTTTCGCAGGCGCAGCAGATTCTGTGCAAAGTCGTGGTTCATATGGGCCCCTCCCACCAGCAGTATACCGTATTTTTGCGCCGGAGAACATCACTTTTTCCGGGAGTTTTTCCGCCGATGCAACCGCGTGTTGCAAAAAGCGCGTCCGCCCCGGACTGCTGCCCGGGACGGACGCGCTTTTAAAAGAGATTGGAAAATCAGTCCTCGGCCATCTTGCGGTACTTGGCGTACCGGGCCTTTACGTCGGCGATCTCCTTGGTGTACAGGGCCTCGGCCTTCTCGGGGAAGTTGTTTTTCAGAGAGGCGAAACGGTTCTCGCCCATGAGGAAGTCCATGAGCTTGCCGGTGTCCGGCTCGGGAGAATCCAGCTGGAAGGGGTTCTTGCCCTCAGCTGCCCGGCGGGGATCATAGCGGTACAGGTGCCAGTAGCCGCACTCCACGGCCTTCTTCATCTCGTCCTGAGAGCAGCCCATGCCGGCCTTGATGTGCTGTTCCAGGCAGGGGCAGTAGCAGATGACGATGGAGGGGCCGGGATAGGCCTCGGCCTCCCGCAGGGCTTTCAGGGTCTGGGCCTGGTCATAGCCCATGGCCACCTGGGCCACGTACACATAGCCATAGCTCATGAGGATGGCGCCCAGGTCCTTCTTGGCCACCTGCTTGCCGCCGGCGGCGAACTTGGCCACGGCGGAGGTGGGGGTGGCCTTGGAGGACTGTCCGCCGGTGTTGGAATACACCTCGGTATCCAGGACCAGCAGGTTCACATCCCGGTTCTGGGCCATCACATGGTCAATACCGCCGAAGCCGATGTCGTAGGCCCAGCCGTCGCCGCCGATGGCCCATACGGACTTCTTGGCGAGGTACTCCTTGTTCTCCAGGATGTACTTCACGTCCTCGGTCTGCTCAGCGGCCTCCAGGGCGGCGATCAGAGCGTCGGACACAGCGCGGGACTTCTTGCCGTCGTTCCAGTTGGCCTGGTAGTCGTCGATGGCAAGAACGGCGATGCCGGACTCCTTGATGCTGTCCAGACGGATGAGCAGCTCCTTGCGGATGGCGTCCTGGGCGTGGAAGAAGCCGTAGGCGAACTCGGCGTTGTCCTCAAACAGGGAGTGCTCCCAGGCGGGGCCGTGGCCCTGGCTGTCCTTGCAGTAGGGCAGGATGGGCGCGCCGCCGGAGATGGCGGAGGAGCAGCCCGCGGCGTTGCCGGCGTACATCCGGTCGCCCACCATCTGGCTCAGCAGCTTGATGTAGGTAGTCTCGGCGCAGCCGGCGCAGGCGGCGGAGAACTGGAAGTAGGGCTTGGCGAACTGCATGTTCTTGACGGTCTTGCTGTTGATGACGTCCTTCTTCAGGTAGGCATCGTTCATGGCCACCTTGTCGAAGTTCTCCTGCTCGGGCTTCATCTCCTCGAAGGGGGTCATGACCAGAGCGTCGGCGGTCTTCTCATTCTTGTTGGCGGGGCAGGCGGTCAGGCACACGCCGCAGCCCAGGCAGTCATAGGGAGAGATCTGCATGCGGAAGAAGTAGGCGGGAGCGTCCTTGCCCAGACCCTTGGCGGGCACGGTGACGAAGGAAGCGGGCACCTGGGCCTTCTCCTCCTCGGTCAGCAGCACGGGACGGATGGCGGCGTGGGGGCAGCACATGGCGCAGCGGTTGCACTGGATACAGCTCTCAGCGTTCCACTTGGGCACCTTGGTGGCAACGCCGCGCTTGGAGAAGGCGGAGGTGCCGTTCTCCCAGGTGCCGTCCAGCACGCCGTGCTTCTTGAACACGGACACGGGCAGCTTGTCGCCCTTCTGGCGGTCCATGGGGATCACGATGTCCTTGACAAACTGGGTAGCGCCCACGGGCTCCGCCATGGGGGTATCGGCAGCGTCGGCCCAGGAGGCGGGGATGTCCACCTTCACGGCGGCGCTGATACCGGCGTCCACGGCGGCGTTGTTCTTGTCCACGATGGCCTGACCGGCCTTCTTGAAGTAGGAGTTGTAGTTGTTCTTCTTCATGTCCTCCACAGCCATGTCCAGGGGAATGACCTTGGTCAGGGCAAAGAAGGCGGCCTGCAGGATGCTGTTGGTGCGGTTGGCGCCCAGGCCCACGGAAACGGCCAGCTTGGAGGCGTCGATGATGTAGAAGTTGGCGTGCTTACGGGCCAGGTCACGCTTCATCTTGCCGGGCAGGCGGGTCTCCAGCTCCTCCACGCTCCAGGGGCAGTTCAGCAGGAAGGTGCCGCCCTCCTTCAGGTCCTCGGTGGTGTCGTACTTGTTGACGTAGGTGGGGGCATGGACCGCCACGAAGTCCGCGGAGGACACCAGGTAGGTGGAGCGGATGGGCTGGTCGCCGAAGCGCAGGTGGCTCTGGGTCAGGCCGCCGGACTTCATGGAGTCATAGGAGAAGTACGCCTGGGCATACTTGTTGGCCACCAGACCGATGGTGGAAATGGCGTTCTTGTTGGCGCCTACAGTGCCGTCGCCGCCCAGACCCCAGATTTTGCAGGAGACCTCGCCGGGATGGTTGAACTCCACTTCACGGTAAGACAGGGAGGTGTGGGTCACATCGTCGTTGATGCCGATGGTGAAGCTGTTCTTGGGGTTTTCCTGCTTCAGATTGTCATAGACGGCGATGATCTGGCCAGGGGTAGTGTCCTTGGAGGAGAGGCCATAGCGGCCACCCACCACGCGGATGTCGCCGCGGCCAGCCTGATTCAGGGCGGTGACCACATCCAGATACACGGGCTCGCCCACGGAGCCGGTCTCCTTGGAGCGGTCCAGCACAGCGATCTTCTTGACCGTGGCGGGGATAGCGGCGGCGAAGTGCTTCACGGAGAAGGGACGGTACAGGTGGATCTGCACCAGGCCCACCTTGCGGCCCTGGGCGTTCAGATAATCCACGGTCTCCTTCACAGTCTCGGAGGCGGAGCACATCACCACGATGACCTCCTCCGCGTCGGGAGCGCCGTAGTAGTTGAACAGCTTGTAGTCCCGGCCGGTGAGCTTGTTGATCTCGTCCATATAGTGCTGGACGGTGTCAGGCACAGAGGCGGCCTTTTCGTTGGCGCCCTCCTTGCACTGGAAATAAATGTCGGGGTTGACATTGTTGCCCCGGTTGGTGGGGTGCTCGGGGTTCAGGGAGTGGCGGCGGAACTCTTTCAGGGCCTCCTGGTCGATCAGGCCCCGCAGGTCCTCGTAGTCCAGAGCCTCGATGCGCTGCATCTCATGGGAGGTGCGGAAGCCGTCAAAGCAGTGCATGAAGGCGTACTTGCCGCTGATGGCGGACAGGTGGGCCACAGCGCCCAGGTCCATAGCCTCCTGGGGACAGGAGGACATCAGCATGGCGTAGCCGGTCATGCGGCAGGTCATGAAGTCAGTGTGGTCACCGAAAATGGAGTGGTGGTTGGAGGTGACCACGCGGGAGGCGATGTGCATGACGCTGGGGAGGAACTGGCCGCCCATGGCGTACATGGCAGGGATCATCAGCATCAGGCCCTGGGAGGAGGTGAAGGTGGTGGTCAGGGCACCGGCCTGCAGGGAGCCGTGGCAGGTGCCGGCGGCGCCAGCCTCAGACTGCATCTGGATCACGTCCACGGTGGAGCCGAACAGGTTTTTCCGGCCCTTGGCGGACCACTCGTCCACCTTCTCCGCCATGGGAGAGGAGGGCGTGATGGGGTAAATGGCCGCGACTTCCGTAAAGGCGTAAGCCACGTGAGCAGCAGCTGTATTACCGTCCATGACAACGATTTTCTTGCTCATGTTTCATTTCCTTTCTGAAATCATAGTTCAGCCGGCGCGGCGGCTGGCAAGGAGAGAGAAAGTACGTAACGACTGGTGGTTTCCATTATGCGGAATAAGATTCCATAAAAATATGATAAAAATATTCACAAGCTGCCAGTCTTATGGTATACTCATCATAGACTTTCCCATGTTACTTGTCAAGTATTTGTCAAGCAACTTTGAAAAATGAGCATTTTGCACGAAAGGAAGAGAAAATTATGGCGAAAGAGCAAGTATCCAGTATCCTCCGAGCCTTACAGATCCTGGAGTGTTTCATGGACAGGGAGACCGAATGGACGCTGAAGGAGCTGGTGGACCATTTGGACCTGCCCACCACCACGGTGTTCCGCCAGGTATCCACGTTGACGGACCGTCAATATTTGGTGCAGGATCCCGTCCGTAAGAGCTACCGGGTGGGGCCCCGGCTGATGCTGCTGGCCAGCGCCATCCTGGGCCAGTCGGACCTGCGCCGGGTAGCACGCACGGAGCTGGAGCACCTCAGTGACACTGTGAAGGAGACCATCAATCTCAGCGTGCTGCTGGAACACGATATCTTTTATTTGGATAAGGTGGAGACCCACCGTTCCATCGTCTGTAATACCCGGATCGGCGGCCGGGTGCCGGCCTATGCCACCAGCAGCGGCAAGGTCATGCTGGCGGGGCAGAAGGCGGAGTACATTGATGACTACTGTGATTGGATGAGCCGGAAGGCGAAGCCCCTGACGGAAAACACCATCACCGACCCGAAGAAGCTGCGGGGTGAGCTGGTCCAGGCTCGACTGAAGGGCTATGCCATGGACAATGGTGAGATCGAGGCAGGCCTCATTTGCGTGGCGGCGCCCGTTTATGATATGAACCGGAAAATTCAGGCGGCAGTGAGCATTTCCGGTCCCGACTACCGGATGAAAGAGGACGAGGAATTCATGATCCGGGAGGTCCGCCAGACGGCGGAGAATATTTCCCGTCTGCTGGGGTATCGGATATAATGAAAAAATACAGGAAAGCGGGTGGCCATTCGGCCACCCGCTTTCCTGTATGATATAGAGAAAGGAGAGGGAAAATGTTTGGATCACAAGCGTTCCTGCTTGATGAATTCATCATACAGGCAGAAAAAGCGAAAGTCAACGGCAGAACGCCAAGCTTCACAATTTGTTTACAACCCTTGAAAACTTCACGTTTTTGTTCACAAACCGTTCAAAAAATATCACGAATCTGCGCATTGACAGGGTGCACGGACTGTGGTAATATTTAGCGTGCTAATTTTTAGTACACTAAGTAAATGAGGAGGAAATCTTATGATCTGCAGCGACGCGCTGGGACCGGCTCTGGGTCGGGTGGCCCATCTTGCCAGGGCCAGCATGGACGCCCGCATGTCCCGGTATGAGATGACACCGGCGCAGAGTCATGTGCTGATGTATCTGTGCTTCCGCGGCAAACAGGCACCCCAGTGTGAAGTGACGGCCCACCTGCGGGTGAAACCCTCCACTGCCAACGGGGTTTTGGACCGCATGGTGGACAAGGGGCTGGTAGAGCGGACGGTCAGCGGCAGCGACGCACGCCGTCGGCTCATCACCATCACGGAAAAAGGTCTGGCACTCCAGGAGCAAACGCAGCGGAGCTTTCAGGAGGTGGAGACGGTCATTGGTCGGGGCCTGACGGCGGAGGAGCTGGAGACCTTCTGTTCCTTGCTGGGTCGGGTCACGCAAAATCTCGAGGAGGATCAAATGACATGCTGAAAAAACTGTGGCCTTATGCAAAGCAGTACTGGACATGGATCCTGGCGGGCATCGTGTGCAGTGCCGCCGAGGCCGTTTTCGAGTTGCTGATCCCGCTGGTAATGAGCGATATCGTGGATGTGGGTATCGCTTCCGGCAACCAGTCTTACATTTTGAAAAAGGGAGTACTCATGGTCCTTATGGCCATTGTCTCTTTGTCCTTCGGTCTGGGCAGCGCGGCGTTTTCCGCTGTGGCCGGCCAGGGCTTCGGCGCCAATCTCCGCACTGCGGAGTATGACCACATCCAGGAATTTGCCTTCTCCAACATCGAGAAATTTTCCACGGCGTCTTTGGTAACTCGTTTGACCAACGATGTCAACAGTATGCAGATGACGCTGATGATGGGCATGCGCCTTTTGGTGCGGGCACCGGTAATGCTGGTCTCCGCGCTGATCCTCTCCATCCGCATCAGTCTCCAACTGAGCAGCGTGTTCCTGGTGGCGCTGCCTTTGCTGGGGGGAGCGGTGGCGCTGATCCTCTCCAAGGCCAGCCCCCTGTTCCGCGCCCTTCAGGAGCGGACGGATGCGCTGAACCTGGTGGTGCAGGAGAATCTAACGGGCATTCGGGTGGTGAAATCCTTCGTCCGGGAGGACCATGAGCGGGAGAAATTTGCAAAGCGCAACCGGGGCTTGAAGGAGACCTCGCAAAAGGCCTTCGGCATGGTGGTCATCAACATGCCCATCATGATGCTCATCGTCTACGGCACCATTATTGCCGTCATGTGGTTCGGCGGAAAAATGGTCTACGCCGGCACTCTGGAGACCGGCAAGCTCATGACATATTTCACCTATATCACCCAGATCATGATGTCGCTGATGATGGTCTCCATGATCTTTATGATGATGACCCGTTCCGTGGCCTGCGCCAAGCGTATCGTGGAGGTGCTGGACGAGGTCCCCGCCATTACCGATGCGTCCGCTGACCCGGAGGCCCAGGTAGCCGACGGCAGTATCGACTTTGACCATGTCTCCTTCCGATACAATCCGGAGAGCCCGGAGTGGGTGCTGCGGGATGTAAACCTCCACATTGCCTCCGGCCAGACCGTGGGCATCCTGGGCGGCACCGGCAGCGCCAAGACCACGCTGGTGTCCCTGATCCCCCGTCTGTACGAGGCGGACGAGGGCACTGTGTCCGTGGGCGGCCGCTCGGTGAAGGACTACTGCCTGGAGCACCTGCGGGAGCAGGTTTCCGTGGTGCTGCAAAAGAACATCCTGTTCTCCGGTACCATCCGGGAAAACCTTCTGTGGGGCGATCCCAACGCCACGGAGGAGCAGCTTTGGGCCGCCTGCCGGGCCGCCTGTGCCGATGAGTTCCTGGAGAGAATGCCCGACGGCCTGGATACCGACCTGGGGCAGGGAGGCGTCAATGTCTCCGGCGGACAAAAGCAGCGGCTGTGCATCGCCCGGGCCATTTTGAAGCAGCCCAAGGTGCTCATTCTGGACGATTCCACCAGCGCTGTGGACACCGCCACGGACGCCAAGATCCGTGCAGCCTTTGCCAATGAACTGAAAGATACCACCAAGATCATCATCGCCCAGCGGGTGGCGTCTGTCTGTGATGCGGACCTGATCCTGGTGATGGACGGCGGCCGCGTGGTGGCCCAGGGCGATCACCGGCAGCTGATGGCCAGCTGCGATATTTATCGGGAAGTGTATGAGTCCCAGCAGGAAGGAGTGAGCATCGGTGGCTGAGAACAAAGCGATTCGTCCCGGCGGTCCCGGACCTGGCCCTCATGGTCCCGGCCATGGTCCCCGGGGAGGTTTTCAAAAGCCCAAGGACCTGCGGGGAACCCTGCGTAAACTGATGCGCTATTTGGGGCGGTACAAGGCCCTGCTGGTGCTGGTGGTGGTCCTGCTGGTCATCAGCTCCGCCTGCAATGTGGGCGGCTCCTACCTGCTCAAGCCCATCATCAACGACTATATCCTCCCTGGCGATTTCTCGGGCCTTGCCAAGATGCTTTGCGTCATGGCGGCGGTCTATGTGACGGGCGCCGCCTGCTCCTATGCCTATGCCCGCATCATGGTCCACGTGTCCCAGAACACCGTGGCTAAGATCCGGGAGGACCTGTTCGACAAAATGCAGCGGCTGCCCCTGCGGTATTTCGACACCCATACCCACGGCGAGCTCATGAGCCGCTACACCAACGATATCGACACGGTGTCCGAGGCTCTGAACAACAGCTTTGCAAGCCTCATCTCCTGCTCGCTGACCTTTCTGGGAATTATCGCCATGATGATCGTGCTGAGCCCCATCCTGACGGCCATCACCTTTTTGATGCTGGCGGTCATGCTGCTGGTGGTAAAGGCAGTGGGCAGCCGCAGCCGCCGCTACTTTGCCGCCCAGCAAAAGGCCATCGGCGAGGTGAACGGCTATATCGAGGAGATGATCGAGGGTCAGAAGGTCATCAAGGTCTTTAATCACGAGGAGGCCGCCAAAGAGGGCTTCCGCCAGCGGAACGAGGCCTACCGCAGAGCCGGCACTCTGGCCCAGATCTACGCCGGCATGATGCCTCCCGCCATGGGCAACCTGAGCCATGTGAACTATGCCATCACATGCTGCGTGGGTGCCATCCTGGCCATCCGTAGCGGCGATCTGGGCGGCCTGGCGGCCTTTTTGCAGTACACGAAGCAGGTCAGCCAGCCCCTGAACCAGATTTCCCAGCAGGTGAATACCATTCTCTCCGCCGTGGCCGGCGCCGAGCGCATTTTTGAGGTCATGGAGGAGGAGCCGGAGACCAACGAGGGGAAGGTGACGCTGGTGCGGGTCGCGGAGGACCGCTCCGGTCAGCTGACAGAGGCGGACTTCGACACCGGCGCCTGGGCCTGGAAAAAGCCTGATGGCACGCTGGTGAGCGTCCGGGGCGATGTGCGGTTCGACCACGTGGTGTTTGGCTACGATCCCCGGAAGACCGTTCTCCACGATATCTCCCTCTTTGCAAAGCCCGGCCAGAAGATCGCCTTCGTAGGCTCCACCGGCGCCGGTAAGACCACCATCACCAATCTCATCAACCGCTTTTACGAGATCCAGTCCGGCACCATCACCTATGACGGCATCGATGTGCGGGACATTGAAAAGGATTCCCTGCGCCGGTCCCTGGGCGTGGTGCTTCAGGATACCCACCTGTTCACCGGCACCGTGGCGGACAACATCCGCTATGGCCGGCTGGAGGCCACCGACGAGGAGGTGGAGGCGGCCGCCCGGCTGGCGGGTGCCGATGCGTTTATCCGCCATCTGCCCCACGGCTATCAGACGGTGCTCTCCGGCGACGGCGGCAATCTCAGCCAGGGCGAGCGGCAGCTTTTGAACATTGCCCGGGCGGCCTGTGCCAATCCACCGGTGCTCATCCTGGACGAAGCCACCAGCTCCATCGACACCCGCACGGAAAAGATCATCGAAAAGGGCATGGACCGGCTCATGGCGGGCCGCACCGTGTTTGTCATTGCCCACCGGCTCTCCACTGTCCGCAATGCCAAGGCCATCATGGTCCTGGAGCAGGGACAGATCATCGAGCGGGGTGACCACGAGGACCTCATCGCCCAGCGGGGAAGGTATTATCAACTCTATACAGGCCAGACGGAACTGGACTGAGCGAAGCAGCGCCCCCGGACACCACGTCCGGGGGCGCTGCTTTGAGCTTGCAGAAAAAAGACAGAAGCGTAGGATAACGGGAAGGAAGATAGTTACGAAAGAAACCCAGGAGGGGTGTCTTTCGTTTTTGATCATAAGTTTTTCAGAGCTTAAAAAGTTCTGAAAAACTTGCGTAGGCTGGCGAAAAATTTTCGACAGCCTGGAAGCAGCGCCCCCGGACACCACGTCCGGGGGCGCTGCTTTTCAGAATGGTCTCAGGCTAGGGCGTATCCGGCAAGGGCGGCTGCCAGCAGCCCCGCCAACAGGCCCTGGACCGCCTTTCCGGCGGCGCAGCTTTGAAGGCGCAGGCCGCTTCCCTCCAGAACCGCCGCCGTCTGGCACAGCACGGAAAGACCGCCCCACCCTGCCATGGCGGAGGACAGGATAAAGCCGAAGCGGTCGGCGCGCAGCAGGGGTGTCAGGGAAAACAGCTCCGTCAGCCCCACCAGCACCGGCCCCAGCCATCCGCCCAGAGACGCCAGGGGCCGGGCCAGCACATAGAAAAACGTCACAAAGGCGCAGACGGACAGCATCCCGGAAAGGCTCTCCCGCACAGCGGACACAAAGGCGGCGGAAAGGGACACCGCCTGAAAGGCGGTCGTGCCGCCTGCCTGCCGCCGTCCCTGGCCGCCCCAGTTTCGAAACAACAGCCCCGTCAAAAGGGCGGACAGCAGGTGGATGAGCCACAGCCACACCCCCGCCCGGACGCTGCCGAATACCCCTACCCCCAGCACGCTGATGAGGAACACCGGGTTGGAGTTGTTGCAGAAAGCCAGCAGCCGCTCCGCCTCTGGACGGGACAGCAGGCCCTTACGGTACAGGTCCGCCGCCGTTTTCGCTCCGATGGGATAGCCGCCCACAAGGCCCAGCAGCAGCGCGGAACTGCCCAAGCCGTCCACTCGGAACAGCGGCTCCATCAGTCCCGCCAGCATGGGAGACAGCAGCTCTCCCAGTCCCAGGGACAGCAGCAGGGAGGACACCACCAAAAAGGGAAACAGCGCCGGGATCACAGAACTGGCGCACAGAGACAGAGCCTCCGCCGCCGCGGCGCGGACAAAGCCCGCTTCCGCCAAAAACAGTACCAAAACCCCGCCGAGGGCCAGACAGGCCGCCGCCCGCCAACGCATCCGCATAAAAATCACCCGCTTATTTCTATGCGCCTTCGCGGAAAACCATGCCGATCCCCGCAAGTCGGACAGGCAAGGCGCATACAGTCGGACAGAGGTGAACGATATGGAGCGAAACCGAAGGGAGCGGGAAGGCGGTATGCTGAGCACGGTGGCGGAGCTGTTTGACCTGCCGGCGGACGTGGTGGCGGGGCTGCCCCGGATGGAAATGGTGGGCAGCCGCCAACTGTACCTGGAGCACCACCAGGGTATCCTGGCGTACAGCGACAGCCGCATTGATATCAACACCGCCGCCGGGGTGCTGTGCGTCAAGGGAGAGGAATTGTCCCTTCTGGCCATGACGGCGGAGGAACTGCGGATCGGCGGGCGCCTGGCATCGGTGGAGTGGGTGAAGTGAATGCTGAATCAGATCTTGAACCGCTTCCGGGGCCAGGTGCGGCTGCGGGTGGAGGCGGCTTTCCCGGAGCGGGTCCTGAACCTGTGCGGCGCCCGGGACCTATCCTTCTGGGACCTGGAGTGGGAGAGCCCCACCGCCTTCACCTGCCGCCTCAGCCGCCGGGACTACCATGCCCTCCGCCGGGCGGCAAGGCACCTGGACTGCACCATCACTCCCATCCGGCGGGAGGGGGTGCCCTATTTTCTGGGGCGGTTCCGCAAGCGCTACGCCCTGGTGGCGGGGCTTATTCTGTGCGCCGCCGGACTGTCCCTGGGAACGCTGTTCATCTGGGATTTCACCGTGGAGGGCAACGAGACCGTCCCCACGGAGGAGATCCTCCGCTCCCTCCAGAAAAACGGCGTGGACATCGGCACCTTCGGCTTTTCCCTGAACGCGGAGGACCTGCGCAACCATGTGCTGCTGGACATCCCGGAGCTCAGCTGGATCACGGTGAACGTGTCCGGCTGCCGGGCGTACGTGCAGGTGCGGGAGCGGACGCCGGCGCCGGAGATGGTGGATAAGCGGAAGCCTGCCAACGTGGTGGCCCGGCGGGCGGGACTGGTGCAGAAGGTCCGGGCCCTGGACGGCGTGGCCTGCGTGCTGCCGGGGACTTCCGTGGAGGAGGGACAGCTTCTCATCTCCGGCGTGGAGGACACGGATACCGTGGGCGCCCGCGTTCTGGCAGGCATGGGCACCGTGCAGGCGAGGACCTGGTACACGCTCACCTGCGCCATGCCCCTGACCTCCCCTCAAAAGCAATACACCGGAGCGGAAAAGACCCTGGCCTCCCTGGTGCTTGGCACCCACCGCGTAAAATTCTTTGCAAACAGTAGCATCGAAGGGGAGGAATATGATAAAATAACCAAAAGGCACCGCCTGTCCCTGTTTGGTCTGCCGCTGCCCGTCACACTGGTGACAGAGCACTGCCGGATGTATGAAACCGCCGAGGCGGCGGTGGAGCCCATGGCGGCCAAGGCAGCGGGGGAGCAGATTTTAACGGAGTACCTCCATGCCCTGGTGGACCCCTACGGCACCGTGGAGAGCACCCTTTGCACCACCCGCCAGAAGGGCGACACCCTGCTGGTGACGCTGACGGCGGAATGCCTGGAGCAGATCGGGGAATCGGTGCCCATATACACGGAAGATCCGGGCTGACAGCCCGCAAGGATACAGGAGTGATCGCATTTGGAACAGAGAATCAGCATTGAGCGCCTGGAGCAGGCAGTGAACATCTTCGGCTCCTTTGACGAGAATATCCGTCTTTTGGAGCAGGAATTCAGCGTCACGGTGGTGAACCGGGACGGAGAACTACGGGTAGACGGCGAGGCGGAGAACGTGATGCTGGCCTGCAAGGCCATCCAGGCCTTGTTGACCCTCTCCTCCCGGGGAGAGGTCATCGGCGAGCAGAACGTCCGCTATGTCATCGGCCTGGTGCGCGCGGGAAAGGAGGAGCAGATCACGGAGCTCACCGGCGACGTGCTGTGCATCTCCGCCAAGGGCCGGCCGGTGAAGCCCAAGACCATCGGCCAGAAGGAGTATATCGCCTCCGTGCTGAAAAACACCATCACCATCGGCGTGGGCCCGGCGGGCACCGGCAAGACGTATCTGGCCGTGGCCGCCGCCGTTCAGGCCTTCCGGGACAAGCAGGTGAACCGCATCATCCTCACCCGTCCGGCGGTGGAGGCCGGTGAGCGTCTGGGCTTCCTGCCCGGCGACTTGCAGTCAAAAGTCGACCCGTACCTGAGGCCGCTGTACGACGCCCTGTTTGACATGCTGGGGGCGGAGACCTACCAAAAGTACCTGGAGCGGGGCAACATCGAGGTGGCGCCCCTGGCCTATATGCGGGGCCGTACCTTGGATGACAGCTTCATCATCCTGGACGAGGCCCAGAACACCTCCCGGGAGCAGATGAAGATGTTCCTGACCCGCCTGGGCTTCGGGTCCAAGATCGTCATTACCGGTGATGTTACCCAGATCGACCTGCCTGACGGCAAGGCCTCCGGCCTCAAGGAGGCCATGCGGGTGCTGCGGAATGTGGAGGGCATCGGCATCTGTGAGCTGACCAACGCCGACGTGGTGCGCCACGTGCTGGTCCAGCGGATCGTGAAGGCCTACGAGGACTATGAGACCGCCAAAAGCGGAGGAAAGGGAGGAAAGCGGTAATGGCGGACATCATCAGGGTGCTGTCATGTTTATTGAATTGCGGGGAAGAGAGTATAAAAAAAGCATTGTATTTCGGCGGTTCCTTAGTAGTTGACAGCGGTTGGACGCCATGTGATGTCGGCCAGTTGCTGGATAAGGAAGAACTGGCGAATATGCGGGCAAAATATGAGGATGAATTCTCCGTTGTTACTGGCTACAAAGGATTTGAGGAGGCCATTTTAAAAAAATAGATTTTTCCCGGTGTCAGGATCCTGCGGCGCTAGCTGAGGCACTGGAGCTTCATCCCCGCGTGTTGGGACAGATGCTGCGGCCCGATGTATATGTGGCGACCAGACCTGCTGCCATGGCGGGAACGCTGTTAGAGGAGCTTTATCGCTTGGTATCTCATAGAATTGAGGCAGTGGCGGCGGGAGATGTTTTACGGGAATATTTGTGCCATTTATTTTTTCAACTGAAAGAACAGGATGACCTTCTCTGTGGAATGGAACACGGATGTGATGTTTTTGCCCCACTCGCTTGGCCGGAATGGAAACAGGAGCAGGCGGCGCGGGAGGAAAGGGAGCAAATGGAGCGGGAAATGGAGAGGCGCAGGGAGGAAGACGAAGAGCAAGCGGCTATCTGGGCGGAAAGAGAGAGGGGGAAACCAACAGCACCTCAGTGCAAACGATTGCCCCGCACATTTATGAAGCCTGTTGGTGGTATAGAGAGGTGGACAGAGATCCAAACATTGACGGATTTGGAGGATATGTTTTATGCTTTGTACGAGGACAACTTCCAAACGGTAGGTGATTTGATTCGTCATACAGAGCATGAACTGTCTCAATACGCAAATTTAGGAAAAAGTGGCGCCCGAAGAATCACACAGACACTTCAAACGTTGAATATGCAGCCAGGACTGTGGCCCGCTGTTTGGGGAGATTCCGATATTTCAGACCAGGAAGCTATGCTTGAAGCCTGGCGGGAAGAAGATGAGGCCCAGTGGCGGGAAGAATATGGTGAATGGCTGTCGGATATACAAAAAGAACAAAATGAATTTGCACAATAAAAGGAGAAAGCGCTGTGAAACAACATTATATCCCCGTCACCGCGGACATCCCCGGCGCCGCCAACCAGCGTACCTGCGCCCTCATCCGCAAGGTCATCCGCACCGCCCTGGCGGCGGAGGGCGTTGCTGTCCCCTGCGAGGTGGACGTGCTGCTGACAAATGACGAGAACATTCATCAGATCAACCTGGATATGCGCAGCGTGGACCGGGCCACGGATGTGCTGAGCTTTCCGGAGTTTGATCTCCATCCCGGCGAACTGCTCACGGAGGAGGACGCGGACCCCGGCACGGGGCTGGTGCCCTTGGGGGACATGGTCATTTCCATGGAGCATGTGGCCGCCCAGGCCAAGGAGTACGGCCACTCAAACCGCCGGGAGCTTTCGTATCTGGTGACCCACTCCGTTTTGCACCTGCTGGGCTACGACCACCTGGATGAAGGCCCCCAGAAACAGCAGATGCGCCAGCGGGAGGAGGCCATCCTGGCAGAGCTGGGCATCACCCGGGAGGGCTGAAAATGAAACGCTTCCTGGGTATCTGGGCGCTGATGGCCATTTTTATGGCGGCGCTGTGCCAACCGGCGTTGGAATGGCTTTTGTACATGGCGGACGGATTCCTGGCGTGGCCGTTTTTGTGCGGCCTGGCGGCGCTGTTGCCGGCGGGGCTCATCAGCGTTTGGCTCTCAGCCCGGAAAAAGAGCGAAGAACTGGAACAGCGTGTTCGGGAGCTGGAAACCAGTGTTTCCCTGTTGAAACAGGAGCGGGAGAAGAATAGCTGACGCCGGACAGGCCAACAGCATACACTGTCCCGAGGTGATTTGGGATGGTATTGCTGCAAGACGGGATCATTGCGTTCCTCTCCGCCGTGGGGTTGACCACGGTGGTGTGGCTGGCGGCGGGAACGGTCCTCCACGCCGGGCGGCCCACGATCCCCGGACTGATGCTGGTGCTGCCCCTGCGGGGAGAGGCTCTGGCGCTGGAGGGGGATTTCCGGGAGCTGTGCCGGGTCCGGCACCGCCTGCCGGGAAGCCGCATCGTGCTGGCGGACTGCGGCATGAGCGCCGACGCGAAGGCCCTGGCCCGCTACCTGGCGGAGCGGGAGGAGAACGTCATTTTAGCAGAGGGGAACACCTTCCCCACAGAATAAATACATAGAGAGGCAGAGCATGGAAGAACGCATCACCTGTGACGGCACCGTACACAGCGTCATTTTTCAAAACGCCGAAAACGGCTATACGGTCCTGCGCCTCCTGACGGAGGAGGGGGAGGTCCTCACGGTGGTGGGCTGCATCCCCTGTGTGGCGCCGGGAGAGCACCTGACGGTATCCGGCGTTCTGGAGCAGCATCCCCAGCATGGGGAGCAGCTGCGGGCGGTGGAGCTGGAACGTTTTTTGCCGGAGGACGAGGAGGAGATCTTCCACTACCTCTCCTCCGGCGTCTGCAAGGGCGTGGGTCCCGCCACCGCCCAGCGGATCGTGGAGCGCTTCGGCCGGGACACCCTGGATATCCTGGAGCGGGAACCGGAGCGGCTGACCCTCATCAAGGGCATCACCGCCAAAAAGGCCCAGGAGATCGCCGGGAGCTTCCGCCGGCACATGGGGCTGCGGCGGCTCATGGAGTTTCTGGCCCGCTACCAGCTGCCGCCGGTTTTGGCCATGCAGCTGCGCCAGCAGTACGGTGACGCGGCACTGGAGATGGTGCAGGAAAACCCGTACCTCCTCAGCAGTGACAGCTGCGGTGTGGAGTTTGCCCTCACCGACGGCATCGCCATGAGCATGGGCATCGCCGCGGACAGCAGCGAGCGGCTCCAGGCGGCGGTGACCTTTGAACTGAGCCACAACGAAAACAACGGCCATGTGTTCCTGCCGCGGTCCAAGCTGGCGGCTGCCACCTGCCAGCTGCTCCAGTGTGACCAGGAACTGGTGGAGCGGGCTCTGGATGACCTTATCGACCGGGGGGCCGTGGTGCAGGAGCGGGTAGCCAATGTGGAGGCCTGCTACCTCCGGCGGCTATGGGAGGCGGAGATCTCCGCCTGCCGGCGGCTAAACGGCTTGTTGGCTGTAGACGCGGACCGCAGCGGCCAGGCGGCGCGGACCATTGAGGAGATTCAGCAGGAGCAGGGCATCACCTACGCGCCCCAGCAGCGTCAGGCGGTGGAGCTGGCGGCCCGCTCCGGCGTCCTTATTCTCACCGGCGGCCCCGGCACCGGCAAGACCACCACGGTCCGGGGCATTGTGGCGCTGTTCCAGAAAATGGGGCTTGATATTGTGCTGGCAGCCCCCACGGGCCGGGCGGCTAAGCGCATGAGCGAGCTGACGGACATGGAGGCTCAGACTGTCCACCGCTTGCTTGGTATGAGCTGGAATGAGGCCACCCATCAGGTGACCTTCACCAAGACGGAACAGGAGCCCCTGGAGGCGGACGCGGTCATTGTGGACGAGATGAGCATGGTGGACCTGAGCCTGTTTTCCGCCCTGCTGCAGGCTCTGCGGCCCGGCACCCGGCTGGTGCTGGTGGGAGACACGGACCAGCTGCCTTCCGTGGGCGCCGGCAACGTGTTTTCCGACCTCATCCGCAGCGGACGGGTGGAGACTGTCTTTTTGCGGGAGGTGTTCCGACAGGCGGAGCAGTCCGCCATCATCCGCAACGCCCATTCCGTGAATCTGGGAGAGCCGCCCCGGCTCACCAACGACCAGGGGGACTTCTTCTTTTTATGCCGCAGGGACGGGGAGCGGACCCTCTCCACGGTGGTGGACCTGTGCCGCAGCCGCCTGCCGGAGAACATGGGCATCCCCGCTGATCAGATCCAGGTGCTGACGCCTACCCGGAAGGGCCCCAGCGGCACGGTAAGTCTGAACCGCAGCCTCCAGGCGGCGCTGAATCCCCCAAAACCGGACAAGCGGGAGCTCCCGTGGGGCGAGCGGCTGTTCCGGGAAGGGGACCGCATCATGCAGACCCGCAACGACTACGATGTGGTGTGGGAAAAGGCGGACGGCACCGTGGGCACCGGCATGTTCAACGGAGATGTGGGCAAGATCGTTCAGATCGATCCCTCCGGTGAGTGGCTGACGGTGGATTTTGACGGCCGGACGGCGCTGTACGGCGTGGAGCAGCTGAACGAAGTGGACCTGGCCTACGCCATGACAGTCCACAAGGCCCAGGGCAGTGAGTACCGCTGCGTGGTGCTGGCCGCCATGCCGGCGGCCCAGTCCCTCATGGTGCGGGGGGTGCTGTATACGGCCCTCACCCGGGCCAGGGAGCTTTTGATCCTGGTGGGAGATGACGCCGCCATCCGAGCCATGGCGGCCAATGACCGGCAGCAAAGGCGGTATTCAGGCCTCCGGTGGCGGCTGGCCCACAGTGGGGATGTTAAATAGTGTCCATACCTGGACGGGGAAGTGACACCTCGGTGGAGGTGGGGAATGCACCCCATTCTTTTTCGCCTTGGCGAAAAAGAATGCGCCGTGCACGGTGGAAGAAAAAGCCGCTTCGTCCAAACTTGCCCGTTCGGGCAAGTTTGGGGATGCGGACGGTTGTTGGCCACGACCGGATAAAACCCGTCAGGTCTTATCCGAGTGCGCTGTACCCTGGCAATCATCCAGCCTTTAAGCCGTAAGTTGTCACGCTTGCGCAAATTCCGGGGTGCTTATTGAAGCGCCTGACCTCTGGCCCCGCTGCCGCTCCACCGGGGGTGTTTCCAAAGAGGGGGCCGCAGCCCCCTCTTTGTGTCGTTTGAAGGGGAGGTCCAGGAGGGGGAGACCGAAATCCCCCTCCTGGCGTGTCTTTTGGGCCGTGCATTACCCACTGTTATCACAGTGAAACTTATCTGTATTTCAGATAAACGAAGAATATCTTGATTTCAGATTTTTATACTGCAATCAGGTGATGCAGTTGAGAACTGAAATTTTGAAATACGGTCGTATCCGGGACATTCGGATTGACCGGGGCCTGACACAGGAACAGGTTGCAAAAATATTGAATGTAAAACAAAATACCTATTCGCAGTATGAAATCGGCGTGGTGAATTATCCACTGGATGCAGTGGTGAAACTGGCGGAATATTATAACGTCAGTGTGGACTACTTGGTGGGTCTAACCGATGAGGATATTCCGTATCCTCGAAAGCGGAAACAGCTATGAAACTGCTGGAAGCCCTTTTAAACCTCATCTTTCCACCCAAATGCCCCTTCTGCGGCAAAGTCCTGGACAGCCCCGGCATCTGTCCGGCCTGCGAAAAGGACTTGCCCTGGACAGCGGAGGCGGAGGGGCTGCGCGAAGGTCCCGGGGGCCTTCGCTGCGCCGCGCCGCTGTGGTATGAGGGCCTGGCCCGGGAGGGCTTGCTGCGCTTCAAATTCCAGGGTGCCTCCGCCGGAGCGGAGTCCTTGGGCGGGCTGGTCGCCCAATGCGCGGCGGAGCGTTTTTCCGGGGAATTCGATACGGTGACCTGGGTGCCCGTCAGCAAAAAACGTCTGCGGCAGCGGGGCTATGATCAGGCACGGCTCCTGGCGGAGTCCGCCTGCCGCCGATGGGACACGAAGCCGGTGGCGCTTTTGCGGAAAGTAGAGGACAATCCCGCCCAGTCCGGATTGACGGAGGCCGCCGCCCGGCGGGCCAATGTTCTGGGTGTTTACGAGGCACTGCCAGAGGCGGAGGAAAAACGGATTTTGCTCGTCGATGATATCTGTACCACCGGCGCCACCCTGACGGAGTGTGTCCGCGTTCTGAAGGGCGCCGGAGCAAAAAGCGTGTGCTGTGCCGCCGTGGCGCTGACCCGGCAGAAAAAAGTTCACAAAACTGGCAAAAAATAGGGTTGCAATCGGGGAAATAGCCGCTATAATATAACCTGTATGACTTTGCGCGGAAAAACCGCTTATAATAATGACAGAAAGATCAAATGAGGTGGAATCTATGTCTATGGCAAAAGACATCGGTATCGATCTGGGTACCGCGTCCGTTTTGGTATATGTAAAAGGCAAGGGCATTGTGCTGAATGAGCCCTCCGTGGTGGCACTGGACAAAAACACCGGAAAGCTTCTGAAGGTGGGCGCCGAGGCCCAGGCTATGTTGGGCCGTACTCCCGGCAACATCATTGCCATCCGTCCCCTGCGGGAAGGCGTCATCTCCGACTATGACATGACGGAGCGGATGCTGAAGGAGTTCATCCACAAGGTGGCGGGGGTCTCCCTGTTCAAGCCCCGGGTCATCATCTGCGTGCCCTCCGGTATCACGGAGGTCGAGGAGCGTGCCGTCATCGACGCCGGTATCCAGGCCGGCGCCAGGAAGGTGTATCTCATTGAGGAGCCTGTGGCCGCCGCCATCGGCGCAGGCATCGATATCACCCAGCCTGACGGCCATATGGTGGTGGACATCGGCGGCGGCACCGCCGATATTGCCGTCATCTCCCTCAGCGGCGTGGTGGAGTCCGCCTCCATCAAGATCGCCGGTGACCAGCTGAACGAGGCGGTGGTGAAGTATATGCGCCGCAAGCACAACCTGCTGGTGGGCGAGCGCACCGCCGAGGAGATGAAAAAGCAGATCGGCTGCGTCTTCCCCAAGGAGGAAGAGGAGACCATGGACGTAAAGGGCCGCTGCCTGCTCACCGGCCTGCCCCGTGTGGTCACCGTCAGCTCCGTGGAGATGATGGACGCTTTCGAGGAGCCTGTGGAGCGCATCATGGAGGCCATCCACTCCGTGCTGGAGCGCACGCCCCCTGAGCTGGTGGCGGACATCTCCACCAACGGCATCGTCATGACCGGCGGCGGTAGCTTGGTCTCCGGCTTTGATAAGCTGGTCACCGCCCGCACCGGCATCCACACCGTCATCGCCGAGGACGCCATCTCCTGCGTTGCCATCGGCACCGGCAAGAGCCTGGACTCCCTGAATAACATGCAGGACGGCACCATGAACCTCAGCCGCCGCCGGCAGATGAACTGAGCGCCTCAAACAATATAAAAGCGTCCCCGGCCCTGGGCCGGGGACGCTTTCTCTCCTTACGGGCAAGGAGTGTCGTGTTCCTGCTGCTGGGCTTTCCACTTGGCCCGGTCCGCGTCGGTAATGAGGCGCAGTACCCGACAGGGATTGCCGCCGGCAATGACGCCGGGCGGTACGTCCCGGGTCACCACGGACCCCGCGGCGATGACGGAGCCGCTGCCGATGCGCACACCGGGGCACACCACGGTGTTTCCGCCGAGCCAGACGCTGTCTCCGATGGTGATGGGGCTGCCGAATTCCAGGCCGGTGTCCCGGACCTCCGGCACGGTGGGATGGCCGGCGGTGTACAGGCACACCCGGGGACCCAGCAGCACGTGGCTGCCGATGGTGATGGGAGCCACATCCAGAAAGATGCAGTCATAGTTGGCATAAAAGAAGTCGCCGATGGTGATTTGGCTGCCATAGTCGCAGCGGAAGGAGGGTTCGATGCAGCAGTCCTCCCCCATGGCGCCCAGCAGCTGGTGCAGGATATCCCGCCGCTCCTCCTGCTGGCCGGGGAAGGTGTCGTTATAGCGGCGGCACAGAGTCTGGGCCCGCAAGCGGGCGGCGGAGAGCGCCTCGTCTCCCGCCAGATACAGGCGGCCGGACAGCATATTTTCCAGCTCGGTCATGAAAAGCCTCCTTTGAAAGAACAGGCCATTTTTATTTAGTAAAGCAGGAAGGAAACAGAATTGTCAAGGAAATTCCTTGCATTTTCCTGGGAATTTGATATAGTAGGTATCGGCTTCCAGGGAAAAGCCTGCTTGAAGGGAAAACAGACGCCAGAGTGAAATCAAAACAGGAAGCAAAGCCCATGGACTTTGCTTCCTGTTGCGAAAACGACGGCGGTGATCGATTTTTCGCGGTATACTATCAGCGGGACCTTTCTTTCCGCTTGGGAGAGGTGAAGGCCACGACCCAGGCTACCACCACCACGAGGGCGCCGATGCTGTAGCCAACGAAATACATGGAACGCTCGGCGGTGGAGAAATAGTCACCGATCTGGCCGCCCAGGATAAAGGCCATGGCCAGGGGCTCCACGAACATGAGGCAGAAGGTCAGGAAAGCGTCCACCCACTTGACGGAACTGCCCTGGTGGATCTCATCCAGCACGGTTTTGGCGCCGATCTCCCAGCCAACCATGATGCTCATCAGCAGGGCACCCAGAGGCATGGCAAGGCCTTCGGACAGGCAGTCCATGAAGTCCAGCCAGCAGTCGTTGAAGCTGCCCACCACACCCAGGGAATTCTGGAAGGGCACCCAGACGCTGTTGGAGCCCAGGCCGTCAACGGCCACGATGGTGGCCTCCACCATGATGGCCAGGCACACCAGCAGCACCACCCGGGGGCGATAGCCCGGCTTGCCCTTGGCGGCGGCCCGGTCCAGGAAGAATGTGACCACCACCTCAATGAGGGAAATGGCGGAGGAAATGGCCGCCACCAGCACCAGCAGATAGAAAATGACGCCGAACAGGGGACCCACGGTGCCCATGGACTGGAACACATCCTGCAAGGTGATGAACAGCAACTTGGGGCCGCTGAGGGCGGCGCTGGGGCCGTAGGTAGCCACGGCGGCGGGGATGACGGCAAGGCCGGCCATCAGTGCCACGACGGTATCCGCCACCACGATGACGGCGGAGTTTTTCACCAGGTTCTCTTTCTTGTCCAGATAGGAACCGTAAGTGATCATAACGCCCATGGCCAGAGACAGGGAGAAGAACATCTGGCCGCCGGCAGTGGCCATGACGGAGCCGATACTGGGCGCTTCCTCAATGAAGCCGGCCTCCACGGCGTAGCCGGGGACGAACATGAATTTCAGGCCTTCCACGGCGCCCGGCAGCGTCAAAGAGCGGATAATGATGATGACCAGCATGATGAACAGGGCCGGCATGCCCACATTGTTGAATTTCTCAATGCCGCCGGAGATGCCGCCCCGGTTGATGAGGTAGCAGATGATCATGAACAGCAGCGTGAACATGACGCAGCCGAAGGGGTTGGTCAGCATGGAGCCGAATAAATCGGAGCCGGACTTCACTTCCGCCCCGGCAAAGGCCAGGTTGCTGAGGTTCAAAGACATGTACTCGATACAGTAGCCGCCCAGAACGGAGTAAAAGCTCATGATGACAAAGGGGGCGAACACCGCCAGCCAGCCCACCCACTTAAAACGGTTGGACAGGGTGTGGTATGTACCGATGGTGCCCTTGCCGGTTCTGCGTCCCATGGCCAGCTCCGCCATCATGATGCTGAAGCCCACGAAAACGGCCAGCAGCAGATAGACCAGCAAAAAGGTGAAGCCGCCGGACTTGCCCATTTTGTAGGGAAAGCCCCAAATGTTGCCAAGTCCCACGGCGGAGCCGATGGCAGCCAGCAAAAAGCCGATGTTGCTGCCCCAGGATCCTCTCTCATTGCTCATAATATCCCTCTCTCACAGTAGATTTTTGAATACCTCTCATTCAAATTACTCATATACCATACGCTATTTTTCTGCCCCTGTCAAGGGAGCAGATGGAAATACAGTGGAAAATTGTTCTCCTATAAAAGACAATTATTTCACAAAGAAGGACAAGGAAGGAAACTATGTTACAGTTCAAATCAGTGACAAAACAGGATGGACCGAAGCTGCGGCACTATTATAAGGACTGCGATTACGGCCTTTGCGAGTATTCCGTAGGCACGAAGCTCATGTGGCGGAACACGCTCCATCCTGCCTGGACGGAGACGGCGGGCTGCCTGGTGGTGCGCAACACCATTGACGGCCAGGTGGTGTTCGACTATCCGGTGCCCGGCCCGGAGGGCGATGAGGACCAGGCTCTGACGGAGATCGAGGCCTACTGCCTGGAGCAGGGCATTCCTCCGGTGATCTCCGTGGTGCCGGAGTGCAAGGCGGCCCGGCTGCTGTCCCGCTATCCGTATGTGCGGGTCAGCGATGTGCGGACCTGGCGGGACTACGTGTATTACCGGGAGGACTTACAGTTTTTTTCCGGTCGCCGGTATTCCGGTCAGCGCAACCATATCAACAAATTCCGCTCCAAGTGGCCGGAGGCCTGTTTCCGCCCCCTGACGGCGAAGGACCGGGATACCATCGACGCGTTTTGGCGGGACTATGAGGCGGAGTTCCCCAAGGGGAACAATGCCAAGGCCCGGAACGAGCTGGAGCTGGCCAAGAAGATGCTCCGCATGGTGGACAAGAACTGGTTCGTGGCCGGCGGCATGTTCGATGGGGAAAAACTCATTGCCCTGTCCCTGGCGGAGCGATGCGGCGACACCCTCATCATCCACATTGAAAAGGCCCTGTATTCCTATACCGGCGTGTATCCCACCCTGGTGCAGGCCTTTGCGGACGCCTTCGGCGGCGACTGCCAATGGCTGAACCGGGAGGATGACGCGGCGGATAAGGGCCTGCGGACCTCTAAGCTGCAATACGGTCCCGCCAAGCTGGCACCCAAGTACCGCTTTGAGCCTCAGAATGAACTGCTGTCCCATGTCAGTGTCATTCCGGAGCTGAAGACAGAGCGATTGACCCTCTCGGCGCTGACGGAGGCCGATATCCCCGCCTACAATGCCCTGGTACTGGACGGGGACCGCAACCGCTGGTGGGGCTATGACGATGTGGCTGGCCTGGGAGGCCCCGTGGAGGAGCGGAGCTTTTTCGAGGTGGCGCAGCGGGATTTTGAAAACCGTCTGGCGGCCAACTTTGCCGTCCGGCTGGATGGCAAGCTCATCGGCGAGGCGGTGCTCTACCGCTTCGACTGCCGGGGCGGCGCGGAGCTGGGCTGCCGCATTGACAGGGCCTACGCCGGAAATGGCTACGGCACGGAGGCCTTTGCCGCTGTTGCGGACTGGGCGCTGTACAAGGTGCACCTTTCCAAGGTGGTGGCCAAGTGCTTCAAGGAGAATCAGGCGTCTTACAAAATGCTCTCCTCCTGCATGCGGAAAAACGGCGAGGACGAGACGTTTTACTATTTTGAAAAACTGGTGTAAAAAGCAGCGCCGGAACTTTCGTTCCGGCGCTGCTTTTTATGAGAACTCGATGCACATGCCGCTGCCGGCCTCCTGGACGGGCAGAACCTTTGCCAACTCCAGCTTAGCGGCCAGGGAGACGCAGTGGCAGGGATAGAGAACACCGGGGTGCAAAGAGGCGAGAAACTCCGCTGTTTTTTGCACCCGGCTGTTGGCCTTGGGCAAATGAAACCCGCCCAAAATGCCGGCGATGCGCGTTTCGCCGCAGACTGCCTGGGCGCGGGAGACAATGTTGCAGATACCACTGTGGGAACAGCCTGTGATGATGAACAGGCCTGCCGGGGTCTTACAGGCCAGGGCGGTGTCATCCGTCAGCAGGTCAGGCTGCTTTTCCCCGTCCAGCAGGATACGGCCCAGGGGACGCCGCTGCTCAAAAGCGTGGACGGCGGGGATCTCCCCCAGGAACACACAGTGTTCCGACAGCCAGACCGGCTCCCCACTGGGACAGTAGTCGCAGGCGGCGGGACCGGCGCCGTCCTCCGGCGGGCCGATATACGCCTCGCCGTACCACCTGGGCAGCAGGCACCGGGGGTGGGCAATGAGATGGACACCGGACAAATCGAACCGCTCCGCCAGGAGGGCGAGGCCGTTGGTGTGGTCGTTGTGGCCGTGGGAGAGGATGATGTGGGTCAGTTGGCCCAGGTCGATGCCCAGCTTTTCCGCGTTTCGCAGGAAGACGTCAGAATAGCCGGTGTCCAACAGGATGCGCAGACCGTCCAGTTCCAGGTAATAGCTGGCGGCCGGTTCCCCCAGAAAATAGCGGTCAATGAGGGTGTTGTTGTCCGCCAGCACCCAGAGCTTTCCTGTTTCAGGCATACAGGTCCTCCTCCCGGCAGGTGCAGCCTTCGGTGAGGCCCAGGGCCTCCACCCGGGTCTCGGGAATGTCGAGGGAGAAACGGACGCCGTCGGAGCGCTGGCACAAAAGCCACAGGGGCGCCGGGGCCCGACGCTCCTCGCAGCCGAAGTCCCCTTCCTCAATGCGCAGGACGCATACATCATGCCCCGGCGCGGCGGCAATGCGAGCCGCCGCCTCCGCTTCCGTCAGCTTCATACCAGATACTCCGGTCCAAAGCTGTGGGGCAGCAGCTCCGGCAGGGTGAAGACCTGCTCCTCTCCGGCGCCGTTGAGGCAGATGACCTCCATGTTGGGGGCGAACTCCCGCAGCACCTGGCGGCACACGCCGCAAGGCACGCAGAAATCCTTGCTTCTGCCGGCCACCACGATGCGGACAAAATCCGTGTGCCCCTCGCTGACGGCCTTGGCCACGGCGGTGCGCTCGGCGCAGATGGTGGGGCCGAAGGAGGCGTTTTCGATGTTGCAGCCGGTGAACACAGAACCGTCGCTGCACTCCAGGGCGGCACCCACAGGAAAATGGGAATAGGGAATATAGGCCCGGTCCAGCATGTCGACAGCCGCGGCCTTCAGTTCTTCACGGGTCATGGAAATTCCTCCTTAAAAACAGGGATTGAGCAGGGGCGGGCGTTACTGCCAACCCACCTCTCGCTGGGGGCGGACGCTCAGGTCGATGATATCCTTGGCGTCGTAGAATTTCATGTACCGCTCCCGGGCCTTGGCAGAGCGAAGGGTGGTGCCGTCGGGGTGGAGCCGGTCACAGATGACGGCGCTGATGTCGCTTTTGCACTTGGACCAGGAGTCGATGCCCACGGAGCAGAAAATGCGGAAACCCTGCTGCTGCATCCATTGGAAGGCGGGGCCGGTCTGCTGCACATCGTCGCCGTCCAAGCGGCCGCCGAAGGGATAGAACAGCACCTGCGTTTCCCCTACCAGAGAACCCACCTCATCGAACCACTTCTGCATATCGGCGGTGACGGTCTCATAGGTGCGGGTGTTGAGGCTGATATGGCCCCAGGTGTGGCTGCCGAAGGTCCAGCCGGTGCGTTTGAGCTCGGCGATAATGGGCTTTACGGCTTCAATTTCTTTCTGCCGGTTGGCCTCCCGCTCCGCCGTCCAGTTGTCCTTGTCCGTCTGGGTGCGGTAGCCCAGAATGCCCTCGTAGCCCGTCAGGCTCAGGCAGCCCTTGGCGCCGAAGGGGGAGAAGTCCGGATGCTCCTCCACGAACTTGTCCAGAATGGTGACGGCGTCCAGATCCCGGCTGGTGACTTCCTTGCCGTCCGGGTCCAATCCCCAGGACCAGAGCTTACCGTCCTCGCCCAGAATGAGCTTGTAGGTGAAGCCGTTTTCCAGCATGTATTCGTAGTAGTTCACATCGTCGTAGGAGAGGATGAGGGGCTTTTTCCCCTCGGGTAAGTACAAGGTGTTCTTCACCATCCGGACTTGGCCGTCTTCTCCGGTCTGCTCGCTCCAGCAGTCGTTGATGTCCACCAGAATGTAGCCCTTTTCGTAGACGCTCTCCAGAATTTTCAGGTACTCCCCGGCGGTGACCATCCAGTCGTCGATGCCGTCGGACTTGTAGTCCCCGTCGAAGGCCAGCTCCGGATAGGCCACCACCGGATGAAAGAACAGATGCTCCACCACGCCGTCATATGCGGCGTAGGTCACGCCGTCCCGGCTGCCGCCCTCCGGCATGACAGTGGGGTCCAGGATGGTATAGGGCTCCGGCTGGGCAGGCGTTTCCTGAGGTACTTCCGCGGAGGGCTGCTCCTCCTGGGTGGAAGGTTCCACCGGCTGGGAAGGACCGCTGGAGCCGGGGGCTGGGGCGGAGCCGCAGGCGGACAAAGAAAACAGCAGCAGAGCTGCCAGAAACACACAAAAAAATCGGCGCATGGTACAGGTCCTTTCTGTATAGCTTTTGATGCAATCAGTATATCAGCTTTTCCGACGAAAAAGAACAACAAAAAGATGACAAAAACGCGGACGGAAGACCGTCCGCGTTTTGCCTACCGCTTGTCGCCGGGCTTGCAGAGAAGCGCCATGACCACGCCGAACACCATGGCCGCCGTAATGCCGCCTGCCGCGGCGGTGAGACCGCCGGTGAACACCCCCAGCCAACCCTGCTCCGCCACGGCTTTGCGGACGCCCTTGGCCAGCAGGTGTCCGAAGCCCGTGAGGGGTACCGAGGCCCCGGCACCGCCCCACTGGGCGATGGGCTCATACAACCCCAGGGCGCTGAGTACCACGCCGGCTACCACATAGCCTGTCAGGATGCGGGCGGGAGTCAGCTGGGTCTTGTCGATGAGGAGCTGGCCAATGGCGCAGAGGATGCCGCCGCAGAGAAACGCGTTGAGATAATCCATAGGGAACGCCTCCGTCATATGGGATGTGGTTGCCATGGTAGTGTTCCCCAAAAGGCCGGAAGCATACGGAAAAGCGGCTGGCTCCGGCCAGCCGCTTTCCTTTAAAAGGAGAGTTGATAAAAAAGTTGATTGTTTAGTTGACATCGTCCTGGAGCGCGTCGTAGCCCTGCTCACCGGTACGGACCTTGACAACGTTCTCCACGTTGTAGATGAAGATCTTGCCGTCGCCGAAGTTGCCGGTGTAGAGGACCTTGCGGGCGGTGTTCACCACCAGGTCCACCGGCAGCTTGCTGACCACGATGGACACTTGGATGCTGGGCAGCATGGTGGCTTCCACCTTGGCGCCGCGGAAGTAGCCTTCGGTCTTGCCCCGCTGCTCGCCGCAGCCCATGACGTTGACAGCCGTCATGCCGGTGATGCCGATGTCGAACATGGCACGTTTCAAAGCGTCGAAGCGCTCCATCTTGCAGAGGATATCGACCTTGGTCATCTTCACGCCGCCGGCAGGAGCCGCAGCCGCCGGAGGCGTGACCACCTCCACGGGGACCGCCTTCTGGATGGAGACATCGCCGGAGGCAACAGGCAGGCCGTCGGGGGTGTCGTCATAGGTGAAGGCAAAGCCGCCATAAGCGGAGGGCAGGCCGTGCTCGGTGATGTCCAGGCCCTTCAGCTCCTCCTCAGCGGAGACACGCAGGCCGATGGTGTGCTTGAGGATCTGGAAGACAATGGTGATCATGACAGCGGCCCAAAGAGCAGTGGCGAGGACGCCCAGGCACTGGATGGCGAAGAAGTGGAAGCCGCCGCCGTAGAACACGCCGCCGTCCACGGCGAACAGGCCCGTGAGGATGGTGCCGGCGGCGCCGCAGACACCGTGAACGGAGATAGCGCCCACGGGGTCATCGATCTTTACCACGGCGTCGAAGAAGTTGACGGAGATGGGGAGCAGCACGCCGGCCACGATGCCGATGATGGCGGCGCCGGCGGGAGAGACGACATCGCACCCGGCGGTGATGGCCACCAGGCCGGCCAGGGCGGAGTTGAGGGTCATGCCCACATCCGGCTTCTTGTAGCGCAGCCAAGTGTAGATCATGGTGACACAGGAGGCCACGGCGGCGGCCATGTTGGTGTTCACGAAGATGAGGCCGGCGGAGACCAATACGTCATCGCCCTCCATGCTGACGGTGGAGCAGCCGTTGAAGCCGAACCAGCAGAACCATAGGATAAACACGCCCAGGGCGCCTAGGGACAGGTTGTGGCCGATGATGGCCCGGGGCTTGCCGTCCTTGTCGTACTTGCCGATGCGGGGACCCAGGATGGCGGCGCCGATGCAGGCGCACACACCGCCCACCATGTGGACCGCCGTGGAACCGGCGAAATCATGGAAGCCCAACTGGCTCAGCCAGCCGCCGCCCCAGATCCAGTGGCCGGAGACGGGATAGATGAACGCGGAGATGCAGAAGGAGTAAATGCAGTAGGAGATGAACTTGGTGCGCTCCGCCATGGAACCGGAGACGATGGTGGCGGAGGTGGCGCAGAAGACTGTCTGGAAAATGAGGAAAGCGAACAGGGGAACGCCCGCGGGGAGAATGGCGGAGTAGTCGCCCCGGACCATGGGGTCAAGGCCGCCGATGATGGCACCCGCGCCGCCGAACATGAGACCGAAGCCCAGCAGCCAGTAAGTAGGTGTGCCGATGCAGAAGTCCATCAGGTTTTTCATAAGGATGTTGCCGGTGTTTTTGGCCCGGGTGAAGCCTGCCTCGCACATGGCAAAGCCCGCCTGCATGAAGAAGACCAGGGCCGCGCCCAAAAGGACCCAAATAGTGTTGACCGATGAATACATAGAATTCCCTCCCAAAACGAAAAGCAAGGACGCCTGAGACAGTTCTCAGACGTCCTTGCCTTTGAATGGTATGACTTTACCACGAAGACGAATGTTCGTCAATTGGCGAAAGTCCTAAGGAAATTGATGGTTTCGTCAAAAAATTCTTAATTTTTTATATACTTCCTACAAGGTTCGTGTAGCCGATCAGGTAGGTATCCACCTGCGCGGCGGCAGCCCGGCCCTCGGCGATGGCCCATACCACCAGGGATTGGCCCCGGCGCATATCACCGGCGGCAAAGACCTTTTCCACGTTGGTGGCAAAGCTGCCCTCCGCCGTGCGGACGGTTTTCTCCGCCTCCACGCCGAAAGCGGCGCATACATCCTCCCGGCAGCCGGCAAAGCCGGTGGCGCCGATGAGCAGCTCGCAGGGCAGCGTGTCGCCCTCGGTGGTGACCACGCCGGTGAGGGCACCGTCCTCTCCGTGGACCAGCTCCTTCACCTGGACGCCGAAGCGGCGGGGGTCGTGTCCGGTGACGGCCACAGCCTCCTCGTGGGCGTAGTCCATGGGCAGTTGGCCGTCCTTCAGATAGTCCTTCTCCGGGCGGCGGACCAGCTGGGTCACGGAGGCACAGCCCTCCCGCAATGCGGTGGCCACGCAGTCGCTGGCGGTGTCGCCGGTGCCGATGATGACCACGTGGCGGCCCTCGGCGGAGGGGGCGGCGGTCTCGGCTTTTGTGAAGATGTGCCGTTCCACGGCGGCCTTCAGATACTCCGTGCCGTAGAATACACCGGCGACGCCCTCTGTGTCCAGCCCCAGTGGACGGGGCTTTCCGGCACCGCAGCAGAGGATGACGGCGTCATACTCCGCCATCAGCCGTTGTGCCGTTTTGGGGGCTGCGGCGTCCACGCCGCAGACGAAGCTGACGCCTTCGTCGGTCATCAGGTCGATACGGCGCTTCACCACGGACTTGGGCAGCTTCATGTTGGGGATGCCGTAGGTCAAAAGGCCGCCGGGATGTTCTTCCTTTTCCACCACGGTGACGGAGTGGCCCCGGCGGTTCAGCTGGTCGGCGGCCGCCAGGCCCGCCGGGCCGGAGCCCACCACGCAGACCTTTTTGCCGGACCACTGGGGAGGACGGCGGCGCTTCATGTGGCCACTTGCAAAGGCGTCCTCAATGACGCACAGCTCATTGTCCCGGATGGTGATGGAGCTGCCGTAAATGCCGCAGATACAGGCCTGCTCGCAGGGGGCGGGGCAGACCCGGCCGGTGAACTCGGGGAAGTTGTTGGTCTTCAGCAGGCGGCTCAGGGCGTGGGAGCGGTTGCCGCTCATGATCATGTCGTTCCACTCTGGGATCAGGTTGTGGAGCGGGCAACCGAAGGTCTTGTCCTCATAGATCATGCCTGTCTGGCAGAAGGGGACACCGCAGTTCATGCAGCGGCTGCCCTGCTGTTCCCGGACAGCGTCGGGGAGGGCAATGTGAAATTCCTCCCAGTCGCGGACCCGCTGGGCGGGGGCACGGGTGGGGTCGTCTTTTCTGATGTACTCTAAAAATCCGGTAGGCTTTCCCATAATGTTTGCCCTCCTTTCTCATTGTTTGGTGTTGGCGTAAAACGCCTCGATCTCGGCCTGCTCCCGGCTCATGCCCTTCTCCTCGTACTGGGCGATGGAGCGGAGCATCCGGTCATAATCCCTGGGCATGACCTTCTTGAAGCAGGGAATATAGGAGTGGAAGGCCGCCAGGATCTGCTTGCCTCTGGGGGAGCCGGTGGCGGCCACGTGCTCTTCAATGAGGGCGCGCAGCTCCTGAATGTCGTGGGACTCCGTCAGGGTGTCGATGAGCACCTGCTCCTTGTTCAGACGCATGTACAGGTCGTGCTTTTCGTCCAGCACATAGGCGATGCCGCCGGACATACCGGCCGCGAAGTTTTTGCCGGTGGGGCCCAGAATGACGCAGCGGCCGCCGGTCATATACTCGCAGCCGTGGTCGCCCACGCCCTCCACCACCGCCACGGCGCCGGAGTTGCGGACACAGAACCGCTCGCCAGCCACGCCGTTGATGAAGGCCCGGCCGCTGGTGGCGCCGTACAGGGCCACGTTGCCCACGATGATGTTCTCACCGGGGTCAAAGGGGCTGTTTTTGGGGGGATAGAGGATGAGCTTGCCGCCGGAGAGGCCTTTGCCGAAGCCGTCGTTGCAGTCGCCCTCCAGAGCCAGGGTAAGGCCCTTGGGGATGAACGCGCCGAAGGACTGGCCGCCGCCTCCGTGGCAGGTGATGACATAGCTGTCATCCGGCAGGGAGCCGCCGCACAGGCGGGTGATCTCGGAGCCGAACAATGTGCCGAAGGAGCGGTCCGTGGAGGAGACCTGCAGGTCCAGCTTGCCGGACTTTTTGCCTTTGAGGCTTCGGCCCAGCTTTTCCAGCAGCACGCTCATGTCCACGGTCTTTTCCAGGTGGAAATCATAGACGGCGCTGGGGTCGAAATGGGGCACATGGTCGCCGTAAGGGTTTTGCAGCAGGCCGCTGAGGTCCACCGTCTCCGCCCGGTGGGTCACCAGCTTTTCCCGGACCCGCAGCAGATCGCTGCGGCCCACCAGCTCATCCACGGTGCGGATGCCCAGGCGGGCCATATACTCCCGCAGCTCCTGGGCCACGAATTCCATGAAGTTGACGATGTATTCCGGCTTGCCGGCAAAGCGTTTGCGCAGTTGGGGGTTCTGGGTGGCGATGCCGGCGGGGCAGGTGTCCAGATTGCACACCCGCATCATGCAGCAGCCCATGGCAACCAGGGGCGCCGTGGCGAAGCCAAACTCCTCGGCACCCAGCATACAGGCGATGGCCACGTCCCGGCCGGTCATGAGCTTGCCGTCGGTCTCGATGACCACCTGGCGGCGCAGACCGTTTTGGATGAGGGCCTGATGGGCCTCCGCCACGCCCAGCTCCCAGGGCAGGCCGGCACCCAGAATGGAGTTTTTGGGCGCGGCGCCGGTGCCGCCGTCGTGGCCGGAAATGAGGACCACCTGGGCGCCGGCCTTGGCAACGCCGGCGGCGATGGTGCCCACGCCTGCCTCACTCACCAGCTTTACGCTGATGCGGGCGTAGCGGTTGGCGTTTTTCAGGTCGTAGATCAGCTGGGCCAGGTCCTCAATGGAGTAGATATCATGGTGGGGCGGGGGAGAAATGAGGGTCACGCCGGGGGTGGAGCACCGGGTCTTGGCGATCCAGGGGTACACCTTTTTGCCGGGCAGGTGGCCGCCCTCGCCGGGCTTGGCGCCCTGGGCCATTTTGATCTGGATCTCCTGGGCACTGCACAGGTATTCGCTGGTGACGCCGAAGCGGCCGGAGGCCACCTGCTTGATGGCGGAGCAGCGCTCGTCATGGAGCCGCTCCCGGGCCTCGCCGCCCTCGCCGGAGTTGGATTTGCCGCCGATGCGGTTCATGGCGATGGCCATGCACTCGTGAGCCTCCTGAGAGATGGAGCCATAGCTCATGGCGCCGGTCTTGAAGCGCTTGACGATGGAGCTCACCGGCTCCACCTCGTCGATGGGGATGCCGCCGTTCTCGTCGAAGCGGAAGTCCAACAGACCCCGCAGAGTATGGGGCTTGTCGGCGAAGTCCACCAGGGCGGTGTATTCCTTGAAGGCGGCGTAATTGCCCTCCCGGGCCGCCTTTTGCAGCAGCAGAATGGTCCGGGGATTATACATGTGGTCCTCTTTATCGGGACCGGAGCGCAGCTTGTAGGTGCCGGTGGAGTCCAGGGTGGTGTCATAGCCCAGGCCCAGGGGGTCGAAGGCCTGGTTGTGGTTCCACTCCACGCCCTCTCCGATCTCCTCCAGTCCCACGCCGCCCACGCGGCTGATGGTGTTGGTGAAGTATTTGTCCACCACTTCCTTATTGATGCCCACGCACTCGAAAATCTGGGCGGACTGGTAGGACTGGATGGTGGAGATGCCCATTTTGGAGGCGATCTTCACGATGCCGTGGAGGATGGCGCTGTTGTAGTCATCCACAGCAGCGGAGGGGTCCTTGTCCAGAAGACCCACGGTGATGAGCTCCTCCACGCACTCCTGGGCCAGGTACGGGTTGATGGCCTGGGCGCCGTAGCCCAGCAGCGTTGCAAAGTGGTGCACATCCCGGGGCTCCGCACTCTCCAGGATCATGGACACGGCGGTGCGCTTTTTCGTGCGGACCAGGTACTGCTCCAGAGCGGACACCGCCAGCAAGGAGGGAATGGCCACGTGGTTTTCATCCACGCCCCGGTCCGACAGGATCAGGATGTTGGCGCCGTCCTTATAGGCCCGGTCCACGTTGACGAACAGCCGGTCGATGGCGTGCTCCAGGGGCATGGATTTGTAGTACAGCAGGGAGATGGTCTCCACCTTGAAGCCAGGCTGGTCCATGTAGCGGATCTTCATCAGGTCCACGGAGGTGAGAATGGGGTTGTGGATCTGCAAAACGGTGCAGTTTTCCGCCTTTTCCTGCAAGAGATTACCGCCGGCGCCCACATAGACGGTGGTGTCGGTGACGATCTCCTCCCGGATGGAGTCCATGGGGGGATTGGTCACCTGGGCAAAGAGCTGCTTGAAGTAGTTGAACAGGGGCTGGTGCTTTTCACTGAGCACCGCCAGGGGGGTGTCCACACCCATGGCGGAGGTGGGCTCCACGCCGTCCCGGGCCATGGGGAGGATGGAATCCTTCACTTCCTCATACGTGTAGCCAAAGGCCTTGTACAGCCGGTCCCGCATGTCCTGGGTGTGCTTTTCCACCCGCTTGTTGGGGATGTTCAGGTCCTTCAGGTACACCAGATGCTGGTCCAGCCACTCACCGTAGGGCTGCTGGCGGGCATAGTGCTTTTTCAGCGTCTCGTCATCCACCAACTGCTGCTTCAGCGTGTCCACCAGCAGCATTTTGCCGGGCTGGAGGCGGGACTTTTTCACGATCTTCTCCGGGGGAATGTCCAGCACGCCCACCTCGGAGGAGAGGATCAGGTAATCATCGTTGGTCAAATACCACCGGCAGGGGCGCAGGCCGTTGCGGTCCAGCACGGCGCCCATGGTGTCACCGTCGGAGAACACGATGGCGGCGGGGCCGTCCCAGGGCTCCATCATGGTGGCATAGTAGTGGTAGAAATCCCGCTTTTCCCGGCTCATTTTTTTGTCGTTGGCCCAGGGCTCCGGGATGCACATCATCACGGCCTGCGGCAGGGGAATGCCGTTCATCATCAAAAATTCCAGGGTGTTGTCCAGCATGGCGGAGTCGGAGCCGCTCTGATCCACCACCGGCAGCACCTTGTCCATGTCGGCCTCCATGACGGCGGAGGACATGGCCTCCTCCCGGGCCAGCATACGGTCCACGTTGCCGCGGATGGTGTTGATCTCGCCGTTGTGGAGAATGTAGCGGTTGGGGTGCGCCCGCTCCCAGCTGGGGGTGGTGTTGGTGGAGAAGCGGGAGTGGACCAGAGCAATGGCGCTTTGGCAGTCGGGGTCCTGGAGGTCAGCGTAGAATTTGCGCAGCTGACCCACCAGGAACATGCCCTTGTAGACGATGGTCCGGCTGGAGAAGGAGGCTATATAGGTGTTGACGTTGGACTGCTCGAATACCCGGCGGACCACATAGAGCTTGCGGTCAAAGGCCAGACCCTGCTTGCAGCGGTCAGGCCGCTTCACGAAGCACTGGCAGATAGTGGGCATACAGGCCCGTGCCTTTTCGCCCAGCACCTCCGGGTGGGTGGGCACATCCCGCCAGCCCAGGAAGGTCATGCCCTCCTTGGCCACGATGATCTCCAGCATCTTCTTGGCCTGGGCCCGCTTCAGGGGGTCGGTTGGGAAAAAGAACATGCCCACGCCGTAATCCCGCTCGCCGCCCAGGCGGATGCCCTCGGCAGCGGCCGCATTCATCATCAGTTTGTGGGGCACCTGGAGCATGATGCCAACGCCGTCGCCGGTCTCGCCGGCGGCGTCCTTGCCGGCACGGTGCTCCAGCTTTTCCACGATCTTCAGGGCGTCATCCACGGTTTTATAGGTCTTGATGCCCTTCAAGCTCACCACAGCGCCGATGCCGCAGGCATCGTGCTCCAGGGACGGGTCATACAGCAAATGGTTTCTCTGGTCAGGTTCCAGCATTGGAATTCCTCCCATTTCGTTGAGATTTTCGCCAAACAGGCGAAGTCAGTGTGTATAAGAGTCGATGACCATCTGGGCGGTCTCCACCATTTTCAGCCCGGCGTCCATGCTGCGCTTTTGCAGAAAACGGTGGGCCTCTGCCTCGGTCATGCGGTTGATGTCCATTAAAAGCTCTTTGGCCCGCTGGATGACCTTCTGCTCATCCTCTTTCCGCTTGGGCGCGGGATGGTGGAGGTGCTTGGCCTCAAATTGCAGCAGGGTATCCAGCGAGGCGTAAAAATCCGAACGGGAAGCGGGGGTGGCCAGCTTATAGAGGTTCTCTCCCTCGCAGTAATCCAGATTGATAGCGGAGGAGACCACCAGCAGCGCGGCGGTGCCCCGGAGACTGGCGGCCAGGTCATTGGCGGTCATGTCCCGCAGCTTGAAGCCGCACACCACCACGCCGCTGCCCATTTTGCGGACAAGCCGGATGGTCTCGGCACCGGAAAAGCAGCAGCCGGCAGGTGAAAAGCCGTTGGATTCCAACAGACGCAGAATGCGGCGCTGCGCCTCCTCGTTGGCAAAAGCCACCACGATCCTGTCCATGGAATCACCTCTCATCACTTGGTTTCAAAAACTTGCAGATCAGTATGCTACCAGATATTTCCGCAGCTCCCACTGGGAGACCTGGGTCCGGTACTCCTCCCATTCCCGCAGCTTGCCGGTGACGTACTGGGCGGTGACATGGGGACCCAGGGCGTCGGTGATGACACTGTCCGCCTCCAGGGCGTGGATGGCGGCCTCCAGTGTGCCGGGCAGCTCGGCGATGCCCTGGGCCTTCAAAGCGGCGGGGGACATCTCGTTGAGGTTTTCCACGATCTCATCCGGCGGCGTCAGACCCTTTTCGATGCCATCCAGGCCGGCGGCCAGGCAGGCGGCCAGCGCCAGGTAGGGGTTGCAGGAGGGGTCGGGGCTGCGCAGTTCCACACGGGTGGCTTGGTCCCGGGGCGTGGGGATGCGGACCAGTGCGGAGCGGTTGCCGGTGGACCAGGCCAGGTAGCAGGGCGCCTCGTAGCCGGGGACCAGGCGCTTGTAAGAGTTGACCAGGGGATTGGTGACGGCGCAGAAGCCCTGGACATGGGCCAGCAGGCCGGCGATGAACTGATAGGCCAGGGGAGAGAGCTTCCGGGGGTCGGCGTCATCGAAAAAGACGTTTTTTCCATCCTTAAACAAGGACATGTTCACATGCATCCCGCTGCCGGCCTCGCCGTAAACGGGCTTCGGCATGAAGGTGGCGTGGAGACCGTTTTTCTGGGCCAGAGTCTTCACCGCCAGCTTGAAGGTCATGATGTTGTCGGCGGCGGCCAGGGCGTCGGCGTACTTGAAGTCGATCTCATGTTGACCGGCGGCTACCTCGTGGTGGCTGGCCTCGATCTCAAAGCCCATATCCTCCAGACACAGGCAGATCTCCCGGCGGGTGCTCTCGCCGTGGTCCAGGGGGCCCAGGTCAAAATAGCCGGCCTGGTCGGAGGTCTTGGTGGTGGGGTTGCCGTCCTCGTCTGTCTGGAACAGGAAAAACTCCAACTCCGGGCCTACATTGAAGGTGTAGCCCAGACGCTCCGCCCGCTGGATCACCTGCTTCAGCACGCCCCGGGGGTCGCCTACGAAGGGGGTGCCGTCGGGGTTGTGGACATCGCAGATGAGGCGGGCTACCTTGCCGTACTGGGGCCGCCAGGGGAGAATGGCGAAGGTGTCCAGGTCCGGCCACAGGTATTGGTCGGATTCCTCAATGCGGACAAAGCCCTCGATGGAGCTGCCGTCCAGCATGATCTGGTTGTTCACGGCCCGCTCCACCTGAGAGGCCGTGATGGCGACGTTTTTCATCTGCCCAAAAATATCGGTGAACTGCATGCGGATGAACTGGATATCTTCCTCTTCCACTAGGCGGATGATATCTTCCTTGCTGTATTTGCCCATGGCGTACAGTCTCCTTTCAGTGACTGAATTTATTAATTTAAAGTGGTAGAAATCGGATATACGAAAAAAGAGCAGGATATAGCCCCAGAGGGGGCGCCCTTGCTCTCTCTTGCGGAAATTATACCGTTGAAAAACCCGCACTGTCAACGTTTTTGACGCGGACGGTGCGGGTTTGCGTCAGATTTCAGAGAGTATTCTAAAAGCAGGAGCACTGGAAAAAAATCATTTGTGCATTTTCCATACGGCAAACACCTGTGTTTCTTTGGAGAACAATCAGACCTCGGCGGAGAGACAGACGGCGTGGCAGATACCGGGGACGGACTCCCCCTGGAAGGAGGTGGTGGGGGAGAGCAGGGCTCCGGTGGGCGCGAAGAGCACCCGCCGCCATTTCCCCGCCCGCAGGCCCGGCAGCACATAGCCGTTCAGCACGGCGGCGGAGCAGCCGCAGCCGGAAGCGCCGGCGTGCATGTCCTGTGCCTCCCGGTCATACAGCAGCAGTCCGCAGTCCTGGTAGCGGTCGCCCAGATCGACGCCGTCCCGCTGAAAAAAGTCACGCACGATGTCGTGCCCCAGCTCCCCCAGGTCGCCGGTGAGGATGAGGCTGTAATCCTTCGGCCCGGTCTCCGTGTCCCGGAAAAAGGCGGACAGGGTGTCGTAGGCGGCAGGAGCCATGGCGGCGCCCATGTTGTTGGCGTCGGTGATGCCCTTGTCCACGATGCGGCCGCAGATGACATGGGTCACGTAGGGACCCTGGCCCTTCTCCTCCAGAATGGTGCAGCCGGCGGCGGTGGCCGTCCACTGGGCGGTGGGGGTCCGCTGGCTGCCGTAGGGTACCGGCATGCGGTACTGCCGCTCAGCGGTGCAGAAGTGGGAGGAGGTCATGGCTGCCGCCCGGCGGGCAAAGCCGCCGTCAATGAGCAGTGACGCCAGGGCCAGGGATTCCCCCATGGTGGAGCAGGCACCGTACAGCCCGTAGAAGGGAATGCCGAAGTCCCGCAGGCCGAAGGCGGAGCCCACGCATTGGTTCAGAAGGTCTCCCGCCAGGATATAGTCCAGGTCCCCGGCCTTGAGGCCCGCCTTGTCCAGGGCACGGCTCAGGGCCCGTTTCTGCATGGCGGACTCCGCCTTTTCCCAGGTTGCCTCTCCGAAAAAGGAGTCCTCGCCCAGTTCGTCAAAGCAGCTGCCAAGGGGGCCCTGCCCTTCAAATTTCCCGCCGATGCAGGCGCAGGAGCGGACGGAGGGGGGAACGGACAGGGCCACGGTCCGGCGGCCCACGCGTTTCAAATTCATATTGCCACCTCACAAAGGGATTTTCCGTAGGTTGCCCCAAAGGCGGGAAAACTATGACAGGACGGCGGGACAAAAAATCGTGCTGCGGAAAGGGAGGAAAACCGCTGTACAACCACAATTTGCCGTGGTATAATCCAAAACTAATGGAAAAATTCGTATCTATATGAAAGAGGTGTGTTTCATGAGCGAGGAGATGCGTTCCTTCGGCTATCTCTGCCCGGAGTGCGGCAAGACTGTCCTGGCTGCCCGCTCTGTGTTTGCCCTGGAGGCGTCCAACGCGGAAGTGGAGTGCGAGTGCGGCAAATCCGCCCTGCGGGTGACCTTTGACGGCGCGAAATATCATGTCTATGTACCCTGCGGCATCTGTGGGGAGACCCACGAGGCCGTTGTTCCGCCGGAGCGGATGCTTACGGGCGCCACGGCTTTGGGCTGTGCCAAGACAAAGCAGTTTTGCTGCTTTGTGGGACCGGAGGGCATCGTGGAGAAAAATCTGCGGGAGCTGGCCATCCTGGCGGAAAAGGAAAAGCAGCAAAAGGAGAGCGAGGGTCCGGAGACCTTCGTGGACAATGTCATCATGTACGAGGTCCTCTCGGAACTGAAGGATATTGCCGCCCGGGACCACGGCATCACCTGCGCCTGCGGCAGCAGCCGCTACGGCATGGAGATCCGCCGCAGTTCCGTGGACCTGGTGTGCCGGGACTGCGGCGCCAAGCTGCGCATCCCCGCCGCCACGGACCGGGACCTGGATGACCTTTGCTGCCACATGAAGCTGGTCATCCCGGGGAAGGGCGTGTAAATGCTTCTTTGCTTTGGTGTGTTTTTGGCGGGAGTGATGGCTTGCCTGATCCTGGGCCGCAGTCTTATTTGGGCGCTGCTGCTGGGGCTGGCACTGTTCTCCCTTCTGGGACTGAAAAAGGGTTTCACGCCCCGGCAGCTGGCCGCTATGGCCTGGCATCAGGGCCGGGACTCCCTGATCGTGGTGCCGGTGTTTTTGCTCATCGGCATGGTGACCGCCCTGTGGCGTGCCTCCGGCACCATCTCCTTTTTCCTGTACTACGGGTTGGAAGGCCTTCGGCCCGCCAGCTTCCTTTTGGTGGCGTTTTTGCTGTCAGCGGTGCTGTCCTTTGCCCTGGGCACCTGCTATGGCGTCACCGGCACCGCCGGCGTGGTGCTCATCACCCTGGCCCGGTCCGGCGGCGTGGACCTGGCCGTCACCGCCGGCGCCATTTTGTCCGGCGCCTACTTCGGGGACCGCTGTTCCCCTATGTCCTCCTGCGCCACGCTGGTGGCGGCCTGCACGGGGACAGAGCTTTACAAAAACGTCCGGGAGATGCTGAAGACAGCCATGCTGCCCACGCTTTTGACCGTACTGGTGTTCGGCGTGCTGTCCCGGCTGAATCCCATCCAGCGGATGGACAGTGCCGTGCTGTCCGCCCTGCGGGAAAACTTTGACCTCCACTGGACAGTGCTGCTGCCGGCGGTATTGATGCTGGTGCTGCCCCTTGCCAGGGTCCCGGTGAAGTGGGCCATGGCCGCCAGCGCTGCCATGGCCTTCGCACTGACGGTGGCGCTCCAGGGGCTGCCTGTGGCGGAGGCGCTGCGGACGGCTATCCTGGGGTATGTGCCCCGGCAGGCGGAGCTGGCTGGCATTCTCTCCGGCGGGGGTCTGGTGTCCATGGCGACCTCCGGCGCGGTGGTGTTCATCACCAGCCTGTACGCCGGTATTCTGGAGGGAATCGACGCGCTGGGCCCCGCCAAAGACTGGGTGGAGCGGCTGTCCCGCCGGGTGGGCTTGTTTCCCGCCGCGGTGCTGGTGAGCACGGCGGTGGTGTCCGTATTCTGTAACCAAGCGGTCATGGTCATGATCGACGCCCAGCTGCTGGCCGACAGCTATGAGGCCCGGGGCGCCTCCCGGACGGAACTGGCCATGGACATCGCCAATTCCGGTGTCACCATCGCGGGGCTGGTGCCCTGGAGCATTGCCATCACGGTGCCGCTGTCCATGCTGGACGTGGGAACGGAGGCGATTCCCTGGTGTGTTTTGCTGTATATGATCCCTCTGTGCTATTCCTTTACCAAGCGCTTTTACCGGGCGGGCCAGAACCTGCTGGGAAAAACGGAAAGGACTTGATCGATCGTGATATCCCTGCTGGCAAGGCTGTTCATCAAACAAAGCAGCGATGAACAGGCGGTGCGGAAGGCCTACGGTATCCTCTGCGGCGCCGTGGGCGTTGGTTTCAATGTTCTGCTGTTCATCGGCAAATTTTTCGCCGGCACTCTGGCCGGCTCCATCGCCATTACCGCTGACGCCTTCAATAACCTCTCTGACGCCGGTTCCTCCTTTGTGACGCTGCTGGGCTTCCAGATGGCGGGCCAGAAGCCGGACTCCGAGCATCCCTTCGGCCATGGCCGCATTGAATACTTGTCCGGCCTGGCGGTGTCCATGCTCATTCTGCTCATGGGCCTGGAGCTGGCCAAATCCTCCCTGCAAAAGATCCTGCACCCGGAGCCTGTGGACTCCAGTCCGGTGGTCATTGCCATTTTGTGCGTGTCCATTGCCGTGAAGCTGTATATGTTCTCCTATAACCGGCGGCTGGGCAGGAAGCTGAATTCCTCCGCCATGGAGGCCACCTCCATGGACTCCCTCAGTGACAGCGCCGCCACGCTGGCGGTGCTTATCGCCACGTTGGTGGGCCATTTCACCGGCCTCATGATCGACGGCTGGTGCGGCATCCTGGTGGCTGCCTTTATCCTCTGGTCCGGCTTCAACGCCGCCAAGGATACCCTGGACCCTCTGCTGGGCACGCCGCCCACCCGGGAGTTTGTCACCCAGATCCGGGACATCGTTATGGCCCACAAGAGCATTCTGGGTATCCACGACCTCATCGTCCACGACTACGGTCCCGGTCGGGTGATGATCTCTGTCCACGCGGAGGTCTCCGCCTCGGAAAACGTGCTGGAGCTCCATGATGAGATCGACAACGTGGAAAAAGAGCTGCGGGAAAAGCTGGGCTGTGCGGCGGTCATCCACATGGACCCCATCGTCACCGATGACGGCATCACGGAGGAGACCCGGCAGCGGGTGGCGGCTCTGGTCCATTGCATCGATGACGAAATCAGCATCCATGATTTCCGCATGGTGGCGGGCCCCACCCACACCAATGTCATCTTCGACGCGGTGGTGCCCTTTAAATTCCGGCTGACGGACGCGGAGGTGCGGGAGAAGATCGAAGCCGCCGTCCGTGCCCTGGACGGCAACTATTACGCCGTGGTGAATGTGGAGCGACCCTATACATAAGAAAAAAGACCGGGAACGTTTTTCGCGTTCCCGGTTTTTTCTCTATGTATGTTCCTTACAAAATAGCGTCGGCCAGAGCCTCCAGAGCAGGCAGGTCGCTGTCCTTCAGCGCACCCCGGATGGTGACGGTGGGCTCCACCACGGTGATGTTTTTCATCTGGCCCAGGACTTCCCGCATGGTGCGGGCGGCGGTGGGGGCCCAGGAGCCGTTTTCCACCAGGGCCACAGTGCGGTTTTGGTAGTTCTTGCCCTTCAGGTGGTGGAGAAAATCCTCCATGGCGGGCATCACGCCGGCGTTATAGGACGCGGCGGCCAGCACCACCTTGCCATAGCGGAAAGCGTCCTCCAGCGCTTCGGCCATGTCGCACCGGGTGAGGTCGGCCATGGCCACCTTGGGGCAGCCCTTGGCCTTCAGAATCTCCGCCAGCTTGTCCATAGCGGCGGCGGTGTGGCCGTGGATGGAGGCACAGGCGATGAACACGCCCTCGGATTCCACACCGTAGCTGCTCCAGATGTCATACTTGTTCAGATAGTGGCCCAGATCCTCCTTCAGCACAGGACCGTGAAGAGGACAGATGATCTGGATATCCAGCCCGGCGGCCTTTTTCAGCACGGACTGCACCTGGGGGCCGTACTTGCCCACAATATTGAAATAGTAACGGCGGGCCTCGCAGTCCCAGCCCTCGTCGGCGTCCAATGCGCCGAATTTGCCGAAGCCGTCGGCGCTGAACAGCACCTTGTCACACTTGTCATAGGTCATGATGACCTCCGGCCAGTGGACCATGGGGGCTGTGATGAACGTCAGCTCATGACGGCCCAGAGACAGAGTGTCGCCCTCCTTGACGGTGATGGCACGGCTCAGGTCCAGGTCACTGAAATACAGCGGCAGCATCTGCAAGGCCTTGGCGCTGGCCACCAACTGCACACCCGGGTATTTTTCCACCAATGCTTGAATGCTGGCGGCGTGGTCCGGCTCCATGTGCTGCACCACCAAGTAATCCGGCTGCCGGCCTGCCAGGGCCTGCTCCAGATTTACCAGGAACTCGTTGGTTTTGCGCCGGTCCACTGTATCCATGACGGCGACCTTTTCGTCCAGGATGACATAGGAGTTATAAGAAACGCCGTTTGGAACCACATACTGGCTTTCAAACAGGTCCAGCGTTTTGTCATCCACACCGATATAGCGAATATCCTCTGTAACCATATGGACACCTCCGAAACAAATATGATAAAATTTTGTGTGGTAAAATAAAAATGTAACTTTTTGTAGGAACCGTCAAATTGACTTAAAAAAATACATTGCCGACGATTATCCTAACATATCAGGAAACTTTTTTCAAGAGAAAGGACCGAGGTTGGGCAAAACAGCAGCCACGCGGCGGAGAGAAAACGAAGAAAGTGACCTTGAGTTTTCTGAAAAGTTTGATATGATAGGAAAAAAAGACCGTGAGAGGAGGGGGACACCCATGAAAAAGACGGATTCGGCATATACGGAAAAGCATTTGATGGCTGCCTTTTTCCTGGTTGCGTTGATGGGCTTGCTGTTTTTGGGCTGGAGCTTTTGGAAAAGCGATGCCGGAGATGTCCTGCCGCTGCGCAATACCAGACGGCTGGAGCTCGTCACCTCCTATCAGGACGGCATCCAGATCCAGACAGCCCAGTTGCCGGACAGGACACCGCTGAGCGTGATGTTCAAGACCACCCACACCAAGGTGGAGGTCTACGCTGGGGAGGAACTGGTCTACCGCAGTGGCTGGGAAGAAAAAGCCTTTCCCAAGTCTCCCGGTACGCTTTGGCATATCGTCTCCATTCCGGAGGGACATGCCGGCGGTACGCTGTGTATCTGCATTTATCCCGTCTATACTAATTTTTACGGCAACACTTCAGCGCTTTACTGCGGGACTAAAAGCGCCTGCGTGCTGGAACGGCTCACGGACATCCTGCCTATCCTGATTATCAACTGTGTGATCGTGTTTGCCGGCATCCTCAGTATTTTCCTGCATTTTTTCACCGAGAGCCGCCGGGACAAGCATGAGATCGGGAGCTTCTTGTGCCTGGGGCTGTTTGCTCTGACCATCGTGGTGTGGTCGCTGTGCCAGTGCGGCGTTTTGCAGTTTGTCATCCCGGACGGCAGGACGCTGTACTTTGTGGACTTTTTCAGTTTTTTCCTGTTTCCTGTGCCGTTTAACCTGTTTATATACACAGTGTGCCGTACCAAGTACCGTCGGGGGTTTGCCGTCTTGGCGGCAGCATATCTTATCAATATGGCAGTGGAAACTACCATTCAGGTGACCGGCTGGCTGGATATCTTCCAGATGATGAGTGTCACCCATGTCCTCATGGCGGTGAATGGCGTGTATGTGTTCTGGGCCATTGACCGGGAGGTCCGCCTGACGGACAACGAGAACGCCAAACGCTTTCGCCTGCCGCTGTATATCGTCATAGGCTTTGGCTTGGCGGAGCTGATCGCCTACTATTTCCGTGGCTTCCGGGATACCTCGATTTTCCTGCCCACCGGCACTATTTTGTTCATCGTCATGCTGGCGTGGATCCAGGTGGCCCAATATTACCGTACCATGCTGGAGGAGCAGAAGCTGGCCTATTTTGAAAAGCTGGCCAACATGGATATCCTGACAGAGGCCCTGAACCGCAACGCCTATGAGGATACCCTCAAGCGCCTGGAGCAGCAGGAACTGGAGGTGAAGGACACCTGCGTGGTGCTGTTCGACATCAATGATATGAAATACATCAACGACAACTTCGGCCATGAGAAGGGAGACGAGGCACTGAAGAGCTGCTACCTCTGTATCCGGCAGTCCTTCGATCCCTCCGGCAAATGCTTCCGCATCGGCGGTGACGAATTCGTCTATATTGCATGCAGCGCCCAAAACCTGGCGGCGGAGAAGCAGCGCTTTGAGGAACTGATCCTGCAGGAGAGCGAAAAGTTCGAGTTCCCCTTCAGTGTGGCCTGCGGCTACGCCAGCTATGACCCGGCCCGGGACCGGACGGTGCGGGATGTGATCCGCCGTAGCGATGAGATGATGTATCAAAACAAGAAAAAAGAACCCCGCGGCGCGCTGGCGGCGGAGGATGTCCGGGCTGTGGAAAGCCCGGTTCAGTCATAAAAACCCGGCTCCCGTGCCAGGCACGGGAGCCGGGTTTTTTCAGGCAGCGGTGCGGCGCAGGGCAGGAGTCCGCTCCAGCGCCCGCAGCAGCAGGGAACCCAGCACATAGCAGGCGACGGCCTCGCCAAGGCCCACGGTGAAGGCGTTGAAGGCGTAGGCGGGCCAGAAGGCGGCACCGTCCAGAGTGGCGAAATAGGCGATCTCCGCGCCCACGATGACAGCGTTGCAGATGACCGGGGGCAAGGGGGCCAGCCAGCGGTTTTTTACCTTGGACGTCCAGATGGCTGCCAGCAGCGTGGCCAGGGTGCCGAAGATCCAATCCAACACGTAGGGAGAACCCAGCAGGTTTGCCAGGAAGCAGCCAACTGCCAGGCCGGGAATGGCCTCCGGGAACAAAAAGGGCAGCACGGTCATGGCCTCGGCCACCCGCAGCTGCACGCCGCCATACTGGGGAATGGGCAAAAACAGCGTCAGGGCGGCGTAAATGCCGGCGATGATGCCGGCTGTGGCCAGCCGGCGGGTGGAAAATCGGGATTTGGACATGAAAAAAGACCTCCTTAAAATAGGGTGGAGGTCTGAACACGCACAGCAAACGACCCGCGAAAGGCGCGGGCGACCTCCATTTTTTTGTTTAGAGAACGGTCAGCGTATGTTGCCGAACGAACGCCGCTAGAGCGGCGCTTGGACAGGGAGATGGCACCTGTCAATTGGGCAGTATACCACAGGGAAAGAGGAAAGGCAAGAAAAAAGTGCGCCGCCGGGAAAAATCCCGGCGGCGTTTCGTTCAGTTTGCGGCCTTTACGATGACCAGCACCAGGCCGCTGTCCCCATCAGCGGTCTCCTGGGCGGTGTAGTCCAGTCCGGATTCGTCCAGCTGGACCAGAAGCGTGTCATATTCCTGGGCGGTGAGGTCAAATTCCGTTTGCCCCTCCGTCTCCCGGTCCGGTGTGCGGCCCGCCAGCAGGTCCAGCTGAAGTCCCTCCGGCGGCAGGGTGACGGTGGCGCAGGGCGACGGCGATCCGCTGTAAGCCGTTGGCGCCAGAGCTTCTTCCGCTGCCTGCCCGGCGGCAGGCTCGGCGGAACCGCCATCCTGGGCTTCCGTGCCGGTGGTGTACTCATAGGGATCGACCGCTTTTTTCTCCTGGGGGGCGGCGTCCTCTGCCGTCGTTCCCGCGCTTTTCAAGGCTCCCTGCTCCAGGGCGGCGGGCGCCTCCTCCGCTGCCGGCGCCTCCGCCGGCTCCTCCACGGCGGCGCTTTCGGCCACGGCGGTGTCCATGGCGGTCAGAGAGGCGGCGGATTCCGTTTTAGCGCTGCCGGAGAGCAGGTCCCGCAGCGGCAGGACCAGCACGGCCACCGCGAAGCAGGCGGCCAGAGGCAGCAGTATTTTCTTCCAGGGGGTGCGGCGGGATGCCTTTGCAGGCGTGCCGCTTTGGCGGACCGCCGTTATGACGGCTTCGGTGAAGCCGGCGGGGACTTCCGTATCCTCCGCATCCGGAAATGATGCCCGGATAGCTAGGGCGTCATCCACATAGGCCCGGCAGGCGGGGCATTTGTCCAGATGGTCCCGGACACGGAGCATTTCCTCCGGAGACAGCTCCCCGTCCACATACAGGTCCAGCAGGGCCGCAAACGCTTTGCAATTTGTCATAGTCAGCCCTTCCTTCCTGCTTTTTTGGACGCAGGAGACGGTGAAAAGTTCCCACTGCCCAGTAAAAAGTTTCGCAGCTGTTTCCGTCCCCGGTTGATGCGGGATTTTACCGTGCCCACATCCACGTCCAGGACCTGAGAGATCTCATCGTAGCTCAGATGATGCATCTCCCGGAGAATGAGCACCTGCCGGTGGTCCGGTGTCAGGGCCCGCAGCCCCGCTTCAATCTGTTCCCGCAGTTCTGCTTGCTCCGCCCGCTCCTGGGGAGAGGGAGCGGGGTCCCGCACTTCCACCCGTGCTTCCTCGTCATTGAGGGACGGGCCGGCGGCGTTTTGGCGGCGGCCCTCCCGCCGCAGCAGGTCCACACAGGCGTTGGAGGCCAGCCGGTACAACCAGGTGGAAAAGCTGGCGTCTCCCCGGAAGAACGGAAGGCCCTGCCAGGCGGACAGGAAGGCCTCCTGGGCGGCCTCCTCGGCGTCCGCCGGATTTTTGCACATCCGGGTAGTGAGGGCCAGCACCCGCTTTTCGTACAGCTTGACCAGCTGCTCAAAGGCGGACTGGTCCCCCTGTCGGGCGGCATCCACCCATTGCTGCTCTTGTTTTTCCATCATGTCAGATCCCTTTTGATCCCTTTCGTCACCTGATATACGTCCTCCAGAGTGTTCATCTGCACGATTTTTTCCTTGTAATAGCCGGAGTGGGGCACACCCTTGAGATACCAGCAGTAGTGCCGCCGCGCCTCCAGCACCGCCACCCGCTCGCCCTTGTACTGGGCGGCCAGCTCAAACTGGCGGACGGCGGTGTCACACCGCTCCGCCAGGGGTGGTGGAGACGGAATGGGCGTTCCCTCCAAGGCGGCTTTGGCTTGCTGGAATAGCCAGGGATTGCCGAAGCAGCCCCGGCCGATCATGGCCATGTCCGCCTTCGTATGCTGTAAAATGCGGACGGCGTCCTCCGGCTTCCAGATGTCGCCGTTGGCGATAACAGGGACGGACACCGCTTCCTTGACTGCCCGGATGCAGTTCCAGTCCGCCGTGCCGCCGTACATCTGGGCCCGGGTGCGGCCGTGGACCGCCACGGCGGAAATGCCGGCGGCCTCCAGGATACGGGCAAACTCCACACAGTTGCAGCTGCCCATGTCCCAGCCCCGGCGGAACTTGGCGGTAACAGGGACGGAAACGGCCTTTACCACCGCCTCCACGATGTGCCCGGCCTTGTCAGGGTCCTTCATCAGCGCGGAGCCGTCGCCGTTGTTCACGATTTTTCCCATGGGGCAGCCCATGTTGATGTCGATGATATCGGCGCCGGTCTGCTCCAGGGCGATTTGGGCCGCCTCCGCCATGCACGCGGGGTCGCTGCCGAAGATCTGCACGGCGGCGGGGTGCTCTCCGGGAAACTGGCGGAGGAGGGAGAAGGTCTTTTTATCGTGGTAGCACAGGGCCTTGGAGGAGATCAGCTCCGTGACGGTATAGCCCGCCCCCAGCTCCGAACAGATCTGCCGGAAGGCCGCATCTGTGACGCCGGCCATGGGCGCCAGAGCCAGGCGGGAATCGATTTCCACAGTTCCAATACGCATGGGACAGCCTCTTTCTCAATAAAATCTCAAATTATCATACCATGACGGAACAAAAAAGTCCACTGTCAGCCGCTTCCCGGCGGGCAACGGAAAAGCAGGGTTTCCCAGACTCTTTTCCCGACGGGATTTTTCCAATATACGCTGTAAAATGATGGAAAATCAAAACTTCGGGAGGGACAGGCTGTGGGGCACGGTCAGATCATATTGGGACAGGAGCAGCGGCGACGGCTGCTGGCCATGGGCATCCGCTTTTTCCTGGCGGCGGCCCTGACAGCCAGCGGGACGCCGGGGGGCTATGCCCCCTTTGCCCTGGGCTGTGTGGCGGCGGCCGGCGGGGGACCGCTGGGCGCGGCGGCCCTGGCGGGCACGGGGCTGGGCGCGGTGCTGTTCCTGCGCTTTTCACGGGCGCTGCCCCATATGGCGGCGGCGGTCCTGCTGTTCACCGCGGCCCAGACCTTCCGGGGCAGCCGCCTTTTGACCAAGCGGCGGACCGTGGCCCTGACGGCGGCGGGCATCTTTTTGGCGGTGGGGAGCATTTACGTCATTCAGTCTCTGTCGCCGCTGGACAACGCGGCCCCCTGCGCCGCGGCGGCGGTGCTGACAGGGCTTTCCGCCTGGTATTCCCATCCCCTGTTGGAGCAGGAACGGGAGCGGCTGGAGCCGGACGGTTTACTGTTTCTGGGTGCCGCGCTGCTGCTGGCCCTGTCGGATGTAACGGTGGGGGAGCTGTCCCTGGGCCGGGCGCTTTTGAGTCTGCTGCTGCTTTACACCGCCTGCCAGCGGGGCGGCACCGCCGGTGCCGCGGCGGGGCTGGGCATCGGCCTCATGACGGATTTCTGCACCGGCTCTGGTGGTGTGCTGTTCGGCGGGGCCTACGGTCTCGGAGGACTGTTGGCCGGACAAAGCGGCGGCCGGCGAAGCCGCGCGGCGCTGTGGTATCTTGCGGGGGTATTCACAGCGCTGCTGCCGGTGAAAAACCAGCTGGCAGTGCCGCTGCTGCTGGAGGCGGTGTTCGGCACGGGCGTTTTTTTGATGCTGCCTGGGCGGCTGTTTGACGGCAAGCGGGTGCTGCACGCTCCGGCGGCGGACAGCGGCAGCGGCCGGGAGCGGCTCCGGGCCCAGCTGAACCGCACCGCCGCGGCCCTGCGGGACCTGTATGACAGCATGGGCCGGGGAACGCCGTCCTCCACAGAGGAAAATCCGGCGGTCGTCTTTGACCGGGCGGCGGAGAAGGTGTGCCGGGGCTGCGCGCTGTGCGACCTTTGCTGGCAGCGGGAGTACACGGGGACCTTCAACGCCCTCAACGACGCCACCCCCTACCTTCTGGAGCGGGGGCGGGCCATGGCCAAGGACTTTCCCGCCTATTTCGCGGACCGCTGCATCCACTTGCAGGATCTGCTGGCGGCCATCAACGGAGAGCTGTCGGCCTTTTTGCTGCGGCGGCAGTACCGGCGACAGCTGGAGGAGACCCGCCGCAGCGCCCAGGGCCAGTATGCCCAGCTCAGCGACCTGCTCAGCGCCACCGCCGCGGGGTTGGGGGAGGCTGTCCCGGTCTCGGCCCCGGCGGCGGAGAGCCGCATCGGCGCGGCCCTCCGGCCCAAGGAGGGGGAGAGCGTCTGCGGAGACACGGTGATGTCCTTCCGAACGGATGGCGGCCTTCTCTGCCTGCTGCTGGCGGACGGCATGGGCAGCGGGGAGGGGGCCCGGAAGGAATCCGCCCTCACCTGCCGGCTGCTGCGGCAGTTTCTGGAGGCGGGCATTGAGCCGGAAGCGGCCCTCAAAACGCTGAACGCCGCCATGGCTCTGCGGGGGGCGGAGACCGGCAGCTTCACCACCGTGGACCTCATCACCTGCCGGACAGAGACGGGGGAGACCGCTTTTTACAAGTTCGGCGCCGCTCCCAGCTACGTGAAAAAGGGCGGCACCGTTCGCCGCATCACCGGCGGCACCCTGCCGGTGGGGCTCCGGGGCACACCGGCGTCCCCGGATGTCACCCGGGCCACCCTGGCGCCGGGAAGCTTTGCCGTCATGGTCAGTGACGGGGTGGCGGACCCGGGCCGGGACGAGTGGCTCCAGGACCTGCTGGCCGGGTGGGAAGGGGAGGACCCCCAGGAGCTGGCGGGGCTCATCCTCCGGGAGAGCATCCGCCGGGAGGGACTTCAGGACGACTGCGGCATTCAGGTGCTGTACCTGCCAAAGACCAATGGAAAAAGCGTGTAGCGGCGGTATAAAATTGCTTTCGCTGAGACAAAATGGAACCATCAAACTGTGGATACAGGAGGCGTGAAGCGGATGGTGAAAGGCATTTCCAGACGGGTGGTCGTGGTGGACTCCCCGGACCAGCGGTATTTTGAGCAGGCGATCTTCATCGTGCGGAACGACGCGGCGGGGGAGGGCGTCACGGCCCAGGCCCTGGTGGAGGAGGCGCGGCGGGTGGCCCGGAATTACGCCGGCGGCGACCACGGTCGGTTCAGCCGGGCCTGGCGGGAGCTGACTCCGGCGGTGTATACGCTCATCGGCGCGGGAGGCATCGGATTAATGTGGATGCTGGCCTCGCTGATATGATAAAACGGCAGACGCGAAGTGCTCCATCTCATAGGGAAATAAACTGAACCCCCAGGGGGCACTGCCGGTACGGAACAAACAAAATAGCCGCAAGTCATCGTTTTGATGGCTTGCGGCTATTGTTTTTATAGGCTATCCAATATCGTTTTTAGCGCATATGGTTTCGCATATTTCAAATGTGCGTCGCTTACGAAGATAGTGTTTTCTTCTACAGGCTTAGTCCACATGGCAGGGTAAACCACTACTTTCTTTTTGCTGTAGCGGCCTTCTGCCCAAACAGGATCATGCTTGACATCGATATGGACACCGGAAATCTGTAGTATCTGCTCCAACGATTGAAGTAAATACTGTTGATTTTTATCGGGGAGTGCAGATGCCCTAATGCCTGTTTCACCCCAGTTCAACAAATCAAGCGCAGCCTTGCGGTCAAGAACACTATGGATATACTGATTGCGATAATGCTTCAAGCATTTATGGCATGCACTATCGCAAGAACAACCGGCAAGCAACTCTCTCGTCTTGGTAAGCAGTTTCTGAATGGAGGACTCAATGCTGACGGCATAACCAGCACCACTTGAAAGACTGTCATATAAGTAGACATCGACGAAGTCACCGTTTTGATTGTGTCTAACACGATAGCCAGTGACAAGCTCAGTAAATTCAATATCCAGTTCCTGACACGCAGCTAAACGTAGCGCTTCCGCAAGAGACTGACCTGCCCGATTAAGCCAGGAGTTCCGTTGAGGATTTATATCAATCAACTGCCTGTCCAAGGCGAATTCTAACACAAGCATATCAGTAACGAAGTCATAGCCAAGATTCACATTATCGGTATCTGTATGCCTGCAGCGTGTTTTATTGAATTTGGAGCGATAGGGGCGAAGAATATCTTTTAGCACAACTGGGTCATCTCCAGGCATTGCCGCCCCGCAATCACAACAGATAGTAAATCCCTTGCCACCAACACCTTTATTGAGCATGATAATTCGCTGATTTGGCCGAACTGCCATGCGAATATTAGCACAGCCATCAACATCTGTAACATCGTCAGCATCAGGCAAAGTGGAATATAAGGGCTGCTGAGTTGCCGTATATTCTTCGTTCAACTGCGCCGTTTCAATCGATGTAGCATTTCTCGGCGCAAATCCCCACGGGCGTAACATTGGCAGCATATTCGTCAAAACCGAATTACCGCAGAAGGGACAGGCTTCGTGATTATCCTCTTCCAAGCCAAACCACCCACACTGTCCACATGTACGGATTGTTTTTCGATAGCTTGCATCGTTAATGAAGGATCTTGCGGGAGATGCAGCTATTCGCTCGCTCCGCTCTCCACCAGGATAATATAGACCACCGATCTGGTAGGTCGTTTTATCAACAACAATGGCTCTTCCGGGGGCATATTCACCGATAGCAACATCCAAGCCTCGTTCAACTTGGTATTTTACTTTTCCTCCCATATCGGAGATATAGGTGCTAACGACATTTTTGGGGAAAGAATAGGTTGGAATGACGCCTTCTTCATAGAGCGCATCCAGTAGCGTTTTCTTTCCGGAGTCACTGTTATCATCTGTTTCGAACAGTTCGGGATGATTGTCTCGTTTCTGTTTCAAAGCAAACAGAGATTTTTCGAGATCGCCCTTGTAGCTGTACAATGCGCCTTGGGAATTTGCAGGAACAAGAATGTCATTTTCACTGATTTCGAAGGTCGTCAGAAAACCGCTAAAAGGCTGTAGATGGTCGTCCAAAAACTCAATAGCAGAAATTGCATCCAGACTATTGGCTTTTGTTCTCAGATAGGATTGAAGTGCGACCATACCAAGATGACGCTGGACGATCTTCTCGCTGCCGATATCAATCCAAGGCCTCCTGGGATCACCTCTAAATATTGGCACAGGATTAGAGAAGTATAGAGAATCATGCGGTCCATCTTCACAGAACGTAACGATTGTAGACAGACTTGAACCACGACGACCGGCACGACCGGCACGCTGCTGATAATTCTCTCGCATAGGGGGAATATTTCGTAGTCCAACAGCGACCAGTGAGCCAATATCGATACCTACTTCCATTGTAGTAGTACTGCTCAGAATATCAACTGGCGCCTCGCCATCTTGTAGGAAATCTTGGAAACGGAGTTCATACTGCTCTGTTTTGGACCAAAGCTCATCCCGCTGATCTTTGTGGGACAGCTGTGCTGTATGTTCTTCCGTATCAATTACACGGATAGTCTCACCTCGGAGCGCTTCATCAATAGGTGCGCGCCAGAAATCCAGTGCATCAATTTCTTCCGCTGTCATGGGATGGATTTTTTCACACTGGCAACTTGGACATTTTTCTCTCAGCAAATACGGAGTGAGCTCCGAACAGCGCTCACACCGGAACCAGGTATGCTCTAAATCGAAACGCGGTTTTACACGGGACAGATCGATATAATACTTTCCATTAGAAGACTGCCCTTCGTCCATGAATTTTTCCCGCAAAATCCGACTCCATTTTGCTGCGATAGGATCATTATCGCCCCATCCCATTATTCCTCGTATATCGGTAGAGAACTTTTTATCCTTATCAATACCATATCCTACATAGTTCGGGCGTACTTTTTCGCGGATTACATCAGGAATCGTATGGCCAAGGACCACAGAGGTATCACAGGTGGAAAGAATCCATGCATTGAACAGTTCCATAAATTCTTCCTCAGTAACTTCAATGCCTGCCTCCTCCAATGCGTCAATCGCATCCCATTTTGCCGCATCTGTAGGCTCTATCCAGCTGAGTGCAGAGTCAATCAGCGTATTATATCCGCCGCAATAGAAACGAAAGAGTTGCTCTTTCATTTGTGCCGGCGCATTATCAATGGTGAAGCGAGGGGTGTATTGCTGGTTCCGTTTCTTTGCGCGTGTGTAATTCTTCAATGCTTGCGTGCCGTGCTCAATCAGCCTTGCTCGTTGCTTTTCGGTTTCACTGTCATGGAAGATCTGAACATGATGCTCCACGGCTACCATGGCAAAGTAGTCATAAAAATAATTCATGGACTGTTCCACAACTTCTTGTTCCATTCGATCGATGGCAAGCGCAGCAAGCTGTCTGGCGGCTGTCATATCAGAGGCATCCGACATATCTCTTGCCAGCTTCGCTGCCCGCTGCCGGCTATCCGAGAACAGCAGGACCTTTCGCCCTTCATTAGGTAGCCGATTCGGATCTCCTGTTTTTCCGGGAACCGCAGGCTGCGCCTGGAACTGTGCCTTGATCAAATTGAAGAAGGACTGATTGCCTCTTGTACTGAAAGAGGTAAGCTGCATTTTGGACAACTCATGACGGCAATGGGGACAAGTGGCAAATGTCAGAATATCAGGACGAGCCTTTGCGGTAAAACTGCTATAATACAGTTTTCTGATGCCCGGCTTTCCTTCCAAGGAATCATCCAAAAAATCAATAAAACCGCTATACACATCCAAATAACAAGGCAAAATTTTATTCTGCCCCTGTCTTTCCGGCAGCCGATAGTCGGCAGACGGAATAAAGAGATGTATTTCCTTGACCTCATCTTCATTCATCATACCAGGTTGATGCCAAAGATAAGTGCGTTTGCTGGCTTCAAAATCCTGTTTTAGGACAAAGCCTCTGAAGAAAATACTACCGCAGCGGCGATCATTGTACAGCTCATAAATTGTGCTTCCACATTCCTTACAGGTCAAATTGCCATCTGCAAAATAGATTTCCCCCAATGTTAAACCATTTTCTGTGCGGGAATGAGAACACTTGGGATTTGTGCAAGCATACACACCTTTGATTCCTCGGAAGAGCATGTGCATTCTCGCCGGAAATAGCACGCTGCCACTTTCGCTTCGTGCCAAGGGTGCAATTGCAAGCATGACACTGACAGCTTGAAGGGCGTCTTCCGGATTATTGTCTGGAAAAATAGATTCTGCCAGTTCTTGTAGAGAGGCCGCTGTACCACGGCAGCGTTTGAACATTTCGCAGAAAGGCACATAGTCAACCAGGTGGTCATATAGCCACTGATATGCGTCTTCGGAGGAGCTAAATGGTGCAGCACTATTTGCGATGCCTGTCCAAAAGCGATTGAGTGCCATGAGCCTCTCCGGGTCATCACCCTCAAATTCATCGGGAAGCGATTCGTTGAATTTGCTGAAAGGGATGGTGAACGCACTTCCGCCTCCAATTTTCTCTTGTTCACCGGTGAGATAGCAGAATGGATGCATATCGTCAGATGCGGTCAGTTCATTTGCAAATGTTCTAACAGCTTTGTGGTCATCTTCATTCTTGTTTGGCATACTTGCAGTGGTCAGTATAAATTGAACTCTACTGCGATCAATGCCCAAGCGATGGAACAAACGCCGAATAAGCAACGATACCTCGCCGCCTGCAGAGCCTCGATACATATGTGCTTCATCAATGACAAAAAGAAGCTTATTGCTCGAATCTGCATTTAGCCATGCCTGGGTATCTGTCCATATTTTATGCTCTCTTGGACGAAGCAGCATATATTCGAGCATGGAATAGTTTGTAATAAGAATATCGGGGCAGAATTGCTGCATCTCAAATCGAGTTACCAGTTCTGCATCTTCGTCATTCGGGATATGTCTGCCGTTGTAGAGTTTTTCAAGAAATTCATCAAAATCTTCTTTGGCAGGCAGTTTTCCGTCCTTAATCAGCTTCTGTAAAAAAGCTTTTTCTTCGTCGGTTTCCGGATTGACCATTCGAGAATATGTAGCGGCAAGTAAACGGTCCTCGCTGCGCTTAGGCTCCTTGCCCGCATAAGGTGTTCTGCCCGTATACATACCGAATTGAGGCCGACGCGAATTACTACCACAGGTATCTCGGAAGATGTTTACAAAACGGTGGCCTGGATCACCGATTAAACGCCGCAAACGACTGACCTGGTCTGAAACCAGGGCATTCATGGGATACATGATAATCGTTCGGACACCACGCATTGACCAGCTATCTGGGCTATTTCTTGCTTCAGATGCAAGTTTTGCCATCAAAGGCCACATAAAGCACTCTGTTTTACCAGAGCCAGTACCTGTTGCCACGAACAGATCCTGTCCTTCAAATGCCGCTTCCAGGGCAGATACCTGATGGCAGAACGGTGAAGGATATACGCCAAGATTTGCATCTGACAGCGCCTTAAAGTAATCCTTCAGCCAATCGGGCAACTTCGCAGACAATTGAATTCCATTCGGAGAACTCTTATACGCAGGAGATGACTCAACATATGGTTTCTGATAAAGAACTCCTTCTTGATCCAACTTACCTTGCATAGCTGAAAGCAAAATAGGAGACTTCCCGAAATACTGCGATTTTATATAGTTTTCCAGAGCTTCCCGCAGTTGCAAATGAACTCCGTTTGCACCATTAGCCATAATCATTCCTCCACAAAGCAATAACCAATCGATTCCAATTCATGCTTAAACATGGGATAGATTTGCATTGCCATTTTTCTTGTAAAAACCTGCGGCGATTTAAAAGTAATGTTATATCGCATTGGCCAACTGTATAGCTTGAAAAATTCTTCTTCCGAAGGCGGCAGTCGATAACCGACTTTGATTTCCATGAGATTTCCACTCTCTTTGGCTTTGATTTCCGGAAGTGTGCCGTACTGTTTTAAGAACGCTATTGCGATTCTTCTATATTCGCCATAGCTACCCGTATCGTTTGAGAAATAATCCCGTATTCTCCATTCAGGAATTGGTTTGTGCTGATACACTCCATTATCGTATCGGTAAAAAACAAAAATTTTGTTTGGATCACCATATCTTGCAAGCGATATGCGGCCATCTCTACCAGGAATCTGTTGCCAATACCCCCATTTGAAAGGGGGATCAAGACGAAGAAACTCAGTATTATCTGGCCAATCAATCGCTTCCCACTCGCCATGATCCAACAGTTCTTCAAGATAGATTTCAAACGCCTGCTCTTGTAAACAAAACATTTTTGCTACTTTCCTGTCGGGAGTAGACTTCTGAGTAGAATAGAAACCTAATCCACTCATGAACAACTTCGAATCAGGTGAACTACCTCTGTGAAGGGTCAAGTTTCCGTAGGCTGCCGTTGTAGGTGCTGCTGGAGAGATTTGATAAGCGGAATGATAGAGAAATCCATTTCGCAGATAAATGGAATAAATCTCATCAATCAAGCATGTTCTGTCTTCTGGCAATAAGAATCTAATTTCAGGGTATATACCCTCATATGCATCAAAAATTTGGTCGATTCTATTTTTGAAATGCTGAACAGACACTGAATTACTGTCCTCACTGTGATCCCAAAGCGATGCAAGTGCCATTTGTCCCGCAACACTGTAAACGATCTGACAGATCCATTCGTTATCATCTGACTTTGGAATATTTAGTTGTTTTCCGATTGAAATGATCAGATCGTTTGTCATATGTATCACTCTTCCTCAATATATCTTGCAACTTCGGCTTGTACAGAATTAGAGATACCGCTTTCGGTTTCAATGACATCCTTCAAAATATCCACTCTCCCGGTAAGCACGCAAAGGGGGAGCATACCAAAAAGAACTTCCATATCCTTATCCTTGGCCGGATTGTCCATAATAGCCTTTGCGTCTGTGAGTACAATTTCTAACTGTTGTGTAAGCAGTTTGCTAAGCCCCAATCGCTTGAATGCGGCTATGCGAAGTGGCTGTTTCTTTTTGTGGGAATAGCCCTTGAAGCCGTCAGCGCGTTTCCCTGGAGTAGGAATGGTTGCAGGAAAAGCACCAATTCCAACAAAGCATTCGCTCAGAACCGGGAGCATATAGTTATACAACCCTTTTGGCTCAATTGCGAGGTCTTCAACATAGGGATGGGTCCAAATTATGTGTTTTCCAAGGGTGCTAAATGCTTGAGGAAGAACATCTGCCCACCCCTTGCCAAACATATTCTGCACAGACACAACCGGTTCATCGTATTTCGCAACTTCATCTGCAACGTCATAGTCACATTCATTACACAAAGTTAATTGTCCTGCGCCACTTGTGTAAATTGAGGCAGACAATGCATCGGCCATATCATGTCCTCCAGGCCCTGCAATTAGCAAAGGAACATTATTGATATGCGCGGCATATATAAATGCGGCCAGCATAGAACACAGTTCGTTTTCAACCTTTGCACTATGAACCAAATTATGAGAAATAGTATAGAGTTCATCTTCCCAATTATCTGCCAAATCGATATCATCCTCAGAATACAACCAATCCGTAGCGCCAGAATACTGCCAGTTGGTAACTCGTTTTCCAGGTGTAGCTGGTGAATTGGATTGCGGTAAAATTACAGAAAGATCAGCGATGAATCCCGCCATATCTTTTTGCGCATCAGAAATCTTCTGGCGAACCGCTGCCAAGGTGTCTTTCCCAAGGGCTTCATATTGCTCTATCTCTGTATGTAGTTGGTCAAGTCTGCTTTGTGCCGTTGTGATTTCTGAAAGTATGTTGTTCCGCTTCGCTTCGGCAGAAGATATGGATTTTTCGATATCCAAGAGGCGCTGTTTTGCAGCAACTGCTTCTTGCTCTGCTTTAGCGCGAATTGCTACAACTTCTTCTTTTGCTTTTTCTGTTTCTACTTTGTGCTCCCCACACCATTTTTTGTATGCAAATTCATCACATGTTTGTTTTAGCCCTTTGTGATTGTCGAGCATTTGAACAATTAGCGTAGAATCCACATCTTCAGCATGTACATAATTTTCAACCGTTTGCAGGAAAGACTCCACACAGGCCTGTGCTTCTTGAGGTGACATGTCGTACATCTCAGATAACTTTTCAAGAATGGAGTCTTTGGGAATTTCACTCAAGAATTGCTTGAATTTTTGCCAGTCGCTTTTGCTGATGCCTTGCGCCTTGAAAACTGGCCAACTCATACGTTGCAACAACATTTGCTTGATTGTTTCCGCAAGTGCATAGACTGGGATTCGCTTTTGGGGTTCATTGAGTGAGATGTGTTTGTATATTTTTCGGTATTTCCATGTGAAAATGTCGTGCTCACTCAATTCATAGTACGGCAGTGTGTAGATGTTATTTTTTATTGTTATGAATACATCATTACCAGGGCGAGTGTTGAAATTGCTTAAATCACATAAAACGCCTTCAATATCGGTATCTTTTTTTACAGCAAATAGAACGCTGCACCGCACGTAAGCCGGAATATGAAGTCCGGTTTTTAGTGCTTCAACGACCTCTCCTATACTCGAAAGTTTATCAAGAATAATAATCTCTATAGGTGTAGGTTGTTCGATGTAGGTTGCGTCTGATAGCCAACGACCAGTTTCGGTTTGGCGTTCCGTCCATTCCCAGAAACCAATGTTATCAGGATCGTTGGGGCCATCATCGCAAAAAATCAGAGGGCGGTTGTCGAATATTTTCTCTTTAGCTTCATCAAAAGCCGGAGCAACCAGTGTTCCACCGACGGAGTCTGCCAATCTCTGCATCCAAATATCTTTATTTTTGTCGGGACGATTGACCTTACATAAAGAAATCCAACGTTTATCCACTGGTAGCACCTCATCGACCTGTCCATCGTCGCCAAAAGCCAGGTATTTTTCGTCAATAAGTTCTTTTGCGCGGAGCATTGCTAAAGATTTTGTCTCATCATCAAATAACACAAGATAAATTGTGAAATCACCACTCTCGCTACGTATACATACTTCCAATCGGTTTAAGGCAACGTCCAACGCTTTTTTTGTAGAGAAGCCTTTGTTTCCGGAGCCAATCAGAGGAAATGCGATAGAGGTACATCCTTTATGCACAGCTCTCTTAATTGAATTTTTATAGCATTGAGCAAGCAAATGAGCTGACGAGTCTTCATATGCATACGGAGCAACAGTATGTATTACATACTTGCATGGCAAATTGTATCCGTCCGTGACAACGCATGATCCAACCTCACAATGAGCAATTTTAGCACATGCTTTTGTTAAAGCTGGACCAGCCACGCTATGAACGGCGGTATCAATATCACCCGAAGGGACAAGTTCAGAATTCGTAGAACTTATGATAGCATCGCACTCGATAGTGGTTATATCACCTTTGATTATTATCAGTTGCATATTTTCCCTCCATGAATGGGACTTGATGGATCATAATTAATCAGCATCCTGTATGCAGAACGTGGCATTACTCCCTGGCGTATAGTTGTTTGAATCCATTGTTTTGTTTGGGGATATGATGCAAATTTTCCTGCAAGGGCACCAACAGAATGCGCCACCGAAATCATGGGACCCGAACAAGCTGTGAGTTTTTTAATAAGTTCATCATCCAAAGCCAAAACATCATAGGTGTCTTTTTCTTTTTCAAAGCAAAGAGTTCGGACGCAGTCGCACCCCTGATAAAACTGTATTTCCGTATCAAATGCAAGCCCATCTATTTCCAAATTCTGCTCTGCGGAAAGCTTATACGTACGATCTATTTTACCTTTTCTTCGAACTACAGCTTTTCCGTCATATTGACACGAAACAGATATCAATTTTGATTTTGGAATTTTTGAATATGTTTCCTCGGTCAGCAGATTTCCAGCATGATCGTAAATTGTTACCGAGGGCAGAGGAGCTCTCTTGCTTAAGGGCTGCTTAATCAAATACGAGAAGCCCAGCGCCCCCGATTTTCCGAGTGAAATTAACTGTTCTCTTTCTCGAGTGTAGAGCTTATACAGTTTTCCATCCTGAATACCCAGCACATTCGCTGTTGCGGGATATGATTTCAGCTCGGCATCATCACCACATAAATAGAAGTAGAACTCAGGTGAGTTGTGGTATATAAAATACGGATCATTGATGTATGCCGGCCATATAGGATAGAATTTCGTCGGTTTTTCGGCCAGGAAAATTGCGTATTTTAGGAAAAACTTCGCAGAATAAACTGAAAACTTCTTGATACGAATCTTGTACAGATACCAAGTAGTGAAAGTACTCGCTTGATTTCTTGCTACTTCTGTTGCCTCAATATCTGTATGGTAGGAATACAGTGGACATCGTTGTAATAAATAATAGGAATTCCCGGAATAAGCTTTTCCTCCGGATTGGAGAATCTGCCCAGTCCGGCCATCAAAGAAAGATCCTGTCGTATTAATTCCTGTTATTTTGTTAGACCAGAAGCGTTTTAGCTCTGTGTTAGCATTTACATACTCGACCCCGTAAATCTGGCTCGGAATAGAGCCGACGCTTAAGTATGTTGTTCCAATCCGCTCAATACGTTCAAAGGAGTATTCATAAACCTGATGAGAGTCGCCTGCAATCTTGATTTTGTCACAACGAGCCTTATTGTCTGGTGGGTAAAAGAACCCTAATTGCAAAGAGAAGCTCGTTCCAGTTATGAAAAGACGCAAGGGCATTTCATGACTATTTAGCCCTCGCATGGATCTACCATAGGTTGGATCGAAATACGCTTGGCGCTCGTCACATTCTTTGTTTGGTGATGCGGGATCGTGACGAAAGTGTTGAACATTCAGGCCAGGTGCAGTGAGTAAAACATTTTGTGCGCATAATTCGCACACAAAATGACCGCTTCTTGCTGACGCACCATAAGGATACATTTCGCATGCTTCTTCGACCGTGACACGACGATATCCAATTTTAGAATCCCATACACATACATGCGTTAACGGCATATTTAGTCACCCGTACTCCCTTTATGGTTCTGTACTCTCCACAGGAGTGTCATCTTTGATAAAATCCATCATTTCTCCCGCGTTGCAATCCATAACAGTGGCAATTTTAAGGAGGACAGATAGATTCACTTCTTGATTTTTTCGGAGCTTAGTAAATGTAGCAGAAGAAAGTCCTGCACGCTTGCGCAATTCAGCTTTGCTTATCTCCCGTTCAGCACAAAGAACCCATAATTTTTTATAAGTTACTTTCATGGTTTCACCCCGTAGCAGATATATGTAATTATAATACCATAAAATCTCTGATTTTTCAACAAGTCTCGACTTTTTGCGAGGTGTTCGGTGAACAAAAGAGAAAGTTATTGCAAAACTAAACAATTCTATTTTAACGGGAGATTTGAAATTATTAGTAGCTATTTCTCTTCTTCTGTGGTAATGTGTATTGCTACCAGGAGGTGCAACACATGAACAAACTACGCAAAGACCTGTACGATTGCTTCTATACTCCGCCAGAGCTCCCGGCACAGAAGCAGGAAATCGAGGAATGCCATCAGGCACTCATCGAAGCACTGAAAAAGCCGGAACGGCGGCTGGTGCTGCAGATCATTGATGCCAAGGACCGCATCGTGGAGGATACATCTATTGACAGCTTTATCTCTGGATTTGAACTGGCGTGGCAGCTCTCCATGGAACTGAATCAATACGAAAAAGAGCGCTCAGTCTCTCGCTGTATGGCGAAGAAATCGGGCGCTCTTTCCATGCCTGGAAAGGAAGAAGCAAAATGAAGAAACAAATCATCACTGCCACAACATTCGCCGCCTGGCTGGCCCTGTGTGCCGCTGTGTGGCCGCAGAGTGAGCCAACCGAGGAAACATCCGCGCTGCCCACACCGCCCGCCGTAATCGCCGCTCAGCCCGAAGTTCCGGAGATACCAGAAATCGAAGAAATCATAATGCCAGAGGAAGAAAAGACGGATGTAACGCAGCCGGAGCCAATCGAAGAAGCTGGCGCCGCTCTGGAACCAACACCCGTCCAAACACCTCCGGTGAATGGAGTACAGGCCACCCCCGAGCAGAGTGCCACACCACCGCAAGAAGCAGAGCCTGCCCCGGCATCACCTGACAGCACTCCGGACAACATGGTCTTTGTGCCGGGCTTTGGCTGGATAGAAAGTCAAGGCCCCAACCATGTCGAATACGCCGAGGACATGTACGAGAACGGTAATAAAATCGGCATCATGGGATAAACGAAAAGCCGTACGGTATCAGGCTAAGCCTGGTGCCGTACTGCTTATTCTGTTTCGTTCTCCAATGCGTCGCTGAATATCTCGTGGACATGGATCAGCGAAACGACCTCGCAGATAAACCGCTCCATCAGTTCCTTTTCATCCAGCCACGTGGTCTGCGGAGTTGTGTAATGCCCAGAGTCAGCCTCCGCTTCCGCTCTGGCCTTGTTAATGGCTTTCTGGATGGAAAGCCACTGTCCATAGGCGCCGGAGTGAAGTTCCTTCTTCAATTTGCGCAGCGCACTCTTGTATGCTTTCTCCGCACCACTGGGACCATTGTAGTTGAGCCGAATGGCCAGCTCCTGAAAAGTCATCCCTTCCTCGTCCAGCTGACCAATGCCGAGATAGTACCGTACCAGATTCAGCTCTCTGGGCTTCAGTACTTCCTCCATCAGTTGGAACAGAAACCCCCGGCGCATATAACGGTCATAGGCTTTGGCCGGATCTCCGCCGTAGCTGATGTAATCCACCCGGTCTCCCAACAGCCAGATGTTGAACAGGGTTCGGTATTCCTTCAGCAGCTCCGCGGCTACCCTTGGGGATACCTCCAGTTCTTTGCAGACAGCATCAATGAGCACGGGCTCGGATTCGTCCTGCGCCTCGGCGCAGACATAGGCCACCTTGCGAAGCTCATGGTACCGGCTGGGCGGGATGCTGATTGCCAGCGAACTGTGAGAACCATAATCCATCATGGCCGATTCAATGGCTGGCGTTGCGTAGGTCAGCAGCTTTGTTCCATAAGACAAATCAAACCGCTTCGCCGCCTCCAGGAGAGCCATCGCGCCCTCCTGCTTCAAATCTTCCAACTCACACCACTCAGCATGATCAAGAGCCAGATCCGTGAGATACCCTTCGTTCTGTGAGATGAGCAGATCTGCGGCTTTTCTATCTCCGGCCTGTATCCGCAGGGCCAAATCTTCATTGCTGGGGCAGTCCCCGGCAACGGTATACATATTCTTTGACATGGGACGGCCCCCTTTCTCACTTCAAGCGTTTTCTTGCTTCCGCATAGACATGTTCCTGTTCCATGTCCTGCTCGTAGCCCTTAGCGGCGTAGTCATTATCCATCAGAGCCTTGTCCCGATAGCACTCCGCAACATACAGCGCCTCCCGGCGCAGCTCATCGGAGATCTTTCCTCTCTGGTGGTGCTTACGGATGGTATTGGTGCGAGTGGAGAACAAGCGGTAGATGGGATGCTGTTTATTTTGTTCCTTCTGCCGCATCATGGCGCCGTACTGCCGGCAGGTCATGCGATTGTCCTGCGGTGCGATGCCGTCACAGTACTTCGGCATGTGACCGTCCGTGGTCAGGAAATACTTTCCACAGCCTTTACACTGGCTGGGCGCGTGACCGTGCTGAAGCCCGTTCAGCAGATCGAAGGTATAGAAGCTCATGAAGCGCTCAAAGAAGTAGCGGTTGACGAATACCATTTCCTTTTCGTGCTTTGGATGGCGGGCAAACACATAGGAGGATTTCAGTTCCGGTGTGATGGTGAATGGTTCAATGTCCTGTGCCTGAAGGTCATGCATCTCCTTCCAGAGCAGCTCACTGTTGAAACAGTCGTGAGCGGCGACGGCAAAAAAGGTCTCGTTGCGTTTCCCAAGGCGGCGCAGATAATCCAGTTCAAAAAACCAACCGGCAAAAGCAAAGTGATAGATTGCCGGTGGGATACGAACGATGGCGTTCAGGTAACGCAGAAAAAAGTTCCTGGCCTCGGATTCCCGTCTGGAGATGTCGTTCAGAGTCTCCGGCGCAAGCATCACTTCAATCAGATGCCGTTCTTGCTCTTTGTCGTTGAAACAGAAGGGAGGGTACTTCCACAGCAGCTCCGCAAGCGTCAGCACCTGTTCTTTTAAAGATGGCAGCATGGCGCCCAGCTTTCTCTTGTTGGCATTGGCGATCATCGGGAACCGCTGGAGGATAACGCCTCCAGCGCCAATCAGTTCCATGATCTCATCCACAGAAATATTTAGAATGGAAGAAGCAAAGTAACCCGCCGGATATTCCTGCTCATTGTAGAACACCTTATCCTGCCAGACATCTATGGTGAGTCTGAGAAAACTGTTGTTCTGCTTGATCCCCAGCGGCATTTTTTCCACCTCTCTGTCCTATATCTTTTGTAAGGCTGTCTTGCGACAATCTCATTATATCAAAATCAACAGAATAATCAAGTGAAAGGGCAAGAGCCACGGTGGCCGCGTGATCTCTGTCCTTATCTTTTTATCTGGAGGTGTTCATTTGAACTCAGAAAACAAAAAACGTTTTCACACTATCGATGGAGAGTCGCTGATGAGCCTGCCGCTCAAGCCGTTAAACTTTGTGGTGGACACGCTGCTCTCCCAGGGGCTGCACATCCTCGCTGGCTCACCCAAGGTAGGCAAATCCTGGCTGGCGCTGTGGCTGTCCGTCATGGTGGCAAAGGGAGAATCAGTCTGGGGTATGCCTGTAAAGCAGGGTACGACGCTCTATCTTTGTCTGGAGGACTCCACGCTCCGTATTCAGAACCGACTGTTCGAGATCACGGAGGACGCTCCCACGAATGTCCACTTCACTACCCAGAGCGACATTCTGGGCAAGGGCCTGGAGGAGCAGCTCCGCACATTCCTCGCCGAACATCCTGACACAGTGCTGGTCATCATCGACACGCTGCAGATGATCCGCGGCTCCAACTACGACAACACCTACGCCAACGACTACCGTGACCTCTCCGCTCTGAAACGGATTGCGGATGCCCACGGTATCGCCATCCTGCTGATCCATCATCTGCGAAAGGAAACTGCCGATGATGTGTTCAACCGCATCTCCGGTACGACAGCCATCAGCGGGGCGGTGGATTCCAGTTTTACTCTGGTGGAAGATCGGCGCGGCAGCGGTAAGGCGAAGCTCTCCTGCATCGGTCGTGACATTGAATACCGGGAGTTGTCTCTGGAACGCAACGTTGAAAACGTGTGGGAGATGGTAGCAGACAGCAGAACGCAGCCGGAGCTACTGGGCGACCGGATCACCTATCTGGTCTCTGAACTGATGCGCGACCGTACGAAATTTATCGGCACTCCCACAGAGCTGTCTGAAAAAATCGACCCTGTCGGTATGGAGCGTATCTCGCCTAAGAAAGTGTCCCGCCTGATCCTGCAAAACCTTGACGCGCTAAGCAAAATCGGAATTTCCGGTATGGTGCGCCGCAGCAACGGGAAGCGGCTCATCGAGCTGCGCCGTGCCGAAAGTGACGATGCCCAGGGTGTACCTGTGGTCGCCCCTGTTGACCCTGTTGGGGCGCTGTGCGGCGATTTGCGGGAGATTGCCGGGCATGGCGAGTAAACACCCGCAGGGAAAAAGAAACGCCGTTTGTGGCCATTTGTGGCCGAAAGCGGAGCGCGGGTGTTCGGTGCAGGGAAATCACCTCCTTGGAGGTGGCCAGCATCGCGTTTGTCTGGTCTGCGGCAACGCCGCTGCCCGACTTCCGCATGAATTCCGGGCAGAAGCCCGGACCCACTTTATCTACGATTTGGAGGAAACGACATGAAAAAAGATGTTAAATTCAGCACCCGCATGGCGTCCACAGACCGGGAGGCCATCAAGGAGTTGGCGAAGCAGTCCGGGATGTCCATGAGCGACTACGTCACTGCCTGCTGCCTGGGAAAGCAGGTGGTGGTCATCGACGGCCTGAAAGAAGTGCTGAAGGAGCTGAAGTCCATCGGCAGAAATCTGAACCAGCTCGTCACCCTGGCGCACATGGGACGAGTGACCGTGATCGATCTGGAAAGCGTATGTCGGGCGTTCTCTGAACTCTGTGGTGCCGTTCGGATGATCCTTGAACGAAAGCGCTGGTAAGCTATGGCTATCATCAGCTTCACAAACTACAAGCGGGGCCAGACCACCGGATGCATGAGCGCCGTGATGCGGTATACCATGCAGGATAAAAAGACCGAGTTCGAGGGGCAGCAGTTGGTCACAGGTATCAACTGTCAGCCGGAATCTGTCTACGCGGATTTCATGACCACCAAGCGGCTCTACCACAAGACGGACGGTGTACTGTTCTATCACATGGTACAGAGCTTCCCGAAAGGCGAAGCAGTCGACCCGGTCACCGCTCACGCGGCCGCGCTGAAGCTGGCCGAGTACTATGAGGGATACGAAGTTCTGGTCTGCACCCACACAGACCGTGAGCACATCCATTCCCACTTCCTCATCAACTCGGTCAATTTCGATACCGGACGGAAACTGCATATCGCAAAGGAGCAGCTCCAGGAACTGCGGCAACGCAACGACATGGTCTGCAAGGAGTTTTCACTTCCTGTATTTCAACCCAGGGAACAAAAGCAGAAAACAAAGACTATGACCATCGGAGAGTATCACACGGCGGCCCGTGGTCAGAGCAAGAAGCTGCAGCTCATGAATATCATCAATGACTGTATGCGCCACGCTTCCAACCGCGAGGAGTTCATTGCGCTGATGGAGAGCGAGGGCTACAAGGTTCGCTGGGAAAAGTCCCGAAAAAATATCACCTATACCACGCCGAGTGGCTGGCAGCGTCGGGACCGTCTGCTGTTCGGCGACAAATATCTAAAGGAGAACATGGAATATGAATTCAGGATCAGAGAAGAAATTATCTATGGACGAGCTGTTGGAGAAGAACCGTCCTGCACAGACAGCGCAGACCACATCAGCGCTGTCTGTACAGAGCACGCCGCAACCCCTGGCACAGGAGCAGACACCTACTCCCGAAGCGCATCCCACGAAAGAGGACTGGAAGGATCTGCAGAGCGACCTCTACACGCTGGGTTACCACGCCGAGAGACAGACCAGCTATCTGAAAAAGGTCAGCGAACTGCTGGAGCAGCTTCCGACCCGGACACAGGTGGACGAGGTGCTGAAAGTTCTGAAGCATCTGGAGCAGATGAGCGAACAGGCTGGGAAGCCGAAAGAGAAGCGTTTTTCTCTGCCCAATATCAGACTACCCAGGCTGCATATGCCGCACCTGGATGGCCCGACGTGGGTAGTCCTGCTGATGGCGCTGGCGGCGTTGCTCCTGCTCTGGTCGGCCTGGGCCGGAGATTGGAACAATCTCAGCCTGCTGAACCTGTAACCGACAGCACAACCACGCATCATCACACAGAAAGCAAGACACTCCGCAAGGAGCGGCGGAAGAAAATCGCCCAAGGCCATGCCGTGGACGATCACGAAGAAAAACAGACTTGGCAGCAGACCATGTGACGGTCTGCTATTTTTGTTGCCCGAATTGGTTTCGGGAGAAAGGAGCTTCATGAAAAGCGAATACGAGATCTATCGAGATACTGGTATCCTTGGCGGGTATATCCCTGAGCGCGTTGTTGCCCGCCGTGATGAAAATGCGGTCACACCTATTTTCCGTGACACTTCCTATTGGCATACAGACAAGGGCTTGGAACTGCACCGTGAGATGATCGTGGGTGAGAGAAGATTCCTCATTCGTTCCATCCTTTCCAACGCAGAGAAAGCAAAGACTCCTACAGAGCAGATGCTCCATGTTATCGATAGTGATTTGAAAAAAGATACGAATTAAGAATAGACTTTGGGCAGGAGATACGGTATGTTTGTTGTTACCGTATCGGCTTGCCCGGAAAGGAGTCACAATGGCAAGCAACGAAAAATACACCATCCTCTATGGCCGACTGAGCCAGGAGGACACACAGAAAACGAACAAGACGGATGACTCCAACAGCATCCAGAATCAGAAGCTTCTGCTGGAGAAGTACGCTGCTGAGAAAGGCTTCACGAACACCCTATTCCTGTATGACGATGGCTACTCCGGGACCAACTTCAACCGCCCCGGTTGGCAGCAGGTCATGGAGCTGATGGAAAACGGTCAGGTGGAAACCCTTATCGTGAAGGACATGTCCCGGCTGGGCCGCGAGTACCTTCAGGTGGGACAGTACACCGAACTCATCTTCCCCAGCTACGGTGTGCGCTTCATCGCCGTCAACGATGGCGTGGACAGTCTGTACGAGTCCACCAACGACTTCACACCCTTCCGGAATCTCATGAATGAATTCTATGCCAAGGACTGCAGTAAGAAAGGCCGCTCCGTAGTTCGGCTCAAGGCTGAGACTGGTGCCAGAGTTTCCTCCCGTCCCCGCTACGGGTATATGAAGGACCCGGCGGACCCCAAGCGGCATATGGTACCTGACCCTGAAACTGCTCCGGTGGTACGCTATATCTTCAATCTCTGTGTTTCCGGAAAGGGACCCTCGCAGATTGCAAAGCAGCTCAAAAAAGACAAGATTCCTACGCCCGGTTATTTCTACTACCAAAAGTATGGGGTAGAGCTGACCGGAGTGGATATCACTGAGCCGTACAACTGGTCGACCAAAACCGTCGCTGGCATTCTGGAAGACGAGACTTATCTGGGCCACACCATCAACCTGAAGTCCACCACGCTGTCCTTCAAAAACAAGAAGCGTATCGAGCGTCCGGAATCTGAGCAGCTTCGCTTCGAGAATACCCATGAAGCACTCGTCACCCAGCAGACCTGGGAGATCGTACAGGACATCCGCAAACACAAACGGCGCAGAGCAAATATGGCCGAACAGAATATCTTCTCTGGATTGGTCTACTGCCTGGACTGTGGCGGCACGATGGTGCTGCATCGGGCGCACACTATGGATGCGATGAAGAACAACTTCATGTGTTCCACCTACAAGAAGAAAGGCAAGGATGTCTGCTCCGGCCACTACATCCGGGAACAGGAACTCAGTGCCATCATTCTGGATGACATCCGCCGCGTCACGCACTTCGCCCGTCAAAATGAATTGCGATTTGCGGAGCACATTCGAAAGAAGCAGGGCAAGGAAGCCCAGCAGGAGATCGCAATGCTCCAGAAGAAGATCGACACCATGCAGAAGCGCCAGGCCGATCTGACAAAGCTGTTCAAACGGCTTTACGAGGACAGCGTCCTTGGCCGTATCCTGGACGAGCAGTACCGCATCCTCTCTCAGGAGTATACCACCGAGCAGAAAGAAATCCAGGAGCAGCTTCCTGCTATGGAAGCACGGCTTCAGGAACTGAAAGACTCCAGCTCCAACATCGCCCGGTTCATCGAGAACGCCAAACGGTACAGTGAGATCCCGGAGCTGACCTCTGAGATCCTGCACATCTTCATCAAGCGGGTAGAGGTCGGAGAGCGTGCGGAGAAATACTCCCGCACAGCACCGCAGGAGGTACGTATCTACTACCGTGACATCGGCCTGGTGGATGAACTGCCTCAGAGCATGGCCGAGGCTGTGGCTGAGCAGGTACCCGTTGAGGTCGCATAAACAGAAAAGGGAGGCTGTGCCGAAACACAGTCTCCCTCCACAGAAACAAATATTAACTTATTGGGGTAGGTTCACAAATTGTCCCTATGAAACGCCGGAGAAAGCGTCTGCCGTTTTGGCCTGTTAGTTGTTGGCTGCTGTGAAATACCGCCGGGTGGCTTCCGCGTCGGCGGCGATCTGGGCTTTCAAAGCGTCCAGAGAGTCGAAACGGACCTCGTCCCGCAGGTGCTCGAAAAACTCCAGGCGCAGCGTCTTTCCGTACAGGTCTCCCTCAAAATCCAGCAGGCAGGCCTCCACGGTGACATCCGTGCCGTTGTTTACCGTGGGCCGGGTGCCCACATTGGTGACGGCAGCGTAGCCAGTACCGTCCGGCAGTGTGGCCCGGGTCACGTATACACCGTGGCTGGGCACCAGCACATGAGGCGGAATGATGAGGTTGGCGGTGGGATACAGGCGGGAGGAACCGATGCCCCGCCCATGGCGGACAGAGCCCGTCAGGGTGTGGGGGTGGCCCAGGAAACGGTTTGCCCGGCTGATTTGGCCCAGCTCCACCAGGCGGCGGATGTAGGTGGAGCTGACGGTGATGCCGCCCACCTCCACCTTGGGGATGATATCGCAGCCAAGGCCCAGTTCCGCGCATTTTTCCATCAGCAGTTCCGGGGAGCCCTGATTTTTATGACCGAAGTGGTGGTCGTGGCCTGCCACCAGATGGACCGCATGGTACCGGTCCACCAGAATGTCGGTGACGAATTTATCCCAGGGAGTGGTCATCATCTCCCGGTCAAAGGGGACCATGATGACCTCCTGAATGCCGTACAGCCGGCGTACCAGTTCCCGCCGGTCCTCCGGAGAGTTGATGAGGGGGCAGGGAATGCCGGTGAGCACTTCCTTCGGCGGCCGGTCAAAGGTGAACACCGCCGGTGTGACGCCCCGCTGGGCTGCGACCTCCACGGTGCGCCGCAGCAGGGCGGCGTGGCCCAGATGGACTCCGTCGAAGAAGCCCAGGGCAATGACTTTTTCCTTGATGGACATGGCGTTACGCTCCAAAGAAATTCTTGATGGATGTCAGTGTGCCGCCTTCGGCTCGGGACAGGCACAAAAACGTGCCGTTCCGTCCACAGACGCGGTAAGTGCCGTCTGGCGTGCCGGGAAGCGCGATGGGGTTTCCGCAGCGGACCCGCTTTTCCTGCTTGTCCGACCGGACGGTCACCGCCGGGTAGCGGGCAAACAGGCTGTCCGTGGGCAGGAGCAGGGCGTCGCCCTTTTCCTGCACATCTTCCAGCGTGACGGCCTGGGCCAGGGTGTATCCGGCGGCCATGGTGCGGCGGAGGGAGTACAGCGTGCCGCCGCAGCCTAAGGCACCGCCGATATCATGGCAGAGGGTGCGGATATAGGTGCCCTTGGAGCAGACGCAGCGGAAAACGTAATCCGTCTCGCTGGCTTGCTCCAAAAGCTCCAGCTCGTAAATGGTGATGCTCCGGGGTTTCCGGGCCACCTCCTGGCCCTTTCGGGCCAGGTCATAGAGCTTTTGCCCGTTGATCTTGATGGCGGAGTACATGGGCGGGACCTGTTGGATGAGCCCCAGAAAACGGGTCATGGCGGCCTCTACTTCCGCCCGGGACACGGTGACGGGCCGGGTCTCCAGGATTTCACCGGAGATGTCCTGAGTATTGGTCACCTGGCCCAGACGCAGTCCGGCCACATATTCCTTGCGGCTGTTTTCCGCAAACTCCACCGCCCGGGTGGCCTGTCCCACGAACACCGGTAGCACGCCAGTGGCCATGGGGTCCAGAGTACCGCCATGGCCCACCCGCTTTTCATGGAGTATGCCCCGGATCTTGGCGCACACATCCATGGAAGTCCAATTTTCGGGCTTATCAATGATGAGGATGCCGTTGGGCATGGGACACCTCAGCTTTCGTAGTCCGGCGCCGTCTGGGCCACCGCCGCCAGGATCTGCCTCTTGGCTTCGGCCCAGGGGGCCTCCACCGTGCAGCCGGCCGCCGCCGCGTGGCCGCCGCCGCCCAGCATCCGGCACACCTGGGTGGCGTTCACCCGGGCGCCGGTGCGGACGGACATCTTCCAGACATCCGGCCGCAGCTCCCGCATGGTGATGGCGCAGTCCACGCCTTCTATCTGACCGCCCAGGGCGGAGAGGTCCTCGGCATCGCTTTCCGTGGCGGACACCTTTTCCATCAGGGACATGGGCACGGACAGCACCGCCACCCGGTCACGGTCATAGAACTCCGCTGTGGAGAGCATGGCGCCCTCCAGCTGCATCCGCTTGCGGCTCTTGGTGCGGAAAAACACCTTGTTGACGGTGTGATAGTCGATGCCGGTGGCCATGAGGGCCGCCGCCACCGCGTGGGTGTTGGAAGTGGTGTTGCCGTAGGCAAAACAGCCGGTGTCCGTGGACACGGCCACGTACAGCGGCAGGGCCATTTCCGCCGTGATGGGGCCCAGATGGGCCAAAATGCTGTACATCAGCTCGCCGCAGGCCGCCGCCTCCGGACGGACGATGTTGGCCGCGCCGAAGTGCTCGAAAGAAGGATGGTGGTCAATGGCAAGATCGATGCGGCCGGCATAAGCCTTGGCGTTTTCCGGCAGCAGGCCCAAAGTGGCGATGTCCGTGGACACCACCTTGTCCGGCAAAAAGTCCGCCGGAGCCTCGTAGGGCTTGGCATAAGGGGCGGTGGTGGCGGTCAGCTCCGGATTGGGCAGGAGATATGCCGTTTTGCCCAGGGCCCGCAATCCGGCGCACAGGGCGGCGGCGCAGCCCACGGTGTCACCGTCGGGGCGGACATGGGTCAAAATCAGTACACGATCAAAGCTCCGCAGCAAATCCGCGGTCTCGGAAACGGTCAGCATGGCTTACGCCTCCTCGTCCGGCAGAACGGCGTCGTTATCGGGATTGACGGGCTTGACCTTGCTGGGGTCCCGCAGGACCTCCAGAATGTGGGCGCCGTGCTGGATGGAGTCATCGGCGATAAATTGCAGCTCCGGCGTGTAGCGCAGCTGCAAAGCCCGGCCCAGCTCCCGGCGCAAAAAGCCGGAGGCGGACTTGAGACCCTTCAGGACCTCCTTTTCCCGGCTCTTGTCCAGGGCACTGACATATACTCGGGCATAGCGCAGGTCCCCGGTGGTGTCCACCCGGATGATGGAGACCATACCGGAGGAAACACGGGGGTCTTTTAAGCGGCGGAGCTGGTCAGCCAGCTCCCGCTGGATCTCTTCGTTGATACGGCCGATTCGATTGCTGGGCATGAATAGGCCTCCTTTCTAAAGGTAAAAAAGAACCGAGACGGCGACGCGGTCGCCGCCCCGGGCTTTAGTATTTGCGTTACTGGGGAACTTCCTCCATGGTGAAGCCTTCGATAATATCGCCTGCCCCATGAAATTTTATTTCATGGGGACCCAAACAGGGACTTGCGCGGGACAAATGAATTGTCCCACGCCAAGGTTTTGCATTGCAAAACACTTGGACCCGCTGGCGCGGGAAGCCGCTTTGCGGCTCAGGAAGGCGACTGGAAGGAAAGGGGCGGCGGAACGCGGCAGAAGTTACTGGGGAACTTCCTCCATGGTGAAGCCTTCAATAATGTCGCCTTCCTTGATATCATTAAACTTCTCCACGGTCAGGCCGCACTCAAAGCGCTGGACGACCTCTTTGGCATCGTCCTTGAACCGCTTCAAGGAGGCCAGGCTGCCCTCGTGGATAACGATGCCGTCCCGGACCACCCGGACGGAGCAGGCCCGGACGATCTTGCCGTCCAGCACATAGCAGCCGGCGATGGTGCCCACACCGGAGACCTTGTAGGTCTGGCGGACCTCCGCGTGGCCCAGGACCACCTCCCGGTACTTGGGAGCCAGCATACCCTTCATGGCGGCTTCGATCTCGTCGATGCAGTCATAGATGACCCGGTACATCCGCATATCCACGTTCTGACGCTGGGCGCCGTCGCGGGCGGCGGCATCGGGGCGGACGTTGAAGCCCACGATGATGGCGTTGGAGGAGGCGGCCAGCATGACGTCGGACTCGTTGATGGCGCCCACGCCGCCGTGGATGACACGGACGTTGACCTCGTCGTTGGAGAGCTTTTCCAAAGAGGCCTTCACCGCCTCCACGGAGCCCTGGACGTCAGCCTTGACGATCAGGGCCAACTCCTTGCGCTCGCCGGCCTGGATCTGGTCGAACAGGTTCTCCAGAGACACCTTCTGCACCGGCGCGGCGGCCTTGGCCTTCTCCTCGGCCTTGCGCTGCTCCACCAGCTCACGGGCCATGCGCTCGTCGGCCACGGCGAAGAAGGGGCTGCCGGCGGTGGGCGCCTCGGAAAGGCCGGCGATCTCCACGGGAACGGAGGGACCGGCTTCCGTCAGACGGGCGCCCTTGTAGTCAGTCATGGTGCGGACACGGCCCACGGCGGTGCCGGCGATGATGATGTCGCCCTGCTTCAGGGTACCGTTCTGCACCAGAAGGGTGGCGACGGGGCCGCGGCCCTTGTCCAGACGGGCCTCAATGACGGTGCCCTGTCCGGCGCGGTTGGGGTTGGCCTTCAGCTCCTGAACCTCTGCCAGCAGCACCAGGTTCTCCAACAGGTTGTCGATACCGATGTTCTTCTTGGCGGAGATCTTGCAAACAATGGTGTCGCCGCCCCACTCCTCGGGCACAAGGCCATATTCCGTCAGCTGCTGCATGACGCGGTCGGGGTTGGCATTTTCCTTGTCGATCTTGTTGACGGCCACGATGATGGGGATATTGGCGGCCTTGGCGTGGTTGATGGACTCCACCGTCTGGGGCATGATGCCGTCGTCGGCGGCCACCATCAAAATGGCGATATCGGTGATCATGGCACCGCGGGCGCGCATGGAGGTGAAGGCCTCGTGGCCCGGAGTGTCCAGGAAGGTGATGGGCTTGCCGTTGATCTGGACCTGATAGGCGCCGATGTGCTGGGTGATGCCGCCGGCCTCACCGGCTGCCACGTTGGTGTTCCGCACGGCGTCCAGCAGGGAGGTCTTGCCGTGGTCCACATGGCCCATGACAACGACGACGGGAGCCCGGGGCACCAGGTCCTCCGGCTTATCCTCGTGGTCGTCGATGAGCTTTTCCTCGATGGTGACCACGACTTCCTTCTCCACCTTGCAGCCCAGCTCCTCGGCGATGATAGCGGCGGTGTCGAAGTCGATGATCTGGCTGAGGGAGGCCATGACGCCGTTCTTCATCAGGCACTTGACCACCTCGGCGCCGGTCTTCTTCATGCGGCTGGCCAGCTCGCCCACACTGATCTCGTCGGGGATCTGGACCTTCAGAGGCACCTTCTTGGCGATCTCCAACTGGAGCTTGCGCATCCGCTCGGCCTCATCCTGCTTGCGCTTGTTGGAGAAGGTCATGTTGCCTCGGCGCTGATTGCTGTTGCGGAACTTTTCCTTGCCGCCCTTCTGCTGCATCCGCGCGCCGCGCTCGCCGCCCAGGTCTTCTAGGCGCTCGTCGTACTTGGCCAGGTTCACATCGCCGCCCTTGCGGGTATCCACGATCTTCTTCTGGGGGACGCGGGTGGTGGGCTGCTGCACCGGCTTCTGGACGGGCTTTGCCTGCTGGGGCTGCTGAGCCGCCGGCTTGGCGGCGGGAGCGCCCTGACCGCCCTGACGGGCGGGTTTTGCCTGCTGCGCCGGCTGCTGGGCCGCCGGCTTGGCGGCGGGAGCGGCCTTGGGGGGTTCCTTCGCCTTCTCCTGATAGGCGTCGGCGTAGATGACCTGGATGTTGGCCACCTGATTGTGCTGGGTCAGATAGTCGAAGATCACAGACAGCTCGTGATCCGACAGGACCTGCATATGGTTTTTGGGAGCGGCCACGTATTTGGTCAGGATCTCCGTGACCGTCTTGGTGGGCAGACCGAAATCCTTCGCCACCTCGTGCACTCTGTATTTCTCAATACCCAATCAAAACACCTCGTTATGTTCCAACCCGAGGGCTGGGAAAATTTTTCACAAGTGACTGCCGTGAAAGGCAGGTCAGGACTCCTTTTTCCGGAAGGAGCCCTTGCCCTTTTTCACAGGGCGGCTGTGGGCGTAGGGGTTTTCCGCTGCCCGTGCTCTGGGACGGTTTTCCCGGGAGGGCCTGGAGGGCTTTTTCCGGGAGACGGCGGCTTTGGGCCGGGAGGCCGGCACCGCGGGGGGTTCAGGGGCCGCAGGGACAGGAGCCGTCTTGGGCCTCCGCTTTCCCTGGCGGATGTTTTTTTCGTGGGCCAGCTGCTCGACGCGGCGCTCCGCCGCCCGCTTGGCCTTCAGCTCCAGCTTGGCGGCGGCCTCGTCATAATGCGCCGGGTCCAGGTCCGCCAGGCGGCGGACCACCGCGTTGGCAAGGCCGATGTCTGTCACCGCCACAATGGCGGCGGAGGAGCGGCCCACGGCCTTGCCCAGCTCCGCTTTGGTGAAGGGGAGCCGGAGCCACAGGCACTGGCCGGCCTGGGCAAAATGCTCCACCCGGCGGCAGGTGTTGGGGGCGGCGTCAGCAGCCACCAGCAGCACCCGGGCGTCCCGGGCGCGGGCCACGGCTTCCACTGGCTCCTCGCCCACGGTCAGGTTGCCGCCCCGCAGGGCCAGGCCCAGCAGGGAGAGAATGTTATGGCTGTCCATCCGCGCCTCCCAGTTCCGTCTCCATGGCGTCGTACACCGCCTCGGGAATGGCTGTTTCAAAGGCCCGCTCCAGGGCCCGGGACTTTCGGGCTTTCCGCAGGCAGTCCACACTGTGGCACACATAGGCGCCGCGGCCGGGCTTCTTGCCGCCGAAATCCAGGGAGACCTCGCCCTCCGGGGATTTCACCACCCGGAGAAGGGATTTTTTATCTTTCATTTCCCGGCAGCCCACACACTGCCGCTGGGGGATCTTTCTCGGTTTTGGCATTTGTCAGATCGCCTTTCTGGTTGGATTACACGCCGGCGGGATCGTCCAGGATCTCCACGTTGTCCTCGTCCACACCCTCCTCGGGGTCCTTGTAGCTCTGGGGCTTGATGTCGATTTTGTAGCCGGTGAGGCGGGCGGCCAGGCGGGCGTTCTGGCCCTCCTTGCCGATGGCCAGGGACAACTGGTCATCAGGCACCACGCAGCGGCAGGCCTTGCCCTCGTCGGCCATCCACACATCCACCACATCAGCGGGAGCCAGGGCGGCGGCGATGAACTGGGCGGGGTCCTCGCTGTATTTGATGATGTCGATCTTCTCGCCCCGCAGCTCTTCCACGATGCTGCCTACCCGCTGACCCTTGGGGCCCACGCAGGCGCCGATGGGGTCCACGTTCTCGTCGTTGGACCACACGGCCATCTTCGTGCGGCTGCCGGCCTCCCGGGCGATGGAACGGACTTCCACGGTGCCGTCGTAGATCTCGGGGACCTCCAGCTCGAACAGGCGCTTGACCAGACCCGGATGGGTCCGGGAGATGAGCACCTGGGGACCGCGGGTGCTGCGGCGGACCTCCACCACATAAACCTTCACGTGCATTCCCTCGGTGAGCTCCTCGCCGGGGACCTGCTCGCCGGCCATCAGCAGCGCCTCGGTGGACTCGCTGCCGGTGCCGATGCGCAGGCTCACATTGCCGTTGCGGGGGTCGATGCGGGTGACCACGCCGGTGAGAATCTCGTGCTGCTTGGAGTTGAACTCGTCGTACACCATGCCCCGCTCGGCTTCCCGCAGGCCCTGAATGATGACCTGCTTGCCGTTGCCGGCGGCGATGCGGCCGAATTCCACGTTGTCCACAGGCAGGTTGATGATATCACCCACCTCGTACTTGGCGGAGATGTGCTTGGCCTCGTCCACCAGCATCTCGTTGTCGGGGTCCACGTAGTCCTCCTCGGCCACCACATTCTTCTGGACGAACATCTTCAGGGTCTGATGCTCCACATCCACATCCACGATGACGTTTTCCACGCCGTCGTGGTCCCGCTTGTAGGCGGTGGTCAGGGCCTGGATGATCTTATCCAGCATGAAGCTCTGGGGAATGCCCCGCTCCTTTTCCAGCAGGGCCAGAGCGGCAAAAATCTCAGAGGGATTGAAGCCCACGGGCTCCTTTTGCTTTTTACCTTTCATTGGTGATTCTCCTTTTATCTTGATACGTCTTTTTCAAACGATGCGTGAACCGGTTAAAATTCCACCCGCAGGCGGACCAGGGCCACATCCTTCTTGGGGAAGGTCATGTCGGCCTTGCCCACGGTGACGGTGACGTCGCCGCTGGCTTCATCGTAAGCGGCCAGGGTGCCGGCGAATTCCTTCCGGCCGTCCAGGTTCCGGTACAGCTTCACCAGCACGGGGCTGCCCATGAACCGCGCAAAATCGGCGGGCCGCTTCAGCGCCCGCTCGGCGCCGGCGGAGCCTACTTCCAGCGTGTAGCTGCCCTCAATGGGGTCCGCCTCGTCCAGAAGGTCGCTGACCTTTCGGGAGATGGCCTCGCAGTCCAGAATATCCACGCCGCCCTCCTTGTCGATCAGGATGCGCAGATACCAGGTGCCGGCCTCCTTCACATATTCCACGTCCCACAGGGTGCAGCCCTGCTCGGCAATGGCGGGAGCGGCAAGCTCCGCGGTCAGTTCCGTGATCTTTTTCATGGGAAAACTCCCTTCATTTAGCAGTTTTTGGAAAATTTGCCTGGGGCAAAAAGGCCAACAAAAAGAGCGGACCCTGGGCCCACTCCACATACCTTACTCTTCTAACATACATACCATACCACAGAGAAAGGAAAAGCGCAAGACTTTTGTGGCGGTTTCTTCCTGATATTGTGCGAAAAAAGCGGCCGGATATGCGGCAACGCACATATCCGGCTGCAATTCATCCGCTTTTTCCGCGGGAACGGGAGACGCTTCACCGCTTCCGCAGGGCCGCCGCGAGGCAGGACAGCAGGAAAAGCCCCAGGTTTGCCGCCACCACGGAGGCGCCCACCGGCGTGGACAGGACGAAGGAGGCGGTCAGGCCGGCGCAGAAGCAGGCCACGGAGGTGACGGCGGAGCAGACCACCACGCTGCGGAAGCTCTTGAACAGCCGCATGGCCGTCAGGGCGGGGAAGATGACCAGGGAGGAGATGAGCATGGCGCCCATCATCCGCATCCCCAGCACGATGGTCAGGGCCGTCAAAATGGCCAGCAGGGTGTTGTAGCGTTCTACCTTCAGGCCTGTGGCCCGGGAGAAGCTCTCGTCGAAGGTGACGGCGAAGAGCTTGTGGTAAAACAGAATGAACAGCACCAGCACCGCAACGCACAGCACCACGGACAGTGCCACGTCCTCCCGCGTCATGGCCAGAACGCTGCCGAACATGTAGTTGTCCACATCCGTGGTCATGCCGGTGGTGCGGGAGATGACAATGATGCCGACGGCCAGGGAGGAGGCGCTCATGACGGCGATGGCGGCGTCGCTGTTCCAGTGGGGATGACTGGCCATCCGCAGCAGGAAAAAAGCCGCCAGGACCACCACGGGGATGGAGAAGTACAGCGGCGTCATCCCCAGGGCCACGGCGATGGCCAGGGCGCCGAAGGATACATGGCTGAGGCCGTCGCCGATCATGGAGTACCGCTTTAATACCAGGGACACGCCCAGCAGGGCGGCGCACAGGCTCACCAGCACGCCGGCGATGAGGGCCCGCTGCATGAAGGGATAGGAAAACATTTGCACCAGGTCCATCACTCCACCTCCCGGAAGCGCCGCCCCTGGGGGGAGGCCAGATATTCCGCCACCGTGCCGCAGAAGCAGCTGCTGCGGCCGATGTGCAGCACGGTGCGGGCGCTTTGCAGGGCGGCTTTCAGGTCGTGGGTCACCATGACGATGGCCATGCCCTCTTTCCGGTTCAGATAGGACAGCAGCTTATACAGGTCCTGGGCCGCCGCCGGGTCCAGGCCGGTGATGGGCTCGTCCAGAATGAGCAGCTTGCTGGCGGCGCACAGTGCCCGTGCCAGCAGCACCCGCTGCTGCTGGCCGCCGGACAGGTCCCGGTAGCACTGGCCCTTCAGCTCCAGCACGCCCAGCTTGCCCATGTTCATGAGAGCGGCGGACTTTTGAGCGGGGGAGTAGAAAAAATGCATCCCCTTTTGGTTGAGGCAGCCGGAAAGCACCACCTCATACACGGTGGCGGGGAAATCCCGCTGGGCCCGGGTCTGCTGGGGAAGATATCCCAGATTGCCCCGGCGGATGTTCGGGGACCGCCAGATCTCCCCCCGTTGGGGCGGCAGCAGGCCCAAAAGCCCCCGCAGCAGCGTGGATTTGCCGGAGCCGTTGTCACCCACGATACAAAGGTAATCTCCCTCCCGGATGGAGAGGTCCAGGTGCGTCAGGACGCTCTGCCCCTCATAGCCCAGGGATACGTCCCGGCAGGCCAGCAGTTCAGGTGCTTCCATGGGCGTCCTCCTCTCCGGCACAGAGGTTGCATACCCCGGTGAACAGTGTGCCCCGGGGGTCGATGCGGAAATGGTGGTCCTTTTCCAGATGGTCATACAGGGCCTGGAGATGGGAGCAGTCCAGATGGCGGATGCGGCCGCAGCGGCTGCACTTGAGCAAAAAGCAGTCCCGGTGGTCCTGCTCTGTATGGCCGCAGAGCTGGTAGAAGGCACCCTCGGCGGTGTTGATCTTGTGGACCTGTCCGGCGGCGGAGAGCTTTTCCAGCTGGCGGTAAATGGTGGCGAGGCCCACGGGGCAGCCCATTTGCCGCAGGTCCTCCGAAAGGTCGGCCGCGGTCAGCGACTCTTCTTTCCGCAGCTCCAGACAGCGGAGCACCGCCTGCTGCTGTTTGGTGGTGTAGGGCATAGCTATCCTCCAAATATGAAAATGATTATCGTTCTCATATTATAGACGGGCTTTAAAAAATGTCAAGTACAGTTGCAAAATTCGGGAAATTGGAGTATGGTTAAATCAAACATCACAGTTGCGCAACGGCGCGCAACAGAATAACAGGAGAGACTTGCATGAAAACCTCATTGGTCATCATGGCGGCGGGCCTGGGCTCCCGTTACGGCGGTAGCAAGCAGGTGGACGGCATCGGCCCCCACAATGAGATCCTGATGGAGTATTCCATCTATGATGCCATCCGGGCGGGCTTCAACAAGGTGGTATTCATCATCAAGCCAGAGATGGAGGAGATGATGCACCGCCTGTGCGGAGACTATCTGGCGAAAAAGACGGCCGGGGACGGCAGCCCTGTGGAGGTGGCATACGCCTTCCAGGATTACAGCTCCCTACCGGCGTTTTACCAGGTCCCGCCGGAGCGGACAAAACCCTTCGGCACGGTCCACGCGCTGCTGTGTGCGGAACATGTGGTCCATGAGCCCTGCTGCGTCATCAACGCGGACGATTATTATGGCTTGGATGCCTACCGGACCATGTACCGGGCATTGCAGGAGCTGCCGGAAACAGGAGAGGCCGTCATGGTGGGCTACCTGCTGAAAAACACCGCCAGCCTTCACGGCACGGTGTCCCGGGGTGTGTGCACGGTGAAGGATGGCTGGTTGGCCTCTGTCAAGGAGACAACGAGGATCCAACTGTATCCGGACGGTTCCCTGCGGGACCTGGAGACGGACCTGCCTCTGGAGCCGGAGAGCGTGGTGTCCATGAATTACTGGGGCTTCATGCCCAGCATTTTCCCGGAACTGCGGGCTTATTTTGAGCGGTTTTTACGGGGAGACGGCGGCCGGGCGCTGAAGTCGGAGTGCCTGCTGCCGGTAATGGTGGATGACCTGATGCGGGAAGGGCGGCTGGAGGTTTCCGTGCTGCATTCCTCGGACAAGTGGTTTGGTATGACCTATCAGGAGGACCGGGCCGTCGTGGCGGAGGAGCTGCGCAAGCTCCACGAAAACGGCACGTATCCGGACAGTCTGCGTGTGTAAAGCGGTTTACCGCCCGCGGCTTCTGCCGCGGGCGGTGCTGTTTTCCAATGGAGGCTGCCTCAGGAATTTTGTCATAATTTGATACCGAATTTTTTATTTTTTGTGTCGACTTTTTTCACCGGATACCGTCTAATAAATATAGAAAGATATTCGGAGGGAAGCACCTATGGAGAGAACGAAAAAACGAAACCACAAAAGGCGGCGCCTGCTGGGTGCGGCGGCGCTGGTGAGTGTTTTGGCGGTGCTGCTGTCCGGTGATCCCCCGGCCTCCGCCGTGCCTGAGCAGACGGCGCTTCCGGAGGAAACGGCACAGGAGGAGCCGATCCGGGCCCGGGTGCTGGAGCCCATGCCCGAGGCGGAGACCGAAGAAACGGAAGAACCCGAGAAACCCGAGACCATGCTGGTGCCGGAGAGCGAGCCGGTGGAGAATGGCTATTTCGCGGACACGGTTTTTCTGGGCGACTCCCGAACGGAGGGCTTCCACCTGTACAGCGGGCTGGAGGAAGGGGAGTACCTGTACGCCGTGGGTGCCACGGTGGAGTCGGTGTTCTCCAAGCCCACCCAGGAGACGGAGGCGGGCAAGGTACCCATGCTGGACGCTCTGGCGGAGTTGGAGTGCGATAAGGTGTATATCATGCTGGGGGCCAACGAGTTGGGCTGGCCCAGAAGTGAGGCTTTTCACGACCAGTACGGCAAGGTCATCGACCGTATCCGGGAGGACCATCCTGACGCCGAAGTGGTCATTCAGTCCATCCTGCCGGTCAGTGCCGTCCAGGAGGCCAAGGGCAGCTATGTGAACAATGGCCGCATCCAGACCTATAATGCGATTTTGGAGGAGCTGGCGCTGGAAAAAGAGTGCCCATACCTCAATGTGAGCGAGGCGGTCACCGGAGAGGATGGCTGCCTTCGACCGGAGCTGACCACCGATGGGATTCATTTGAATACCGCCGGCTGCAAAGAGTGGCTGAACTATCTGCGGACCCATGCCGTATCCTGACGGGAACGCCGCGAAAAACATATAAACACAGGGCCTTCGGGGCAGAGCTCCGAAGGCCCATTATTTACTTTTCGTACAGATTTCCCGGAGCGGCTTCATGCAGAATTGCTAAAAAATTGACGAGACCTGACAATTGCTTGACAAACGGATGGGAAAAAGGTATATAATATAACCGTACAAAAAGTACATATCCCCTCGGAGAGGGGAATTTTCTTCACTCTCGTTTTGGAAAGTAATTCCGCTATACGGAAAAATGGAAGAAACAGGAGTGAAGGATGGGAGAAACGAGAAACATTTGAGGAGGAAAAAGCATCATGATCATGAAGTTCCTGAAAAAGATCCCCGCAGGTATGATGGTCGTGCCTATGCTGTTGGGTGCGTTCATCAATACTTTCTTCCCCCAGATCACCGGCATTGGTTCTTTTACCACCGCTATCTTCACCAGCGCCGGCGCCAACACCGCCATTGGTATCCAGCTGTTCTGCTTGGGCACTACCCTGCAGGTCCGTCAGATGGGCGGCGTCATCAAGCGCGGTGGCGTCCTGCTGATCTCCAAGTTCATCATTGGCGCCGTCATCGGTGTCGGTGTGGGCAAGATTTTTGGACCTGAGGGCCTGCTGGGCCTGAGCGCTCTGGCCATCATCTCTGCTGTCACCAATTCCAACGGCTCTGTGTACCTGGCCCTGATGAACAGCTACGGCGACACCGTGGACCAGGCCGCCATGCCTCTGCTGGCCATCAACGACGGCCCCATGCTGACCATGATCGCCATGGGTATCGGCGGTCTGGCCGACATCCCCTTCATGGCTCTGATCGCCGCCATCGGCCCCATCCTGGTGGGCATGATCCTGGGCAACATCGATAAGGACCTGTCTGACTTCCTGGCTCCCGCCGGCAGCATCCTGCTTCCCTTCGTTGGCTTCTGCCTGGGCTCCGGCATGAATCTGACCAACATCGTCAAGGGTGGTGCCCAGGGCATCCTGCTGGGCCTGATCACTTGCCTGATCGGCGGTTCCTTCATCGTCCTGTGCGACAAGTTCATCAGCCGCCGTCCCGGCTACGCTGGCTGGGCCGTGGCTACCACCGCCGGCAACGCCGTGGCTGTTCCCGCCGTCATTGCCCAGGCCGACCCCTCCTGGGCCGCCTGGTCTGACATCGCCACCTCTCAGGTTGCCGCTTCCGCCATCCTGACCGCCATCCTGGTCCCCATCATCACCTCCTGGTGGGCCAAGAAGTTTGGCTGCCCCAAGTTCCCCAAGGACGAGGCACAGAAGGCCCTGTTTGAAAAGGGTTGAAAATAAAACCGAGGATTGAAAGGAGATTCCACTATGCTGAATGCCATGATCGTCGAGCCCCAGGACAACGTGGTAGTTGCCATCGAGCCCATCAAGAAGGGTGACACCGTTACTTACAAGTGCGCCGGTGAGGAAAAGACCCTGACCGCCCTGGAGGACATCACCATTTATCACAAGCTGGCTGCCTGCGACATTGCCAAGGGCCAGCCCATCAGCAAGTACGGTGAGCACATCGGCCTGGCCGCCCGCGACATCAAGGCCGGTGAGCACGTGCACTGCCACAACCTGGAAGAGCACCGTGAAAACCTGGACAGCAAGGGCTGATAAGGAGGAAATGAGTATGAATTTCTATGGTTATAAGCGTCCCGACGGCCGCGTTGGCGTCCGCAACAAGGTCCTGATTCTGCCCGCCAGCGTCTGCGCCTCTGATACCACCCGCATCATCTCCCAGCAGGTGGTGGGCTCCGTCACCTTCAACAACCAGCTGGGCTGCTCCCAGGTGGCTTCCGACCAGCAGTACACTATGGACGTCATGGCCGGCTATGCCGCCAACCCCAACGTCTACGGCACCGTGGTGGTGTCCCTGGGCTGCGAAAACTGCCAGATGGACCTGGTTGTGGAGGCCATCAAGGAGCGCACCAACAAGCCCCTGAAGCAGGTCATCATCCAGGAGGCCGGCGGTACCCTGAAGGCCATTGACCAGGCTGTCCGCTATGCCAAGGAGATGGTGGAGGAAGCCTCCCTGCTGCAGAAGGAAGAGTTCCCCATGTCCGAGCTGATCATCGGCACGGAGTGCGGCGGCTCCGACCCCACCAGCGGCCTGGCTGCCAACCCCCTCATCGGCAAGCTCAGCGACCTGATCGTTGCCGAGGGCGGTACCTCCATCCTGTCCGAGACCACTGAGTTCATTGGCGCCGAGCATCTGCTGGCCCGCCGCGCCGCCACTCCCGAGGTCCACGACCGCATCTTCGAGATCGTGCACCGCTATGAAGCTGCCCTGCGTCTGGTGGGCGAGGAAGTCCGCGAGGGCAACCCCTCTCCCGGCAACAAGGCCGGCGGCCTGACCTGCCTGGAGGAGAAGTCCCTGGGCTGCATCCACAAGGGCGGCCATACCCCCGTCAACGCCGTGTATGACTACGCCAAGCAGGTGGAGGCCAAGCAGGGCCTGGTCATCATGGACACTCCGGGCAACGATCCCTCCTCTGTGGCCGGCATGGTGGCCGGCGGCGCCCAGATCGTGGTGTTCTCCACCGGCCGCGGCACGCCCACCGGCAACCCCTTGGCTCCCGTTATCAAGATCACCGGCAACCGTATCACCTATGCCAACATGGTCGATAACATCGACGTGGACGCCTCTCCCGTCATCTATGGCACCAAGACCCTGGATGAGCTGGGCGAGGAACTGCTGAAGCTGACCCAGGAGGTCGCCTGCGGCAAGCAGACCAAGGCTGAGTCCCTGGGCTACACCGAGATGGCCATCGCCCGTGTGTGCAACTTCGTGTGATCGCTGTCAAAAGTTGAGAGAGACCGGACCCGCTTTTGCGGGTCCGGTTTTTTTGCGTTTCTTGGAAAAATATGCTTGACTTTTTTGAAAAAAGGGCTATACTGTACACGATGCCATTTGACATCTATATTTGTGTAATATAAATTCGGAAAATGATTCCGCAATACGGAATTAAAATGGGCGCAGCCCGCCAACAAAAGAGAGGATGTCTCATTATGAACGCAGCATATTTGACTCCCGCCATCACCCTGTTCAACGAGGACGGCAGCCTGGATCTGGTGAGCCAGGAGAAGTTGTTTAACAACCTGATCGAAAACGGTATCGACGGCATTCTGGTGGAGGGCAGCAGCTCTGAGTTCTTCGCCATGCCCATGGACCAGCGCCGGGAAATGGCCAAGTTCGCCATCGAGACGGTAGACCATCGGGTGAAGCTCATCATCGGTACCAGCCACATGGTGGCCGACGAGATCGTCAGCTTCTCCAACTTCTGCCTGGACGCCGGCGCCGACGCCGTCATGATCCTGCCTCCTTACTATTTCCACTTCGGCGCCGAGGCCCTGCTCCAGTACTATGACCATCTGGCCTCTCAGATCCACGGCGACATCTACATCTACAACTTCCCTGACAACACCGGCTATACCATTCCTCCCGAGACCGTTCTGTCCCTGGCTAAGATCCATCCCAACATCGTGGGCATGAAGGACACCATCTCCGGCATGGACCACACCCGGGAGCTCATCAAGGTGGTCAAGTCCCACATCCCCGGCTTTGAGATCTACTCCGGCTTCGACGACAACTTTGCTCACAACATCTTGGCCGGCGGCAACGGCTGTATCGGCGCTCTGAGCAATGTGGTGCCCGAGATCTGCTCCGCCTGGGTGAAGGCGTTCCGGGACAACGACATGGCCGGTGTGGCCAAGGGCCAGCAGACCATCGACCGCCTCATGGACTTGTATGCCGTCCGCAGCCCCTTCCTGCCCGTCATCAAGGAGGCCTGCAAGCTGCGGGGCGTTGCTTCCACCAGCGTGGGCACCTTCCCCATGCCCAACGCCACCGTGGAGGATGATGCCAAGATCCTGGAGCTGCTGCGCCGGGAGGGCGTGCAGTAAACCTGTCACGAAAGAAAGAGAGAACAGCTCCCGCTCAAACGAGCGGGAGCCGTTTTGCGTCCTTGCGTCCCGGGGCGGGAAATGGTATGATATGGAAGCATGGGATGTCTACAAAAACGGCGTATTTCAGTACACCGAGTATAGCATCTATGTAAGCTGACAAGTCCATATCCACACGCAGGCGGTATGTGAAAAGCATACCGCCTTTTTGATTTCCAAACACTTTAGGGGGAACGCACATGAAAAAACGATTAATTGCACTGCTGCTGGTGCTGGTCACGGTGCTGGGGATGCTCCCGGCCACCGCTCTGGCCGCCAGCAGTGAGGAAGAAGCCCTCGGTGAAGTGAATATCTACAACGGCGGGCAAAAGCTGGCCTATCTATCAATCAACGGACGCATCCGGGAGCAAATCTACACCTATTTCAACTATGTGGACAGCCAAGGCAGGACGAAGGAAATTCCCGCGTATTGTGTCAATCCCAATACCAAGGGCGTCCCGCAGTCGGTCGCTCCCGGCGAGAGCATCAAGTATCTCGCTGAGGAGAAGGGCAACGACCCGAAGGTCATGGGCATCATCGCCAACGGATGTGGTCAGTGAGAAAGACGCACCGAAAAAAGACGCCGTGGAGCAGCTTGACCTTTTCACCGATTACGCTGCCAAACAGCAAAATCAAGCAGAGGAAGAAGCAGAGTTGGCCAACGAAAAGAAGATGCAGGAAACCATGCTGACGATCAAAAAGAGGTTTGGAAAAAACGCGATTTTGAAAGGCATGAATCTGGAGGAAGGGGCTACCGCCAGGGAACGGAACAGTCAGATCGGAGGCCACAGAGCATGACTGCCAGGTATGACGATATTATTCATCTGCCGCATCCCAATTCTTCAAAGCACCCCCGGATGGCAGCACTTGGACGGGCGGCCCAATTCGCCCCCTTTGCGGCGCTTACCGGTTATGAGGGGACTATTCGGGAAACCGCCAGATTGACTGACGCAAAAGCAGAACTGGACGAGGACAAAATAGCTGCACTGGATATGAAACTGCGGTTTTTAGCTGACCACCTCTCAGAATGTCCGAAGGTGTCTGCCACCTACTTCAAGCCAGACAGCAGAAAACAGGGCGGTGCCTATCAAACCATGACAGGCACCGTCAAGAAGATAGACGCTTTTGAGAAAACTGTTTTGATGGCAGAAGGTACGCTGATTCCTATTGCAGATATTTTTGAGATTTCAGGAAGTTTGTTCTCCTCTATTGATAAGGAATAAGGTTGACTATGAGCTGCTAAAATCCCACAAAACAAATTGCGTCTGAAATATATCAAAAAAATCTTGGAATTCACTTGACAAATAGAGAAGTGTATGCTATTTTATTCATATGGTTAGCGAGCACTAACCAAGAATCAGAACGGGCGACTGGGCGGCCCGTTTGATTTTAAAGACTAGTTAGTTATGACTAATCTTGATAAATGAAATCTGCGGGGGAACCGCAAACCCTCCCGCGGAGCAAACAGAGCAGACAGGCAGAATGCTCTGCTTGCATGGCAAGAATACAGGCCTTCGCAAGCCATGAAGGAACACCTCCCTGTATTTCTGCCCAGACCCACGGAAGCGCTTTTGGGAAGGAGTGCTTCTGATCCTCCCTAACGCCCAGACAGTTTCATTTCTGACCCCTTTGGAGCTGTCTGGGCACCCTCTCTTGAATTCGTCAGAAAGGAACGAAATGACTATGAATAAACTGGCTATTGTTTACTGGAGCGGTACCGGCAATACGGAGACCATGGCAAACTGCATCGCGGAGGGCGCCAGAGAGGCCGGCGCGGAAGTGGAGCTGATGGGACCGTCTGAGTTCTCTGCGGCGCGCTTCTCTGAGTTCGGCGTGGTGGCGTTCGGCTGTCCCGCCATGGGCAGCGAGGTTCTGGAGGAAGCGGAGTTCGATCCGATGTTTTCCGACCTGGAGGGCTCTCTCGGCGGCAAGCGGATCGCTCTCTTTGGCTCCTACGGCTGGGGTGACGGACAGTGGATGCGGGACTGGTGTGCCCGCTGTGAAGCGGCCAACGCCAACCTCTATGAGGAGGAAGGCCTGACTGTGAATGAAGCCCCTGACGCGCAAGCGCAGGAGGTCTGCCGAGAGCTGGGCCGCAAGCTGGCCACGTGGTAAACAGCCCTTTCTTGCCAAATTGAACTGATCCTGGTTTTGATACTTATCTCCTTTTTCCCCTCATTTGCCCCGCATGGTGTGCCATCCATGCGGGGCTCCTTCTTTCCAGGCATATATATTGATATACCCTATGTACTAAACTCTTGCTAAAATTGTTTTCTGTGAAAGAGACAGCCCCGTGCGAAAGGCACGGGGGCTGTCTCTTTGGGGGATATGTATCAAATAGAAAGAAATATCAATCGCCGCAGCTGCGGTTTATTCATTACAGCGAATTCGGCCCATCCGATTGACCAGAAATTGTGCGCACAGGCCTGTAAAGAAACCGGCAATAATGCCAGATACCATTAAAATCGGAAGGTAGCATATCAGAGCAGGCGTTTTTGTGATCCAGATAGCCACACAAATCTGGCCGATATTGTGGGCAATGGCACCGATCACGCTGCATACCCAGATCTGTCGTTTCGTCACCAGTTTTCTGAGAACCAGCATAACCGTATAGCATACGAGACCGCCGCCCAGACTGTAAAACAGCGTCATCAGCTGACCGAAGAAAAGACTGCCCAGAAAAATGCGGCAGAGCAGGATACAGAATGTGTCTGCGGGCCCGAGGAGGAACATGGCATATACCGTCACGATGTTGGCAAGACCGAGTTTCACGCCAGGAACAGGGACCGGCGCGGGAATTTGTGCTTCCACCATGAAAATGGTAAGTGCAATCGCTGTCAGCATGGCAACGCGGGTCAAATGCTTTGTTTTCAAGAATGTTCACCTCACTTTGTCACACTGTCGATGCAGCCGGTATTGTCAGTGCCTGCCTCGATTCGAATGACCAGTTTATTCGGCAGGCATACAATAGGGGCGACACCATCGGAGATCCAGCCCTGATGAATGCAGATGTGATCCGGGCAATCAGCTTTCGAGACGCAGATCCGGCCAGGCTCCACGGTGATCCGGTTGCTTCCACAGGGGCTATCCACAGAGAAACTGTACGGCTCGGCAACGGCGGATAAATCGATGCTTTCCACGCAGACGCCGTCCAGGTAGATATTCGCAGTCGTGCCAGTGGACCGCTGCGCGGCAAGTACCCAAGCCGCGGCTGCGGACAGGATAAGGGCCAAAAGAATGAGCGCTCCCCAGGTTCTTGTTTTCAGCATTACGCAATCACCGTCAGCGGGCGGCCTGCGTATTCGTCCGTCAGAGAGAAGCAATCCTGTAGACCGGCTGTGATGGATACGCTTCCATCCTCCAATACAAAAATAGCATCAAAATCTCTATACTGCCGCCAGTAGTCTGTGGCTTTTTCCAAGCCCATAACAAACAGAGCGGTGGAGAGAGCGTCACAGACGGTCCCGCTGTCGCCGATGATCGTAACAGAGATCAGGCCGCTGTGAGCGGGGCAGCCGGTGGCTGGGTCGATGATGTGCCAGTAGACATTTCCGTCCTCGCCGACAAAATACCGCTCATATCCGCCGGAGGTGATGGCCGCTTTGTCACGAAGCTCCAGAACACCCAGGTATCCGTTGTCTTCCGGGTCCTGTACCGCCACTCGCCAGCTGGAGCCGTCCGGCTTGCCGCCGATCACCTGGACATTCCCGCCCAGATTCAAAAGAGCAGAAGTAACGCCGTTTTTCCGCAAAAGCTGCGCCACCTGATCACCGGTATAACCCTTTGCCACGCTGCCCAGGTCTACGTCCATCCCGGCTGGAATGGAGGCGGAGCCATCCTGCACCGAGATTCTGCTGTAATCCACAGAGGCCAGCAGGGCGGTCAGCTCACCGCTGTCCGGGATCTGATAAGTCCCTGTGGTGAAACCCCAGGCCCGCAGTACGGGGTAAATGGAAATGTCCAACGCCCCATTGGTCCTGCGGCACATCTCCAGGGCCTGTTCCATCAGGTTCTCCGTATCGGCGGACAGCGGCGCTTCTCCGTCCCGGTCCAGGGCGTAGATCTCACTGTTTTCGTCTGTGACAGACAGCAAAGCCTCCAGATTGAGAATCTGTTGTTCCGCTTCCTGCATCAGTGCGTCGCTGCCGCCGTAAGCGGTCAATTCCATCACGGTGTCCATGGCAAATACGGTGATGCTGCTGGGTTCTGCACTGCTGTCAGCCACGCTCTCTGTTGCTGGGGCAGCCTGCTGTCCGGAGCAGCCGGTCAGCAGCAGGACTGCAAGCAAACATCCCAGGTATCGTCTCATTCTCAATTTCCCCCATCTGACTCTGTCAATTTTTTGCGCTGTTCAGCGCCGCCCGGACCGCCTCAATAATGCCGCCGGAGCTGAAGGTGGCGCCGCTGACGGTATCCACATTGGCACTTTGCGCGGAGAGAATACAGCTGATGACGGCCTTGCCCTCTGACCAGTAGGGTTCATCGTCAGAAGAAGATACGACGCTGATACCCGTAATCTTGTCGTTTTCAATGGATACGCTTACAGTGATCGTACCCTCAAAGCCCTCGCCGGAGCCGCTGAAGGTGCCGTTTTGATACTGATAGATGACCTCTGGCTCCGGAGCCGGTGCAGGCTGTTCTGCCTTCGCCGGTTCGGCGGGCTGCTGCGCTGCCGCAGAAGGTTCGGCGGACTGTTCCGCAGAGGATGCGGAAGATGCGGCTTGCTGCGTGGAAGCGGGTGTACTGGCGTTTGCTGCGGAAACTGCTGTATGCTCCTCTCCGGCGGCAGGCTGCTCTGCGGAAGGGGCTTCCTCCGTGCTCAGTTCAGTTTCACTTGTTTCCAGCTCGTTTGACTGCGTGTTTTCCTGGCTCTCTGGGAGATTGGTTTCCGGCAGAGCCTCGGATACCGGAGTATTTTCAGTTTCCGCCGTATCCGAATTGTCAATATTCTGTTCCGCCGGGGGATTTTCAGTGGTGACGTTCACGCTGGAGACCTGTAAGAAGGGGCCTGCCGTTGCGCAGGAGACCAGCAGCAACGCAAAGACCGCTGCCACGGCCGGAATCCGCCGGACCCGGGCAGGCTGGTTCCGCAGCGCTTTTTGGATGCGCATGGCGCCGTAGGTCAGGAAGACTACGCTATATACGATGATGGTCAGCAGATAGCTGCCGCTGCCCTTTTGGGCGCCGGGTACTGTCAGAAGAAGCACATGGATATAGATGAGCGCGTAAAAGCCATAGGCCAGCCGCTGGAGTTTCTTCCAGGAGCTCCCCTTCATCTTTCTCCGCACACATTTGAACGAGGTAATGAACAGTGGGATCATGATGCACAGCATCACCAGCGAGCAGACCGCCGCCAGCAGCTGATTTACCGGCAGGCGGTCCGGCCGGGTGAACAACAGACGGAAATAGGTCTTGCCGTAGGAAATATTGTGGCCCAGTGTCAGAATGGACGCAATGATGGACAGCTCGCCCCGAATGGGCATCAGGGTCTTCATCAGCTTGGAGCCGTTGTGCACGGCCCCTGCGTACATCACCGCCACAAAAAGGGCGGTGGAAAAGGCGCTTCTGGCAAAAATGGGCCAGACCCAGGTGCTGAACCAGCCGGGAAAGACCACACCGTTCACCGTGCAGAGTACCACCGCCACAGCGATGATCACGGCACCCCAATAATACGGGACAGGGTTGGCTTTCAGAGATTTGGCGCAGAAGCGGATGAAAAGCGCCGTCAGCGCCAGAGAAATCAGAAAAATCATAAGACCTCCAGTGGTAGGGAAATGGCGGAATACCGCCCCAATCAGGGCGGTATTCCGCTTGGGATTTTGCGTGGATCAGGTTGCGGATGCGCTGGCAATCAAACCAGGCAACTCATTGATCAATTCTTCAGCCTCCGCACAGGTGGCATTTTCATTATTCAGAAGTGCAACTGCTTCATCGTAATGCTCTTTCAGCGTTTTCAGTGCCTCGCTGGCTGTGTCTGCGTTATAATTTTCAGGAATCAGCGCTGCCGCCTGATCTTTCAGATTTTCAAGCTGAGTTTTCTGCTCAACAGTCATGGGCAAAGCCTTGCTGCCGTGGAGGTCGCCGGGCTGCACATCGACGGTGACGGTATAATCCTCATAGCCCAATGCGTAGACGGTTACCATCCACTTGCCGGTGCCGTCGGTGCCCTCCGGCAGCTGGCAGCGCAGGGACTCGGTCAGGCCCAGCTGAATGCCCATGGACTTGTGCATCCAGTTGTCGGCGGCGAACTTGGTGCCATAGGTGGCAAGAGCAGTTTCGCTGTCGCCGTAGTATTTCCACACCACGGTCTGCATCATGGAACCGAGAGCACCGTAGCCGTCTCCGGTGAGGTCGACACGGATAAAGTCGCCGAACTGACTGCTGGACTTCACTGCTGCGGTCACATTCTCTGCCGCTGTCAGCGTCTGCCCCAGAATGCCGGACTCCGTGCCGGTTTTGCGAGTACCAAAACTCCAGGTCGAGCCGCTCAGCGCAGCTGCTTTCAGGCCATTGGTACTGGCTGTGACGCAAGCCACTTCCTGGTAGGCTTTCAGCTGTTGCTCAGAATAGCCGCCGGCCAGGGTTTCGCCGTTTTGCATGACGGTATACGCCTGGCAGAATGCCTGATAGTTGGCCGCCGGAACAGCCACGGGGACATGCTTGATGCCCGTGATCTGATACTGTGTCATGCCGATCTCATTTTTGTTATAGGTCTTGCCGTCGGCTGCTACAAAGTTGTTGCCGTCAGTCCAGTACAGCGGCTCATAGGTTTTTGACTCGCTGCCGGTGATCTTCACGGTCTGCTGGAAGCTGCCGCGGTGCAGACCGTGGTTGGTGGTGGCACGGGTGACAGCGTCGAAGGCGCCTTTGTCATACTCAGAGTAGGTGTTCTGCCCCTGCGTATAGGTGCGGTCAGCTTCCTCACTGGAAGCAGTCATGTTTTCACCGCTCAGATACGCACTCTCCGCAGCCCAATACTCCGCGTAAGTGAGAGATGCATAGGCGTAGATGGTCTCGGGGATGGTGACCGTAAAGATGAGCTCTGTGCTGTAGCCGGTGGCGATGACGGTGACTTCATATGTTTTGCCTTCTGCCAAGTCAGCGAACACATAGGCGTTTCCGATCTTGGCAGTCAGATCGAGGAAGCCGTTTTCATTGATGACGGTCACTGCGCCCCGGCCGGTGGCGGAATAGGTTGTTTCGCCGACCTTGACAGAGCTGATTGCGGCAAGATAGCCGGCCAGCTCCTGAGCGGTTGCATTGTCTGCAGCCTTCAGCGACAGGGTGCTGTTGTCATAGGCCGCCGGCATGGCCGAGGTGGTCAGAGTGAAGGACGCTGAACTGGGAGCGTAGACGCCTTTGCCGTCGGACTCGGTCAATGTGTAGGTACCCTGTTTCGGGGGAGTATCCCATGTCAGCGCCGTGCCGGTGACGGTGAAGTTTGCGGTCACATCCTCACCGCTGGAATCCTTGACGGTAAAGACTGCGTCATAGCCCAGAGGGAACCCTGATGCCGTGATCTCAGTGGTTTTTGCGGCTATGTCCGCATCGGCAACGGAGAAGGTGTGGGAAAATTTCTTCGGGACATACAGCTCCGTGTCAATGGTGTAGATGCCGGCGTCCGTCAGATAGGTGATCTGGGTGATGGTCTGTCCCATGATCGCTTTGTAATGAGCAGAACTGGTGTCGCAGCCATGTACCGCCGTGGTAAAGCCGGTACAGAAAGCCAATTCCGTGCCGCGCCAGATATTCTCCAGATGGCGCAGGCCGTAGTCGCTGCCTTCCTTGGTGTGCAGAATGACGCCGTAAACCTTGGTGCTGCCGGAGATGGTATTGCTGTCATCCTTCAGATTCAGCTGGTAATCGCCGTAGCGGCTCTCCGTCTGGAGAGAAACCTTTACGCCGTTCAGCGCAGCAGACATTCCCTGCACCTTACCGAAGACGGCATTTCCGTTCTCGTCAACAGTTGCCGCCTTGTAGAAGGCGGGGGCTTCGCTCAGCACATAGTAGGCGTAGGAATCGCTCTCAAAAAGGGCGTCCTTGCCGGTATAGGTCATGGTATTGGTCTTCCCGCGGTTGGTCACTGTGATTTTCACGGAGCTTTTCTCCGTGATTTCGGTTTTACCGGCCTTGAACTTCTCAAAGTCGGCCTGACTCATAACGACCGGGAACGTCACGCCGGTAATGTCCGTGCCGTCCGCGTTCACATGGTAGGAGCCGCCTGCCAGAGAGCCGGTTCGGGTCTTATTTTTGGTTGCGGAGGTAAAGGCATCCACGGATTTGTCGTTGTTCAGGTCCGCCCGGTAGAACTCCGCATAGGGAATATTCACCAGCAGATACTTGTAATCCGCACCGGTAGATTCCTTTACCGGCGCACCCTTGCGGTCATAATCCGTGCTGCTGAAAGTCAGATCATGGCCAAAGAGGAACAGAGCGCCGCTGCCGGAGTAAGTTCCTTTGATTTCGTTTCCAGCGCTGCTGGTGGTGTCGGTGACATCGCCCAACACACGGCCGCAAACCACGCGGTAATCCTTGAAATCAATGCCATCGTTCCCTTCATGGGTGTTGCCGGAAAGGACGGCAGTCACCGCAGAATCGGCAGCCTTGGTTTTCTTGTAGAAGGTATAACCGTCAAAGATGTAGATATCATCGCCGCCGTAAACCGCATCATTGTTGGCAGCAAAGGTGCAGCCCTTGACGGTCAGCTCCGTGCTGCCCGCGGCTGCCACAGCGCCGCCGTAAGCGGCCTTGTTGCCGGTAAAGGTGCAGTTGTTCAGGGTGATGTTGGCATTGCGGCCATAAACAGCGCCGCCGCGGCCGGTGTTGCCGCCATTGACGGTGTTGTTCTCAAAGGTGCAGTTGTTGGCCGTAACCACAGGTGCAGTCCCGCTGTGAGACTCCGCATAAATCGCAGCACCGCCGTTGCCTGCGCCGGTATTTCCGGCTGCGCAGTTCCGGAAGGCCACATTGTTCAGCGTCAGCTCTACGCCGGTTTCCACATACATGGCCCCGCCCAGCTTGCGGTTGAAGAATGCGCCGTTGATGGTCAGATCCTTGATCTGGATGCCGGAGGCTGTGGTCACATCAAAGCAGAAGGTTGCGTCCACCTGCTCGGTGGCTGTCACATTGCCGTCCTTGTCCGTGATATTTTTCGTAACCTTGCCATCCTTGTAAGCAGAGATGGTCTTGCTGTTGCCGTCGATGGTGACCGCCTTATTGATTGTGGCGGTGGCGGAGGAAACGGCGTCCACCTGACCGGCATCGGTGATGTCGGCGGTCAGCTTGATGGTATCGCCGTCCTTGGCCTTGCCCAGAGCCGCCGTCAGCTCTTTCCAGCTGGAAACCTGATAGGTCTTTTCTCCGGTAGGGACCGCGTCCTTCAAAGCGTCGGCGACGGCGTTGATGATACCCCAGGAACTGTATGTAGCACCGGAGATGGCATCCACGTCTGTGCTCTGCTTCTCAATCATCTTGGAGATGACGCCTTTTGCACTGTTGAAATAGGAAGAAGTATCACCGTGAGAATCGACAGTGATCGCAGTGATCTTTCCACCGGAGACGGTGACGGTCACCTGAGTGGTGCCGCTGTAACCTCTGGCGGAGCCGGTATAGGAACCGTCTTTCAGTGCGCCTGAGAAGTCCTCGCCTTCAGGCTTGGTGGAGGCGCCTGCTCCACCCCCACCGCTGCCGGTGGAGCCGGTCTTGGAAGTGTCCGCGCCGCCCTGTGCCTGGGAAATGCAGGCGTTGATGGCGGTCAGCAGGCCGTTGGAGGACTTGGTGGCGCCGGAGACAGTGTCCACGCCATCGGTGCCCTGCTTATCCAGTACGGTATCCAGCAGCTTCTTGGCCCGGTTGAAGTAGCCGCTGGTGTCGCTGTGGCTCAAAACCTCCAGATTGGTGATCTTGCCGCCGGAGACCGTCATCTGCACTTTCACAGTGCCGCCGTAACCGGCACCGGTACCAATGTAGACACCGTCCTTATAGCCGACAGTGACAGAAGGCGTCACGGCTTGCAGGGCGGTCTTCGCACGGTAGAGAACGGTCACACCCTCGGCACGGGTCAGCTGCTTTTCGGGAAGAATCTTCCCGTCACCGGACCCCTGCACATAACCGGCAGTTACCATGGCGGCAACAGGGCCTTTGGCGTAGTCAGCCACCGTGTCCTGATCCGCAAAAGAGGCCAGGGCGGAAGTGTCAGAGGTGTCCAGATTCAGATACCTTGCCAGCATGGTAAATGCCTGCTGGCGTGTGATGGGGGCGTTGGGGGACATGGTAGTGGCGGAGGTGCCGCTCATGAATCCAGCAGCCAGCGCCTTTGCCAGCTCGTGGTAATACCAGTCGGATTCAGACACATCGGTGTAGTTGGAGATTGCGGCACTTTCCTCTGTCAAACCGGTGAGCCGGTTCAGGATCGTGGCAAACTGGGCCCTGGTCATAGTGGCGTTGGGGGTGTAGTGCCCTTTGCCGTCGCCTGCCAGATACCCGTCGTCCACGAAACTCTGGAGCGCTTCTTCAGCCCAATGTCCCTTGATGTCGCTTTCAAGTGCGAAAGCACTGGGTATGGCGGTGAGAAGCATCATCAAAGACAGGAAAATGCCAAGGGATCTTCTTGCAATTTGCTTCATTGTTTTCTCCCTTCGTAGAATTTTGATTTATATAACAGTCTGTCCTTTCATCAGGCTATTATGACGATGGTTACGGATGAATGTTGGTTAGCATAAACTAACTATCCCACATTAAAAAATAGCTTTGCAGCTATACCGTGAAAAGATGTTCGTGAAAGGCAGGAATTTACACTGCGATGACCAATTCAACAATGGCGGTGCCCCCGGCGTATAACGCACAGTACCGGGAAGTGCACCGGCGGCAGAGGTCAAAGTAGGCCTGTGCTTTTTCAGGATCGCCGTAGGACTTCCAGCAGCCGCAGCAGGTGTAATTCCAGCCTTTGTTTTCAATAAAGCCGATCACATCAGAAAGAGGATAGCCCAAAAACAGGCCAATCTCATGGGGATAGTCTTGCTCCAGACAGAGTCTCCCGGACAACTGCTCCAGAAGAAACTCAGTAGTTCCGTGCTGATAGCCGCAGCGATTCAGAAAACACAAGGATTCTTCATCGGAGAGCAGGCGGTCCACCCAGTCGGGGCGATAGACGTAGATCATACAGTCACCGGTGTTGGGGCACTCTTTTAAGATTCGCACCCGCAAGCCAAGGCATCCCAGTGCGTGGTCCCAGTTTTCTGCCGTCTGCCGGATATTTTCCGCAGAACGTCTGCTGCAGCGGAAAAGACTGGCTGGCTTGATTCCTGCTAAGGTAGGTGCGCATTGTTCCACCATCAGCGATTCAAAACTACGGTCCATATGCATCTCCAATCAAAAAAATTCATTATAGTTAGCTACGACTAACTAATCTTCTAAAAAAGAACCCTCAAGGGGCATTTATTTGGTTAGAAATTACTAACCTCAGAACACAAAAATACCACACAGGTTCTGTGTTGTCAAGGTCAGAGATAACGTGTTTTTCTTTTTTTGAACGGGGAAAGCACAGTCCGAACCACAAAAGAAATACCTTTGTAGTCCGGACTGCTCTTCATACATTTTTTGCCTGCGTTACAGCTTCCAGCTTACTGCTTGTTCCCGGCCGCTGATGAAGTGGCGGTAGATGCCGTCCTCTTTCATCAGCTCGCTGTGGGTCCCGCACTGGACGATCCTGCCCTGGTCCACCACCAGGATTTGATCCGCGCCCTGGACGGTTTTTAGCCTGTGGGCGATCATGAGGATGGTTTTTTCCTTCGTCAGCTCGTCAATGGCTTCCATCAGTTCTTTTTCATTCTCCGGGTCCACGTTGGCGGTGGCCTCGTCCAGAATGATGATGGGAGCGTCCTTCATGATGGCCCGGGCAATGGACAGCCGCTGCCGCTCACCGCCGGAGAGGGTGCCGCCGCTCTCGCCGATGACTGTCTCGTAGCCCTCCGGCAGCGCCATGATGAAGTCGTGGCAGCGGGCCTTTTTGGCAGCGGCAATGACGGCCTCCATGGGGGCGTCCGGCTGGCCGAAGCGGATATTGTTGGCGATGGTGTCTTTAAAGAGATACACGTTCTGGAACACGAAGCTGAAGTTTTTCATCAGGCTGTCCATACTGTATTCCTTGATGTTTCTGCCGCCCAGCGTGACGGTACCGGCATCCACATCCCAGAACCGGGAGAGGAGGTGGCACAGTGTCGTTTTGCCGCCGCCGGACGGGCCGACAATGGCCGTGGTTGTCTTTTGGGGAATCGTCAGAGAGACATCATCCACGATCTTCTTTTTGCCATAGGAGAAGTCGATATGTTCCGCCCTGATGTCGCAGCTGGCGGGGGCGGCGTCCTCCCCGGAAATATCCATGGCGGGCAGCTCCAGAATGGCATTGGCCCTGTCCACGCAGTGGTCCACAATGCGGATGAGGGCCGAGTGGGTGCCTGCCTTTTCCAGCCCCTCTGTCACCATGAAGGAACAGATCACCATCATGACGCAGTACAGGAGACTCATGGAGCCGTCGGTATAGAGAACCAGAGACAGCACGCAGATACACACGCCGATGCTCTTAGCAACCAAATTCTGCAGCGCCATGTAGGGCGTCAGACTGACCTCCATATCCGTATTGGCCTCCACATTTTCATCAATGGCTGTTTCCAATTGACGGTTGTAGGTCCCGGACAGGTGATAGGACTTTACCTCTGCAATGCCCTTGATGTATTCCAGGACCTTTTCCACCACGGCGGCATCGGTCCTGGTCTTCTCCGCCGTTCTGGAGCGGGAGACCCGCTGCAGCAGGCTGTTTGCAAGGAAGTAGACGATCAGTCCAGCCACTACCAGCAGCCCGATGCGGACGTCGAAAGTAAACAGCATCAGCGTGATGACCAGAGTGGAAAAAATGCCCTCGGTGACCATCATCACCACGCGGGTACCCACATCCGACAGATTCTCCATGGTGTTGGTGGTGACGGAGGTGATGTACCCCAAACTGTTGTCGTTGAAATAGCCCATGGGCAGATATCGCATGTGCTCCGCGATTTCCATCCGCTTGTTGGCTGCCGTGCCGTAACCGGCCTCTGTCTGGAGCATGGTGGCCTTGTACTTCACAACGGATGTGCCGATGATGGACAGCAGCATAATTCCCAGAGAACCGAGAATCTCCTGATTCGTGATGACTCCGTTCAGAATGGCCTGTAAGATTACCGCGGTAGCCGGGACCTTCAATGCGGAAAACAGCGCGGCCACCACACCGAGGACGATGGAACAATAGAACTTTCTGCGGTTTTCCTCGCTGCAGAACCGGAAGAATTTCTTTAGGATGTTAAGCATGGCACGCACCTCCCACCAGCGTGTCTCTGGAGGACACATGGGCCTCCCAGAGCTTTTTGTAAAGGGCACAGGAATCCAGCAGTTGGCCGTGTGTCCCGGCGGCTTCGATATGGCCGCTGTTCACCACCACGATCTGGTCGGCATCGGTGATGGTGGACAGGCGGTGAGCAATGACGATCAGTGTCTTGCCCCGCACCAGCCGTGCCACTGATTGCTGGATGATGGCTTCGTTTTCCGGATCTGTGTAGGCGGTAGCCTCGTCCAGAATGACGATGGGGGCGTTTTTCAGCATCGCCCGTGCAATGCTGATGCGCTGCCGCTCGCCGCCGGAGAGGTGTCCGCCGCCGCTGCCCACCACGGTGTCGAAACCGTGTTCCAAGCCCATGATGAACTCATAGCAGCCGCAGTCCTTTGCTGCCTGCTCCACCTGCGCGTCTGTTGCGGACAGGTCGCCCATGCGGATATTTTCCCGGATGGTGGTGTCAAACAGGAAGTTGTCCTGGGAGACGTAGGCCACCAGAGCGTGGTAGCGTTCGGCGGAGATCTTCCGGATGTCCGCGCCGCCGATGGTAATGGCACCGCTGTTCACATCCCAATAGGAGACAATCAGCTTGGCAATGGTGGACTTGCCGCCGCCGGAGGGACCCACCAGAGCGTTGACCGTCCCTTCCCGGAAAGCGGCGCTGACGCCATGGAGGGCTTCCTTTTCATTGTATCCGAAGTGAACATCAGAAAGCTGGACCGTGCTGCCTCGTGGTGTTTCCTCGTCTTTGGCGGGGCGGGGCAGCTCATCCGCGTCCAGAATCGCGGTCACTTCCCCCAGCACCGTCCGCAGCTTGGCCAAATCGTCGTTGTAGGTCATGCAGCCGATGATGGGTGTGATGAGCCCCATGGCAAGGATGACAATGAGAATAAAGTCCGGGACTGAGAGACTCCCGTTGCGCACCAGCAGGCCGCCGACGGGCAGGACTGTAACCAGCGTGGCCGGCATGATGTTCATGGCGAAGGTGAAGTACACGTTGCATTTGCGCATCCAGTCCACATAGCTGGCGGCACCTTCCTTGGCTGCCGCAACAAATTTTTCATAGGAGCTTTTGGCCTTGCCGAAGACCTTGATGACCTCAATGCCGCCGATGTACTCCACCGCCGTGTCGTTCAGGTTTTTGGTGGCTCTTACGGTGCGCCCATAGTTTTCCTCATAGCCCACCATCATCAGCATGAAGCAGAGCATTCCAAGAGGCAGGGTGATCAGGGAGACCAGCGCCATACGCCAGTCCAGCATCAGCAGGTACACAATGGTGGCCAGCACAACGCAGACATTGCTGGTCACCTCGGGGATCACATGGGCCAGCGTGACTTCAATGCTGTCCACACGCTCCACCAGAATGTTCTTCAGCTCTCCGGAGCCCCGGGCCTGCACATCCCCCAGAGGCATCCGCTCCAGCTTCAGCAGGCCCCGCTTGCGGATGTTGCCCAGCACGGCAAAGGTGGCTCTGTGGGAGGCTGAGGTGGACAGGGAGTGGAACAGCACACGGGCGCACCACATGACTGCCATCACAAGGCAGTCGGTCAGATAGCCCGCTAATTCCCGGTCACCGCCCAGCAGCTTTTGGATGATCCGTGCCATGACAAAATACCCGGAATAACAGGATTCCATGTGGAAGTCATTGAACATCAGATATACGCCATTGAAGACCTGGTACATGGTCATGACGCCCTCACCTGTTTTGTCCGACAGCTTCAACACTTTGCAATTACCCTCAGAAATCACCAGGTCCACATTGCTCCCGGCAGCTCCTTGGTCAATGAGCTCCCAAACGGTTTGTCCTCCTATATCCCGCATGGTCCCATCTCCTTTCTTATCTGCCCTGCCATGGTAATCAACGCATCTTGAGAATTTTATGTCCATTAGTTAGGCGTAACTAACTGGTAGTTAAAAAAGAAAACCACTGCTGGTGATCTTGATTATACAGGGTCTGACGCAAAAATCTATATCGAAATCGTCTTTTTTACTCTGAATGGACATTTTTGCTGTTGGAATATAAGTGCATTTGCTCCGGCAGAAAAAGAGAGAACATTGATTACGTTCTCTTGCAGCAGCCACAGAAAAAGCAAGAGGGCCTCCACAGCACTGAGACTGTGACAAGGCCCTCCTGGAAACGAACCGCTTAATCAAGACATTACAGAGCCTTTTTTCGGAGTGTGACCTCCTTAATTTTTTCGTAGCTCTCCTCGCTAATGTCATGTTCGATTTTACAGGCATCCGCAGCGGCATTCTCCGGGGAGACGCCTAACTGGAGAAGGAATTCCGCCAGCAGCTGGTGCCGGTCATAGATACGGGCGGCAATTTCCTCTCCCGGCGGCAAAAGCGTGATATAGCCGTCGGCGTCCATCTCAATATACCCATTTTCCCGCAGCCGCTTCATCGCCACGCTGACGCTGGGTTTGGAATAATCCAGGTCCCGTACAATGTCAATGGACCGGACCATCCCGTTTTTCAGACGTAGCATCAGAATTCGCTCCAGATAGTCCTCGGCGGATTCGTGAATATTCATAAACGGTCCTCCTTATGTGCAGGTGATTACATATAGGTTAACACAAACTAACCAAATTTGCAAGTTTTTCATAAACCAGTCTTGACACCGGTGGTTAGCGGTGTTAAACTGAAACCGATTTAAGGGTTAGAAGTTGCTAACCCGAAATTTTTGGAAGAAAGTTAGCAATCTCTAACTTTAAGAGGGGGGCGATGGTATGATGCCGCTGACAATGGCAAAAACAGGAGAGACTGTCACCATCCGCAAAATTACCGGCAAGGATGAAGTGCGCCAACATCTTGCGGAACTGGGCTTCGTGGTGGACAGCGATGTGACGGTAGTGAGCGAGATTGCCGGAAATCTGATCCTTCAGGTAAAGGACAGCCGGATCGCGTTGGACAAAACCATGGCAAACCGCATTATGATTTGAAACAACGCTCTGATTCCGCTACCGGAACAGGGTTTCCATGCTGTGAGGCATGAATGTTGTTGTGTTCATATGTGAAATGAAAACTCATATAGGAGGAGAACAAACATGAAAACACTGAAAGACGTGAAGGTGGGCGAGACCGTCACTGTGGCGAAGCTCCACGGCGAGGGTCCGGTAAAGCGCCGCATCATGGACATGGGCATCACCAAGGGCGTGGAGATCTTTGTCCGCAAGGTGGCTCCGCTGGGCGACCCTATGGAGCTGAATGTCCGTGGCTACGAGCTGAGCGTGCGCAAGGCGGACGCTGAGATGATCGAAGTGGGATAAAACCGGGGCGGTGAAAGGCCGCCTATGATTCAGTACATAAGTTAGTAATGACTAACATTTGAAAGGAGAGCGCTATGGAACTCAAGATCGCGCTGGCGGGCAATCCGAACTGCGGCAAGACGACCCTGTTCAATGCCCTGACCGGCTCCAACCAGTACGTGGGCAACTGGCCCGGCGTTACCGTTGAAAAGAAGGAGGGCAAGCTGAAGGGCCACAAAGATGTGGTGATTCAGGACCTGCCCGGTATCTACTCCCTGTCCCCTTACACTTTGGAGGAAGTGGTGGCCCGGAGCTACCTGGTGAATGAGAAGCCCGACGCCATTTTGAACATCGTGGACGGCACCAACATTGAGCGGAACCTGTACCTGACCACTCAGCTCATCGAGCTGGGCCTGCCCGTTGTGGTGGCGGTGAACATGATCGACCTGGTCCGCAAGAACGGCGACACCATCGACCTCGCCAAACTGGGTGCGGCCCTGGGCTGCGAAGTGGTTGAGATGAGCGCCTTGAAGGGCGAGGGCGGCATGGAAGCTGCCGAAAAGGCGGTGGCTTTGGCCCAAAGCCATAAGGCTGGCGAGCTGCCCCATGTGTTCACCGGCAGCGTGGAACACGCCATCGCTCACATTGAGGAGTCTATCCAGGGCAAGGTGGACGAGGGGTATCTCCGCTGGTACGCCATCAAGCTCTTTGAGCGTGACTCCAAGGTTTTGGAGGATCTGAAGCTGGACAAAGAGCTGGCCTCTCATCTGGAGGAACATATCGCCGACTGTGAGAAGGAGCTGGATGACGACGCTGAGAGCATCATCACTAACCAGCGTTACGCTTACATCAACACCGTGGTGGGCAAGGCAGTGAAGAAGAAGGCCCCCAAGGGCAGCCTGTCCGTCTCCGACAAGATCGACCAGATCGTCACCAACCGTATCCTGGCCCTGCCTATCTTCGCGGTGGTCATGTTCTGCATCTACTCCATCGCCATGGGCGGCTATGCTTTCTCCATCGGCACTCTGGGCACCGACTGGGCCAACGACGTGCTCTTTGGCGAGATCGTCCCTGGTTTCTTCGATAGCATTCTGACCTCCCTGGGCGTCAGTGGCTGGCTGTACGGCCTCATCATGGACGGCATCGTGGCCGGCGTGGGCGCGGTGCTGGGCTTTGTGCCCCAGATGCTGGTGCTGTTTTTCCTGCTGGCCATTCTGGAGGATGTGGGCTACATGGCCCGCGTTGCCTTCATCATGGACCGCATCTTCCGCCGCTTCGGCCTGTCCGGCAAGAGCTTCATTCCCATGCTGGTGGCCACCGGCTGCGGCGTCCCCGGCATCATGGCCTCCCGCACCATCGAACAGGACCGTGACCGGAAGATGACCATCATGACTACCGGCTTCATCCCCTGCGGCGCAAAAATGCCCATCATCGGCCTGTTTGCTGGCGCTGTGTTCGGCGAGTCCCCCTGGGTGGCCACCTCCGCCTTCTTCATCGGCATCGCCGCCGTGGTGGTCTCCGGCATCATGCTGAAGAAGTTTAAGGCCTTCGCTGGTGAGCCCGCCCCCTTCGTCATGGAGCTGCCCACCTATCACGCCCCTTCCATGGGCAATGTTCTGCGGGCTACCTGGGAGCGGGGCTGGAGCTTCATCAAGCGGGCCGGCACCATCATTCTGCTGAGCTCCATCATCCTGTGGTTCCTCCAGGGCTATGGATTCGTGGACGGCGTGTGGCAGGCTGTGGAGGACAACAACGACTCTCTGCTGGCTATGATCGGCAGCGCCGTCGCCTGGATCTTCTACCCTCTGGGCTGGATCGGCGATATGGCCTGGAAGGCTACTGTCGCTACGATCACCGGCCTCATCGCCAAGGAGGAAGTGGTCAATACCTTCGGCGTCCTGTACCAGTATGCCGGTGAAGCCGATCTGCTGGAGGACAGCCACGATATCTGGATGGCTATCGGCGCGGACTTCGGTGCCATGACCGCTTACAGCTTCATGATCTTCAACCTGCTGTGCGCTCCCTGCTTTGCGGCCATGGGCGCCATCAAGCGGGAGATGAACAACGTAAAGTGGACGCTGGGCGCCATCGGCTACATGTGCGGCTTCGCCTATGTGGTGTCCATGATCGTCTACCAGCTGGGAGGCCTCATCACCGGTGAGGCGGTGTTCAGCCTGTGGACCGTGGTGGCTGCTGCCGCCCTGATCGGCATCCTGTACCTGTTGTTCCGCAAGGGCTATCAGGGAGAGCATGAGACCCATAACCTGACCTCTGTGGCTGCGGCTGCGAAGTAAAGAAAAGGAGGACATGACGATGTCTGGTATTTTGGGAAATGTGATCGTTCTGGCAGTGCTGGCCATCGTTGTGGCCCTGGCTGTCCGTTCGCTGTGGAAAACTCACAAGTCCGGCGGACACTGTAATGGAGACTGTGGCTCCTGTGGCGGGTGCCACGGAAGCTGCCATCCCAAATAATCGAATAGGCGAAAACACGGGAAAGGAGGCACGGGCAAAGGGAAGCTGTTCGTGTCTCCTTTCCGTTATGAGGGTGAGGATCAGAACATGGAATTACGGGAATCCCATTTGCGGTATTTACTGGTGATTTATGAACTGGGACAGGCAACCATGGACGTGGGTACAGCGGATATTGCGAAAGCACTGGACTGCTCCAAGGCATCTGTTACCAATATGATGTCCAATTTAATGGAGATGGGTCTGCTGGTCCGGGAGCGATACGGGAAAATCTATTTGACTGACAGGGGGTTCCTCTTGGCCAAGGACCTGTCCCGCTGCGTGAAAGAGATCAACCAACGACTCCCAGCTCTGGGACTGGATATGACAGCGGAGGACTCCAAGAATCTGGCACATGCAATTGTGCTGAATCTGCCGGAACATTACCGCAATGAGTTAGCGGGCAGAACATGTGAGTTGAGTGAAGATGGATGAAGTAAGAGAAGAAACGAATACGGTCAGTTCAAAAACTCATGAACAGACCGGTCTCGCTTGGTATCAAGAGAAGCGTGTTAGGGAAATCTGCTGCTATTTGACGGAGCATTTGGACCGGCGTATGACACAGGCAGAGATCGCAAAGGAATTCCGCATTTCTTTGACGGCGCTGAAGCTGACGTTTCAGTGCCTTTACGGAATGCCGATAGAAACCTATTTGCGTAAGAAGCGAATTTCAGAGGCCAAGCGGCTGCTTCGGGAAACGGAGCTTCCTGTTTCGGAAATTGCCCACCGGGTAGGCTATGACAGTCACAGCCAGTTTTCTGCGATGTTCCGAACCAATGAGGGGCAGTCGCCGATGATGTACCGGCAGAACTCAGACACATAAGATTTGTCCAATTCAAACAGAGAAAAAACCAAATCAAACAGTGAACGAATTGAGAATGTGATATTCTATTTATAAACCAAGTATAGATAAGACGGAGTGTGATCGGAATGAAAGCACATAAGTTCTGGGCCTGGGCGGCAGTTTTCAGTATGCTCATGGTCATGATCACCGGATATAAACATAAGTGAACAGGAGGTATTCCTATGAATTTTGACTGCAAAAAAATTGCCCTGTTTGCGGGCGGTGCGCTGTTTGGTTCCGCCGGCATCAAGCTGCTGACCAGCAAGGACGCCAAAAAGGCATACACCCATGCCACTGCCGCTGTTCTGCGGATGAAGGACAGTGTCATGGAGACCGCGAATCTGGTACAGGAGAACTGCGGAGACATTCTCGCGGAGGCCAAGGACATCAATGAAGCCCGGGCGGCTGCCGCTGAGCAGGTAGTCGATGACGCAGAGCCTGCGGAAGCCGCGGAATAAGCCGTACATCCAAGCCGTCCGCCTCAGCGGGCGGCTTTCGTATTTGGAGAGCGATCATTATGAAATGCAAGATTCTGCATGAGAGCAGCGGGCGTATGCGCCTGCGTGCTGAAAAGAGCCGCATGACGATGGAGGAAGCGGACCAGCTGGAAGCATACCTCACCGCTTTGCCCGGTGTGCGGCAGGCGACGGTCTATGAGCGCACCTGCGATATGGTCATCCTCTACCGGGAGGATCGGAAGCAAATCCTGGACGGTGTGGCAGCGTTCCGGTTTGACCGGGAGACCATGGTGTCCTCCACCCCGGAAAACAGCGGCAGGGCTCTGAACCGCCAGTATCAGGAGAAGCTGGTGAACATGGTCCTGTTCCGGGCGGCTCGGATGGTGTTCCTTCCGGCTCCTCTGGAAAAGGCGTACACGCTGTTCCGCTCCGTCCGATACCTCTGGCATGGAGTCCGTTGCCTGTTGCGGAGAAAACTGGAGGTGGAGGTGCTGGACGCCCTCTCCATCGGCGTATCTATCGCCCGGGGAGACTTCAGCACAGCGGCATCTGTCATGTTCCTGCTGCGGCTGGGAGAACTGCTGGAGGAGTGGACCCGGAAGAAGTCCCTGGGAGACCTGGCCCGCTGCATGTCCCTGAACGTGGACCGGGTTTGGCTGAAAACATCGGATACCGAGGTGCTGGTGCCCATCACCCAGGTAAAGGCCGGGGACGCCATCTGCGTCCACACCGGCAATGTGATCCCGCTGGACGGTAAGGTCCTCTCCGGTGAGGCCTGCGTCAATCAGGCGTCCCTCACTGGGGAATCCCTGGCTGTCAGAAAAGCGGAAGGGGCCTGCGTCTACGCCGGAACGGTGGTGGAGGAAGGCGAGTGTGTCATTTTGGTGGAGCAACAGTCCGGCTCCGGCCGCTATGACCAGATCGTCAGCATGATCGAGGAATCGGAAAAGCTGAAATCCTCCACGGAAAACCGGGCCTTGGCTCTGGCGGACCGGCTGGTGCCTTACAGTCTGGCGGGGACGGCGCTGACGTACCTGCTGACCCGGAACGCCACCCGGGCTATCTCTATCCTGATGGTGGACTTCTCATGCGCGCTGAAGCTGTCCATGCCTCTGGCGGTGCTCTCCGCCATGCGGGAGTGCGGCAGCTGCCACATCACCGTCAAGGGCGGCAAGTATCTGGAAGCTATGGCGAAGGCGGATACCATCGTCTTTGACAAGACCGGAACGTTGACCCATGCCACCCCAACGGTGGCGCGTGTGGTCCCCTTCGGCGACCGGGACGAGCGGAGCGTCCTCTGCGTTGCTGCTTGTCTGGAAGAACACTACCCCCACTCCATGGCCAACGCCGTGGTAAAAGAAGCAATCCGCCGGGGGATCTCCCATGAAGAGATGCACTCCGAGGTGGAGTACGTGGTGGCTCACGGCATTGCCAGCCGCATTGACGGGGAAAAAGTGGTCATTGGCAGCTACCATTTTGTGTTTGAAGATGAGGGCTGCGTCATTCCGGCCGAGGAGCGGGAGCGGTTCGACGCCCTCCCGGCGGAGTATTCTCATCTGTACCTCGCTATCGGCGGAAAGCTGGCGGGCGTGATCTGCGTGGCGGACCCGCTGCGGGAGGAGGCCTCGGCGGTGCTCAACAGCCTGCGGCGGCTGGGCATTTCCAAAGCGGTGATGATGACCGGCGACAACGAGCGTACCGCTGCCGTCATTGCAAAAGAAGTGGGCGTGGACGAATACTTCGCCGAGGTGCTGCCGGAGGACAAGGCCCGGTTTGTGGAGCAGGAAAAGGCGGCGGGTCGGACAGTAGTCATGATCGGCGACGGCATCAACGACTCTCCCGCCCTGTCGGCGGCGGATGTGGGCATCGCCATCAGCGACGGCGCCGCAATTGCCCGGGAGATCGCAGACATCACCATCGCGGCGGACGACCTGTTCGAGCTGGTGCTGCTGAAGATGATCGCCAACGGCCTGCTGAAGCGAATTAATGGAAACTACCGCTTCGTGCTGGGCTTCAATGGCAGTCTCATCGTATTGGGAGCTGCTGGTATCCTGCCGCCCGCCACATCGGCCTTACTGCATAATCTCTCGACCCTTGGCATCAGCATCCGCAGCATGACGAATTTGTTGGACTAACGAAAAGCGCCGGAAATTGGGCAAAAACCGATTTCCGGCGCGTCCTATATTGACTTTATATGGAATTGTGCCTATAATTTAAGCGGAAAAGCCGTTTTAAGAGAACGGCATTTTTTGAAAATAATAGTTAGTTATAACTAACTTTAGAAGGTGAGAAAAATGCTCCCGGATATTTTATTTACCAGAGGAACCTACCAGCTCAATCAGGACCCCAACTTCAATTTTCAGCTGAACCGGGTCATACAATGGGACGGCGGATGGCTGGAAGATATTGCGCCTGTGGCAGCGGGAATCCATTCCAGCGCGGACTGGAAGAAGACCCTGATTTTCCTGGGAGACAAAGCCGTGAAAGAAGACCGGAGGGAAAACGCCATCGCCTACTACCGTATGAGCGAGTTTTTTATGTATGACGGAGACCCTGACAAGCTGGCCTATTATCAAAAGGCGACAGCCATGTTTTACGAATATTACGGGGATTATTTTGAAAACGGTACGGTGGAGCGGATGGCTGTTCCCTACGAGGATGTTGAGCTGCCGATTCTTCATACGGAACCGGATGGCCCCCGCAAAGGTGTGATCCTGCTCCACGGCGGCAACGACAGCTATCTGGAGGAGTTGTTCTTTCCTATGCTGTATCTGGCAAAGCAGGGCTATGCAGTCTACCTGTTTGAAGGTCCGGGCCAGGGGGGCGTAGTGCGCGTACAAGGAAAGAAATTTACCTACCAATGGGAAAAGCCGGTGAAAGCGGTGCTGGATGCCATCGGCGAGACGCATGTGACGATCATGGGAGCGTCTTTGGGCGGAATGCTGGCGCCCCGTGCGGCAGCCTTTGAACCGGAGCGAATTTGCCGGGTGGTGGGTTGGAGTGTTTTTCCGAACTTCCTGTATGTGGCGCTTTACGCGGTGCCAAAATCCATGTGGGGACTGATGCGGTGGATGATCCGCCATAATGTCCGGGGCCCTATCAACACGATTATGAAAAAGAAAATGGCGTCAGAGCCTACTGTGGATTGGGCTGTCCGTCACGGGATGTATGCATATGACGCACCCGACCCCTTTGGGTACATCAAGAAGCTGGACGATTTTAAGATGACGGACATTGGTCCGTGCTTGACACAGGATATGCTGGTCATTGGGGCCAGCCATGACCATTTTATCGCAAAAGAGCTTTACGCGGCGGAGCTGGACGCCCTGCCCAATGTGCGGAGCCTGACCTACCGGCTTATGACGGAAAAAGAGGATGCCGGCGCCCATTGTAATGTAGGAAATCCAAAGCTGGTGCTGGATACGGTGATTGATTGGCTCGGCGGCTTGGAGCGGAGAGATGCCGACGGGGAGGGCTTATGCTGATTTTTACCTGCGCCGTGGCGCTGCTGACAGCTGCGGTAAGCGCCTGTTCCTGGTATCGAAACAGAGACAACCAGGAGCATGTGCGGGCATGCCTGGCGATTTGCGCGGTTGCAGGTATTATGGCTGCCCTCAGCGGCTTTGGCGCGATACCGGAAAGCGTGCGCAGGGAAAATGCCGTGTATCTTTATGTCTCTGCGGCGGCGATTTTGCTGGACCTGATTTTGGTGGAGATCCGGCGGATGTGCCTGAAGAAAACGGCACCGGGAAGGGCGGTGCCGGCGATGCTTGTATTGGGAGTGTGCATAGCGATGTGTATCGCCAGACTTTAAGGAGGAATGGATCATGGTAAAAACCGTTTTGGAGATAGAGGGCATGGCCTGCGGAATGTGTGAGGCCCATGTGAATGACGCTGTCCGCAAGGCGTTTCCGGTGAAGAAAGTCACCTCCTCCCACGCAAAGGGGAGAACAGAAATTCTATCCGAGCAGCCGCTGGAGGAAGAAAAGCTCAAAACTGCGATTGAAGCTACCGGATATCAGGTAACTGCCATCAGCAGTGAGCCCTATGAGAAGAAAGGCTTTTCCCTTTTCAGAAAATAAGGAGAATGGCCCAGATGTGAGGAGGGCGGTTATGAAAATGCAAAGAGAATACTTTTCTGTGGAGAAGGACGGTTTCTTCGGCGCGTATTTTTCGAATCCGAATGCAATCGACCGGTGCATGATCGCTTTGCTGGGGGATGATATTGACGACCACATGGCGGTGTCCGGTGTGAAATGGCTTCAGAGCCGGAACTGCAACGTGATGACAATGGCACCGGGAAAGAAGGACTATGGCCATCACAGCTATCCACTGGAGCGTTTTGAAAAAGCTATCGGTGTAATCAAGCAGAGAGGAAACCGGAAAATCGGCATTGTGGGGGCCTCCACCACAGGAATGATGGCTCTTGTAGTTGCGTCCTATTATCGCGACATTTCTCTCACCATAGCCATGACACCCTGCGATTTCATCATGGAGGGCTTTGTCCGGGATGGAAAAGACGGCATGAAGGAACGTCCGGCGGACGGTGAATCCACCGTCACCGTCGGCGGCAAGCCGTTGCCGTACCTGCCCTATGCCTACCGCCACCCTCAGTACTGGCAGATGATTCAGGCGGAAGCCAAGGCGGGCGGGGATATGGTCGCATCCCGAGAGTTGTTTGAGGAATCCGAGCGGCTTCACCCGGTGCGGGAAGAAGAAAAGATCAAGGTAGAAAACATCCGAGGAAGGATTCTTTTTGTCGGTGCGGAGGACGATGTTCTCTGGGATACCTGCAAATACATCCGCCGAATGGACGAGCGCCTGCAAGCGGCGTCCCATGAGAGCGAATATGAGATGGCGCTGTATCCCCATGGAACCCATTTTGTCTTTCCGGAGGGAATGCTCCGGCAGATGCTGCCGGTCGGCTCTGGACTGCTAATGCGGGCAGCCTTCCGTGCAGGGAGGCAGTATCCTAAAGAGTGCCGGGAAACACGCCTGGATATTGACGCGAGAGTGACCCGGCTGCTGCAAAACTGGTAAAACGGGGGACAGCTGATGAAAGAAAATGGAAACAAACAATTCTGGAGCCGCTGGTCAGGCTTCTACGACAGGTTCATGCACAGTAATGAACGCCTTTACGATGTGATTACCGCAAAAATGAAAGGCTCGTTGAACCGTCAGATGAATGTGCTGGAGCTGGCATGCGGGACGGGACTGATTTCCGGGCAGATCGCCGGCAGCGTGAAAAGCGTTGAGGCGACAGACTTTTCGCCGGAGATGATCGCCGAGGCAAAGAAGAAGCCTCACTCTGCCCGGCTGCACTACAGTGTGCAGGACGCCACAAATCTTCCCTATGGATCGGAAACCTTTGACGCGGTGGTGATCACCAATGCGCTCCATATTATGCCGGAGCCTGAAAAGGCTCTTGCTGAGGCACGCCGGGTCTTGAAAGAAAACGGTATTTTGATCGCCCCCACCTTTGTCCACGGGGAGGGGGTTGGGTTTCGTCTGCGTACACGGGTGATGGAGCTGACAGGTTTCCGGACCTATCACAAGTGGGATGCGCGTGACTTTGAGAAGTTCGTCTCCCAGTGCGGATTTACCGCGACGGAGGAGAGACTGATGGGCAGCAGCATTGCGCCTCTGTGCTATTTAGAGGCCCGGCCAACGGCTAACTGATCAAGAAGAATGGGATAATATCTGGCCGGCGGGAAGCGCATTTCTCCGGAGGATGTGCAGGAGATGATGCGTCTTCTATGCGAACTGGATGAAGTGATGATCGGCTTTCAGCACGGTGTGCTGCACCGCAGTCAGACACTTGCGTCAGGCGGAGAATACTGCGATTATTTGATTTTGGGGGACCAGGGGGATACCAACAAGCAGGGGGAAAAGCGATGAACCGACATGATGTAATTCAAGATGCCTATGGCGCGCTTGGTAAAGACGCCACCTTTTACGACGGCATGATCACCTGCTCCACACTTTCGGGCAAGGCTGTCTGCAAGCTGGTGTGGAACATGGACCGGGAAACGAACACCCGGTATCTGGAGCGGGCGCTGTCCGGCATACCGGAGGATTTCTCCGGCAGGCTGCTGGAGGTCCCGGTGGGTACCGGCGTATTCACCATGCCGGTCTACAAACAGCTGCCCCATGCGGACATCACCTGCCTGGATTATTCCACGGACATGATGGCGCAGGCACAGCGCAGAGCAGGAAACCTGGGCCTGAAGCATGTTCGGTTTCAGCAGGGAGATGTGGGCAAGCTGCCTTTTGACGATGGAAGCTTTGACCTGGTGCTGTCCCTCAATGGCTTCCATGCGTTTCCTGATAAGGAGGCGGCTTACCGGGAGACTTGCCGGGTTTTGAAGCCAGGCGGCATCTTCTGCGGCTGCTTTTATATCAAAGGGGAAAACCGGCGCACAGACTGGCTGATTGATCACATCTATACGCCCAAAGGTTTTTTCACCCCGCCTTATGAGACGGCGGACAGCCTGCGAAAACGGCTGAAGGAACTGTACGAACAGGTGAAGCTGGAAACAGTGGAGTCCATGGCTTGCTTTACCTGTCGGAAGGAGAAATCTGAATGAAACCAGATTATAAAAACTGGGTACCCAGAGGGCTGATCTATGGAATGTTTGCCGCGACTGCGCTCACGCTTGTCTGCTTTCTGATGTTCGGTGTGTGCGGGTTGGGCGTACATGGCAGTGTGCGGGTTGCCCTGGGCGCTGTGTTCGCTGTTGCCTGCTTGGTATGCGGGAAGTATGCCGAATGGTGTATCCACGCCTATAAGGCCTTTTCCTACGAGGGGGAGCGGAAGCTGTCCCGCCAGATCGTGGAGGGAACAGCGGCATACATCACCCTGCCGGAAGGCGGCAGGGGCCTGGATGTAGGCTGCGGCAGCGGGGCGCTGACCATTGCCTGCGCAAAGCGGAATCCCCAGGGGACAATGGTGGGCATCGACCGATGGGGCAAGGACTATGCCTCATTCAGCCTTCCTTTGTGTGAGAAAAATGCTGTGGCGGAAGGTATGATCAACACGGAGTTCCAGCGTGGAGACGCCACGAAGCTGGACTTCCCGGATGAGAGCTTTGACGCGGTGACCAGCAATTATGTGTATCACAACATCACCGGAGAGGACAAGCAGAAACTCCTTTTGGAGACATTGCGGGTGCTGAAAAAGGGAGGCGTCTTTGCCATCCACGATCTGATGTCTCCGGCGCGGTATGGCGACATGGAAGAATTTGCCCGTCAGCTCAAAGCCCAGGGATACGAAAAGGTGGAGCTGATCGACACCACAGACGGCCGGTTCATGACGCCAAAGGAGGCAAAGCGGCTGATGCTCAAAGGCTCCACCCTGCTGGCCGGGAAAAAATAATTGGGACTGGAGACACAAAATGGGTATGGAGAAAAAGCGGTCATTCTTTCAAAACACCTGTAAGCCGGAGGGCTTTGGCGGGAAAATAATGGTTCGGATGATGAACACGGGACACGCCGCCCTTGCGGAATGGGGATTTCAACATATCTCTATCGGAGAACATGACGCGGCCTTGGATATTGGCTGCGGCGGAGGGGCGAATCTTCAGAAGCTGTTGACCAAAAGCTCCTCTGGGATCATAAAAGGAATCGATTATTCTCCTGTCAGCGTAGAACAATCCAGAAAGAAAAATGCCGCCGCGATCCAGGCGGGGCGGTGTGAAGTCGTTCAGGGAAATGTAATGGAGCTCCCATTTGAAGACGGCGGGTTTCATGTGGTGACGGCCTTTGAGACGATTTATTTCTGGCCGGATTTACTCAAAGCGTTTCAGCAGGTTTGCAGAGTGCTGACAGACGGCGGGACGTTTATGATCTGCAATGAATCCAACGGAATGAATCCAAAGGACGAAAAGTGGACGGACAAGATCGAAGGCATGAGGATCTACAATGCCGGACAGATCAAGGCCGTTTTGCAAGAAGCGGGTTTTTGCAAGATTAAAGTGGATCAGAACCCAAAAGGGTGGCTATGCGTAACGGCGGAGAAAAGCGGGAATAAAAAGGGGCTTGGACAATGAAAAACAAGACCAGTAGCATGACGATTTGATTTTAATGAGGAACCGAAGAGGGAATGGAATGAACAGCGAACAGTATAAACAACTTTCCATACGGGAGTTTACCAAAGCGGCGGATCAGTATGAAACGGATCATGCGGGCATTTATGAAATGTGCAGAAAGGATTACCCGGACATCCTGGAGGAACTGGAAAAGGAGCCATTTGAAAACCTGCTGGACTGCGGATGCGGTACCGGACCGGTGATCTCTCTGCTGCATGAAGTTTACCCGGAACGGCACTATACCGGCATTGATCTGACACCCAAAATGATAGAGGTCGCTCAAAGAAAGCAACTGCCAAACGCGGAGTTTTTGGTGGGTGACTGTGAGGAACTGCCCTTTTCAGACGATTCTTTTGATGTTGTGATCTGCTCCCAGAGTTTTCACCACTACCCAAATCCGCAGGCCTTTTTCAACAGCGTCCATCGTGTCCTGCGGCCTGGCGGGCGGTTGATCCTCCGGGACAACACTGGCCCGATGATCCTCATCTGGTTGATGAATCACATTGAGATACCCCTGTGCCATTTGGCAGGTCATGGAGATGTGCGGGTCTATCACAAAAAGCAGATTCAGGCAATGAGCGAGAAAGCCGGTCTTTCACTGGAATTGCTGAAACAGCGAAAAGGCTTTCGGATGCACTGTGTTGCAAGAAAAAAGCAGACATAGCTTTACCTTAACGGTTGTTCCATCAGAGAAAAAAGAGAATCTGGAAGAAACACAGCTCGATATGATGCGGAAGCAACTAAGAAGCCATATTGAGCAGCAAAATCAAATTTGCAGCTTACTTGAGCGAGGTGTGTACTCCGAAGAAATGTTCCTGAAGCGCAATGCTGTGCTGCAAAAGGATATAAAAGAGTTGCAGTCAAGCATTGAAGAATTGGAGGAAATCTGCCATAATAAAGACGAATATGAACAGGCGAGAGAAATCTTTCTGCCGACAACGGCACACGTTCTGGATTACTATGACCGGATGACGGCAGAGGAAAAGAATCGCTTGTGGAAACTGCTGATGGAGAAGATTACATACTACCGGAGCCCAGAAAAGCCGGACAGTATCGAAATACATCTATATCCATGCTTAGGAAGGCTTGTAAGTCTATCATGAAAGAGTATTTTGAATTATGAAGCGCTGTAGTATAGGTGTATTGGCCCATGTGGACGCGGGCAAGACCACGCTGTCGGAAGCCATGCTGTATACCACTGGCGCCCTGCGGAAGCTGGGCCGGGTGGACCATCAGGACGCTTTCCTGGACACGGACGCCATGGAGCGGGAGCGGGGCATCACCATTTTTTCCAAGCAGGCGGAGCTGACGCTCCCCCAGGCGGCGGTGACGCTGCTGGATACCCCCGGCCACGTGGATTTTTCCGCGGAGATGGAGCGGACGCTGCAGGTGCTGGACTGCGCCATTCTGGTCATCAGTGGCACCGACGGCGTCCAGGGCCACACCCGGACGCTGTGGCGGCTGTTGGAGCGGTACCATATCCCCACGTTTTTGTTCGTCAATAAAATGGACCTGGCGGGGGCCGACAAGGCAGCGCTGCTGACGGGACTGAAACGGCACCTCTCTGACGGCGTGGTGGATTTCACCTGCCGGGAGGGAGACTTCTGGGAGGAGGCCGCCGTCTGTGATGAAACTGTACTGGAGCGGTTTTTGGAGACCGGCATCGTCAGCGACGGCGACCTGGCGGACATGGTCGCGGCACGGAAGCTGTTCCCTTGCTGGTTTGGCTCGGCGCTGAAGCTGGAGGGCGTGGAGAGCTTTCTGAAGGGCCTGGGCCGCTACGGCAGGGCTCCGGAGTATCCGGCGGACTTCGGCGCCCGGGTGTTCAAGGTCTCCCGGGACAGCCAGGGGACCCGCCTCACCTGGCTGAAGGTCACCGGCGGTACCCTCCGGGTGAAGGACCTTTTGAGCAACCGCCGCCCCGGCCTTTCAGAGGACCAGGTGTGGGAGGAGAAGGCGGACCAGCTGCGCATCTACTCCGGCGCCAAGTTCCGCACGGTGGAGGAAGCGCCGGCGGGCACTGTCTGCGCCGTCACCGGCCTCAGCCGTACCCGCCCCGGCGAGGGGCTGGGCGGAGAGAGGGCCTGGACGGCGCCGCTGCTGGAGCCGGTCTTGACCTATCAGGTCCAGCTGCCGGAGGGAACGGACCCCCATACGGCGCTTTTGAAGCTGCGGCAGCTGGAGGAGGAGGACCCCCAGCTCCACATCGTCTGGAATGAACACCTGCGGCAGATCCACGCCCAGCTCATGGGCGAGGTGCAGCTGGAGATCTTACAGCGCCTCATCCGGGAGCGGTTCGGCATGGAGGTGACCTTCGGCCAGGGCAGTATCGTTTACCGGGAGACTATTGCGGCCCCGGTGGAGGGCATCGGCCACTTTGAGCCCCTGCGCCATTACGCGGAGGTCCATCTGCTTTTGGAGCCCGGCGAACGGGGCAGCGGTATCACGCTGGACACCGCCTGCCCGGAGGATGTGCTGGACCGGAACTGGCAGCGTCTCATTCTCACCCACCTGGCGGAAAAGGAGCACCTGGGGGTGCTGACCGGCTCCCCTATCACGGACATGAAGATCACGCTGGTGGCGGGCCGGGCCCACGTGAAGCACACGGAGGGCGGCGACTTCCGCCAGGCCACCTACCGGGCGGTGCGTCAGGGCCTCATGCAGGCGGAGAACATTCTGCTGGAGCCCTGGTACGACTTCCGGTTGGAGGTGCCCGCTGCGCAGGTGGGGCGGGCCATGAGCGATCTCCAGCGGATGAACGGCGAGACGGACCCACCGGAGACGGTGGGGGAAGAGGCGGTGCTCACCGGATTCGCCCCGGTGGCAGCCTTGCAGAATTACGCCCAGGAGGTCACTGCTTACACCAAGGGCCGGGGCCGGCTCCTGTGCACCCTCCGGGGCTACGCCCCCTGCCCACGGCAGGATGAAGTGGTGGAGGCCGTGGGTTACGACCCGGAGCGGGACGTGGATAACCCGCCGGACTCCGTGTTCTGCGGTCACGGCGCCGGATATACCGTCAAGTGGAGGGATGTGCCCGCCCACGCCCATGTGGACAGCGGCCTGCGCCTCGGGAAGCAGTCCCCGGAGCCGGAGCAGCGGCCCCGGAGCCGCCGGGAGAGCACATACGCCGGGACCCTGGAGCAGGACAAGGAGCTTCAGGCCATTTTTGAGCGGACCTACGGCCCGGTGAAGCAGCGGGCGTTTCAGCCGCCCCGGGAGCCGAAGCGGGCACCGGCGGAGACGGCGGAAAAGCGGACCATCCAGCCCCGGGACCTGGGACCGGAATACCTGCTGGTGGACGGCTACAACATTATTTTTGCCTGGGACGACCTGAAAGCGGTGGCCCGGGACAACTTGGACGCCGCCCGTAAGCAGCTCATGGACCTGCTCAGCAATTACCAGGGCTTCAAAAAGTCTGTGGTCATCCTGGTATTTGACGCCTATAAGGTCAAAGGCGGACTGGGCTCCGTGGAGAAGTATCACAACATCCATGTGGTCTACACCAAGGAGGCGGAGACAGCGGACGCCTTCATCGAAAAAGCCACCTATGAGATCGGCCGGCAGCACCGAGTGAAGGTGGCAACCTCCGACGGACCGGAGCAGCTCATCATCCTGGGCCACGGTGCCCTGCGGCTGTCCGCCTCCGCGTTCCGGGCGGAAGTGGACGAGGTACTGGCGCAGATCGCGTCGGCCATGGATTGCAACAACCAGCCGGGCAAAGCCAGGGCGGTGAAGGCCGCCATGGAAAAGGCCCGGGAGAACAAGGGGGAGTGAGACCATGCTTTTGACCATGTGCATCGCCGGGGCTTCGGCCTCTGCCTGCACGGCGGCCCGGTGGTATCTGGACCGGACCAGCCGGCGGGAGAGCAGCCATTTGGGCGGCTGCATCCATCTGACGGGTCTGCGGAACCATGGCTCCGCTTTCGGACTGTTGCGCCTGGACAGCCGCCAACTGGCGGTGTTGTCCGCCGCCTTGATGGCGGGGGCTTTGCCCCTGCGGAAAAGCAGCCGGACGGGCTGCGGATTGCTGCTGGGCGGCGGCATCAGCAATTTGTGGGAACGGGTGCGTCACGGCAGCGTGTACGACTATGTGCGGTTCCCCAAGGCACCGGAGCCTGTCTGCCGGTACGTGTTCAATCTGGCCGATTTTTCCATCTTCCTGGGGGCGGCGGGAATTTTGCGGGGAAAGCGGCGAAAACAGCGCTGAACAGTTGACAAACGGCAGGAAATGCGCGTACAATGAGGGTGGAAATTGATATGGAATCAAATTCCACTATACGGAATAAACGGCGGCGCACCGCCGGAAAAAGATAAGGAGAATCGCAATGGATCAGTTGAAAATGCCTTCCATGGACAGCGTGGCCCGGTTCAAGGCCGCTTTGAACTCCGACCAGGGTGCCCTGGGCCCCTTTATGATCACCTCCGACCCCGCTTATGTGGAGGCCGCTGGCTACGCCGGATATGACTTCGTGCTGCTGGATATGGAGCACGGCCCCGGTACCTTTGAGAATCTGCAAAACCTGATCCGCGCCGCCAATGTGGCCGGCGTGTGCCCGGTGGTCCGTGTGCCCCGGGGCATGGACATCTGGATCGACCGGGCACTGGATGTGGGTGCGGGCGCTCTGCTGGTGCCTCAGATCGACACTGCCGAGCAGGTCCGCGCCGTGGTGTCCGCCGCCAAGTTTGGCCCCGTGGGTACTCGCGGAACCAACCGATTTGTCCGCTCCGCCTGCTACGGCGCCATGCCCGGCAGTGAGTACTTCGCCAAGGCCCAGGAGACCATGGTCATCATCCAGGCCGAGGGCAAGAAGGCTGTGGAGAACCTGGACGAGATCCTGGATGTGCCCGGCGTGGATGTGCTGTTCATCGGGCCTTATGACCTGTCCAGCTCTCTGGGCCATGTGGGTGAGGTGAACCACCCCGACGTTATTGCCTGCATCCAGGGCATCATCGAGAAGGCCAACGCCAAGGGCGTGAAGCTGGGCTGCTTTGCCGATACCGTGGAGGGCGCCAAGAAGTGGCGTGACATGGGCATCAAGTTTGTCAGCTACACCTGCGATACCTATCTTTTCTACCAGGCGGCCAAGGCGGATGTGGATGCCTTTGCCAACAAGTGATTTCCAAAATTGAGCAGACGGGCGGTCTAAAAAGACCGCCTGTCTGTTTTTTATGTATTTGACGGCTGTGGGCCGGAGGCAGTTTCACCGGCTTCACCTTTGGAAAGGGGCAATCCCAGCTTATCGATTTTCCGGTAGAGGGTCGAGATGTGAAGCCCCATTTTTTCCGCCGCCTGCCGGATGTTCCCGCCGCAGGCGTCCACGACGTCCGAGATGTATTTCCGCTCGCAGGCTTCCATTGCCTGCTGGTAGGGCAGCGTATTGTCGGCAATGGGATGGCTTGCCCGCTCCACCACCACGGTGTCGCCCTTTCGGAATGCCTTTGGGTCAATCAAATTGTTTTTGCTTTCCACCATCATTCGTTCCATGGTATTTCGCAGCTCCCGTACATTTCCCGGCCAGGAGTAGTGCTCCATGATGCGGATGGTCTCCGGACTGAGATGCTTGGTGACGCCGTACTTTTTGTTGAAGGTCTGCACGAAATGCTGCGCCAGAGGCCGAATGTCCTCCGCCCGCTCCCGCAAGGGGGGAACGTTAATGACCAGCACGTTCAGCCGGTAGTACAGGTCCGCCCGGAAGGTTTTTTCCCGCACCATCTCCGCCAGGTCCCGGTTGGTGGCCGCGATGATACGGACGTCACACTTGATGATCTGATTGCTGCCCAGCCGCTTGATCTCTCCAGTCTCAATAATGCGCAGCAGCTTGGATTGCAGCTCCGGCGGCATTTCTCCGATTTCATCTAAAAAAATGGTGCCTTTGTTGGCAAATTCAAAAAGGCCGATCTTGCCGTCCTTCATACCGCCGGTGAATGTGCCCTTTTCATAGCCGAACATTTCGGCTTCCAGAAGGGAAGGAGGCAGGGAGGCGCAGTTGATGGGGATAAAGACCTGATCGGCCCGGTTGCTTTTGGCGTGGATATATTTGGCGAACATCTCCTTACCGCTGCCGGACTCCCCGTAGATGATGACGGTGGAATCCACCGCGGCGATGTGGGCGGCGTACTCCAGAAGACTGCGCATGGACTGGCTTTCCGCAATGAGCATGTCCGGCGTCTTGTCTGTTCCCTGCATAAAGCGGATGATGCTGCGGACATTGTTGCGCTCCTGGTCGAATTTTTCCAGAAGAACATAAAGCTCCTGCTCGTCCCAGCTGTATGTGGGGACGTATTGCAGTTCTCCATCCGGACCGAAATGGGGGCGGGAAAGGGCCAGGATCTGTTTCCCGGAGGATTCCAGTGTATGATTGCTGAGGCATTCCTGCTTTGTCTCCAGTGTCTTGATGGAGGAGGCGCTGGTGGCGTGGCAATAGTCGTGCAAAGTATCGTAGATGGAAATGCTCAATAGCGTCTCCCGGTCAATGCCCAGCAGCTTGCAGCAGCCGTCATTGACATAGAGAAAACGCCCCTTGCTGTCAGTTACCAGCATACTGCCGAAATAGTGCTCCGCCAGGACCTTCAGTAGCTGATACTCTTTCTGGGCGGCGGGGTCTGTGGCGAGATTGCCTGTCTGCATAAGGACCTCCTGATATTCTTAATTCGCCGAATTGCGAAAACAAAATTTGCTATTTTGCGAAAACAAATGGAAATTAAACACAATATACCACGCTTTTTCACAAAAAAGCAAGGAGGTTTTGTAAAAAATGTCAAAGAAAGAGCTGGCATCTTTTTTGCTTTATATGGCTGCAAATCAGCACTGCCGACGGCAGCGAAAAACAGGAGGTATAAAGAGATGGAAGAAAAACGCAGCCGCACTCCCCTGGACCTGGAATCGACCGAATACGATGTGGCCGATGCCGGTAAGCTGGATTACCGGCTGGAGGCAGGGAAAAAAGACGCGATCTTTTTCCATGCGCTGGGCATCATCTGCACGATCTTAGCCACGATCTGGATGTATGCCTTCGGAACGGGAGACCCCACGCAGATGAAATATTTTCTGGGAATGCCCATGTGGATATCCGGAGCCATTGTGATTTATCTGGTGATGTTTGTGATCGGTATGGTCTACTTGTCTCGCTGGGAGGAATTCCCCTTGACGGCACGCTTCAAAGGAAAGAATCAAAAGGGAGGTAAGCAGGCATGAGTTATGATCTGGGCGGATTTTTCATCAGCGCGTCCACGTCCCGGACGATGCTGGTGATCTTTGCGGTCTACACCGTTATTATCGTTGGTTTTGGTTTTTATATCAAGTATCAGTCCCGAAAGGGCAGTCAGGACGGCCTGGCCTCCTTCCTGACGGGCGGCGGCGGTCTGGGCGCCTTTGCCATCGCCATGATCGCGGCTACCAACTCCATGGCAGGCGGCACCATGGTCTCCGCGCCGGGCCTGGGCTATGCGGTGGGCTTTACGGCGGCCCTCGTCTACTATGCGGGATTTCTGACAGCGGCCTACGGCCTGGGCAGCGTGGGACGGAAAGTGGCCATCCTCCGGGACCGCACCGGCGCTGTGACGTTCCAGCAGCTGCTGGGCCTGCGGTTCCAGTCCAAAAAGGTGGTGGCGGCCCTGGCACTGACCGGTGCCTTTGGCCTGACATTCTTTGCCACCGGGCAAATTACCGCCGGCGCCAAGGTCTTTGCCGCAGTCACCGGTTCCAACGCCTATTATCTGGGCATCCTGCTGGTTATTATCATCACAGTGATCTATACCCTCTCCGGCGGCATCAAGTCCATGGCCAAGGTGGCCTCCATCCAAGGCGTTATCATGCTGCTTGCGACCTTCTCTATCATCGGCGTGCTCGTTGCCACCAATGTGAAAGAGTATGGCAGTGTCCGGGCCACCATGGAGTATCTGGGAAATACCTTCCCCGGCGCGATCCAGGCACAAACGGCCTTCAGCTTCTGGAACGCTTTGGGTACGGCACTGTTCGCTGGTGTGGGTCTCGGCGTTTTGCCCCACGCTCTGTCCGTGACCATGACCTATAACAATCATAAAAAGCTGAAGCAGGGCATCATGATCTCCTGCTGTGTCTTTACTTTGGTCCAGGGCATCATGTGCTTCACCGGCCCCCTGGCCTATGCGGTCAATCCCAACCTGACTGTCCGGGATTACGCGACGATCTTCACCGCTACCACTCTCCTGCCATCCTGGGTGGGCGGCATCATTTTCTGCGGTATTTTTGCTGCCATTCAGTCCTCCATCGCCGGTATGTGCATGGCGGGCGCCACGGTCCTTGCAAAGGATTTCATCGTCACCTGCTTCAAGCCCAATGCTTCCGATAAGGAACAAAGCCGCATCAATACCATCTGCATCCTGGGCATTGCCTTGGTGGCCACTCTCATTGCGCTGAAGCCCTCCGACCTGTCTCAGTATATCATCAATTTTGCCATCGGCGCCATCTGCTCTGCCTGGTACTTCCCGGTGCTTTGTGGTATGTATTGGAAAAAGGCGACTGCCAAGGGTGTGTTCGCCTCTACGGTCGGCGGCTTTGCGGCATATGTGGTATGCTATTTCCTCTCCAGTGTCATTCCATCCACCAAGGCATGGTGGGCGGCCAATCTGGGCGGGGTCAACTCCTTTGTGCCCGCCTGGATCATTGCCCTGGTGCTGCTGGTGGGCGTGAGCCTTGCCACCCAGAAAGACCGGGTGAAGCTGGGCTATTTCCAGGTGTTCTTCTGCGAGGACTATGATGAAAAATATGCGAAAGTGGATACGCTGAAAGACTGAGAGGAGACAAGGAAGACAATGATTAAGAGCAAGGATAACTTTTTCCAGGTCAGTGACGGCGCCTGGATCTACTTTGAGGATTACGGCAAGGACAAGGGCGATCCCATTGTGATCCTGCACGGCTTTTTGTGTTCCTCCAAATTCTTTTATAAAAACATTGAAGGACTGTCTGCCAATCACCGGCTGGTGCTGGTGGATTGGCGGGGACACGGTTCCTCCTCCAAATGCCTGCACAATCTGACCATGGACCGCTGCGCCAAGGACATCCATGAACTGATCGAACACCTGGGGCTGGAAAACGTGACGCTGCTGGGCTGGTCCATGGGCAGCAGCGTGGTCATGGAGTATTACGAGCAGTTCGGCAATGACCACCTGAAGAAGATCGGCGTCATTGACAGCGCGTTGTATCCCTTCTCACCGGAGGAGTGGAACAGCCACTCCCTGGCGGGCTTCAATATGGATGGCATGACCGCTGTGCTGGAAAATGCCATGACGAATCACGACGGCTACACCCGGGGCTTTACCCGTATGTGCTTCCATGAGCCTCCCTGCCAGGAAGATGAGGATTGGGTCAGCACGGAGATGAAAAAACTGCCGGTGTACATCGCTTTCGCCCTGTACAATGATTTCCTGTTCCAGGATTATACGGCGACGCTGCCCAAGATCGATATCCCCCTGCTGATCTGCTGCGCCAAAAGCCCGGCGATCCCAAGAGGCCTTGAGATGGGCCGCTATTACCGGGACCTGGTGGGCGGAAACTGCTGCTTCCATGAATTCCACGACCTGGGCCATGTGATGTTCCTGGAGGACCCGGAGCAGTTCAATGAGACCGTGCTGTACTTTGTGGAAACGTATACCCGGAGCTGAAATCCCAATTGCAATTTAAGCGGTTCTGCTGCAAAATAAGATTACCCATCGAGAGGGGGTCCGGCTTTACAGAAAGGCCGGGTCCCCTCCTCCTCATTACGTTATATGTATTCATTGTTTTTTGGGAGGCGGATGCTATGGAACAGAGAAAACAACTGCGGGCACTGGTGGAGGCGCCGGAGATCCTGGTGCTGCCAGGGGCTTATGACGCTCTTAGCGCCAAGATCATGGAACAAGCGGGCTTTGACGGCGTGTATTTCACTGGCTACGGACAGTCGGCCAGCAGCCTGGGAATGCCGGATGTGGGTCTTCTGACCATGACGGAGATGACGGAGCGGGCGGCACGCACTGCCGCTGCGCTGACGGTGCCCCTGGTATGTGACGGAGACACCGGCTTCGGCAACGCGGTCAACGTGGTCCGCACCGTCCGGGAATACGAGCGGGCCGGCGCCGCAGCCATTCAGTTGGAGGACCAGACCTTTCCCAAAAAGTGTGGCCATATGACGGGCCGGCAGGTGATCCCGGCGGAGGAGATGGCGGAAAAGCTTCGGGCGGCTGCCGCTGCCCGGCAGGACCCGGACTTCCTCATCATTGCCAGGACCGACGCCCGGACCACCCTGGGCGTGGAGGAGGCCATCCGCCGGGCGCAACTGTACGCGGAGGCGGGGGCGGACCTGCTGTTCGTGGAATCCCTGGAGAGCGCTGAGGAAATGCGAGAGGTGAACCGCTGTCTGCCGCTGCCCACGGTGGCCAACATGGTGGAGGGCGGCCGTTCTCCGGCCCTGACGGCGGCGGAGCTTCAGGAACTGGGCTATGCGGTGGCGCTGTTCCCGGTGGCCTCTGTATATGCCGCTGCCTGGGCGGTGCGGGGACTGGCGGACACCCTGCGGCGTACCGGCACTACCGCCGGCTGGAGCGGCCAGATGATGGATTTCGCGGATTTCAACCGCCTGGTCGGCCTGGAGGAGATCCGCCGGCTGGAGCGGGGGGACCTCTCCGGCCTGTAAAGCAGGCCTTGACGGCGGAAGGCCGGAACTCGTATGATGGAGGAAAACTTGGGGGAGGGAACATGCCGTGATCGATATGTCCGGCCTGCTGGCAAAGCAGGGACAGCTATTCTTGCTGCTGGCCCTGGGCCTGCTGTTCAAACGAAAAAAGATCTTGGATGATGGATTCCGCCGGGGATTGACGGACCTGATCATCAAGCTGGTGTTGCCGTGCAGCATCCTCCAGTCCTTCTGCATGGATTTCAACGGCCAGGTCCTGCGGCAGACCTGGGAGATCCTGGCGGTGTCCACGGCCATTCAGCTGGGGTGTTGGCTGCTGGCACTGGTATTGTACCGGCGGCGGGAACCGTCCAAGCGCCCGGCACTCCAGTACGCCACTTTATGCTCCAACGCCGCCTTTTTGGGTTCTCCGGTGGTGGACGGCATTTTCGGAAGCCAGGGGCTGCTGCTCTCCTCCATTTACCTGACGCCCCAGCGCATTGCCATGTGGACGGTGGGCCTGGGCTTTTTTACTCAAAACAGCGGCCGGAAGCTGTGGAAGAAGGTCCTGGGCAACCCCTGTATCGACGCGGTGTTTCTGGGCCTTGTGCTGCTGCTGACCCAATGGCAGCTGCCGCAGGTGCTGGGGAATACCATCCAGTCTGTGGGTGGCTGCAACACCGCCCTTTCCATGTTCCTCATCGGCATGATCTGCGCGGATGTGGACTGGAGAGATTTCCTGGACCGGGATTCCCTGTATTTTTCCGCTGTCCGCCTGGTGCTTATCCCGGGGCTTGTGCTTCTGGGCTGCCGTCTGGCCGGCACGGGGGAACTGGTCACAGGCGTTTCCGTGGTGCTGTCGGCCATGCCCGCCGGCGGGACCACTGCCATCCTGGCCGCCAAATACGGCGGAAACGCCCGCTTCGCCGCCGGCTGCGTCACGGTGTCCACGCTGCTGTCTCTGCTGGCGATCCCCGCCTGGTGCCTGGTTTTGCAAATGATATGACAGGGCAGGCATAAGGATATGCTGAGGTGTATGATGGCAAAATGCTGACTGATTTTTTAAAGTACTGAATAATTTTTTTGAAATTGTTGTGATTCACGAAATTAAAGGCGATTTTCATCGACGTTTTGTTCGTTTAACGTAATTGACAAAACGACGAATGGAGACTATGATAATGAAAACGCAAGGACGCGAGGATGTTTTTCATCCGCGCGTCTTTCGCTTTTTAGGGAGATTTTACATTGAGGAGGCACTATTATGAAAAGAAGATTTTTGAGTATCCTGCTTGCCGGATGCCTGACCGCGTCCTTGACCGCCTGCGGCGGAACGAAGGAGGAGAGCGCCGCACCTGCTGAAAGTGGTGATTCCGCCAGCGGTGAATCCATCCTGCTGGGCACCATTTCCCCCAATACCGGCAACCTGGCCGCCTACGGCGCCGCCATCATGAACGGCGTGAACCTGGCTGTGGAGGAGATCAACGCCGCCGGCGGTGTGCTGGGCTCCCAGATCCAGGTCATCAATGCCGATGACCAGGGCGACCCCACTGAGTGCATGAACGCCTTTAACTCTCTGGTGTCCCAGGGCGTGGGTCTCATCGTTGGCTCCTGCACGTCCAGCTGCACCTCCGCCATCACCGACAGCGCCAATGAGGAGGAAGTGGTCCTGACCTCTCCGTCCTCCACCGCTGATTCTATTACCACCGAGGATGACTACGTGTTCCGTGCCTGCTACGCCGACAGCTTCCAGGGCGCCATCGCCGCCGCCTATGCCAAGCAGGCGGGCTACGCCAAGGTGGGCGTCGTGTACTGCGCCGCCGATACGTACTCCAAGGGCCTGTACGATTCCTTCTCCGCCGCCTGTGAGGAGTACGGCGTGGAAGTGGCCGCCGTGGAGTCTACCGCTTCCATGGATGTGCAGGATTACACCAACCAGTTCGCCGCCATGGTGAACGCTGGCGTGGAGTTGGTGTACGCGCCTTATTACTATGATGTTATCGGCCCCTATCTGGTCACTCAGGCACGTGCCGCCGGCTATACCGGCATCATCATGGGTGCTGACGGCTATGACGGTGCTCCCTCCTATGTGGTGGAAGGCGCCGACCTGACCGCTTTCAATAATGTTTACTGGACAAACCACTATGACCCCGCCGACCAGTCCGCTCTGGTGCAGAATTTCGTTAAGGCTTTCCAGGATAAATACGGCGAGACCCCCATTGCCATGTCCGCTCTGGCATATGACTGCGTGTACATGTACAAGACCGCCATCGAAGCCGCTGGCTCCGCTGACCCCGCCGCCGTCCGTGACGCCATGGCCGACACCTCTCTCACCTATGAGTGCGTGACCGGCACCTTCACACTGGACGAGAGCGGCACTCCCGTCAAGGGCGCTACCATCGTCTCCTTCGTTTCCGACGGCTCCGAGGTCACTACCACGCTGGTGGATGTGGTCAAGGAACTGCCCGAGGCCTGATCTTTGCGGCATACGCTGACAACCGGATAAACACTCTGCAATGGAGCAGAGGAGGCGCGCCCGACACCGGACGCCGCCTCCTCTGTTTGCTTTTTAGAAGGAAGAGAAAGAAAGGGGAGACCCAATCGTGAGTACATTCATCCAGACGTTGGCCGTGGGGCTCCGCCTGGGCAGCATTTACGCCCTGGTGGCACTTGGATATACCATGGTCTACGGTATCATCCGCCTTATCAACTTCGCCCATGGCGATTTCATCATGGTGGGCGGCTATACCATGATCTTCACCGTTCCCATGGCGACGGCGCTGGGCCTGCCGGCCTGGGCCGCCGTGCTGGCGGCCATCGTGGTGTGCGCCCTGGTGGGCATGGGCACGGAGCTCATCGCTTACCGTCCTGTGCGGAAAAAGGGCACCAATATGACCGCCCTTATTACCGCCATCGCCATGAGCTTATTTTTGGAAAACCTGGCCCAGGCCATTCCGGCCATCGGTCCGAACCCCAAGGTCGCAAGCCAAATCTTTGCTGCCGGCGGCCTGCGCATTGCCGGCGTGACCTTGGAATATACGACCCTGCTCACCATTGTCATCAGCGCCGTTGTCATGGTGGTGCTGTACGAGTTCACCCAGAAGACCCGGCTGGGCCGGGCCATGCGGTGCGTCTCCGAGGACAAGGAGGCCGCCACCCTTATGGGCATCAACGTCAACCACACCATTCTCTCCACCTTTGCCATCGGCTCGGGCCTCTCGGCCGTGGCCGCACTGATGTACATGGCCCAGTATCCCAAGATCTATACCACCATGGGTTCTCTCCTGGGCCTGAAGGCTTTTGTGGCGGCTGTCCTGGGCGGCATCGGCATCATTCCCGGCGCCGTGCTGGGCGGTGTGGTCATTGGTCTGGTGGAGTCCTTTACCACCAGCTACATCTCCTCCAGCATGGCGGACGCGTTTGTGTTTTTGATCCTCATTGTTGTGCTGATCCTGAAGCCCGCCGGCATTATGGGTAAGAATGTGGGTGAAAAGGTATGAAGAAAAATAGAACGAAGCAGGGCTACCTGCTCAATACCATCGTCATCGTTGTCCTGTTTGCCCTCTTTCAGGTGCTGACAGCTTCCATGGGCGGCAGCGGCTCTTTCAAGCTGGTGCTGGCCCCCTGCCTTTGGCAGTGCTGCTACCTCATCATCCTGGCCACATCGCTGAACTTGGTGCTGGGCTTTCTGGGGCAGCTGTCCTTGGGCCACTGCGGCTTCATGGCTATCGGCGCGTATACGGCGGCGTTGTTGAGCCTGGCCTGTGAGCGCACCGGTGTGTTCGGGGACAAGGGGAGTCCTGTGTTTTTGGCGGTCCTCATCGCCTGTATTCTGGCGGCAGGTCTGCTGGCGGCCCTGGTGGGCCTGCTGGTGGGTATTCCCGCCCTGCGGCTGAAGGGCGACTACCTGGCCATCATCACCCTGGGCTTCGGTATGATCATCGTCAACATCATCAACAACCTTCCCTTCTGCGGCCAGGATGGCCTGAGCCTGGGCTCCGCGTCTTCGTCGCTGTATAAAAACGGCCTGGGCTTCGGCAGCAAGGGTAAGGTCAGCTTTTTGTGGGTGGCCCTCCTAGTGACACTGATCTGCCTTGTTATGATGTTCATGTTCATCCGCTCCAAGTACGGCCGTGCCATCCGTGCCATCCGGGATGACGAGATCGCCGCCTCCGCCTCCGGCATCAACACATCTTTTTATAAAATTATGACGTTCTCCTATTCCGCCTTTTTCGCTGGTGTGGCCGGGGCACTGTACGCCTGTGCCAACGCCACGCTGTCCACGTCCTCCTTCGCCTTCTCCAACGGCGGCATCCTGAACTCCACGTTCATCGTGGTCATGGTGGTGCTGGGCGGTATGGGCTCTTTGACGGGCTCCATCGTGGCGGCGGTCATCATGTTCCTGGTGAACTACCAGATCAAAAACGGAACCTGGGTGACGGCGCTGCCGGCGGCGGTGCAGGGCGTGTTCCAGTATCCCATGCTGGTGTATGCCATCGTGCTGATCGTGGTCATTATGTTCCGGCCCAAGGGGATTTTTGGCTCCTATGAGTTTTCCCTCGTCAACCTGGGACGGGATCTGAAAGCCGTCCGGCTGCGGAAGGCCGCGGAGCGGGCGGAGCGGAAGGAGGTGAAGGCACATGCCTGAGAAGAAAATGCCTGTCTTGGAGACAAAGAAGCTGGGCATCACCTTCGGCGGATTGAAGGCCGTGCAGGACTTCAACATCCAGATCTACCAGGGAGAGCTGGTGGGCCTCATCGGTCCCAACGGCGCTGGTAAGACCACCGTATTCAATATGCTCACCGGCGTGTATGTTCCCACCGAGGGCACCGTCCTTTTGAACGGCGTGCCCCTGAACGGCAAAAAGACCCACCAGTTCGTGGCCGCCGGCGTGGCCCGGACCTTCCAGAACATCCGCTTGTTCAAGCAGATGACGGTCATTGAAAACGTGAAGACGGCCTTCACCAAGGATATCCGGTACAATATGCTGGACGCTACGTTCCGCACCCCCAAGTTCTGGAAGGCGGAAAGGGAGATGACGGAAAAAGCCATGGACCTGCTGGCCATCTGCCACCTGGAGGACAAGGCGGACGTCATTGCCGCCAACCTTCCTTACGGCCAGCAGCGGAAGCTGGAGATCGCCCGGGCCCTGGCTACCAATATGAAGGTGCTGCTGCTGGATGAGCCCGCCGCCGGCATGAACCCCACGGAAACGGCGGAGCTGCTGGAGTGCATCAACACCATTCGGGACCGCTTCGGCGTGGCGATTCTGCTGATCGAGCATGACATGGCACTGGTCATGAACGTATGCGAACGCATCCAGGTCATCGACTACGGCCAGACCATCGCTTCCGGCCTGCCGGAGGAGATCGCCAACAATCCCAAGGTCATCGCGGCCTATCTGGGCGAATAAGGAGGGAGAACCATGCTGGAAATCAAAGACCTGAATGTCTTTTACGGAGCCATCCACGCCCTGAAGGGCATCTCCTTCACCGTGGGCGACGGCGAGCTGGTGTCCCTCATCGGCGCCAACGGCGCCGGCAAGACCACCACGCTGCATACCATCTCCGGCCTGCTGACCGCCGCCTCCGGCTCCATTACCCTGGACGGCAAGGATCTGCAGAAGGTGGCGCCCAACACCATCATTGGCCTGGGCCTTGCCCATGTGCCGGAGGGCCGCCATGTGTTCGCCCGCATGACCGTGGAGGAAAACCTCCGCATGGGCGCCTACATCGTTAAGGACCAGAAAAAGATCGCGGAGAACCTGGAAAAGGTTTATCACCACTTCCCCCGGCTGAAGGAACGCTACCGCCAGCTGGCGGGCACGCTGTCCGGCGGTGAGCAGCAGATGTTGGCCACCGGCCGGGCCCTCATGACGGACCCCAAGATCGTGCTGATGGATGAGCCGTCCATGGGCCTTTCCCCGCTGTTGGTAAAGGAGATCTTCGCCATCATCCAGGAGCTCCATAAGAGCGGCATCACCATTTTGCTGGTGGAGCAGAACGCGAAAATGGCCCTGGCGGTGGCTGATCGGGCCTATGTTCTGGAGACCGGCACCATTTCCATGGAAGGCAAGGCCTCCGACCTGGCCGCCGACGACCGGGTCCGCAAGGCATACCTGGGCGCGTAAGGAGGGAAAACGTATGGATAAGTTTGTCATCACGGTGGCCCGAGAGACCGGCAGCGGCGGCCATGACATCACCCGCAAGCTGTCAGATGCCCTGGGCATCCCCTACTATGACCGGGACCTGCTGCGCAAGGCCTCCGAGGTCAGCGGCATCCATGAACGTCTTTTCGGCGCCGCAGACGAGCGCATTGGTCTGAAGGAGATGCTCTCTGCGGCGGAGAAGGTCTACACCGGTGAGATCCTGCCGCCGGACAGCGATGATTACATTTCTACCCGAAATCTGTTCAGCTTCCAGGCCAAGATCATCAAGGAACTGGCGGACACGGAGAGCTGCATCATCCTGGGCCGCTGCGCCAATTATCTGTTGATGGACCGGCCCAACGTGCTGAAGGTGTTCATCCACGCTCCCATTGAGGCACGGGAGGCCCGGGTGGCCTCCTACTCCCTGGCCTGGAGCGCCCGAGAGGTATCCCGGCACATCCGGGTGGAGGATAAGCGCCGCTCTGCCTATTACCACTACTATACCGGCGAGGAATGGCGGGATGTGGCTGCCTATGATCTGAGCCTGGATTCCGAGGCCCTGGGCGAGGAGGGCTGCGTGGAAATGGTTAAAAAGGCCCTGCCCTTGTTTTGCAAATGATCCGCGGACAGCAAACGCCCCGTGCTGAAAAGCACGGGGCGTTATTTTTCCGTCAGCGGTGCTCCGCCGGCTGGGCGGGAGCTTCCTCCAGGAGAGCCTCCGGGGCCACGCCAGTGCTTTTGGCGGGAAGGGCCTTGCGGGGCCGGGAAGGCGGCGTGGTGCGCCAGTGGCGGCTGGTCTTGTTGAACAGCGGCTCGCAGACACACAGCACGGCGGGCATGAGGAAAATGCTCACCAGGGCGGAGATGAGGGCACCCCGGGCCAGCATGACGCAGATGGCGCCGATGAGGTCGATGGAGGATACGAAGGACACACCCAAAGTAGCGCAGAACAGCACCAGGGCGCTGGTGACAATGGAAGCGTCGGAGGCGTCGGCTGCCGCTCGGATGGCCTCCATCCGGGGCCGCCCCTTCCGCAGCTCCTCCTGGAACCGGGAGGTCATGAGGATGGCGTAATCCACCGTGGCGCCCAGCTGGACGCAGCTGATAATGGTGGGGGCGATGAAGGGAATAGAGGTACCGGTGAAATAGCAGCAGCCCTGGTTGATGAAAATGGCCAGCTCAATGGTGGCCACCAGCACCGCCGGGATGGTGATGGACTGGAACACGATAGCGATGATGAGGAAAATGGCCGCGATGGAGATGTAGTTGGTGACAGTGAAGTCCACGGCGGTGGTGTCGATCAGATCCCGGTACATGGCGCCCTCGCCGGTGATCATGGCTTCCGGGTCGTATTCGTGAAGAATGGCGTTCATGCTGTCCAGCTGGCCGGATACCTGGTCCGTGGCCGGCTCATAGCTGGAGTTTACCATCATCAGTTGGTAGCCGCCCTGCTTTAAAAGATCCCGCACCTCAGAGGGAATGAAAAAGTCCGGGATGCCGGTGCCAAGAATGCTGTGGTAGGACACCACGGAGGTGACGCCGGGCACCGCCTCCAGACGATCCTCCATCTCACCCATCTCCCCGGCGGACAGGTCATCCCGCAGCACGATGAAGTGGGAGGTGGCCATGTCGAAGTCGTCCGTCAGTCTTTCGTTGCTGACGATAGAGGGCAGGTCCCGGGGTAGGGATTCGTCCAGCTTGTAATAGACATCGGCATGATTCTGAGAGTAGACCGCCGGGAAAAACAGCAGCACCGCCAGGACTGCCAGCGGCACCCGCCGCCGGAGAATAAAGCCATTGAGGCGGTGAAAGCTGGGGATGAGGGTCTTGTGCTTGTGCTTGTCAATCTGCTTATCGAAAATGAGCACCAGGCTGGGCAGCACCAGAATGACGGTGGCCACGCCCAGCACCACGCCCTTGGCCATGACGATGCCGATGTCCCGGCCCAGGGTCAGCTGCATAAAGCACAGCGCCAGAAAGCCGGCGATGGTGGTGAGGCTGGAGCCGGACAGGGAGCGGAAGGCCGCAATGATGGCCTGGGCCATGGCGTCCCGCTTGTCGTCATAATGGAGCCGTTCCTCCTCGTACCGGCGGTAGAGAAAGATGGAGTAATCCATGGTGACGCCCAACTGCAAAACCGCCGCAATGGCCTTGGTGATATAGGAGATCTCTCCCAAGAAGATGTTGGTGCCGAAGTTGTACACCACGGCCATGCCGATGCTGGCCAAAAACACCAGGGGCAGTACGGTGGATTCCAGCGTCACGCTCATGGCAAGCAGGGCCAGCAGCACCGCAAGGCCCACGAACAGGGGAAGCTCGCTGTCCATCACATCTCGGGTGTCCTTGATGACCACGGAGAAGCCGGCCAGGAAGCACTTTTCGTTGCAGATGCTCCGCACGTTCTCAATGGCCTGCATGGTCTCGTCAGAGGCGCCGGGGTGGTCATACTGGATGATCATCATGGTGGCGTCACCGGAGAAGAACATATCCCGGAAGCTGGCGGGGATCATGTCCGTGGGGATCTGGATGCCCACCAGGTTGCTGATCCAGATGGCGTTGGAAACGCCGGGAACGTCCCGAATGGCGTTCAGCAGGTCATTGGTATAGCCTGCCGGCATTCCGTCCACCACCAGCATACTGGTGGCGGCCATCTGGAAGGGGTCCTCCAGCAGCTGCTCTCCCTGAGAGGAGGGCAGGTCCTGGGGTAGATACGAAAGGATATCATAGTTGATACGGGTGGCGGCAAAGCCAATGATGGAGGGAATGAGCATCAGCACGGCGATAGTGGCCACCAGCTTGGGTTTTCGCGTCAGCTTATGGGCGATTTTTTCGATCACGGGAACAACACCTATCCTTTCCCCGCATCAGTGGAAGATGCCGGTGATGGCTGCCCAGAAATCCTTGAACATCTGGGCCACCCGGCTCCAGAAGGTGCCTTTGTCGGAGCCGGCTTTGGCGGTCTCCTCGGTGTCCTGCTTTTCCACCTTGATCTCTTGGGAGCGGATGATGACCTGAATGCTCTGGGGAGCGGGATTTTCCGCAGAGGTCAGGGAGATGGCTTCGGCGGTGGCGTCCATGTTCAGGAGGTTGTCAATGCCGCCGGTATGCTCATCCCAGGTATCCTCGATGATGGAATTGATGCTGCTCTTGGCCTCCTTTACGTCGTTGGTGGTGGAGAGGCCGCTGGCCGCCTGCCGCAAAGCGGAGGCCAGACCGGAGAGCGTCTGCTTCGTGCCGGCGTCCAGCTGGGTGCCGGAGGTTTTCAGCAGGGCTTCCGCATCGGATGCCAACTGCTCGCTGTCCCGGACGGTGGCGGCGGCGGTGACACTCAGGTCCTCCAGGGTTTTGAGGGTCTCCTGGGCAGTGGGCTCATAGTCGTTGAGAATGGTGCGCAGGTCGCCGGTGCTGTCCAGAATGCTGCGCAGCTTTTTGGAGCTGTGGCGGATGGAGGCGGAGAGGTCATCGGCGTCATCCAGCAGGTCTGTCAGTTCATCCATATCCCCGCACAGGTCTGCCAGCTTGCCCACCACGGTGGCAGTGGGACCGGCCACCTGCTCCAGGGCGTCGCTGACGCCGCTGGTGGTGGCGTTCAGCTGACCCAGCAGGCCGTCGATGGTGTCGGAGTGGTCCAGAAGGAACTCAAAGGCCTCCGGGTCGGAGGACCAGGAATCATAAATGGCGGCCAGCCCCTTGGCGGCCTCGCTGCCGCCGCCGGTCAGAAAGGCCTGACGGTACTGGTCATAGCCCGGTGTCTCCTGGGTAATGCCGTTTTGGGCGGCATACTGCTGCCACAGAACCTCGCAGGCGTATTCATAAAAGCTGTCCATGCCGCTTGCCTGGAAACCAGGCTCCATGGCTTTTACCCGGGGCAGGTTTTCCCGGATGGCGTCAATGTCCTGACCCTCCAGAGGGGATTTCACAGAGGGGATGCGGCCAAGACTGTCCAAAGCGTTTTCCAGGTTCTGAAGGCTCTTTTTCATGCCGGCGGCGTCGTGGATCAGCTGGCGCACGTCATCGCTGTCCTCCAGGTTCTCTAAAGCGTCCTCCAGATCCTCCAGCTGGTCTTGCAGGGACAGGGCGGTATCCGTCATGGTGTTCAGCACCACCTTGGCGTCCGTGACCGCCTGGCTGGCGGAGCGGACCTGCTCCGCCACTGGGTCCAGCAGGGCGGCGATACCTGTCAGGTCCTCCCGCAGGGTGTCGGTGCCGTCGTAGATGGCCCCCTTGCCGTTGGAGATGGTGTCCCGGGCCTGGTTCAGCTGGTCCAGGCCGTTGGCGGTGGCGTACAGGCTGCCCTCCATGTTGCCGAAGGCGTCCAGCAGGGTGTCCAGGCTGTCGGACAGCTTGTGGTAGTCCTCCTCCAATTCATCCTTCCGGTCGCTGAGCTTGGAGATCTCCTCCAGCTGGCTGAGAGTGGCGGGCACCATCATGAAGGTCATGCCGCCGAAGGAGAAGTCCTCGGCGCCCACCCGTATGGTGAAGTGCTGTTCCTCTCCGGGAAAAGCCAAAAACAGCACCGCCCGCAGGTTGCCCACCAGCTGCACCTGGGCACCGGGGGCCTCCAGAGACAAAATATCGTCCTGGTTGAACAGGGCCATGGCTTCCAGGGTATAGTTGTTTTTGGCGTACTCACTGGCGCTTTCGTCTGGGATGGCGTCCACGGTGATCTCCACCACGCCGGTCTTGCCCGCCAGGTCCTCTGCCTTGGTGGGCACGCCGTTGAGGGTATAATGGATGGACAGAGTCCAGGGCAGGGCCTCAAAGGGCGCCGAAGTCTTTCCCTCAAAGTAGAAGTGGGAGGGGGCGCTGCCCGGGTCAAAGCGGAAGGTGGTGACGCCGTTTTGCACCGTGGGCTCCGTGTGGTCCGTCAAATTCACCACCTGGTCGTATGTACCGTGGTCCGTCAGGGTGTCGGCGCCGTTGAGGATGTAGCTCTTGACCACGCTGCCCTCTGTCAGGTTGCCGTAATAGTCCAAAGTGGCATAATAGGCCTCGTCGCAGATGGGGGCCACGCCGTCACCAATGGGTTCCGCAGCGGCGGCGGGAACCACACAGGCGGCTGCCAGGGTCAAAGCGGTGGCCAGAGCCAGCAGGCGGCGGGGATGCAGTTGTTGGATCATAAAAAATGCTCCCTTCAATAATCAACAAATGTTGAATAATAAAAAGATGTTGATTTATTTTTCGGGAGAGATTATAATACGGTCAACAGAAAAAAACAAGGGACACATTCCCGGTTTTGTCTAAAGGAAAATGGAGCGTGCCTGAAAGGAGAACCTGCGCTATGGAAAAACAGTCGGAAGACCGCCGTTCCCGCCGGTCCCGGCGGCTTTTGAAGGAAGGCCTTTTGCAGCTGATGCAGGAAAAGCGGTTTTCGGAGATCACCGTCCGGGATATCACGGAGCGGATGGACCTGAACCGGGGGACCTTTTACTTGCACTATCCGGACACGGCGGCTCTGCTGCAAAGCGTGGAGGAGGACATGCTGGAGGAGGCCCAGGTCCTGGTGGACGCCCATATGGCCGAGAGCACAGCGGAGCGGACGCTGCGGCCGGTGCTGCTGCCGATTTTGGACTATGTAGTGGAGCACCGGACCACCATTGGGACGCTGCTGGACAGCAATTCTGCCAGCGGCTTCGTGGGCCGGCTCCAAAAGCTCATCTATTGCAACGGCTCCCGCCTGACGGAGGCCTGGTTCCGGAATGTGTCCCCGGAGCAGATGGACTATTTGATGAGCTTTATTACCTATGGCCTCATCGGTCTTGTAAAAGAGTGGTTTGGCCGGGGAATGGACCTGCCAGGGGAGGAACTGGTGTCCATGGCGGACCGGCTGGCCCAGGGGGCGGCGGAAGAACTGCTCCGGGCGCGAAAAAAGGACTGTTCCTGTTGAACAGTCCTTTTTATATAGTGGAAATCTCAGGCGGTGACCCGGTGCAGCAGGGCGGAGGCCTGCTCCAGAGCGTCCATGACAGGGATGGTGTAATCCTCCTGCTCAATGCTCAGGGAACCGTCATAGCCGGTGGCCCGCAGGGCCTCCACGAACCGGCGCCACCAGGCCTCGTCGTGGCCGGTGCCGGGGGTGACAAAGTTCCAGGAACGGGTCTTGAACTCCAGTACGCCCTTGGTGTCCAGCATGGTGTTGACAGCGCTGGCGGGCTCCGTCCGCACATCCTTGATGTGGACGTGGTAGATGCAGTCGGACAGGGCGTCGATCATGGCCAGCGGGTCGGCGCCCATCCAGAACAAGTGGCTGGGGTCCATATTCACGCCCACGGTCATGCCCACGGCGGATTGGAGCCGCCGCAGGTTCTCCACATTGTTCACCAGCTGCCAGCCGTGGAACTCCAGGGCGATACGTTCCACGCCGTGGCGCTTGGCCTGAGTCACCAGCTTTTCCCATTGGGGAATGGCAACCTCCCACTGGTAGCGGAGAATGCCCTCCGTCTCCGGAGGCCAGCTGGTCACGATCCAGGTGGGGGTCCGGTCCTCGGCGCAGCCGCCGGGCAGGCCGCTCATCATGACAACAGTCTTGAGGCCCAGCTGCTCCGACAGCAAAAAGGCCTTTTCCACCACATCCCGGTCCCGGGCACCCTTTTCGCCGGGGAACAGGGGATTGCCGGAGCAGTTGAGGGCGGAGATGGCGAGGCCGTTGGCCTCCAGTGTGTCCAGAAGTTCCCGGCGCTTGCCGGCGTCTGTGGTCAGGGCATCCAGGTCGATGTGGGGAGCGGGAGACCAGTTGCCGCAGCCAAGCTCCACCTGCTCCAGCCCCAGCTTCCGGCACACGGCTGCCGCCTCCGGAAAGGACAGATGGGCCAGGCTATCAGTTACCAATCCTAGTTTCATGGGATGGACCCTCCTTTGAATATATGGTGTTTTTCCCAGCTTATCACACCCGAAAACAAAAATCCACAGGAAACCGTGCGGGTTTTTCTTGACGGAAAACGGACCGTGGATGTATCGTAGAGACAAGAGGGGCATCTCCCCCAATTTATGGAACCAGGAGGAAAACACCATGGGTTGTTTTTACTGCGATGAACACCACGAAGGCCGGGAGGCTATTATGTTCAAGGTCGGCGAGATGAAGGCCGGTACGCTGTACCTGTTCAAGGACCAGGCCCACAAGGGCCGCTGTGTGCTGGCACTGAAGAGCCATCACCGGGAGCTGTGGGAGTGCGAGCCTCAGGAGCGGGCGGATTTCGCTGAAGACCTGGCCCGGGCCTCCAAGGCCATTCAAGATCTGTGGGGCTGCACAAAGCTGAATCTGGGCTCCTTCGGCGATACCAATCCCCATCTTCATTTCCATATTGTGCCCAAGTATGAGGGCGGCTTTGAGTTTGGTGGAAACTTTGAGATCACCAATCCCCAGCCGGTCCATCTGACGGAGGAGGAGTACCGGGAGATGATCGGATCACTGAAAGAAAAATTGGCTATCTAATCGTTTAGCTTGAAAAGTGCGGCAGAAATGCCGCACTTTTTTTGACATCCTACGCAAATTTTTGCAAAATTTCTCTTTCCCGGATAGGACAGTTGTGATAGAATGCTGTTCGTGAAATTGTTCCTTTCGAGAAAGGTGGTAATCAATATGAGAAAGACCAAGATCGTCTGCACCCTGGGACCTGCCACGGACCGGGAGGGCGTCCTGCGGGAGATGCTGCTCTCCGGCATGAACGTGGCCCGCTTCAACTTCTCCCACGGTGACCATGCCGGCCACAAGGCACGGCTGGACCAGCTGAAGGCCCTGCGGGAGGAGCTGGATCTGCCTGTGGCCGCCATGCTGGACACCAAGGGCCCCGAGGTGCGGCTGAAGAACTTCAAAAACGGCTCCGCGGAGCTGAAGGAGGGGGCGGAGTTCACCCTTTGCACCAACGATGTGGAGGGCGACGAGACCCGCTGCTCCATCACGTATAATGACCTGCCCGGCGATGTGAAGGCCGGTGACGCCATCCTGCTGGATGACGGCCTGGTCCGCATGACCGTACTGGAGACCACGCCCACCACCATCCGCTGCAAGGTGCTCAACAGCGGCGTCATGAAAAACAACAAAGGCGTCAACATCCCCGGCGTTCGCCTGTCCATGCCCTATGTCAGCCAGCGGGACCGGGAGGATATCCTCTTCGGTATCCAGGAGGGCTTTGACTTTATTGCTGCCAGCTTTGTCCGTACCGCCGCCGACATCCGGGAGCTGCGGCAGATCCTGGACCAGAACAACTCCCACATCCGCATCATCGCCAAGATCGAGAACCGGGAGGGCGTCAGCAATCTGCCGGATATCCTGGCCGTGGCGGACGGTATTATGGTGGCCCGCGGCGACATGGGCGTGGAGATCGACTTTACGGAGATCCCTGTCATCCAGAAGGATATGATCGCCCAGTGCGTGGCCTGCGGCAAGCCGGTCATCACAGCCACCCAGATGCTGGACTCCATGGTGGAGAATCCCCGGCCCACCCGGGCGGAGATCACCGATGTGGCCAACGCCATCTATGACGGCACCTCTGCCATCATGCTCTCTGGCGAGACCGCGGCGGGCAAGTACCCGGTGGAGGCGGTCCGCACCATGGATGCCATCGCCCTGCGGACGGAGGCCAACATCGACCGGGCCAAGCCGTTGAGGGTCTCCGGCAAGGAGCGGCTGTCCATCACCACCGCCATGGCCCACGCAGCCTGCACCACCGCCATGGACATCGGCGCCGACGCCATCCTCACTGTCAGCCAGCGGGGCGTCACCGCCCAGATGGTCAGCCGGTTCCGGCCTCAGACCGCCGTGGTGGCCCTGCTGCTGGACGAGCAGGTCCGCCGGCAGATGAGCCTGTACTGGGGCGTGGAGGCCATTATGATGCCCTATGCCAGCAACTCCGACGAATTGGCGGACTTTGCCGTGGAGGCGGCGGAGAAGGCCGGCATCGTGAAAAACGGCGATCTGGTGGTGGTCACCGCCGGCGTACCTGTGGGTGTGGCCGGAACCACCAACATGATCCGCGTCAAGCAGGTGGGCGGCTCCCTCATCAACGCCACCGGCATCGGCGGACAAAAGACCTGCGGCCGGCTGTGCGTGTGCCGCGTGCTGGATGATGTGGCGGAAAAATTCCGCCCCGGTGATGTGCTGGTGGTGCCTTATACCACCAATGACCTGCTGCCTTATATCCGTCAGGCCGCGGCTGTCATCACGGAGGAGGCCAGCACCGACTGCCACACCGCTACCGTGGGCTTGACACTGGACAAGCCTGTCATTGTGGGCGCGGTGGATGCCACCCGCCGCCTGGCAGACGGTACCCGGGTGTCCGTGGACTGCGCCCGGGGCGTGGTCCAGACGTTGCCTGAATAATGAAAAAACGCCGCGGGCCACTTCCAGGTTTGCCCGCGGCGTTTTTAATTTTTGACAGGAGAATACTGATATGCTGATCCGAAGCTATGAGCCGGCGGACTGCGAGACTTTGGCGGAGCTGTTCCGCCGGAGCGTCCACGCTGTCTGCGCCGGGGACTATACGCCAAAGCAGTTGGATGCGTGGGCACTGGGCAGGGTGGACCTTGCGGCCTGGAACCGCTCGTTTTTAGAGCATCACACGTTGGTGGCAGTGGAGGGTGATATCGTGGTGGGATTTGGCGACATGGACCGGACCGGATATCTGGACAGGCTGTTTGTGCACCCGGTTTTTCAACGCCGCGGCATCGCGACTGCCATCTGTGACAGTTTGGAGAATGCTTCCGCCGCGGACCGGTTCACGGTGCACGCCTCCATCACGGCGAAACCGTTTTTTGAAGGCAGGGGCTATCGGACGGTGAAAGCGCGAACGGTCCTCCGGAATGGGGTGCCTCTGACCAATTATCTCATGGAAAAAGCTCCCATCCATTAAGGACGGGAGCTTTTTTCAAATACCCAGGATGATGGTGGCGAACTGGAAATAGATCAGCAGAGAGATGGCGTCCACGATGGTGGTGATGAAAGGAGAGGCCATCACCGCCGGGTCAAAGCCGATCTTCTTAGCCAGCAGCGGCAGAGTACAGCCCACCAGCTTGGCACAGAACACGGTGAAGATCAGCGTACCGCAGACCACCAGCGCCACGGTGGGGGTGACCATGGGGTTATGGAACAGCATCCGGTCAATGAGCATCAGCTTCACGAAGTTGGCCGCAGACAGCACGACACCGCAGGTCAGACCCACCCGCATTTCCTTCCAGATGACCCGGAACAGGTCGGAAAACTCGATCTCGTTCAGGGAGATGCCGCGAATGACGGTGACGCTGGCCTGGGAGCCGCAGTTGCCGCCGGTGTCCATCAGCATGGGGATATAGGCGGTCAGAACGGTAAAAGCTGCCAGCGCGTTTTCAAAGCTGGAGATGATCTGACCGGTGAAGGTGGCGGAGATCATCAGCAGCAGCAGCCAGGGGATACGGGCCTTGAAGGTCTCGAAAATGCCGGTTTTCAGATAGGGCTTGTCCGTGGGGACGATAGCGGCCATCTTTTCGATATCCTCGGTGACCTCCTCCTGCAAAACGTCCATGGCGTCATCCACGGTGACGATGCCCACCAGGCGGTTTTCCTGGTCCACTACCGGCAGGGCCAGGAAGTCGTATTTGCCCAGGGCACGGGCGGTGGTCTCCTGGTCGTCCAGGGTCTGGACGGAGATGAAGTTCCGCTCCATGATGTCGCCGATAACATCGTCATCCTCCGCCAACAGCAGCGTCCGGATGGACAGCAGGCCGATAAGGTGGCGGCCGTCATCGATGACATAGCAGACGTTGATGGTCTCCTTGTCAGGGCCGGTGCGGCGGATGCGCTTCAAAGCGGCCTCCACCGTCATGTCCTCTTTCAGGTCAACGAACTCCGTGGTCATGATGCTGCCGGTGGAATCATCGGGATATTTCAGGATCTCATTGATGCTCTTGCGCATCTCCGGGTCGGAGTGCTTTAAAATGCGCTTGACCACATTGGCGGGCATTTCCTCTACGATATCCACGGTATCGTCCAGATATAGCTCGTCCAGCACTTCCTTCAACTCTGTGTTGGAAAAGCTCTGGATCAGCAGCTCCTGCTGGTCGGAGTCCAGCTCCACGAACACCTCCGCCGCCTGCTCCTTGGGCAGCAGGCGAAAAACCAGCGCCACCTTTTCATCCAGTTCGCCGCACAAAGCGGCGATATCGGCTGCCTCCATGGGAAGAAGGAGGTCCCGCAGGTCCGCGTATCGTTTTCGGGCGATATACTCCTCAATCTTTTCCAGCAGCTCTTCTCGTTTTCCTTCCAACTCAAACACGCCGCACAGCCTCCTTTCCGGCTTTGATAAAAATAACTTCCCTGTCCGCCCGGAACGGCGCGGCCAGAGAAGTTCCCTTTCCCGGGGAGCGAGACAACAAGCTCCCCGCTGCCGTTCAAGCTTTAGCTTCACAAGGCGGTGAAATCGCATTAGATGATACCTTCGTGTTCGATATCGCCTGTTCAAACCCTCTCATGATGTCTCCATCACTCCGCGGCAGCGATCCATATCCCTGTGGTAGCCTTACCTACCGGACGATATAACATTTACCTTCTTATATTATGCCAAAAAAATGCCACTGTCAACCCGGGGGAAATGCTGATTTGGAACTTTCAAATCGGAAAAGCGCTTGTCGGACATGGCGCATATGTGGTATAATGTGACATTCCGGAAAAATTTCGATTCACGCGAAGGACGGAGATGGATATGGGGATTCATGACGGACACAGGGAGAAAATGCGGCACCGCTTTTTGCAGGGCGGGCTGGAGCCCTTCGCGGACCATGAGGCCCTGGAGCTACTGCTGTACTACGCCATTCCACGGCGGGACACAAATCCCATCGCCCACGCCCTTATGGAGCGATACGGCTCCCTGGCGGCGGTGCTGGACGCCCCGTTGGAAGACCTGCAAAAGGTGGAGGGCATCGGAGAGAGCGCCGCGGTGCTTTTGAAGCTGGTGCCGCAGCTGTACCGGAAGGCCCGCCTGGCGGAGGCGGAGCGGGAAACGATCCTCAACTCCTCGGAGCGGGCCGGCGCTTACCTGCTGGAGCGGTTCGCCGGAGAAAAGCACGAGGTGGTTTACGCCCTGTATCTGGACCGGAAGGGCAAGCTCATTGCCTGCCGGCGTTTGGGCGAGGGCGGCATTGCCTCCGCCGGACTGGATATCCGCCGCCTGCTGGAGCAGGCACTGCTGACCTCCGCCAGCGCCGTCATTCTGTCTCACAACCATCCCAGCGGCGTGGCCCTGCCCTCCTCCGATGACTATACTGCCACAGACCGGGCAAAATCAGCACTGGGAAACATCGGCGTTCAGCTGGCCGACCATATCATCGTGGCGGACCAGGATTTTGTATCCATGGCGGACAGTGGGTATCTGGCGTAAAGAGACCGGCTTTTTTCGAAACAGCCTTACAAATAATCGAACAAATGTTGCATATAAAAAATAGCCGTGGTATGATGGAAGAGGAAAAATCAAGCTGTTTGGGAGCGTGCTATGCCGAAATTTCAAGTTGTTTCTGATTACCAGCCCTCCGGCGACCAGCCCCAGGCCATCGCGGCCCTGGCGGAGGGTATCGAAAACGGACTGAAGGAGCAGGTGCTGCTGGGCGTCACCGGCTCCGGCAAGACTTTCACCATGGCCAAGGTCATCGAGCAGGTACAGCGCCCCACCCTGGTGCTGGCCCACAACAAGACCCTGGCGGCTCAGCTGTGCGCGGAGTTCAAGGAGTTTTTCCCCAACAACGCCGTGGAGTATTTTGTGTCCTATTACGATTACTATCAGCCGGAGGCCTATATCCCCCATACGGATACCTATATCGCCAAGGACGCCTCCACCAACGATGAGATCGACCGGCTGCGCCTGTCGGCCACCTGCGCCCTGCTGGAGCGGCGGGACGTGATCGTGGTGTCCTCCGTCAGCTGCATTTACGGCCTGGGTGAGCCGGATGACTTTGCGAAAATGGTGGTTTCTCTGCGGGTGGGCGCCCAGTGGGACCGGGACGAGCTGCTGCGGCGCCTGGTGGAGATCCGCTATGAGCGCAATGATATTGCCTTTGAGCGGAACATGTTCCGGGTCCGGGGTGACACGGTGGAGATCTACCCCGCCTACTACAAGGACAAAGCCATCCGGGTGGAATTTTTTGGCGACGAGATCGACCGCATCAGCGAGATCACGCCCCTGACCGGGGCGGTGAACCGGGTGCTGAACCACATCGCCATCTATCCCGCCAGCCATTATGTCACCACCAAGGATAAAATGGACCGGGCCATCGGCGAGATCCGGCGGGAGCTGGAGGAGCAGGTGAAGGTCTTCACCGACAACGACCAGCTGGTGGAGGCCCAGCGCATCCGCCAGCGGACAGAGTACGACATGGAGATGATGGCGGAGCTGGGCTACTGCTCCGGTATTGAGAACTATTCCCGCATCATTTCGGAGCGGCCCGCCGGGTCGGCGCCCATGACGCTGCTGGATTTTTTCCCGGACGATTTCTTGCTGTTTGTGGACGAGTCCCACGTGACGCTGCCCCAGGTGCGGGCCATGTACAACGGCGACCACGCCCGGAAGGACAGCCTGGTGAAATACGGCTTCCGGCTGCCCTGCGCCTATGATAACCGGCCCCTGAAGTTCGAGGAATTTGAGGAGCGCATCGGCCAGGCAGTGTTTGTTTCCGCCACGCCGGGACCCTACGAGCGGGAGCGGGCGGACCAGGTGGTGGAGCAGGTCATTCGTCCCACGGGCCTGTTGGACCCGCGGGTGGAGGTACGGCCCGTCACTGGTCAGATCGACGACCTGATGGACGAGATCAAGGCCCGTGCCGCCAAGAACGAGCGGGTGCTGGTGACGACCCTGACCAAGAAAATGGCCGAGGACCTGACAGAGTTTTTCAAAAACGCCGGCATCCGGGTGCGTTATATGCACTCCGATGTTCAGACCATTGAGCGGATGGAGATCATCCGGGACCTGCGGCTGGGCGAGTTTGACGTGCTGGTTGGCATCAACCTTCTGCGGGAGGGCCTGGACCTGCCGGAGGTGAGTTTGGTGGCGGTGCTGGATGCCGACAAGGAGGGCTTCCTCCGCAGTGAGACCAGCCTCATCCAGACCATCGGACGTGCCGCCCGAAACGCTGAGGGCCTGGTCATCCTGTACGCCGACGAGATCACCCCCTCCATGCGGGCCGCCATCGACGAAACGGAGCGCCGCCGTTCCATCCAGGACGCCTATAATAAGGCGTACGGCATCGTGCCAAAGACCATCATCAAGGGGGTCCGGGAGGTGCTGGAGATCTCCAAGACAGCGGAGGAGGACACCATCCGGGGCCGCAAGAAGCGCAAGCTCAATGAGCAGGAGCGGGCGGCGGAGATCGCTAAGCTGGAAAAGGAAATGAAAGAGGCCAGCAAAATGCTGGAGTTCGAGTACGCGGCGGTGCTGCGTGACCGCATCATCGAGCTGCGTGGGGAGAAATAAATGCGCTACGAATGGCTGGACGATTACCTCATCTCTCTTCCGGGGGCGGAGAAGGACTACAAGCCCGAGTGGGGCTGGTTTCGCTATATGCTCCGGGGCAAGCTGTTTGCCGCCGTCTGCTCCCCGGGGGCGGAGCACAAGACCTACGGCGGTCATGACCTGATCAACCTGAAATGTGACCCGGCCCGGGCGGAATTGCTCCGGGCCGAATACCCGGACATCCTGCCGGGCTTTTACGCCGACAAGCGCACCTGGATCGCCTGCTGTTTAGACGGCACCCTGCCGGACGAGCTGCTGCGGGAGCTGTGCGGGGGGTCCTACCATCTGGTGGTGGGGAAGCTGCCGAAATATGTACAAAGAGAATTCATGGAAGACAGAGGATGAATACAATGGCAAAGCACAAGGAAGAAAAGACAAACGTTATGCGGGTCCTGGACCAGAAAAAAATTCCCTACACGGCCCATACCTATCCCGCCGACGGCCCCATCGACGGCGTCAGCGTGGCGGGTTTCCTGGGACAGGATGTGGAGCAGGTGTTCAAGACCCTGGTGACGAAAGGGGGCACCGGCGCATACTACGTATTTGATATTCCCGTGGCGGAAAACCTGGACCTGAAAAAGGCTGCCAAGGCAGTGGGGGAGAAATCCATCGCCATGCTGCCCCAGAAGGAGCTGCTGCCCCTCACCGGCTATGTCCACGGCGGATGCAGCCCCGTGGGAATGAAGAAGCAGTTCCCCACGGTGTTCCACGAAACGGCTATCCTGTATGACACCATCTGCGTCTCCGCTGGCAAGGTGGGCACCCAAGTGGAACTGGCGCCCCAGGCGCTGCTGGACCTGCTGGGGGCCTCTGCGGCGGACATCACCGTGGAGTGAACAGTACAGCCATGAGGCTGATCTGCGGACTGGTGGTCTCCCTCATCGTCGTATGGGGCTGGCACCAGGAGGAAAAATACAGATAATCTCTGACAAGGAGACACGAAATCATTTATGCAGGATAAAATCATCGTCAAAGGCGCCCGGGCCAACAACCTGAAAAATATCGACGTCACCATCCCCCGGGACAAGCTGGTGGTGATGACGGGCCTTTCCGGCTCCGGCAAGTCCTCCCTGGCCTTCGACACCATTTACGCCGAGGGCCAGCGGCGGTATGTGGAAAGCCTTTCCTCTTACGCCCGGATGTTCCTGGGCCAGATGGACAAGCCGGATGTGGATTATATCGAGGGCCTTTCCCCGGCCATCTCCATCGACCAGAAGACCACCAGTAAAAACCCTCGGTCCACCGTGGGCACGGTGACGGAGATCTACGACTACCTCCGATTGCTGTGGGCCCGGGTGGGCACGCCCCACTGTCCCAAGTGCGGCAAGGTCATCCGCCAGCAGACCATCGACCAGATCATTGACCAGGTACTCTCCCTGCCGGAGGGCACCCGCATCCAGGTGATGGCGCCCGTCATCCGGGGCAAAAAGGGCGAGCACCAGAAGGTGTTCGAGGATGCGAAGCGCTCCGGCTACGTCCGGGTGCGGGTGGACGGAAATCTGTACGAGCTGGATGAGGAGATCAAGCTGGAGAAAAATAAAAAGCACAGCATTGAGATCGTCATCGACCGCCTCATCATCCGGCCGGATATCCAGCAGCGGCTGACGGACAGTGTGGAGACCGCCGCTGGCCTCTCCGGCGGCCTGGTGGTGGTGAACCTGCTGCGGGAGGGGCAGGACCTGATGTTCTCCCAGAACTACGCCTGCGAGGACTGTGGTATCTCCATCGAAGAGCTGACGCCCCGGATGTTCTCCTTCAACAACCCCTTTGGCGCCTGTCCCACCTGCACGGGCCTGGGCAGTCAGCTGAAGGTGGACCCAGCCCTGGTGGTGGAAAACGAGGATCTCTCTTTACTGGAAGGGGCCATCACGGCTTCCGGCTGGGGCAATATCCGCTCCGACGGCATCTCCCGCATGTATTTTGACGCCCTGTCCCAGAAGTACCACTTCAAGCTGACTACCCCTTGGAAGGACCTGCCCAGCGAGGTGAAGCAGGTCATCTTGTACGGCACGGGTGGGGAAAAGCTGGAGCTCCACTATGACCAGCCCCGTGGTAAGGGCGTGCTGTACCAGCCCTTCGAGGGCATCTGCAACAACCTCCAGCGCCGCTATATGGAGACCCAAAGCGACTCCGTGAAGCGGGAACTGGAGGAGGCCATGAGTGAGTGCCCCTGTCCGGAGTGCAAGGGGCGGCGGCTGAAAAAGGAGTCCCTGGCGGTGACAGTAGGGGACAAGGATATCGACCAGCTGACCCGTCTTTCCGTGCTGGACGAGCTGGAGTGGGCGGAGCATCTGAAGCTGACGGAGCAGCAGCACCTTATCGCCGACCGTATTTTAAAGGAGATCCGTTCCCGGCTGGGCTTTTTGCGGTCCGTGGGATTGGGCTATCTGACCCTCAGCCGCAGTGCCGCGACGTTGTCCGGCGGTGAAAGCCAGCGTATCCGCCTGGCTACCCAGATCGGCTCCAGCCTCATGGGCGTTCTCTATATTCTGGACGAGCCTTCCATCGGCCTTCACCAGCGGGATAACGACAAGCTGCTGGACACCCTGCGTAATCTGCGGGACCTTGGCAATACGCTTTTGGTGGTGGAGCATGACGAGGATACCATGCGGGCCGCCGACTACCTTATTGATATCGGCCCCGGCGCCGGCATCCACGGCGGCGAGGTGGTAGCCGCCGGCACACCGGAGGAGGTCATGGCCAACCCCAACTCCCTGACGGGACAGTATCTGTGCGGCAAGAAAAAAATTCCCGTACCCCAGTCCCGGCGCCCCGGCAGCGGGAAGTTTTTAAAAGTGGTGGGAGCCGCTGAAAATAACCTCCGCCATATTGATGTGTCCTTCCCTTTGGGTACCTTCACGGTGGTCACCGGCGTGTCCGGCAGCGGCAAGAGCTCCCTGGTGAATGAAATTTTGTTCAAGCGCCTGGGTGCCGACCTTATGCGGATGAAGACCCGTCCCGGCAAGTGCGACCGTATTGAGGGCGTTGAGTATCTGGACAAGGTGGTGGATATCGATCAAAGCCCCATCGGCCGGACGCCCCGCTCCAACCCCGCCACCTATACGGGACTGTTCAACGACATCCGGGATCTGTTCGCCTCCACCCAGGAGGCCAAGAGCCGGGGCTACGGTCCGGGCCGTTTCTCCTTCAATGTCCGGGGCGGTCGGTGCGAGGCCTGCTCCGGTGACGGCGTGCTGAAGATCGAGATGCACTTCCTGCCGGACATTTTCGTCCCCTGCGAGGTGTGCAAGGGCCGCCGCTACAACCGGGAGACCCTGGAGGTCCGCTACAAGGGGAAAAATATCGCCGAGGTTCTGGACATGACCGTTGACGAGGCGGTGGAGTTCTTCTCCGCTCTGCCCAAGCTCCGCAACAAGCTCCAGACCCTCCAGGATGTGGGCCTTGGATACGTGAAGCTGGGCCAGCCCTCTACGGAGCTGTCCGGCGGCGAGGCCCAGCGGGTAAAGCTGGCCACGGAGCTTTCCAAGCTGGCCACCGGCAAGACCATTTATATTCTGGATGAGCCCACCACCGGCCTCCACGCCGACGATGTGCGCAAGCTCCTGGAGGTTCTCCAGCGGCTGGTGGATACGGGAAACACCGTGGTGGTCATTGAGCACAATCTGGATGTCATCAAGTGCGCCGACTGGCTCATCGACCTGGGCCCCGAGGGGGGCGACGGCGGCGGCACCATCGTTGTCACCGGCACGCCGGAGACGGTGGCCGCCTGCGAAGCAAGCTACACGGGCCGGTACCTGAAACGGGCGCTGGAGCGGTAAAATAGAATCACATTGCTTAACAAGAAAGTTGAGGATCACCTATGTCTGAAATCAAAAATGTCGCCATGATCACTGTCTGCGGCCGGCCCAACGTGGGCAAATCCAGCCTGACCAACGCATTGGTGGGCGAAAAGGTCGCCATCGTTTCCAACAAGGCCCAGACCACCCGCAACCGTATTTACGGTGTGGTGAACCGGGAGGACACCCAGTATATCCTGTTGGATACCCCGGGCCTTCACAAGCCCAAGTCCGCTTTGGGGGACTATATGGTAAAGGTAGTTACCTCCAGCCTCAGCGATGTGGACTGCGCCCTGCTGCTGGTGGAGCCCATTCCCCACGTGGGCGCTCCGGAGCTGGCTCTCATCCGCCGCATTCAGGAGGAGCACCTGCCCGCCATCCTCTGCATCAATAAGATCGACACTGTGGAGCCGGCGGAGCTGCTGCCGGTGATTGCCGCCTACAACGAGGCCTGGGACGGCTTCGACGCCATCATCCCCATCTCCGCCCACACCGGCAGCGGCCTGGACGATCTGATGCACGAGCTGCGCAAGTATGCCAGCGAAGGGCCCCAGCTGTTCCCGGATGGAGAGATCAGCGACCAGCCGGAGCGGCAGATCATGGGCGAGCTCATCCGGGAAAAGCTGCTTTTGTGCCTGGATAAGGAGATCCCTCACGGCACCGCCGTGGAGATCACGAAGTTCTCAGAGCGGGATTCCGGCGTCATCGATGTGGACGCCACCATCTACTGCGAAAAGGCCAGCCACAAGGGCATCATCATTGGCAAACAGGGTGCCATGCTGAAAAAAATCAGCTCCCTGGCCCGACAGGACATGGAAAAGTTCATGGGCACCAAGGTGTATCTGGAGACCTGGGTGAAGGTGAAGGAGAATTGGAGAGATAACGTCAACTACGTGCGCAGCTTCGGCTACCACGACGACTGATATTTCCAGTTATCAAATCCGACTTTTTTCGCAGACTATTCCCAAAAGGAGGTCTGCATCATGGAAGCCGAACCTTTCTGGGAGCTGTTCTGCATGACCGGGGAGCCGCTGGCCTATATGCTTTACCGGACATTGGAGGAGGCGGGGGACCAGCTGCCGCCCATTTTGTAAGCGCCGGGGGCACCGCCCCCGTACATAAGGTGGTGAGACCATGGCGGGGACGCCGTACATCGTTACCCGGGGTATCGTTCTGCGGGAGACCGAGACTAAAGAAGCCGATAAAATTCTGACCCTTCTGACGGCGGACCGGGGCAAGCTCTCTGTCATTGCCCGGGGCGTCCGGCGGAAAAGCTGCCGCTACGCCGCCTGCGCCCAGCCGCTGGTCTGGTCGGAGTGGACACTGTACCAAAAAGGCGAGTGGTATTACGCCAATGAGGGCTCCACGCTGGAACTGTTCAGCGGCCTTCGGACAGACCTGGATGCCATGGCCCTGGGATTTTACTTCGCGGAGCTGACGGAGGCCGTCACCGCGGAGGACACCGTGTCCGGTGACCTGCTGCGGCATCTTCTAAACGGGTTGTATGCCCTTTCCACTTTACACAAGCCGCCGGCGCTGGTGAAGCCGGCCTTCGAGCTGAAGCTCCTGTGCCTGGCGGGCTATGAACCCCTGGCGGACAGCTGCGCCTACTGCGGCTGCCCTGACCCGGAGCGGCCACTGCTGGATGTGGTCCAGGGTGTGCTGCGGTGCCGGACCTGCGGCGCCGGGGAGAGCGGCCTTTCCATGCCCCTGTGCCGGGATTCCCTGGCGGCCCTGCGGCACATCGTCTACGGAGACCCCAAGCGGCTGTATTCCTTCCGCCTGGGACCGGAGCCGCTGCGGCGGCTGGGGGAGGCGGCGGAGGCCTTTGCCGCTGCCCAGCTGGAGCGGGGCTTCAAGACGCTGGACTTTTACAAGAGCTTGCAGCCGGTGGAGATCCCTTCAAAATGAGATACGTTCTGTATAGTTTCAAATAAATTATACGGAGAGGAAATGAATATGAGCGAATTATTCGACAAATCCATCCGCACCCTGGAGCTGCCCCGGGTGCTGCAATTGCTGTCTGACCAGGCTGTCAGCGCCGAGGCCAAGGAAAAAGCCCTTTGCATCCGGCCGGAAACGGAGACGGAGGAGGTACTGCGCCTCCTGGACCAGACCGACGCCGCCCGGACCATGATCGGCCTCCACGGCGCGCCGTCGTTTTCCGGTGTGAAGCCGGTGGGGGAGGCCCTGGACCGGGCTGACCGGGGCGGCAGCCTGAATACCAAGGAACTTCTGACCATCGCGGACCTCCTGACCGCCGCCCGCCGGGCCAAGGAGTATTTCAACGCCGACGCCATGGAAAAGACCGCCATCGACCACCTGTTTCTCTCCCTCCACGGCAACCGCTTTTTGGAGGAGAAGATCAAGCGCTGCATCCCGGATGAGGACACCATCGCCGACGCGGCCAGCACGGAGCTGGCGGATATCCGCCGCCACATGCGGGCGGCTCAGGCCAAAAGCCGGCAAATTTTGCAGAAGATCATCTCCTCGCCCACCTACGGCAAAATTTTACAGGAGACCATCATCACCCAGCGGGACGGCCGCTTTGTGGTGCCGGTGAAGGCGGAGCACAAGGGCGATCTGCCGGGTCTGGTCCACGACATCTCATCCTCCGGTGCCACGCTGTTTGTGGAGCCCATGGGGGTCGTTCAGGCCAACAACGAACTCATTGAGCTGGAGGCTAAGGAGCAGAAGGAGATCGAGCGTATTCTGGCGGAGCTTTCCGCCGAGGCGGCAGCCCACCGGGGGGATATCCAGTGGGATTATGACGCCTTGGTGCATCTGGATCTGATCTTTGCCCGGGGTCAGCTGAGCTATAAAATGGACGGCATCCGGCCGGAGGTCCGGCGGGACAGGGCCATCCACCTGCGGAAGGCCCGTCATCCCTTGCTGGACCCCAAGAAAGCAGTGCCCATCGACATCGAGCTGGGCGACACCTTTGACACCCTGGTCATCACTGGTCCCAACACCGGCGGCAAAACGGTCAGCTTAAAGACGCTGGGCCTGCTGACCCTCATGACCCAGTGCGGCCTCCACATCCCCGTGGGGGACCGCAGTGCCGTTTCTGTCTATGAGCGGGTGTTGGCAGATATCGGTGACGAGCAGAGCATTGAGCAAAACTTATCTACTTTTTCGGCACATATGACCAATATAGTGTCTATTTTGGCAGAAGCTGACCGCAATAGCCTCATCCTGTTCGATGAGCTGGGGGCTGGCACGGACCCGGTGGAGGGCGCGGCACTGGCCATCGCCGTCATCCAGCATGTCCGCCGCATGGGCGCCCGGGTGGCGGCCACCACCCACTATGCGGAGCTGAAGACCTTCGCCATGACCACGGCGGGGGTGGAGAATGCCTCCTGCGAGTTCAATGTGGAGACCCTCAGCCCCACCTACCGGCTGCTGGTCGGCATCCCGGGTAAGTCCAACGCGTTCGCCATCTCCAAACGGTTAGGACTGCCGGACGAGGTCATCGAGGCGGCCAAGGTCCAGATGAGCGGGGAGAGTGTCCGGTTTGAGGATGTGCTCACCCAGCTAGAGACCAAGCGCCAGGCGCTGGAAAAGCGGGAGCAGGAGGCCAACCGCCTCTATCACCAGCGGGAGGAGGATGCCCGCAAGGCCCGGGAATTCCGGGAGCAGATGGAGCGGGCCAAGGAGAATGCCCGCAGCAGGGGCGAGGCGGAGGCCAAGCGCATCCTGCGGGACGCCCGCTCCGCCGCGGACGAGGTGTTCGCGGAGCTGGCGGAAATGCGGAAGCAGCAGGCGAAGGCGGAGCGGACCCTGAACGCCAACGAGGCCCGGGCGGAGCTGCGGCGGAAGCTGAATGAGGCGGAGGACGCCGTGTCCAAGCGGGACCAGCGGCAGGAGCCCATCCCCAAGCCCAGCCGGCCCATCCGGGAAGGCGACTTGGTGGAGATTCCCGGCGTCCGCACGCCGGCGGAGGTGGTGTCGGTAGGCAAGGACGGCACGCTGCAATTAAAGTCCGGTGTATTGAAAATGAAAGCAAAAGCGGATGAGGTCCGCCTTATCGAGGAGGACGAGCGGGCGGCCCAAAAGAAGAAGCCCGCCGTATCCATCCGTCAGAACGCGGACCGGGCCCTGCGGGCCTCCGCCAGCCGTGAACTGGATATCCGGGGCATGGAGACCCTGGAGGCCGAGAGCGTGGTGGAGAACTTTCTCTCCGCCGCTGTTATGGGCCGACTGGATACCGTCACCATCATCCACGGCAAGGGCACCGGCGCCCTGCGGAAAGCCGTGCATGACATCCTCCGCCGCAGCAAGGCGGTGAAGAGCTTTCGCCTGGGCGCCTACGGCGAGGGCGAGAGCGGCGTCACCGTGGTGACGATGAAATGAGGTGCCAGCCATGGAACTGACCTTTCGCTTTGCCGAGGCGGCGGACACGCCGCTGATTTTGGAGTTTATCAAAAAGCTGGCGGATTATGAGCACATGCTGGACCAGGTGGTGGCCGACGAGACTACCCTGGCGGAGCAGATATTCCACCAGAAAAACGCCGAGGTCCTTTTTGCCCTGGAGGACGGGAAGAAAGTGGGATTTGCCCTGTTTTTCCACAATTTCTCCACTTTCCTGGGCCGGGCGGGGCTGTATCTGGAGGACTTGTTCGTCCTGCCGGAGCACCGGGGCAAGGGGTATGGCAAGGCAATTTTCCAACAGCTTGCCGTTATCGCCCGGGAGCGGGGCTGCGGCAGGATGGAATGGTGGTGTCTGGACTGGAACGCGCCCAGCATCGGATTTTATCAGTCTCTGGGGGCGGAGGCCATGAGCGATTGGACCGTGTACCGTCTGACGGGAGAGACCCTGAAGGAGTTGGCGGGTGAGTGACGCCATTGCAAGACACCGGGAAATCTGCTATACTGTTCAAAAATAAGTTGTGAGGTGGCCTGCTATGCAAGAGCTTGAAAAAATGTTCCACATCCATTGTGCCCCCGGCGACGTGGGCCGGTACTGCATCCTGCCCGGCGACCCGGGGAGGGTCCCAGCAATCGCGGCTCTGTTTGACAACGCGAAACAGGTGGCCTATAACCGGGAGTTCAACGTCTGGACCGGCATGCTGCTGGGTGAGAAGGTGACCGCCTGCTCCACGGGCATCGGCGGCCCCTCCGCCTCCATCGCCATGGAGGAACTTCACAAGTGCGGGGCGGACACCTTTATCCGCACCGGCACCTGCGGCGGCATCGACATCAATGTACAATCCGGCGACATCGTGGTGGCCACCGGCGCCATCCGTTACGAGCACACCAGCCGGGAATATGCTCCCATCGAGTTCCCCGCGGTGGCGGATTTTGAGATCACCGACTGTCTGGCCCGGGCTACCCGGTCCCTGGGGCTGCCGCTGCACACAGGCATCGTCCAGTGCAAGGACAGCTTTTACGGCCAGCACGACCCGGAGGCCTCTCCCGTCTATTACGAGCTGAAGGCCAAGTGGGACAGCTGGAAGCGCCTGGGCGTCAAGGCCAGTGAGATGGAGTCTGCCGCATTGTTCGTGGTGGCGGCGGCACTGGGCTGCCGCTGCGGCTCCTGCTTCCATGTGGTGTGGAACCAGGAGCGGGAGGCCGCTGGCCTGGACCAGAAAAAGAGTGAGAACACCTCCAACTCCGTCAAAGTGGCCGTGGAGGCTTTGAAGTTGCTCATTCAGGCGGATCGTGCGTCCGGCCGGTAAATCAGCCCGATTGAAACGCGCCCCATCCCCGCTGATGCGGGAATGGGGCGCGTTTGCGTAGATGTGTCAGGCCTGATGCTCCACGATATGGACGTTCAGGTGGTTATAGGTCATCTCCACGCCGTGGTCCTGGAAGCCCTGGCGCAGATGCTCACCCAGATCGAAATACACATCCCAGTAATGCTCCGGCGTTGTCCAGCAGTAGACGGTGTATTCGATGGAACTCTCGCCGTAATTTGTCAGACGTACGGAGGGCGCGGGGTCGGTGCGGATGTGCTCCGTCATCTCCAGCGCCTGGAAGCAGGCGGCTTTCACGGTGTCCGTTTGGGCATCGTAGGAGGCGGTGACCTTTTGGACCACCCGGCGGCTGCCCATGGTGGTGTAGTTGGTCATTTGGGAGCTGGCCAGCTCCTTGTTGGGCAGCATGACCAAAAGTCCGTCGGGTGTCACCAGCTTCGTGTGGTTGAGGCTGATCTCCTCCACGGTGCCGGACGTACCGCTCACCTCAATGAAATCTCCGATGGCAAAGGAGTGGGAGGAGAGGATCACCAATCCGCCGGCCACGTTGCCCAGCACATCCTCGGCGGCCAGGGTGACGCCCAGAGAGCCGACAGACAGCAGCGCCACCAGGGAGGTGATGGGGATGCCCAGGCTGTCCACCACGATGAGGGCACCCACAATGTACAGCAGCAGCTTCACGCCGGAGAGTAAATATTTCTGCACCCTGCTGTCCAAGCGGGTGCCGGCCAGCAGCTTTCGCGTCAGCTTCAGAAGCACCCGGATCACCAGAAGACAGACCAACAGTGTCAGTACAGAAGCAAGGAGCTTTCCGAGCGTCAAAGAGCCCAAGGTAAAATTCATCAGGCTGGAAAGACTGGTTGAAGACATGAGAAACGATCTCCTTTCATACCTTATAATAGCCTGAACACAATACCGGAAAACAGGGGAAAAGTCAATGGCGCGGGGGCTTGAAAAGTCTGGAGATGAGCTATGAGAAAAAAGAACTGGTCATATAAGAAAAAGTAATAGCTGATTATATGAGATTCATATTAACAGTTCTTGGGAGAAAATGCTATACTTTTACACAGAGAAGAGAGGAAAGAACCAAGCGATTCTGTACAATTAGACCAAGAGAGAGGCGTATCAGCGGAGCGGACAAAAAAGAGGAGGAAAATATTTATGGATCATACCCTGAACAAGAAAGGTAATGGCCTGGCATTGGTCCCGTTCCTAGTATTCGTTGTGATCTATCTGGGTGCCGGCCTCATCCTGCAAAGACAGGGTGTCGAAATGGCATTCTATCAGTTCCCGTCTGTCACTGCAATGTTCATTGCCCTGCTGGCGGCATTCGCCATGACCAAGGGCACCATCAACGAGCGGTTCCGTGTTTTCGCAAAGGGCGCTGCCAATGAAGACGTGCTGACCATGCTTATTATTTACCTGCTGGCCGGTGCGTTCTCCAGCGTGGCCGCCACCATGGGCGGCCGTGATGCCACCGTCAACCTGGGCCTGAGCCTGATCCCCGTCCAGTTCCTGACTGCCGGCGTGTTCATCATCTCCGCTTTCATGGGCACTGCCACCGGTACCTCCATGGGCACCATCGGCGCCATCGTCCCCATTGCCGTCGGCGTGGCCGACAAGGGCGGTCTGAGCGTTCCCCTGGTGGTGGGCGCCTGCGTGGGCGGCGCTATGTTCGGCGACAACCTGTCCATGATCTCCGACACCACCATCGCCGCCACCCGCAGCCAGGGTTGCGAGATGCGTGATAAGTTCCGTGTTAACTTCTTCATTGCCCTGCCTGCCGCCCTCATCACGCTGGTGGTCCTGCTGATCATGGGCCGTCCGGAGACGATGCCTGACATGGGCGTCCTGGAGTACAGCATCATCAAGGTCGTTCCCTATCTGCTGGTTTTGATCCTGGCCCTGGTGGGCATGAACGTATTCCTGGTCCTGACCATCGGCATCTTCGCCGCTGGCATCGTGGGCTTGGCTACCGGCTCCCTGGATATCTTTGGCTTTGCCCAGAGCATCTGGACCGGCTTCACCGGCATGAACGAAGTGTTCTTCCTGACGCTGTTCTGCGGCGGTATGTCTGAAATGGTCACCCGCAACGGCGGTATCACCTGGCTGATCGAGAAGCTCAGAGGCATGATGAAGAGCAACAAGTCCGCACAGGTGGGCATTGCCGCGCTGGTCTCCCTGGCTGACTGCGCCACCGCCAACAACACCGTGGCCATCGTTCTCAGCGGCAGCATGGCCAAGGATATCAGCTACGAGTACAAGGTGGATCCCCGCCGCACTGCTTCCCTGCTGGATGTGTTCTCCTGCGTGTTCCAGGGCGTCATCCCCTATGGCGCGCAGATTCTGACCGCTGCGGCGCTGACCTCTGCCTACGGCATCACCATGAGCCCCACGGATATCATCCCCAGACTGTGGTACTGCTGGATTCTGGCTGTGGTGGGCATCCTGTCCATCTTCATCCCCTTCGCCGATGGTATCTGCCGCAAGGACCCCTGGAACTGGGAGTATGATGTGGCCGAGTCCGGTGTGGCCGCCAAGAAGGCCGCGCTGGAAGCGGAGGCTGCTGAGGCCCAGAACTGACCATGAAACAAAAGAGAGCGCCGAAACACGGCGCTCTCTTTTTATGTATGCCTGCGTTCAGCCGCCCTTTGCCAAAGACTGGTGCATGGACTCAGTGAAACGGACGGAATCCGCCACGGACTGTTCCAGAAGACTGACAAATTGTTCCGCCTGAGGGGAGAGCTTGCTGTTTTTGGGAACGATCCAGCCTATGCGGATACAGGTCTTGCCGGCCAGCGGGACTGTCACGACCCTCTGACTGGTGATTCCCTCTACCAGAAGGCCGCTGCCGGTGGTAAAGGCATCCGTCCGGGCCAGAACGTTCATCATGGTGGAGCGGTTGTTGACGCTGATGCATTTGGCAGGTTTTTTCAGGGATAAGATCTGATATTCCTCGGAGAAATCCGTGGCTACGCCCTGGTCGTGCTCAAAGGAGACATAGGGATAGCCGGACAGGTCCGTGTCCTCCACGTGCTCCAGCTTTGTCAGGGGATGACCTGACCGGACGTAAACACAGGGAGCCACAGCGGCGATCTCGTGAAATTCCAGGTCCCGGGAATCCAACAGCCGGCGAATGATCTTTTCCGTCAGCTCTGTCAGAAAAATGACTCCCACATCCGCCCGGTGGTCATATACGTCGTCGATCACGGCGTCCATCCCAGTTTCCTTTGCGGAAAAACAAAAACGGTTCACATCGGTCGTTTCAAGCATCCGCAAAAAAGCGTCCTCCGTGAAGGGGTAGCGCTGGGTGGAGACGGAAAAACGAACAGGAGCCGTGGCGTTGCGGGCTTCCCCGTAAAGACTTTCGATCCGCTGCTTCTGCTCCAGCAGGGAAACCGCGTAGCTGAGGAATTCCTTTCCCTCCGGTGTGAATTCCACGCCCCGGTTGCTGCGGACAAAAAACTGGATGCCCAATTCCTCCTCCAGCTCCCGGACAGCGGTGGAGATGCCGGACTGGGAGAGGAAGAGCTTGTGGGCCGCTTTGTTGATGGAGCCACATTTTGAGATCTCCACAACATATGTCAGCTGCTGAAAGGTCATTGAGCACCTCCTGAAGCATTTTTTGGCCTGTTGCTTATTATAAAACAGCACTGTCGGAAAGTCAAATAAGTTATTAAAAAAATCGTTAACAGATTGCGGAAAACCAATACTAACACCTCTTTTGAAACCGTGTTACTATATAGTCATAAGTTGATAAAAACTCGAAAGAAAAATTTGAGTTTTATAGTCAACATATCCACAATTATCCGCAGATAATGCCAATTCTCTCTTTTTCTACACTCTCTCACCCTGTTAAAACGAAAAAGCATCAGATAGCGAAAATTTGAATGCGAAAAATTATTATCCGCCGGTGAAGGACATTCCAGCGGACCGGAAAGAAAGGACGGTACTTATTATGAACTCTGAAAAGATGCTGGGCTTTGCGACTCGTCAGATCCATGTCGGCAAGGTGAAAAATGCCGCCGGCTCCCTGTGCGACCCTATTTACCAGACTTCTACATTTGAATTTGACTCTGTGGAGCAGGGCGGTGCCCGCTTTGCCGGTCAGGAGGATGGCTACATTTACTCCCGCCTGGGTAACCCCACTGTGGCTACCGTGGAAGCGAAGGTCGCCTCTCTGGAGGGCGGCGAGGCCGCACTGTGCACGGCTTCTGGCATGGGTGCCATTTCCTCCGCCCTGTGGAGTTCTGTGGTGGCTGGTGACGAGATCATCGCCGATGAGACCCTGTACGGCTGCACCTACGCCCTTCTGAACCACGGCATGGCCAAGTTCGGCGTGAAGGTCACTCTGACCGACCTGACCAAGATCGAGAACCTGAAGAATGCGCTGAGCGACAAGACCAAGGTCGTTTACTTTGAGACTCCCTGCAACCCCACACTAAAGATTTTGGACATTGAGCTAATCGCCAAGACCGCTCATGAGTACAACCCCGACATCCGTGTCATCGTGGACAACACCTTCTGTACGCCTTACGTGCAGCGTCCCCTGAGCCTGGGCGCCAACGTGGTGGTCCACAGCGCCACCAAGTACCTCAACGGCCACGGCGATGTCATCGCAGGCGTCATCGTCAGCGACGCTGAGTTTGTGATGCAGTGCCGGATGTTTGGCCTGAAGGACATGACCGGCGCTGTCATGAGCCCCTTTAATGCCTTCCTCATGGCCCGCGGTATGAAGACCCTGGACATTCGCATGGAGCGCCACTGCGCCAACGCCAAGAAGGTGGCGGAGTTCCTGGCCGGCCATCCCGCCGTTGACAAGGTCTATTATCCTGGCCTGGAGAGCTTCGAGGGCTATGAGATTGCCAAGAAGCAGATGCGTTTGTCCGGCGGCATGATCTCCATTGAGCTGAAGGCCGACCGCGCCGCTACCGCTGCCGCCCTGAATAAGCTGGAGCTGTGCACCATTGCCGTCTCCCTGGGCGACGCCGAGACTCTGGTAGAGCATCCCGCTTCCATGACCCACTCTACTTATACTCCTGAGGAGTTGAAGACCGCCGGTATTTCCGAGGGGCTGGTCCGCATCAGCGTTGGCCTGGAAGACCCCGAGGATATCATCGCCGACTTCAAGTCTGTTCTGGATACCCTGGTGTAAGTTACCGGCCTTTCCTCCGGTAGTCATACACACCCCCCAAAAAAGCCAAGAGACACCTGCCGCACGGCAGGCGCCTCTTGGCTTTTTCTTTGCCTTTGTAAAAATTTGGGAACCTGAGGAGCTATGGCATCAAAAGGAAGAGGAGGACTATGCCTGTCTCTTCCTTTTGAAAAGCACGAACACTTTCAGGGTATGCGCTTTCAGTTTGCCCCAATCCGAATCGGAATCCAGCGGAGAGAATCCGATTCGAAAGCGAAGAGCAGCGGCGTGAGCGCCCTCTGACTTCTGCAAAAAAACGGAGCAAGCGATATAAAGCTTGCTCCGACTTGGTGCGCGAGGAGGGACTCGAACCCTCACGTGCGTAATGCACACTAGAACCTGAATCTAGCGAGTCTACCAATTCCACCACTCGCGCGTATGTATGCAGTTGACACCCCACGGGGGGGGACCCACCGGAATTTCTTCCGGTGGGGTTTGGTGCGCGAGGCGGGACTTGAACCCGCACGTCCGTAATGGACACTAGAACCTGAATCTAGCGAGTCTGCCAATTCCACCACTCGCGC
>CAKTOO010000001.1 GCA_934590165.1 uncultured Dysosmobacter sp. | reverse complement strand
TCTGCCGGATTGTGGGCGATCAGCCGCTGCTCGACTGCCAGCTTCAGGGCAGAGGAAATGATTTGATGGATGTTGCGTACCGTTTTGGCGCTCAGTCCCTTGGGTTGCTTCTGTGCTTCGATTCGCTCTACCCGCCCTTCCGCCAACAATTTCTTGTAGAACTGTTGCAGATGCAGCGTTGTCAGATCATTCAACGGGACCTGGCCAAGCTGTGGCTTGATGTGGTTTTCGATGTAGCCATGATAGGTCAGGTAGGTGGATGGGCGCATCTTGATTTTGGCATAGTCCTCGTACCACACTTCTAACCAGTTACCCACGGTGTAGGTCTTGGCCCGTCCGTAGTCGATGCCCACGTTTTCCTCGATGGCCTTTTTCAGTTTTTTCTTGACTTCCGCTTGCGTCTTGCCGAGGACATTCTTGATGATGGCCTTGCCGGTTTCGGGATCGTGACCGACCGTGTACCGGCCTTCCCATCGGCCATCCTTGCGCTTTCGGATGTTCCCTTCCCCGTTCGCTCGTCGCTTTGGCATAAAATCAGCCCCTTTCGACAACGAACAATACCGTAACCAAGGGAACAAAGCTACCGGAAAACGGAATCGTTATCAGAAAGTTATCATTTAAAGGGATGCTTTATCTTTGTCTATGGCGACGCAAATTTTGCGCTGCCGGAGGGGACGTTTCTTTGGTTACAGCGGTGCGATTTTCGGACGGTCAAGAAGCCCTTTCCATTGACTACAGCAGCGCAAAATATGTTTGCCCTGCGCTGCCGATCTTGAGAGGCGTGACTACCTTAGTTTCCTCCTAAAACGGCCACAAGGCACCACTAAATTCCTTGGGACACCTGCGTTTGGGGGAACTAAGGCGCCAGCCGTTCTGAAATCTCTCACAAAAGGCGCCGAAACCGACTGCGTTGAAACCCCCGTCAACTGCCCGCACTGCGGGCAGAAATGACTGGGCGGAGCGTCGGTTCCGACGCCAGCCGTTTATCCTGCTATAAATAAGATGCGTTGAATCTCTCAATAATTATGCGTTTTCCTTGCACATTTACCGTATGCTATCCTCGTCCAACGGTGACGATGATATAATTTCCTCATGCAGACAGAGGTTCCCTGCTTTATCCCTGCGGCACCGTCCGCTTTACAGCAGTATGGGACCTCTCCCTTATGGGATTTCATGAATGAGCCGGATGCAGGAGTGATCTTTCCGCAGATTTCTATGCAGGATATGACTCATAAGGACATGAGGAACTGTCTGTACATCAACAGGAAAGGCAGGTGCCAACACTATGTTCATTGTCGGGATCGACATTGCCAAACGGAGTCACGAAGCCATCATCATCGCTGAGGATGGCCAGGTTGTCCGCAAGGCATTCAGCTTCCGGAATAACTGTACCGGCTACAATCTGTTACTGGAACAGGTACGGAGACTGACCCTTGTAAAGAGCCAGATCGTATTCGCCATGGAATCCACCGCCCACTATTGGCTGGCACTCTACGCCAGACTTTTGAAAGACGGATACGCAGTCATGGTTCTGAATCCTATCCAATCCCATTCCCTGCGGGAGCTTTACATCCGCAAGGCCAAAACCGACGCCAGAGACTCACTCATCATTGCGGACCTTGTCCGCTTTGGCCGCTGCAAAGCCAGCAACGTGCCTCAGGACAAAATTCTGGCCCTGCGAGAGCTGTGCCGCAGCCGCGCCTATCTGGTAGACATGGCCGCTGATCTGAAGCGGAAGCTGATTGCCTTATTGGACAGAATATTTCCGGAGTACGAATCCCTGTTTGATTCTGTTTTCAGCAAGGCTTCTATTGCCGTACTAAGCAAATACTCTACACCCCAAAAAGTGAAAAATGCAAATCTCAGGAAACTGACGGATATCCTTATGGAAAGCAGCAACGGACATTTTGGCGAGTGGAAGGCCCATCAACTGAAAGAGGCCGCCTGCAACAGCTTTGGGATCGATGACAGCGGCGGCGTGTATTCCACGTTGCTTGGGATGTTCCTTGAGCAGATCCTGTCTTTAACTGCACAGGCAGATTCTCTGGAAAAACAGATATCCGTATTCTTCCAAGAGTTTAATAACCCTTTAACCTCTATACCGGGAGTTGGGACTGTTCTCGCCGCAACAATTTTAAGCGAGATCGGTGACATTACTCGCTTTTCTTCTGCCGATAAGCTGTTGGCTTACGCAGGACTTGATCCATCCGTGAAGCAGTCCGGCGAATTTAAGAGCAACCAGAATCGTATGTCCAAGCGGGGATCTCCTTATTTACGTCGTGCCATTTGGTTGGCGTCCACGGTAGCAGTGCATCGTGATCCGATGTTTCAAACCTATTACGAAAAGAAAATATCCGAAGGTCTGCATTACATGAATGTGATTGGTCATGTCAGCAGAAAGATGACCGCTGTGATCTTCGCTGTCCTCCGGGATGGACAACCGTACCAACCCATTTTGCAATCTGCCGGTTAACTGAACTGCATCATTTTCATCCGGCCCGCAAAGGGTCTGGTTCTTTGTGCCCTTTTCCGATATATCCCTTATACACGCGAACTGTAATTTTATCCCTTGACAAACCCATAGCCGACTGCTTTCTTTTTCGTCCTCGGAAAAGCTGCGAAAGGCACAGGAAATGCAGTCATGCCAATGTTTCCAATGCATCGGTCATACGGGCTTCGACGTCTCTGGCACAAACGCACTACGTTCGCTTTCACGAGTGAAAGTGGGTACACACTCGGCTTTCAGAGAAAGATCGCACACAAGGGCTTACACGCCGAAACAGGGGCCTTCCCTCCCTCGTCCACAGCGCGGCCATGTACCGCCAGCGAGATTACCACCGAAAGAACAGCCGGAGAAAGCGGATGCACGCCTGTGGCGTGTGTCCGCTTTCTCCGGCGTCGCGGCCCCGCTGGGCTGCGTAACCTTTTTCCTCTTTTGTTGAAATTACACTTCTGCGCCCCGCACCCAGGGCTTTCTACACTTGCAAGGTGTGAGGGTGTTACCACTGCTCTCGGTATGCTTGGTGCATTGCCAAAGTGTTCCGTGCGCAGGTTTCAAAGCGGCTTACATTTGCTCCCACAGTCAGGAGTTGGTATAACATACCTACCTTCCCTCAAAGAATCGCACACAACGTCTCACACGCTAAAGGAGAGAGCTTTTCTTCTGAGGCCACAGTTGTCCTCTGATTTACCATCAGATTTTTACAAATATGTCAACTGCATCAATAATTCTGCCTGTAAATTTTGTTGCAACTGCTTTTGCTGTATGGTACGGTGAAGTCAGGCAGACAGGATAAACACAGCTTTCATTCGTACTGGAGGAGGTGCAAACGGCGTATGATTCACTCGAAACCAAAGCGGCTGCTGCTCATCAGCCTGATTGTTGTCATTTTTTGTGTGCTTGCTGCCATGACGCCGCTGGGAGCTCGCACTTCTATGATAATCCGGTTTCAAATTGCAGAGTTGTCGGCCGACAATTCCAATGACGAATACGATATGGATTTAGAACACTTTTATGTGCGGAATCAGAAAACGATCCACAGCTTGAAACAGATGCTTTTCCGAACCTCCTGCGAAAGAATACCCATGCAGACGGTTTGTGCAAGTACATTAGTGAGTCCAAGCTACTATTTGGGGGAACGATGCCTTGGCGCTGATGTGTTCTATGACTATCAGTTTGGGCCAGTCAGGTATCTTTTGGTGTTCAAGGATTCTGATTACCGTACTTGGCGTACCTATATTGATTCCGTATACTATTCCGGAGGAACAGGAACTGGTATGGTGGTAGACTAACAACGTTTCAGACAATCATTTCGCAAAACAATAGTGATTTATTGGAGGGATAATTACTATGGGAGATATTATTTATAAAGCTTTAACTGATATATTTGGTAATTTTATTGTTGCTACAGTAATACTCCCTACTGCGATTATTTTCGTCGCTTATCTGATATATATCATAGTCATGACTATTAAAGAGCTTAGAAAAAAATAATTCAAGAACAGAAAAGAGATGAGGGGTCTTTTTTCTCCTGTTCTCATGCAGTTTGCATGATTGCCCTCCACACTTGACCCAGTTTTGACCCAGAATCCGAAAAAAGCGGGCAGGTCTGGACGGAAACAATGGAAAATCCGCCAAGCGAACGGTGGTAAAAAGCACAAATCGGAGCCGAAATGACTCCGATTTGTGCGTGATACTGCCTCATAACCCGGAGGTCGCAGGTTCAAGTCCTGTCTCCGCAACCAGAAACCCCTGAAACCGCAATGGTTTCAGGGGTTTCTCTTTTTGTTGTTTCAAGGGGAAAATGTTGTTTTCTAACACTTTTCTAACAACTATTTTTTGTACGCGATTTGGAGGTATCTATAAGGGTCTCCTTCCAATCTTGTTTTTTCTCTTTTATCAGTATATGATTGACTTAATCGTCCAGGATTGCTGTCACTAAAAGAGGGGCATCAAACATTTATGACAACTTCACTACAACAGCCCACTATCTTCTTTTAACCTCTCGCCGATGCCCAGTTCGTTCAGTTTCTGCTGAAGCTGCCGAATTTTGTTCGAATCACCGCCGACAAACCACGCAAGCCGGCCGATCGCGCTATCCGCAAAGCCTTCGCTAACGCCACAGCGCCCCAGCTCGCTGGCCGCTTCATGTAAAGTGCGTGCAGTCTCATCTGTAATATAGTTGTTCTCCCGCTCGTTTCGCGCCAAATCCCGCTGCAATTGCTGCGCAATATTTGCCAATGCATCTCGCAATGCTCCGTCATAAGCATCGCTGCTCATAGCGGGCAAATCCTGCGCAAATACCTTCCGCTCCATGTAGCTTCGATATTCTCTGCTGCCGATGGAATAGCCGCAGTTCCCCCGCAGGTCGGCTGTTTCACTACTGCTGTAATTTGCGTTCAGCACATCCTGCAGGAATTCCCTGTCTTTCCCTTGAGAGACATCCTTCAGGAAAGCGCTCTTTCTCGCATCGCTTCCCGCCGCAAAGGAAATGCTCTAATCTGCTGCTTGGCGAATGAGATCAATGCACTCGCTGACAAAGAAATCCGGACAATTCTTGATTTTATAATAAATCGCATTCTGTATGGCGCGGTCATCGCTGAAGGAGGAGCTTGGAAGATAAAAGCCGGACAGGTTCAGAATTCCAATACAATCGCTGCTATGACTACAAAAAACACCTGCCATTGCGCATACATCATACAGCCCCTGTACCTGCTTTGCAAGCGCACTTCTGCGGTCCGAAGGGATGGAACGCACAGATTCGATATGGTTTTGAAGGTCATCGTATATTTCCTCTACTGCCATACCGCGAAGCTCCAGCAAAAAGGGCCAAGACGGCAAATTCCCAAAAATTATCCCCCGTCATGTGAAAAACGAAAGTTTCCGTCTTGCGGAAAATTCGGTAAAATGTAATAAAATCATTGTACGAAGGGGGAGATCGTGTGGAATATGTGCTGGAAATGAAAGATATCAGCAAAACGTTTCCGGGCGTCGTCGCGCTTGACCATGTGCAGCTGCAGGTAAGACCCGGAGAGGTCCATGCATTGATGGGAGAAAACGGCGCCGGAAAGTCCACTCTGATGAAGATCCTGATGGGCATTTATACAAAAGACCCCGGCGGAGAGATCCTCTTTGACGGAAAGCCTTATAACGCCTCCAATCCCAAAGAGGCCATGGACATGGGCGTGGCCATGATCCACCAGGAGTTGAATCCGATCCTGGACATGACCGTGTATGAGAACATTTTCGTGGGCCGGGAGCTGCGCAAAAACGGTCTGGTGGACAAGAAGGCCGAGATCGAAGAAGCGCAGAAGCTGATTGAGGAGTGCGGGTTGCACGTATCGCCCAGGGAAACGCTGCGAAACCTCACGGTGGCGCAGTGCCAGCTCATCGAGATCATCAAGGCGATCTCCATCAATGCGAAGGTCATTATCATGGACGAGCCTACCGCCGCCATCACCGAACGTGAAGTGGAATTGCTGTTTGAGCATATCCACAGGCTCACCAAAAAAGGCGTTGCCATCATTTATATTTCCCACCGTATGGCGGAGATCTTCTCCATCTGCGACCGGGTCAGCGTTTACCGCGACGGACGGTACATCGGCACCGATGACACGGCAAATCTGAGCGAGGCCCAGCTGATCAAGATGATGGTGGGCCGGGAGATCTCGGATGTGTATCCGAAGCTGGAGGCAGACATCGGCGAGGTGATCTTTGAGGCGAAGAACATCGTCCGCGCGGACAACACGGTAAAGGGCGTCAGCCTGGCCGTCCGCAGAGGTGAGATCTTGGGAATCGGCGGTCTGGTCGGTGCCGGCCGCAGCGAACTGGTGGAGGGCATTTTCGGAATTCATCCGCTCTCCAGCGGCGAGATCTTTGTGAAGGGCAAAAAGGTGAAGGTGTCCTCGCCCCAGGATATCATCAAGGAGGGCGTGGCGCTCATTACCGAAGACCGAAAGGTCACCGGCCTGAATCTGAGCGGAACGGTCAACGACAATATCGCCATGGTGGCCATCAAAAAGCTGCTGACGAACGGCCTGTATAATAAAAACAAGGCCTACAAGGCCTCTCAGGAGTACATCGAAAAACTGAACATCAAAACCCCTTCCGTCAACCAGATCGTCGGCAATCTGTCCGGCGGCAATCAGCAGAAGATCGTCATTGCCAAATGGCTGCTGAACGAGCCGGATATCATTATTTTGGATGAACCCACGCGGGGAATCGATGTGGGCGCCAAGCGGGATATCTATCTGCTGTTGGGAAAACTGGTGCAGCAGGGCAAGGCGGTCATTATGATCTCGTCGGAGATCCCGGAGCTCATGGGAATTTGCGACCGGATCGCTGTCATGTGCGAGGGTAATTATTCCGGCGAGGTCAAGCGCGAAGAATTCTCCCAGGAGCGCATTATGACATTGGCCTCCGCCATCACGGTATAAAGGAAGGGGTAAGCATGAAAGAGACAAAACGTATCAATACACTCATCAGCGAGTATTTCATCTTCGTGATCTTTATCGCACTGGTCATTGTTTTGACCTGTTTGAAGCCCAGCTTCATTACGCCCGGCAACCTGGTCAATATTCTGAAGCAGGCGTCTATCAACGGCATTCTGGCATTTGGCATGATGTTCGTCATCGTCGCCGGCGGATTTGATATGTCCGTCGGCTCCACCGTGGCGTTTACCGGCATTCTGGCCGCCATGCTGGGCCAGGGCGACTATCCGCTCATCGTGCCTTTGATCGTTGCCATGCTGGCCGGTCTGGCTGTGGGCGTGGTGAACGGTGTCGGTGTTGCCGTGGGCAATCTGCCGCCCTTTATCATGACGCTGGGCACCATGACTGCCGTCCGTGGCCTGGCGCTGGTGGTCTCAAAGGGAAAACCGGTCATCGGCATCAGCGCGGAGTACAAGGCTGTCGCTGCTTCCTCATTTTGCGGCATTCCGATGCTGGCGGTCTTCCTGGTGATCATTATTGCAATCTGCTCGTTTGTCCTCTCGAAAACCGTTTACGGACGCCGGGTCTATGCCTGCGGCGGCAACCTGCTGGCAGCGCGGGTATCCGGCATCAACACCACCAAGATCCGCATTTCCACCTTTGCCATTGCCGGTCTGCTGGCTGGCCTGAGCGGATTTTTGATGACTTCCCGCGTGACCATCGGACAGCCCACCGCGGCCGAAAGCTATGAGATGGACGCCATCACCGCCTGTGTGGTGGGCGGCGTCTCCATGTCCGGCGGTGTGGGTAAGCCTTGGGGCGTTGTGGTCGGCTGCCTGCTCATCACGGTCATTGCCAACGGTCTGGACATCATGGGCGTGTCCTCCCACTGGCAGAGGATCGTCAAGGGTGTCATCATCGTCCTGGCGGTGCTGATCGACATTAAGGGAAAGAGCAAAAAGAACTGATTTGGTGTCAAGAGCCGGATGCCGCGCCGCGGTTCCACTCTTACATAAATTACATTTTGGAGGATAGATCATGAACAAGAAAAAGTTTCTGGCAATGCTCCTGACCGCCGCTATGGCGCTGTCTGTTCTGGCAGGCTGCGGCAACAAGGAGACCCCCGCCCCTGCCGCTCCCGCTGAGAGCGGCGAAGCCGAAGGCGCTGCCTACAAGATCGCTCTGATCCAGCAGCACCAGACCAACGCGTTCCAGATCGCCGTCACCGAGGCCGCCGAGGCCAAGGCCGCGGAGCTGGGCGTTGAGCTGACCATCCTGAGCGCCGACCAGGATGCCGCTACCCAGATCACCCAGATCGAGCAGTGCGTGTCCGAGGGCTTCGACGCCATCCTGTTCGAGCCCGTCGATCCCGATGGCCTGCGCGACGCCGCCAAGGCCGCTTCGGACGCTGGTGTGGTCGTCATCAACATCGTCTCCTCCTGCACCGATTGGGAGAATGCCGGTATCTCCGCTGTTTCCTGCGGCAACAACGTCAAGGCCGGCGAGAATGAGATGCAGCACGTTGCCGACCTGCTGGGCGGCAAGGGCAATGTGGCCATCCTGACCGGCCCCGCCGCTTCTTCTGACGCTCTGGACCGTCTGGAGGGCTATGAGAACATCCTGGCCAACTACCCCGACATGGTCCAGGTGGTTTCCCCCGCTGACTGCCAGTGGGATACTGCCAAGGCCCAGGCTACCGTGGAGAGCTGGCTGTCCGCTTATGACCTGGACGCCATCGTCTGCGAGAACGACGGCATGGCCGTCGGCGCCGGCAATGCCGCCGGTGCCAACAGCGGCATCGTCATCACCGGCCTGGACGGCACCCCCGACGGCTATGAGGCCATCAAGGACGGCCGTATCGTCGGCACCGTTGCCCAGGATGGCGGCGCCATGGCTGCCAACGGCCTGGAAGCCGCGGTCACTCTGCTGGACGGCGGCTCTCTGGAGAGCAACGTCCTCGTCACCGACAGCGTTTGGATCGACGCTTCCAACGTCGCGGACTACGAATAAGCCATTTCCGCGAAACGCCTCTTGGCAAACCCAGGGAAAAGGATTATAATGCAAGGAAAGGGAAAACGGTTTCGTTTTCCCTTTCCTTGTACAAAAACCGGAGGAATACGCCATGCTGAAGGTTGTTCTGGCGGATGATGAAAACAAAGTGCTCCTGCTGCTGCAAAAGCTGATCGACTGGGAGCAGCTGGGCTATGAGATCGTCGGCACGGCCAACGACGGCCTGCGGGCGCTGGAGCTGGTGCGGGAAATGCGGCCTCATCTGCTGATCACGGATGTCCGGATGCCGGGATGCAGCGGGATCGAGCTGATCCAGCGGGCCAAGGACCTGCAGCCGGACCTGCATTTTATCATCATCAGCGGGTACCGGAAATTTGAATACGCACAGAACGCACTGAAATACGGTGTGGAGGATTACCTGCTCAAGCCGCTCAAGCAGGAGGAGCTCACCGGCATTTTGCTGCGGCTGAGCGACAAGCTGGGAAAAGAGGCCGCGTTGGAATTCCAGCTGAAAAAAAGCGGCGAACGGCAGCAGGAGCTGCTGATGGAGTCCCTTGCGGACGCGGCAGAGCACCAGCAGCCCTTTATGGCATATGCAGACGAGGGCTTTCACACTGCCGGAGGCGTTTGCTTCGCGGCGCTGGTGCGGGTGGATATGGTGGGCCCCCTCCAAGATCCGGGCGGTCATCAAGTCATTCTCCGGCACGCGCTGGAAATCGTCCGGCGGGAGCTGCAAGCTCTGACGGATGTCTATGCCGCTGCCGTGCGAAAAGAAGGCGTCGCCATCGTACTGCGGATGAGTGCGTACCGGACTGTGGCAGTGAAACAGTGCTTCACAAAAATCCAAAAAGAGATCGAACAGCAGCGGGATATGTTCGGCAATCTCCGCTGCACCATCTGCCTTGGCAGCCGGCAGACCGCCTTCGAGGAGACGGTCCTCTCCATGCGCCAGGCCCTGTGGTTTTGCCGGGACCGCCTGTGCCATCCCCAGTCCTGGCGGGACGCGGAGACCGAGCGGGCGGACTTCAGCCAGCGGTATGTGATGGAGGCCGCCCAACGGAAGCGGTTTCAGGTGGCGGCGGAATGCCTGGACGAGGAACGATTCGCCCAGGAGCTGGAAGAGAGCTTTCACTCTGTCCTCTCGCAGGAAAATCTGAACGGGCAAATGCTGGAGGATTGGTTTTTCCAGGCGCTGGAGGCCTGCCTGTACGGGATGCAGCAAAACGGTCCCACGGAGGAGCGGTTCGCGGAAAGCGTGGAGGAACGATTCTGGCTCTGCGCGGATGCGCAGGGCGTGTTTCAATTGCTGCGGCAGGATATTGGCCGGGAACTGCGGCGGCTGGGAGACGAGCGGTCCCTGCGGGAGGCGCGCCCCATCACAGAGGCCAAGCGCTATATCCAGCAGCACTACCGGGAATCGCTGCGGCTGGAGGACGTCAGCAGCGCCGTGGGCTTCAATGCCACGTATTTTTCCACCCTATTCAAAAAAGAGACCGGACAGAATTTTATGGATTACCTGACGGAGCTGCGCATCAGCAAGTCCAAGGAGCTGTTGTGCGGCGACACGCTGTCCATCCAGGATGTGGCGGAAATGGTGGGCTATCGCGACCTGAAATATTTCTCCAGATTGTTTAAAAAGGCTACTGGCGTCAGCCCGTCGGATTATAAGAAACTGTATAAGTAGGTGATCGTATGTGGCTGCGGGCCGGATGGAAATTGAGAAAAGCGCTGCAGCGTTATCAAAGCGACCGGGATCTGGATGCCGTTTTGCAAACGGACTGGGGCAACGATCCTCTGCTGAAGTTCTTTTTCTCCGACATGGAAGAACGCCTGCACGGCGAGGAGATCACCAAGCTGCGGCAGAAGCAGGCGGAATATCTGGCTCTGCAAAACCAGATCAACCCCCACTTTCTCTATAACGCGCTGGAGGCCATCCGCACCGACGCGCTGCTGGCGGACTGCGAAGATATCGCCGAGACCACGGAAGCGCTGGCCACGTTTTTTCGCTATACCATTTCCAATGTGAAGGAATATGTGACGTTCTCGGATGAATTGGATAATGCGGAGAACTATTTCACCATCCAGCGGTGCCGTTTTGGAGACAAGATCTCCATGGAGCTGGAGCTGGAAAATGAGAAACTGCTGGAAGCACGGATGCCGAAGCTCATTTTGCAGCCTTTGGTGGAAAACGCGGTCTCCCACGGCCTGGAGGGCAAGCTGGGCCCCGGCACCGTCCGTATCGTGGTGGAAAACAGCGACCGGACATTGTTTCTGCGGGTCCGGGATGACGGCATCGGCATTCCGGAGGAACGGGTGGAGCAGCTGAACCGGCAATTCGCGGAGGGCTCCGAAGCGGCGATCGGCCAGCAAAAGGGGGGGATCGCCCTGCGCAACGTCAACAGCCGCATCCGGCTGATGTTTGGCGAGGATTACGGCCTTCACATTTTCAGTGCGGTGGGGATCGGCACGGAATGCTGTGTGACGCTGCCGCTGCTTTTTCAGGGGGAATAACCGCCCATGAAAGAAGAATTGATCCGTGTGGAGCACGGCTGCTTTCAGCGGGAGGATTGGGAATATCACTTTGAGCTCTCCATTTCCAGAGGGGAATGTATCGGCATCTACGTGGACGATCACCTGGCCTCCGGTACGGCGTATCTGGACATTTTCAAGGGCGGCTCCCACATGAAGCACGGCAAAGCCTTTTCCTGCGGCCGCCGGGTGGGCGGGCAGGCGTTGGAGCGATGGATCCTGCAAAACAGCATGATCGTGGACAAGTACCGGTTTGAATCCAGAGAATTGACCGTATGGGATTTTCTGGTGGCACTGGGGAAATCCTTAAACCGGAGCCAGCGGAAGCAGGCGGAGCTGCGGCTGAGCAGTTCGGAAGCCGCAGATACGATGCGGCAGATGGGCCTGTTCCTTCCCATGGAGCTGAGCTTGGCGGACGTTTCCCTGCTGGATTATTACCGGCTGTGTGTCTTCCGGGCCTGGCTCTGGAACAGTGAACTTCTGGTCCTGGACCGACTCACGGAGGTCTTGCGCCAAAAGGATTTGGAAAAGCTCATGCAGTGCGTCCGGCTGCTGCTGGAGCACGGAGCGGCCGTCATCCTTTTTGATTTGGACGAAGCATTCATGTACCGCTTCTCTGACCGGATCGACGTCATCAAAAACCGAAAGACCTATTACCGTCTGTATCCGGACGAGTACGGAGAAAAACTGTATGAGCTTCTTGGCTGGAAATGCCGCAGCAGCGGGGTCAAGCAGACCGGGCAGTACGACGGGACGAAAGTCATCCTGCGGGTGTCCGACTTGGCGTTTCCCGAGATGCCTCCTCTGAATTTTCAGATCTGCGGCGGTGAGATCGCCTTCTTGCGGGATGAAAATTACAGCACGGCGGTGCGGCTGAGGAACTGTTTTCTGGGCGGACAGCGCTGGCTGGGCGGTACGTTCTGCCTGAACGGGACTGAATATGCCCATGGGGAGCTGGCCAAATTGATCGGCACGGACATCGGCATTCAGATCGAACGGCCGGACCGTCCCAACGGCGTCTTGTTTGACAACTTGACCGCGCTGGACAATCTGAGTGCCTGCCTGCTGCCAAAAGCAGGAAAATGGGTGGATACCAGGCGGCTGACGGAAAACATTCTGGATGAGGCGTCCCGGTGGTTTCCCAGAGAGGAGCTGCAAAAGCCCCTGCGGACATGGCCGCTGCCCCAGCGCCTGCGGTTTTCCTACTATAAATGGTATCTAGTGAACCCGAAGCTGCTGATCTGCTTTTTCCCCTTCGCCGGCCAGGAGACCGCGCACCACGAAATGATCATTGACATGCTGGTGACCTGCGCGGCAAGAGGAATGGCCATATGGGTGATCTCTTCCGGAATCGATGCCATCTGTGAAAAAACAGAGAACCGGGAGTTTCTCAGGCGTCTGCGCTATCTCAACTGACCACGGTGAATAAGCACCGGCGAAGTTTGGAATCAGACTTCGCCGGTGCTTGTTATTGATACGGGGCGCCAATTCACAGCTTGGCACACTCGCTGTCGCCGCGGGTGACGACCCGCACCCATTTCCAGCTGTGGAGCCGGATGGACACGGGGATGATCTTATAGAGCTGGTCCCACTTCAGCAGGAAGAACACCGCCGCCGGCGCCAGGTTCCAGCGGAAGGCCGCCAGGGCGGACAGGGGAACGATGATGAGCCACATACTGATGAGGTTCATCTTGGCGCTGAAGGCGGTGTCGCCGCCGCCGCGGATGATGCCGTTGTCGCAGGCCACCTGATAGGAGGTCCCCACCGTTGTGACGGCGATCACCGCCATAAACTGCATGGAAAGGCGATAGGCGCTTTCCGTCAGCGAGCCGCCAAACACCTTCAAAACCGGCGCACGCAGCAGGAAAATGGAAAGGCCTGTGCAGATGCCGATCACAGAGAACAGTACCTCCAGCGTATGCACCAGCTTCTTCAGTTCCGACCGCTTCCCGGCTCCAATGGTCTTGCCGACCATGATGCCGGACGCCGACGAAGCGCCGTATGCGACCACGGAGAGCACCTGATAGGCCTGCACGGCAATTGCGTTGGCCGCGGTCACATCGCCGCCCAGATGCCCCAGAATCCCCGTCTGCACCATTTGCGCCGCGCCCCACTGTGCCTGATTGAGCAGAACAGGGAAGGAGACCCGCATATAGTCCCGAATATAGCTGGTGTCAATGAAGACCAGCTTTTTCAGCGTCAGGCGCAGCTGCTTCTCGCGGAACTTCAAATAGTAGAGGACGATCAGCAGCTCCACGCACCGGGAGATCAGCGTGGCGATGGCCGCGCCGCGGACGCCCAGTCCCGGAAAGCCGAAATTGCCGTAGATCAGCAGATAATTGAGAGAAATATTGATGCACAGCGTGGAAAAGGAAATGATGTATCCCAGCTTGACAATGCCGACGGAGCGCAGGGATGCCACCAAAATGTGGGTCACCGTGAAAATGATATAGGAGAAACTGATGATTTGGAAATAGCAGACGCCCTCCGCGATGACCAGCGGCTCGTTGGACAAAAGGCCCAGCAGCTGCCCTGGCGCAAGCCGCACGATCAAAAACATCAAAACCGCCATTCCGCCGCCAAAACGCAGAGCGGCGCCAATAATATGGGGAATCGGCTCCAATTTATTCTTCCCCCAGTATTGGGCGCCCAGCACAACAGCGCCCTCGCCGGCGCCCTCCACCAGCATCTGGAGCATGAATTGCACCTGGTTGCACAGGCTGACTCCGCTCATGGCATTCTGGCTGTACCGCCCCAGCATGACGGTATCCATCATATTGACACTGTATATGAGCAAATTTTGCAGTGCCAGAGACATTGCCAACACAAAAAAGGTCTTGTAAAAACGTTTTTCCCGTATCATGGAAGCTTGAACTCCTTGTTTTCTCTCTGATTCGATGCCCATCCGGCATTTCCGGCAGGCGCGGGACAGATGCCTGTCCCTTTGTTTCATTATACCGCAGTTCCTCTGAAATTCCAGTATCTGCATTGTTCGTGCGGGTCTGTATTTCCACGGCCCCACGCACTGTCTCCGCCGCCGGAGGCACCTGCCGACGCGGCTTCAGGCGGGCACCCGGCAGGAACCATACGGCCGGCAAATTTTTGCGGCGCGGGAATTGTATTTGCCGTGCAAATATAGTAAAATGAAACAACTATCGAGTTTTCCCCGGGCCGGTGTGCGGTACCGGGCACTTTTCCGGCTTTTCACTGTTTCAAGAAAGGAATGGGAGCGACAGCTTCCATTGCGGGCGCATGGCATGAAATGGCTGCGGCAAAAATGGTATAACGTGTCGATTCAGACAAAAAGCCTTCTGCTGATGGGCTCCATGCTGGCGGCCGCCTGGGTCCTGGTGGCGCTGGTGGTGGTGCAGCTCCACACCTTCAGCGGCAAGTCGGAGATCATCATGAACGAGTACATGGACATCACCGGCTTCATGAATACATTTTCTACGGAAAATGTGTGTCTGGAGGCGTATATCCGCCCTGTGCAGCCGCTGAACGCAAAGGAGGACTATCTCGTTGCCATTCAGTCCACCGACCGCCAGCTGGAAGCGCTGCGGCCCGCTTTGCAGGCGGACCGCAGGGAGGAGTATGTCCTGAAACGGGCCATCTGCAACGCGATGGAGCACTATCGGAATTCCCAGGGTGCGCTGCTGCAGGCGGAGACCTCATCGGAAATGATCGAGCCCTATCTCTCCCTCAAGACGCAGGCCGCCTATATCGATGACTACACGAGAGACCTGCTCCACAGCCAAATGATCCAGGGCGGCGCCCAGTGGCAGGAGATTGACAGCGCCTACGCCGCCCAGTGCTCCGGGCGTATTGACCAGCAGCCGGGACACCGGCTTTTTCAGGGCGAATTCCCGAATGACGCTCATATCCTCGCTGTGGATGGTCATGGTGTGCCCGACGCCTTCGTTTTGCAGGATCTCTATGCTGCGGGCGCAGGCGCTTTCCCAGCCGTCCTCCACATAAAATGCCAGGATGGGGCAGAGCTTTTCCCGGGAATAAGGATTGTCTTTCCCCACCGTAGTCTGGGGCGAAAGCAATACCCGGGTCCCGACGGGGATGGAAATGCCCGCCATTTCGGCGATGGTCTGGGCCGAGCGGCCCACGATCTTGGGATTCATCGTGCCGTTGGCACGCATGATGAACCGGCCCACCTGTTCGCTTTCCTCGGGGCTCATGAAATAGCCACCCTGCTTCTTCACCTCAGCGACCACCTGGTCCTTGATGCAGCGCTCCGTGATGATGCTCTGCTCAGAGGCGCAGATGGTCCCGTTGTCAAAGGTCTTGCTGTCAAAAATATGCTTGACGGCCATGGGGATATCAGCGGATTTTTCGATATAGGACGGGCCGTTGCCGGGGCCGACACCCAGGGCCGGATTGCCGGAGCAATACGCCGCCCACACCATAGCCTCACCGCCGGTGGCCAGGATGATGCCGATATGACGAAGGCAAGAGACCAATGAATTTGGGGGAAGGAGCTTTTACCATGATTACAAAGGAAGAACTGCTGACACTGCTGCGTCAGGAAGTGGTCCCGGCCCTGGGCTGCACGGAGCCTGTCTGCGTGGCCCTGGCCGCCGCCGACGCCCACCACGCCATCGGCGGCGATATCGTCTCCATCAAAATGGAGGTCAATCCCGGCATTTATAAAAACGGCATGAGCGTGGGCATCCCCGGCTTTTCCCGGGTGGGCCTGAAATACGCCGCCGCCCTGGGTGCCTGCCTCAGCAATCCGGAAAAGAGCCTCCAGTTGCTGGAGGACATCACCGACCAGGTCAGCGCCGATGCCATCCAAATGGTGGAGGAGCACCATGTCATCGTCATGATCAAGCATGACGAGACCCAACTCTACGCCCGGGCGGAGGTCATCACCACCGCCGGCATCGGCATCAGTGAGATCCGGGGCACCCACTCCAATATTATCTTTACCAAGCGCAACAACCAGGTCCTGCTGGAAAAGCCCTATACCGCCGGCGGCGAGGATGACCTCCACGCCCGGCTCAAGCCCATGACCGTGGCGGAGATCAAGGCCGTGGTGGACCAGTGCTCCCAGGAGGAGCTTGCCTTCATGCTGGACGGCATGGACATGAACGAAAAACTGGCAGACTTCGGTCTGGAGAACCAGCTTGGCATCGGCATCGCCTCCGCCTTGAAAAACGCGGATATCCTGGGCGACGGTCTGGCGGCGCGGGCCATGCTCCGGGTGGCCAGCAGCGCCGAGGGCCGCATGAGCGGCTGCCCCTACGCCGTCATGAGCAGCGCCGGCAGCGGAAACCACGGCATTACCGCCATCATCCCTGTGGTGGAGATGGCCCACCACCTGGGTTCCTCCCAGGAGCAGTTGGAAAAGGCCCTGGCCTTCTCCCACGCCCTGAACGTGTACATCAAACTGTTCACCGGCAAGCTCTCCGCCACCTGCGGCTGCGGCGTCAGCGCCGCCACCGCCGCTGCCGCCGCCATGGTGTGGCTCATGGGTGGCACGGACGAGCAGATCGGCAAAGCCATCATCGACATGAGCGGCAACCTCACCGGCATGATCTGCGACGGCGGCAAGATCGGCTGCGCCCTGAAGCTGGCCACCGCCACCAACGCCGCCATGATGTGCGCCCACCTGGCCATGAGCGATGTGGTGCTGCAAGCCTCCGACGGCATCTGTGACACCACGCCGGAGCAGGCCATCCGCAACATGGGCCGGGTCAGCACTCCCGGTATGGTGGAGACCGACAAGACCATTCTGGACATCATGATGGAAAAGGACCAAAACATCTGACCATTCCCCAAAAACACGCTCCCGGCTCACATCCGGGAGCGTGTTTTTACGTTCTTTGTCACATCCCCCTCCGCCGACGCATAGAATGGGTCCGTAAGCAATGGCGCTTGCCGGAAAAGGCGGCGCTTTTTTTGTGGGGTGAATGAAAAATATGTGTGGAATTTCCGGTTTTTGCAATTTTCAGGCGGATTTTGCCCGAGAGCGGCAGCGGTGGAACGAGGTTCTCGTCCGAATGCGGCAGGCCATCGCCCACCGGGGCAGCGACCAGACGGGGGAGTATCTGGACCCCCAGGCGGGCCTGGCCCACACCCGGCTGTCCATCCGCGATGTGGCCGGCGGCATCCAGCCCATGGTCCGGCGCCGGGGCGGGCGGGAATACGTGATCGTGTACAACGGCGAGGTCTACAACACGGAGGAGCTGGTGCCGGAGCTGGAGCGGCGTGGCTATGTCTTTGAGACCACCGGCGACACTGAGGTCATCCTGTACGCCTACATGGAATACGGCGAGGCCTGCGCCGCCATGCTCAACGGCATTTTCGCCTTCGCCGTCTGGGACAGCGGGGCGCAGAAGCTGGTGCTCTGCCGGGACCGGATGGGCGTCAAGCCTCTGTTTTACGCGGAAACAGGCGGGACGCTGGTGTTCGCCTCCGAGCCCAAAGCCCTGTTTCGCCATCCGGACATCACGCCCCGGGCGGACGGGGACAGCTTTCGGGAGCTGTTTGCCGTGGGCCCCGCCAGGACTCCCGGAAACGGCGTGTTTCAGGGCGTCCGGGAGGTGCTGCCCGGGTCCCTGGCTGTCTTTTCCCCGGAGGGGCTGCGGCAGCGGCCCTATTGGACGCTGGAGGCAAAGCCCCACACGGACAGCTATACCGAGACGGTGGAGAAGGTCTCCTTCCTGGTGCGGGACGCCATCCGGCGGCAGATGGTGTCCGACGTGCCGGTGTGCAGCTTTCTCTCCGGCGGTCTGGATTCCGCCATCATCACGGTGGAGGCCTCCGCCTTCCTGGCGGAGCGGGGCGGCACGCTGAACACCTTTTCCTTTGACTTCACCGGCAACAGCCGCTACTTTCACGCCAGCAGCTTCCAGCCCACCCAGGACCGTCCGTATGTGGACCTGCTGGTGGGGCGCCTTCCGGTCCGCCACACCTATCTGGAGTGCGGAGACGCCCGGCTGGCGGACCTTCTGTACGACGCGGTGCTGGCCAAGGATTTGCCGGGCATGACGGATGTGGACGCGTCATTGCTGTACTTCTGCTCCCTGGTGAAGCGGCACAACAAGGTGGCCCTCACCGGGGAGTGCGCCGACGAGATCTTCGGCGGCTATCCCTGGTTTTACCGGGAGGAGCTGCTGGGGGCCGGCACGTTCCCCTGGTCCCGGGACATGGGGGCCAGGACCTGCCTGCTGCGGGACGATGTGGTCCGGGAGCTGCGGCTGGAGGAATATGCCCGCCAGCGCTATGAGGACACCCTGCGCGCCGTGCCCCGGCTTCCCGGCGAGAGCGGGGAGGAGGCCCGGCGGCGGGAGGTCAGCTTTTTGAACCTCCGCTGGTTCATGCAGACCCTACTGGACCGCATGGACCGGGCCAGCATGGCCTGGGGCCTGGAGGCACGGGTCCCCTTCGCCGACCACCGCATCGTGGAATACCTCTACAACGTCCCCTGGCACATGAAATACCGCCCCGGTGAGGAAAAGGCCCTGCTGCGGGCCGCCTGCGCCGGAGCGCTGCCGCAGGAAATCCTCCACCGGAAAAAAAGTCCCTATCCCAAGACCTACGACCCCGCCTACGAGGCTATCCTCTCCCGGCGGCTGCGGGAGGTCCTGGCGGACAGTGGGGCTCCGGTGAACCGCTTTTTGGACCGGGAAAAGTGTGAGGCGTTCCTGGCCTCCCCCAAGGATTACGGCAGGCCCTGGTTCGGCCAGCTGATGGCCGGTCCCCAGATGGCGGCATACATGCTCCAGATCAATTTTTGGATGGAGACCTACGGCATTGGCTAGGGCGCTTTCCGCCTGTGAAAAGGAGAGCCGGACGCGAAAGCGTCCGGCTCTCCTTTTCACAGATATTTGCCAGGATGGGTGATCTTCCCCTCCAGGGCGGCGGCTGCCGCCGCTGCCGGGCTTGCCAGGAACGTCCTGGCCTGGGGGCTGCCCATGCGGCCGATGAAATTGCGGTTGTGGGTGCCGATGACCACTTCGCCGGCGCTGACCAGACCGCCGCTGCGGCCCTGGCATAGGCCGCAGAAGGGATGGGTCACCATGGCGCCCGCCTGGATGAGGGTCTTCAGATATCCCAATTCCGCCGCCTGGCGGTACACCTCCCGGGAGGCCGGCGTCACGATAAATTTCACATAGGGGCTGATACGGCGCCCCTCCAGCACCTTCGCGGCGGCGGCCAGGTCCTCCAGGCGGCCGTTGGTGCAGCTGCCCAAAAACACCTGGTCCACGGGAGTGCCCTCCACCTCCCGCAGGGGATGCACGTTGTCCACAGAGTAGGGGCAGGCCATATAGGGCTCCAGCTCTCCGGCATCGTAGGTCAGCACCCGTTCGTATTGGGCGCCGTCATCAAAGCGCAGCCAGGCGAACTCCGCCGGGTCCACGCCGCAGAAGGCGGCGGTCTTTTCATCCGGCGCGAACAACGCCGCCTTGGCGCCGCACTCCACCGCCATGTTGGCGATGGCCGCCCGACCGGAGATGCTCAGGCCCGCGATGGCGGAGCCGGTGAACTCCAGGGATTTGTAAATGGCTCCGGCGGCGGTCAGGTCCCCCAGGACCCGGAGGATGATGTCCTTGGGGAACACCCCCTTGGGCAGCGTGCCGTTCACCACCACCTTGATGGCGGAGGGCACCCGGACCCACAGCTGGCCGCTGCCGATGATGGAGGCCATCTCCGTGTAGCCCACGCCGGTGGCAAAGGCGCCCACGGCGCCGTAGGTGGTGGTGTGGCTGTCGGTGCCGAACACCACCTTGCCCGGCTTGGCGATGCCCTGCTCCAGGGCCAGCTGGTGGCTGATGCCCTCGCCCACGCACAGCCGCTTCACGCCGTATTCATCCTGAAAACGGCGGCTGTACCGGAAGCAGCGGGGGTCGTCGTCGATGCAGGTGGGGTACAAGTGGTCCACCATGACGGAGACCTTGTCCTGGTCGTATACCCGGTCAAAGCCCATGTCCCGGAACTGCCGGAAGATGTAAGGGGCGTAGATGTCGTGGAGTACCGCCTCGTCCACCCGGACCGTCACCACATCGCCGGGCTTCACCAGGGTGCCGGTGTTCTGGATGAGCAGCTGCTCCGCCAGGGTGCGTCCCGGCTGGTGTCGGTTTCGGAAGGGGTTTTCCGGTGGGGGCGCCCCCACGGCGGACTTGTCCATGGCCTTCATGCGGGCCACAAGGCCGCCGTGGCGCAGAATCTCCAGCACCGCCGGGCTGTACGCGGGGATGGGGTAGGTCCTGCCGTTGCAGCGGAGCTCCCGCCCCACCTCCACGGTGACGGTATCTCCCTCCCGGCAGTTTTCATACAGCTCCCGGCACTCGATGAGCAGAAGGCCGTTGTTAATGGCGTTGCGGAAGAAAATTTTGGCGAAGCTCTTGGCGATGATGCAGCGGATGCCCGCCGTTTTCAGCACGGAGGCCGCCATCTCCCGGGAGGAGCCGCAGCCGAAGTTCTCCCCCGCCACGATGCAGTCCCCCGGCCGGAGCTTTGCCGCCAGGTCCGGCCGCAGGGGCTCGAACAGATGGGGCACCATGTCCCGCAGGGAGGACTTGGCCAGGTATTTTGTCATGATGATGACATCGGTGTCGATGTGGTCCCCCAGGCGCCACACCCGGCTTTCAAACCGTTCGTCCATGGGCTCCCTCCTCAGTTTTCAAACAGGCTGCCGGTAAGGGCCGCCCAGGCGGCCCGCTCCACCGGCGCGGTGTAAATGCCGTTGTGGCCCCGGCCAGCCCAGCCCGGGCAGTTGATAAAGCCCGTGGTCACAAAGACCTCCCCGCCGTCGCAGCGGCCCTGGCTCTGGGCCCAGCAGGCGGAGCAGCCCTGGTTCATCACCAGCGCGCCGGCCTCCATGAATACCTCCACCAGCCCTTCCTCTAGGGCCTGGGCGTACACAGCGGCGGTAGCCGGCGCCACCAGCACCCGCACATAGGGATTCACCCGGCGGCCCCGCCAGATCGCAGCCGTCTGCCGCAGGGCCTCCAGCGTCCCGCCGGCACAGCCGCCGATGAACACCTGGTTCACCCGCAGGCCGTCCACCCGGGAGGCGGGGACGATCCTTTCAAAATTCCCCGGCAGCACCGCCATTGGCTCCACCGCCGCCAGCTCCACGGTCTCCGCCCCATCCAGGGGCTCCTCCGTGAAAAGAGCGGTGACGGCGCCGGACGCCGCCAGCAGGCCGCACACTGCCGCCCGCTGGCAAAAGTCCAGACCTCCGCCGCCGAGGACGGCGAGCGTTCCCCGGCACCGGGGCGCCAGATGCAGCGCCAGGTCCCAGGCCGTCACATACCGGTCCAGCGCCCCCGCCAGACGCAGGCGGCACACTTCCGCCTCCGGCAGGGAGACGGTGCCTGTCTCCAGGGCCGTTTTCAGCTCCTTTGGCGGCAGGGACAGGCCCAAAACGCCTCCGGCCCCCAGCACCGCGGCGTGCCGCCCGCAGCACACCGCCACGGAGCCGGGCTTCAGGCCGCCCTCCAGAGCCAGGTGGTAGCCGATGCCCTGCCCGTACCGGAAGGGAAGGCCCTGGTCTCTGGCAAAGTCCAGCAGCTTGCGCTGCTTCTCCGCCACCGCCACCGTGCCGGCGGGGGTGTCGTGGTCCACGGCCACCAGCACCCGGGCCGGGTCCAGCACGCGGGCGGCGGTCACCGCCTCCACGCCCGCGTCATCCAGGCTGTCCGTCACCAGAGCCAGGTCCCAGGAAAGGGGAGCGCCGGCTTGCAGCCGTTCCAGCAAAGACGTCATTTGTTCTCCTCCTCTCAGTAGCCGGCCCTTTCCAGCTTGGCCAGGATGCCAGCGGCGGTCACCTGGCCCTGCCGGATCTCCGCCATGCGCTTCTTTTCCACCTGGCCCCGGGCCTCGCACCGCTCCAGCACCAGCTCCAGGCAGTCCCGGGGCACCACCGTCACGCCGTTGCCGTCGGCCACGATGATGTCGCCGGGCAGCACCGGCACACCGCCGCAGCTGATGGGCCGGTTCAGCTGGCCGGGGCCTTCGCTGTCACCGGCGCTGGGCACCACGGCGGCGGCAAACACAGGGTAGCCGTTTTGCCGCAGGTCCTCGATATCCCGGACGGCGCCGTCAATGACCAGACCGCCGATGCCCTTGCCGAAGGCGGCGGCGGACATCATGCCGCCGATGACCGCGTGGCGGTAGCTGCCGCCGGTGTCCAGCACCAGGATGTCGCCCGGCTGGGCAATTTCAATGGCCTTGTGGAGCATCAGATTGTCGCCGGGCCGCAGGCGTACCGTCACGGCGCAGCCGCAGACACACGCCTCCGACGCCAGGGCACGGATGCGGCCGTCCATGGCGTTGAAGCCCCGCATGGCGTCCCCGGCCACGCAGGCGCCGTAAGCCCGCAGCCGCTCCAGCGTCTCCCGGGGCACCCGGGGGACATCCGCTCCCACAAAAAATTCCCGCTCCGTCATCTGTGATTCCTCCTTGATTTGCAAAATTTCGTATGTTCATTGACTTTAGGCTATCACATTTTTTATAATAAGTAAAATACGGATTATCAATCGTTTCATTGATTTTATTTATGATTTAAAGGAGCAGTTCCCATGAAGCTCACACAGATGCGCTATTTCTCCGCCGCCTGCCATTTGGGCGGCATCACCCAGGCCGCGGAAGCCCTGCATATCTCTCAGCCGGCCATCACCTCCGCCATCCAGGCGCTGGAGCAGGAGGTGGGCGTACTGCTGCTGAGCCGGGGCAAACGGTCGGTGGCGCCCACACCGGACGGGGAGCTGTTTTTGAAGCGGTGCGACGCCATTTTGGCGGAGGTGGACAACCTGTCCGCGGACTTTCAGGAGCTGAGCCAGCGGCACAACACCATCTCCGTGGGGCTTCCGCCCATGGTGGGCTATTTTCTCTTTCCCCAGATCTTCGCCGAGTTCACCTGCACCCACCCGGAGATCCACATGAAGCTGACGGAGGTGGGTTCCGAGACCGCCAGGGACCTGGTAAAGCGGGGGGAGTTGGAGCTGGCCATCATCGCCATGGGGGAGACGCCGCCTGCCTCCTTGGAGATCCAGCCCCTCATCCAGACTCAGATGATGTACTGCGTGGGAAAGGACAGTCCCCTGGCCCGGCGGGAAGCCGTGACATTGGAAGAGGCGGCCGGGGAGCCCCTCATCCTGTTCACCAGCGGCTATTACCACCAGGAGCTGCTGCAAAACCGTTTCCGAAGCGCCGGCCTGACACCCAACGTGCTGTTCCACTCCAACCAGCTGCTGACCATCAAGAGCTTTCTGCGCAAGGGCCTGGCGGGGGCCTTTCTGCTGCCCCAGGTCCTGGAACCCAACGAGCCCATCGTGGCCCTGCCGGTGCGGGAGCCGCTGCTTTTGAACATCGCCGTGGTGTGGCGCAAGGATGTGTTCATCACCCGGGAGGCCCGGCAGTTTATTCGTTTCATGAAGTCCCGTATCGAATAGCTTTCCTGCCTAAAGAACAGGAGCGCCGCTGCGCGGCGCTCCTGCCTGTGTGTTTACTCGGCGGTTTGGCTCTGGTGGTAGGCCTCCAGCTCCATGATCCCATCCACGATCATCTGCTCCGTCACCGGGTATGGATACACCCGCACATCGATGCCCGCCAGGGCCTTGGCGGTGACGGCCGCCAGATCCTCCGGCCTGGCGTGGATATCCGCCAGACAGGTGGGCAGGCCGATGGACCTGCTGAAACGGTACAGCTTGTCCCGCTCCTCATACTGCTTGTCGATGGTCAGCATCACCAAAATGCCGTAGGACACCACCTCGCCGTGGAGGTGGTGGTTGGCCTCCGTGGACGGCAGGACGGTAAAGCCGTTGTAAATGGCGTGGGCCAGGCCAGTGGTGTAATCCACTTGGACGAAATTGGACACGAAGCCCGTGGAGATGATGATGCCCAGGATGACCTCCGTCAGCTCATGGGTGACCCTGTGCGCCTTGCAGTCCGCCATGGCCTGCTCGCCCCAGCGTATGACGGGCTCGGCACACATGGAGCTCAGGGCGATGCCCATGGCATCGGAGTGGGCGGGTGTGTCGTTCCGAGAGGAAATGGTGCACTCATAATGCTTGGCCATGGTATCGCCCATGCCGGCCCAGAGGTAAATGTCCGGAGCGTTGGCGATGACCTCCGTATTGATAAAGATATGGTTGGGCGGGATTTTGGAGAAGGAATACTCCCGCAGGCTGCCGTCCGGATGATAGACAATGCCAAGGCTGGTGCAGGAGGCACAAGTGGAGGCGATGGTGGGGAAGGTGAAGAAAGGCCGGTTGGTCTCATGGGCCAGGACCTTGCAGGTGTCGATGGCTTTGCCGCCGCCCACCGCGAAGATCATATCCGCGTCAGCCACCTGGGGCCGCAGCATGTCCATGTTCTCCCGGGAGGCCTCTCCGCCGTACCAGAATACGCCGGTGACCTCCATGCCTGCCTGTCGGGCAGACGCCACGATGGCATCGCCCGCCGCCGCCAAGGCCCGCTTGCCGCCGATGACGGCCACCTTTTTGCCGTATGCCGGACAGACGGTGCCAATGTCCTCGTAGGCGTCAGGCCCTACGGTATAGCCGGGAAAAATCGTTTTATCCATGATGCTTATTGCTCCTTTCCGTTCTCAATGCCTCAGTCGCACTGAGCGGCGGGGCGAGTGGATGCTGCTTTCTTTGCGGTCTCACAGCCGGAGGTCTCCGCCCAGGGGGCGAACTCCTCGCCGTGGCTGCAGATGTAGGCGCGGTTCTTATAGGCGCCCACAGTCAGGAAGGGGATCACCACCACGGCCACGCCCAGGTAGCCGCAGTAGCCGTAGCCGTACTTGATGATATTGGTGAGGCCCACCAGGGAGATGGTCATGGACACCACGATGATGAACGCGGAAACGATGGCACTGCGGATGGGGGCGGACTGGATGGCGCGGAACATGGGGAGCTTTTCAAACCGGGCCACAAAGCCGAAGATGGTGGTCACGCCGGTGGAGATGAGGCACAGGAGGAGGCACATGCCGTAAATGGTGGTGAGCCAGCTCATGCCCATGGCGTTGCAGGAGGTGAGGGTGGGGATGGTGGTGCCGCCCTCCACGGAGGTGTAAGCGCCGTGCCAGGACTGGAGCATGAAAATGGAGAGGACCAGGGCCACGGTGTTCATGGCGAAGGAGATCCACATGGCCTTGCCGCAGCCCTTGCGATTGGTCAGCGGGGTACCGCAGGCGATCATGGTGGGAAGGGTCACGCACTGGAAGCCGGCGTACACAAAGGCGTTCACAATGGCCTTGGGCATGTTGCCGAAGCCAGCGGCCTTGAAATCTGCTGCCAGGATGGAGGTGATGGCGCTGTCACTTTTGAAAATGCCCACAATGTAGATGGTGATGGCCGTCACCAGGATGGCCATACCCATATAGGTGGAAGCGGCGCGGACAATCCCGGCGCCGAAGATGGTCAGCATGAGGACGATGATGCCCACCACCACGATGCCGGCGTAGTAGTTGATGCCGAAATAGCCGTTCATGGCGGAGGCGGCGCCGGAGATGGCGGCGGCCACGGCCATGAGCACCATGATGTAGAAGAAGATCTCAAACAGCCACTCGATCTTGTCAAAGGGATGGTAGAGCGTCTCAAACAGCTGCTTGTAGGAGGTCAGTCCCCGGGAATTATACATGACCATGGCCTGGCGCATGGTCAGCGTCAGCAGCAGCATGGCAATGACAGCGGCGATGGTGCCGGCCCAGCCCAGCTCTACATAGTAGGTGTTGGCCTGGTTGCCGGTGGCAAAGCCGCCGCCAGCATGGGCAGAAAACAGGACGGCGCCCACGGAAAAGGCGAGGGCAAAGGGGGTCTTGGCGATGGATTTCTTGTTCATGTTGATTTCCTCCTATACGGAATGTTGGATGGGGTCAGGAGGCAACAAAAAAACCTTTCGCCGCTCCTGCCTGTCAGGGCAGAAGAGACGAAAGGCAAATCCTTCCGCGGTACCACTCTTCTTTATTCTCCATAGGAGAATCACTCTGCGGGATACCATCATATCCCTGCACTGTAACGGGAGCACCCGTCCGCACCTACTTGCCTTCGGCACGGCCGCTCTGCAGCCAGTTCAACGGCTCCGCGAACTTCGTGCCTCGCACCAACCGGCACTTCTCTGAAAGCGCGTCCCCGCCTACTACTCTGCGTCCTTGCGTTTTGTGAGTGTGATAGTAGCACACTCATTTTTGTTTGTCAAGCAGATTTTTTGTCCTTTGCCGGCGGACCATAATTTTAAGCTATGGACCATAATTTTATGCTATTTTATATAAATTTTCCGTTGGCACCGGCTTTTTTTTGCGGTTTCCGCAGAAAGGCAAAATTTGGTCTTGACATCCGCCAACTGAAGTAGTACCCTTTCCCCAACAATTCCAAATTCGTCTTCGGTCCTTTGACCGAGACAATGGTAGAGGCGCAGTGTACATCAGTACCCACCGTTTCCGGGGCAGGAACTCCGGGTGGGGAAAGGGTCCGCTGCCGAAGCAAGGAGGCGCTTCCTGCGGCGCGCTTTGCTGGGCCGTCAGAGAATATCTGACGGACTGTCACAGTATGTGGAGCGCTATCATTGGCCGACAGCCTTCTTTCAGGAGGCACTTTGTGTTTTTCAACGCCAGCCATGGATGTTCCGCAACATCCATGGCTGTTATTTTTTCCCCAAGCAGAGAAAGGAAGAGTTTTTATGAACACGAGAAGAGTTTTTGCCCTGCTGCTGACCCTTGCCATGGCGCTGAGCCTGGCGGCCTGCGGCGCCAAGAAGGAAGAGGCCCCCGCCGAAGAAGCTCCCGCCCAGGAGGAGGGCTCCGGCGAGCGCCGCCAGATCCGGGTGGGCATGGAGTGCGCCTACGCCCCCAACAACTGGCAGGAGGACACCGCCACCGACCTGAACGTGCCCATTGAGAACCTGCCCGGCTTCTACGCCGACGGCAACGACGTGCAGATCGCCCGCCACATCGCCGACTATCTGGACGCCGACCTGGTGGTGGTGAAGCTGGCTTGGAGCGGCCTCATTGAGGCGCTGAACCAGGGCCAGATCGACATGATCATCGCCGGCATGGCCGACACCGAGGAGCGCCGCCAGTCCATCAACTTCAGCGAGCCCTACAAGACCACGGAGTACGGCCTCATGGTCAACGGTGATTCCGAGTACGCCGACGCCACCACCCTGGCGGACTTCGCCGGCGCCAGCGTGCTGGGCCAGAAGGACACCATGCTGGACACCGTCATCGACCAGATCGAGGGCGTCAACCACCTGCCCGCCGTGGACAGCGTGCCCAACCAGATCGCCCGCCTGGAGCAGCGCACCTGCGACGCCATCGTGGTGAACATGGAGAACACCCCGGGCTACCTTGCCACCAATCCCACCTTCAAGGTCATCGAGTTCGCCGACGGCGAAGGCTTCACCCTGGGCTTCCGCGGCTCCTGCGTGGGTCTGCGCAAGGACGACACCGAGCTGCTGGACCAGGTGAACGCCGCTCTGGCTCAGCTCAGCGAGGATGACCGGGCCGAGATCCTGGCCGCCGCCAACGAGCGCCAGCCCAAGTAATGGCCATGAACAACATTCTCTCCGCCCTGTGTGCCATCCCCGGCGATGCCGGGAGATGGCTCCGGGGCCGGGCGGCCGCCCTGTGGCGCTTCGCCGCAGCGGACCACCCCTATGTCTTTCTCTCCGGCAGCGCGCTGTCCTTGGCGGCGGCGCTGACATACGTTTTCTCCCAGCGGTACGGCTTCTTTTTGAGCCAGACCGCTTTGGCCTGGACGGCTCTGGCCCTGTGCGGGGCGTTTTGCCTGGTCTCCCTGGCGGCGCTTGTCAGCAAGCTGCGGCTGAAACGCCGCTACCGGGCGGAGTCCCGCTTCTGCGTCCCCGCCGCCCGCCGGGCGGCCCGGTACGGCTCCTATGTTATCTGGGCCGTGGCGGCGCTGGTGCTGGCGGACCGGCTCCACGTGCTGTGCCAGGTGATCCGGGAAGTGACCCATATGGACAGCAACCCCAGTCCCTTCTTCCAGGCCATGGTGTACATGTTCTACAATAGCCGGACCCTGTTCCTGCGGGGCCTTTGGACCACGCTGCGGCTGGCCTTTTTCGGCACCATCTTCGGCTTCCTTCTGGCGGTGGGCCTGGTGTTTCTGCGTATTCAGACGCCCACCAAGCGGGACCGGGACCACGTGAAGTTCATCAAGATCCTGTGCAGCCGGTTTGCCGCCCTGTACGCCACGGTCATCCGGGGCACTCCCATGATGCTCCAGGCCTTTATCATCTACTACGCGGGCTTCGGTCTGTTCACAAGCCACACGGACCTTTCCGTGACGGAGATCAACACCATCTGGAGCTTTTTCATCGCGGGTCTCACCACGGTGTCCCTGAACTCCGCCGCCTACCTCTCCGAGGTACTGCGGGGCGGCGTGGAATCCATTGACGCCGGCCAGACGGAGGCCGCCCGGTCTCTGGGCATGAGTTCCTGGATGACCATGATGAAGGTGGTGTTCCCCCAGGCGCTGAAAAACTCCATCCCCGCCATCGGCAACGAAATGATCATCAACATCAAGGATTCCTCTGTGCTCAACTGCATCGGCGTGGTGGAGTTGATGTACGCGGCCACCAGCGTTGCGGGTATTTACTACAAGAACCTGCCCAACTACGTCTCCGCCGCCATCATCTACCTCATTATGACCTGCTGCATCAGCGCGCTTTTGAACAAGCTCTCCGCCCGCCTCAGCCTGAACACCTACCGGGGTGTTCCCAGTTCCAACTAAGGAGGTCAGACTATGGAACCGATTCTCTCCATTCAGGGACTGGAAAAGTCCTTTGGCCCCCTGAAGGTCCTCAAGGGCATCGACCTGGACGTGCAAAAGGGCGAGGTGGTGTGCATCATCGGCGCCTCCGGCTCCGGCAAGTCCACTTTGCTTCGCTGCCTGAACCTGCTGGAGGAGCCTGACGGCGGCCACATCTGGTTCGGCGGCCAGGACCTGACGGACCTGTACGCCGACCTGGACGGCCTGCGCCAGCGCATCGGCATGGTGTTCCAGGGCTTCAACCTGTTCAACAACAAAAACGTGCTGGACAACTGCACCCTGGCGCCCATCTCCGTCAAGCACATCCCCCGCGCCCAGGCGGAGGAGACCGCCATCCGCCACCTGAAGGCCGTTGGTCTGGGGGATTTCATCCACGCGGACTCCCGCCGGCTCTCCGGCGGTCAGAAGCAACGGGTGGCCATTGCCCGGGCGCTGTGCATGGAGCCGGAGATCATGCTCTTTGACGAGCCCACCTCCGCCCTGGACCCGGAGATCGTGGGCGAGGTGCTGGATGTCATGAAGGCTCTGGCCAAGGAGGGCATGACCATGGTGGTGGTCACCCACGAGATGGCCTTCGCCAAGGAGGTCAGCGACCGGGTGGTGTTCATGGACCAGGGCGTCATTCTGGAGCAGGGCGCCCCGGCGGAGGTGTTCGGCAATCCCAAGGAAGCCCGCACCCGGGAATTCTTAAGCCGCTATCTGGAGGATAAAGGCGTATGAAAGACATTCTGGATTTTTTCGCCCACGAGGACGATTTTCCCGACCTGGACAGCGCCGGCGCCGCGAAGCGGCTGAGCCGGGCCATCCAGTGCCGCACCATCAATTGCGCGGACCACAGCCTCACCGACTTCGGCGAGTTCGACAAGCTCCACGCCCTCATCCGGGAAAGCTACCCCCATGTCATGGCCGCCGGCACCTTTGAGGTCATCGGCCATCACAGCCTGCTCATCACCCTGCCCGGCAGCGACGATTCCCTGCGGCCCTGCCTGTTCATGTCCCACCAGGATGTGGTGCCGGTGGTGGAGGGCACCGAGAACGACTGGACCCATCCCGCTTTTTCCGGCGCCATTGCCGACGGCTACATCTGGGGCCGGGGCACTCTGGACATCAAAAACCAGGTGTTCGGCTGCCTGGAGGCGGCGGAGTATCTGCTTGCCCACGGCAAGCGCTTCGCCAGGTCAGTGTACCTGTCCTTCGGCGATGACGAGGAGACCTTGAACCTGGGCGCCCGGGCCTTGGCGGAAACGCTGCAAAGCCGTGGCGTGACGCTGGAATTCGTGCTGGACGAGGGCGGCGGCAAAATTGAAAGCGGCGCCCCCTACGGCGCGCCGGACACGTACCTCTCTCCCGTGGACCTGATGGAAAAGGGCTACGCGGATCTGGAGCTGTCCGTCAAGAGCCGGGGCGGCCACTCCAGCCGGCCCTTCGGCGGCACCTCCTTGGGCCACCTGAGCCAAGCCATCGCCCGCATCGTGGAAAATCCCTTCCCGGTGAAGCTGACGCCGGTGATGGTGGGCGCTTTCAACGCCCTGGCCCCCTATATCACGGAGGAGCCTTTGAAATCCCTGGTGCGGGATGTGGAGGGCAATGCCGACGCCATCGCCCGTATCTGCGCCCAGCGGCGGGAGCTGTTCCCCTTTGTCACCACCACCATCGCCCCCACCGTCATCCGGGGCAGCAGCGCCGCCTGCAACGTCATGCCCCAGGACATGAGCGCCGTGGTGAACTTCCGCATCGCCGAAGGAGAAACCGTGGAGCAGCTGCTCTCCCATGTCCGTGCGGCCATCGGCGACGAGACCGTGTCCCTGCGGTTTTTGCAGGCCAACGACCCCTCCGCCACCGCCCGCACCGACGGCTACGGCTACGCCAAGCTGACGGAGACCATGGGGCGGTACTTCCAGGATGTGGTGTTCGTGCCCTCCCTCACCGCCGGCGCCACCGACGCCCACCACTATGAGATCATCTGCGACACCTGCCTGCGGTGCAGCCCCTTTATGGCTTCGCCGGAGGATGTGGCCCGGGGCGTCCACGGCACGGATGAACGCATTTCCCTGCGCTCCTACGCCCAGGGCATCCGGGTGCTTATCCACCTGATGGACACAGCTGCCGTGAATCCCTGACCCTCTCTAAGTTCCCGGAGCCTCGGCCCCGGGGACTTTTTTCGACGGGGAAGGGCTCCGTTCCCGCCGGAAATGCACAAATTTTCGATTTTCAGCAAAATACAGGATCACTCGACAGATTCCGGCAGAATCCCCCTTTCATTTTGTGTATGATAGGTACATCGCATCCAATATCTTGTGCCACTTCAGAAAGGATTGAGCCCCATATGCAAACAATCTCCAAAGAGTATATCCTGTTGTTCAACGCTATGACCGATGCAGAGGAGAGTTTGGCGCATCTGCGCCAAACCTTGATAGATGCTCAGTGCCGGGCGGAAGAACTTTACTTGGAACAGGAGGGGGATGGCCCCATCCCCCAACAGACCCACTGATGACTGCCCGCCGGCTCTGCCGGCGGGCAAAGTTTTTTCCGCTGCGTTGCATCCCGCCCGCCGGTGCGGTACAATGGAGGCAGCCATTCCCCACCTTTGGCGGGGACATCCGGGGAGGAGAACGCCATGTCTGACCTGTTTCAAAACCCAAAGGACCTCCGGTCCTTTCTCGCTGACGCCGCCGACGGCGCGGCCGCCTATGCCGCCGACCCGGCCTTCACCCCCCTGTGGGCGTCCGATTCCCTGGCGGAGCTGCTGGGTGTTTCCGGTCAGCCGCCGGAGCGCTTTCTGATTCGGGAATACATCCATCCCAACGACCTGCTTCGGGTGGCCCGCGCCGTCCGCTCCTCTGCGGAAACCCGGCAGGCCTTTTCCCTGGAGTTTCGCCTTCTCCGTTCCGACAGCCAGCCTCTCCTGGTAAAGGTCCGGGGCGTACCCACCGATGAGCTGTACCAGGGCCGCTGGCCGGTCTTCTACCAGCTGTACACCGTTTTGCCCCAGGGGGAAGTGGTCCCGGAATCCACGGTGGAGCAGTACCGGCAGATCCAGACGGTCTATGATGACCAGCCCTGCCCGCTGCTGTGGCTGTCCCCGGGAAGGGACCTGGAGATCCGCTACATCAATCTGGCAGGCATCCGCCTGCTGGGCTACCCCGACCGGGACTGCTTTTTGCGGACCGCCAGCTTCCGCCTGGCGGATTACCTGCACCCGGAGGATCTGGCCCAGGCCGTCAGCGCCCTGTCAGACCTGGCCCAGGCGGAAGACCAGGTGTTGTTTTCCTGCCGCATTCGGGACGCCGCCGGCGCCACCCGCTGGATGAGCGGGGCCGCCCAGCTGCGCCCGGCACTGTCCGGCAAGCTGCTGATCCACTGTGTTTTTTCCGATGTCACCCGTCAAAAGCTGGCGGAGCTGGATACCCTCCGCCGCTACCAGACGGAGGTGGACTTCCTCTCCGCCACCCAGAGCGAGACCCTGACGGGGAAGCTGTGGGCCAATATCTCCCGGGACACGCTGCTGGACGTGGCGGAGAGCCGGGACCTTTCCCCCCTGGAGCCTTCCGGCAGTTATACGGAGGTCGTCCGCCGCACGGCGGCTCTGTGCGCCTCCGACGAGATGTCCGGACAGCTGACACATGCCTTCTCTCCCGCCGCCCTGCAAGCTCTGTTTGCCTCCGGCCAAGCCAGCCGCACCATGGAATACCGCCGCCGCGCGGCGGATGGCTCCATTCGCTGGGTGCGGACCTACGCCAAGCTGTACCGGGATGTGGAAAGCGGCGACACCATGGGCTTCGTCTACACCTACGACATTGACCAGGAACGGACCTCCACCGCCATCATCAACCGGCTGGTGGAGATGGAATTCGGCTTTTTGGGCCTGGTGAACGTGAAGGACCGGAAGCTGACCTGCTACCGCAACGGCCAGCTGGAAGTTCAGCTCCAGGTGGACCATGTGATAGACTACGAGGAGGAACTGGAGCTCTTCATTCTCCGCTTCATCATAGACGAGCAGCGGGATGCTGCCCGCCAGGCCTTTCAGCTGTCCGCCATCCGCAGGGGTCTGCGGACCAACGATTCATACAACGTGTCCTTTTCCGTGCTGGAAAACGGCCAGCTCCGCCGGAAACGGTGGCGAATGGCCTATTTGGATGACACCCACACCACCATTCTCTTTACCCGGTCGGATATCACCGGATTGTTCCGGGTGCAGGAGCGGCAAAAGCAGGTTTTGCAGACCGCACTGGACCGGGCGGAGCAGGCCAGCGCCGCCAAAAGCGAGTTTCTCTCCCGCATGAGCCACGAGATCCGCACCCCCATGAACGCCATCATCGGCATGAACGCCCTGGCCGCCCAGAGTCTCCAGGACCCGGCGCAGGCGGCGGCATACATTGCCAAGGTAGGCGACTCCGCCCGGTACCTGCTGTCCCTCATCAACGACATCCTGGACATGAGCCGCATTGAAAGCGGCAAGCTCGCCTTGAAGGACGGGGACATCTATCTCAGCCGCTTCCTGCGGGACATCGACACCATCTGCCAGGAGCAGGCGGCGGAGCGGAAGGTGGATTACCGCTCGGAGCTGCCCCTGCTGCCGGACGGCCCCTACCGGGGCGACGGCATGAAGCTCCGCCAGGTCCTCATCAACCTGGTAGCAAACGCCATCAAATTTACGCCGCCCGGCGGCTCTGTGCGCCTGTCCGTCCGTCAGGAGACCTCCCGGGGCACCGTGCCCTGGATGCGCTTTACCGTCACCGATACTGGTATCGGCATCAGCCCGGAGTTCCAAAAGCGGATGTTCCGCCCCTTTGAACAGGCGGACACCGGCACCACCAGCGCTTACGGCGGCACCGGACTGGGCCTCGCCATCAGCAAGAACCTGGTGGAGCTCATGGGCGGCCGCATCACGGCGGAATCCCCCCCCGGCAAAGGCTCCCGGTTCACGGTCCGGGTGCCGCTGCCTCTGCCGGAGGCGCCTGCGCCCGCCGCGGCAGCCCACCCCTTGTCCCCATCCTCCGCTCCGGACCTGGCGGGGAAGCGGTGCCTGCTGGCGGAGGACCATCCCCTCAACGCGGAGATCGCCCGACGGCTGCTGGAAGCCCGGGGTATGTCTGTGGACACCGCCGGCAACGGCCGGGAGGCGCTGGAGGCCTTCTCCCGCTCTCCGGCAGGCTTCTACGACCTGGTCCTCATGGATATCCGAATGCCGGTGATGGACGGTCTGGCCGCCGCCAGGGCCATCCGCCGCCTGGAGCGGCCCGACGCGGCCTCGGTGCCCATTCTTGCCATGAGCGCCAACGCCTTTGAGGAGGACCGGGAGACCTCCCGCGCCGCCGGCATGAACGCCCACCTGGCCAAGCCCATCGAGCCGGCGGAGCTGTATGACACCATTCGAGCTTTTTTGAAATAAGGAGATTGTTTTATGCTGCACATCGGCTGCCACTTGTCCTCCTCCAAGGGCTTTCTGGCCATGGGCCGCCAGGCCCTGGAGCTGGGAGCGGACACGTTTCAATTTTTCACCCGGAACCCCCGGGGCAGCAGGGCCAAGGACCTGGACAGCGCCGACGCGGCGGCCCTGATGGCCCTGATGGCGGAGCACCGCTTCGCCCCCATCATCGCCCACGCCCCTTACACTCTGAACCTGTGCGGCGTGGAGGAGAAAAACCGCTCCTTCGCCCGGGAGACCATGGCCGACGACCTCCGCCGCCTGGAGCACCTGCCGGGGCAGTATTATAATTTCCACCCCGGCAGCCATGTGGGGCAGGGAACGGAAGCAGGCATTACCTTCATCGCCCAGGGCCTCAATGACATCCTGCGGCCGGACCAGGCCACCACCGTCCTGCTGGAGACCATGGCGGGCAAGGGCAGCGAAGTGGGCGGCCGGTTCGAGGAGCTGCGGGAGATCCTGGACCGGGTGGACCTGGGCGATAAAATGGGTGTGTGCCTGGACACCTGCCATGTCTCCGACGCCGGGTATGACATCATCGGCAACCTGGATGGCGTGCTGACGGAATTTGACCGCTGTATCGGCCTGGAACGGCTGAAGGCCGTGCACCTCAACGACAGCAAAAATCCCACCGGTGCCCGGAAGGACCGCCACGAGCGCATCGGCCACGGCTGCATCGGCCTGGAGGCCCTGGCCCGGGTGGTCCGCCACCCGGCCCTGCGGGACTTGCCTTTCTGCCTGGAGACTCCCAACGAGCTGCCCGGCTACGCAGAGGAGATCGCCTTGCTGCGGCAGCAGGCAGAGCTGTAAATGAAAAAGCGCCATGCCATTTCGCCGCGCCTTTCCGCGTATCCGAAAAAGCACCCACCCCGTTTCAAACGGGGTGGGTGCTTTTTTGCAATGAATGCAAGGCTGATTGTGCGTGATGCGTTGGTCTTTCCAACTCTCGTTTCGGCAGGCGGTGATTTGTCAGGCTCAGAAATAGAACAGCTCCTCGAACTTATGGTCCAATGCAATGCACAAAACAAGCGCCAGTTTTGCTGTCGGACTAAACTGCCCGGTTTCAATCGAACTGATGGTATTTCTTGAAACGCCGACCATTTCAGCAAGAGCCGACTGTGACAGTCCTTTTTCCGTTCTCGCTTCTTTGATTCGGTTATGAAGAGCCAGTGAATCTTCCATCGATTTTATCCCCGCAGGCTCATTACAAATCCGACTGCAAAAAATGTGCAGAATCCATAATAAAAAACGGTCATGAAAATCTCATGGCGCTTTTTCATTTTCATTGACTTCACAAGGAAAATCGTCCCCAAAATACTGAAATTTACGACCCAGCATCCCCAGTTGACGGTATTTGTGAATAGCCACTGCAGCGCGCAAATCAGGCAGCAAACCAGGCAGCCCACCGTGTAGGCCACCTTGCTTGTTTCAAGCATTCCGCTTCGGCGATGTCTTGATTTTTGTTTTCTTTTCTGCTGGCAGCTAAGATTTCTTCCCTATTCATGCTTGCGCCTCAGCGCCAAGTTTTGTTGGCAAATGGAGCTGCCCGCCCGCATGTCAGACGGATCCTTTTTTCGGGAACAGCCGGTCCGCCGCCAAGCACAGCGCCACGGTCAGCACCATATCCACCAGGGTATAGCCCACCACGATGTCCGCCCGCATCAGAAGACGGTAGGCGGCAAAGCCCACCAGCCAGATGACCAGGTTCCGCCCGTCGGCGTCCACGCCGGAACGGTCCCGGTGCAGCAGGAAGTGGTCCGCAATCTGCACGGCGATCATGGGCGCGAACACGGAGCCGATGAGATAGAGGAAATCCGTGATGTCATCCATGGGGAACAGCATGGCCCCCAGGATACCGATGGCCGTCACGGCGATGGCGGTCCATTTGCCGTTGAGCTTTTTCCACAGGGACTCCGCGGAGATACCCGCAGACCAGGCATCCAGGAACGTGGTGGTAACGGTGGAGAGGATAAGGATCACCAGGGCCGCAATGCCCAGGCCCGCCTTCACCATGATCCGGGCGATGTCAGACTCCCCGGTATACAAGGCGGCGCCCATGCCGATGACATACATCCAGCAGGACACCAGGCCGTAGACCACCACACTGCAAAGAGTGGCCTGGGCAGGCTTTTCCGCCTCGCGGGTATAGTCGCTGATGAGGGGCAGCCAGCTCAAGGGCATGGCCACCGCCAACTCCACCGCCGCGCCGAAGCTCATGGCGTCGCCCTCCATGGCGCCGGGGGCGGCGCCGGAGAAGAAAATGACTTTGCACAGCACCAGCGTCAAAAGCAGCAGCGCCGCCATGGCGATCTTGTTGAGCCAGCCCAGATTGGTGATGCCCACAGCGATCCACAAAATGATGAGCCCGCCAATGACCAGGCACCACACCCAGCAGCCCACGGGAAAGATGCCCCCTACCGCCAGGGCGCCGTCATAGATCATAATGGCGGTCCAGCCCACCAGCTGCAGCACGTTCAGCGCCGCAAACAGCATACCGCCACGGCGGCCGAAGCTCAGCTTCACCGTCTCCATGGCGCTCAGGCCGGTGCAGCCGCCGATGAGTCCCGCCAGATACATCATGGCGCCGCCGATCAGGTGGCCCAGAAGAATTGCCGCCATGCCCCGGGCCATGCCCAGAGAGGCGAAGTAGGTGCCGGTGAGGATCTCCGCCAGGGACACGCCGGCGCCGAACCAGATGAGGCCGTTTTGTACGACGGTTGTTTTTTTCACCGCTGCGCCTCCATCCGGTAGCTGTCCTTGATGTCAAAGGCGTGGTCCATGGGACCGGCGCCATGGCCCAGGTCCAGCATAGCGCCCAGAGCACCGGAGATGTACTCCTTGGCCTTTTCCACAGACTCCTCCAGAGTGAAGCCCTTGGCCAGGTTGGCGGCGATGGCACTGGAGAGAGTGCACCCGGTGCCGTGGGTGTTGGGATTTTGAATACGGCGGCCCCGGAACCAGCGGCTGCCGGCGGGGGTCCACAGCAGGTCGTTGGCGTCGTTGAGCTGGTGGCCGCCCTTGCACAAAACAGCGCAGCCGTACCGCTCTCCGATAGCCCGGGCAGCGGTCTCCATGTCTTCGGCGCTTTCAATTTTTTCGCCATAGAGGATCTCCGCCTCCGGGATGTTGGGGGTCAGCACCTCCGCCAGGGGCAGCAGCCGCTCCTTCAAAACCTCGATGGCATCGTCCCGCAGGAGCTTGGCCCCGGAGGTGGCCACCATGACTGGGTCCACCACGATGTGGCGGGCGCCGTACTGGCGGAGCTTGTCCGCGATGACGGTGATGAGCTCCGCGGAGGAGACCATGCCAATCTTCACCGCGTCGGGGAAAATGTCCGTGAACACCGCGTCCAGTTCCTTTTCCAAAAAGGCGGGCGTGGCCTCCAAAATATCTGTGACGCCGGTGGTGTTCTGGGCGGTCAGGGCCGTGATGGCGCTCATGGCGAATACGCCGTTCACCGTCATGGTCTTGATGTCAGCCTGAATACCGGCGCCTCCGCTGGAATCGCTTCCGGCGATCGTCAATGCTGTTCTCATTTGTCTGCTTCCTTTCTGCATTGAAGTTTTTTAACGCGGCGAAAGGTGGTGCCCCCGGTCCGCCGCGAAGAAGCGGCTTTGCCGCTTTCTCGTGAAATATTTACGGCCGGACGATCTTCCGGCTGAGCCGCAGCATCTCCGCCGCCGCCGCCTTCACATCCGGCTGGGCGAACAGGGCGGAGACCACCGCCACGCCGTCCAGACCGCAGCCCGCCAGCTCCAGGACGTTGTCATGGCTGATGCCGCCGATGGCCACCACCGGGATGTCCACGGCAGCGGTGACCGCGCGGATGGTGTCCCTGGAAATAGGCTTGGCGTCGGTCTTGGTGCCGGTGACGAAGGCGGCGCCCACGCCCAGGTAGTCGGCTCCCGCCGCCTGGGCGGCCTTGGCCTCCTCCGCGTTGTGGGCGGACACGCCGATGATCTTGTCCGGCCCCAGCAGCTCCCGGGCCCGGCCGGCGGCCAGGTCCTCCTGGCCCACGTGGACGCCGTCGGCTCCGGTCTTCACGGCGATGTCCACATTGTCGTTGATGATGCTGATGACCCCCGCCTCCCGGCACAGGGCCACGAAGCGCTCCGCCTCCGCCAGAAAGGCGTCCTCCGCCAGATGCTTTTCCCGCAGCTGCACCATAGTGGCGCCGCCGGCGATGGCGGCGCGGACCTGGTCCCAAAAGGCCTCCTCGTCCGCCGCCCAGGCCCGGTCCGTCACGGCGTACAGCCGCATTTGCTCTGCTTGCAGTTTCATGTTGATCTCCTTCCGGCCGCAAAAAAATCCGCGGACACACCAAATTCGGTCCGCGGCAAACGCCTGTTCTCTCCCTACGTTGGCATGATCCAAATCAGGTCTCGGGTAAAAACCGCTGCGGTTTACTCTCAGCCCGCGCCCGCGGACTCCCCGTTTATATTTTTGTTTATCATACGCCTCTTTTTTGCCGTTTTCAACCCTCTTGACAAGTTTTTGTCAAAATGGCATAATAGGGGTGAAAACAGGGGAGCCGAAAGGCTGAGAGGAAGCACCGCTTCGACCCTTTTACCTGATGTGGGTAATGCCACCGTAGGAAGGATCATGGACACCAGACGGCGGGCACCACCAGGCGCCTGCTGTTTTTTTCACTTCTTTTGGAAAGGATGTGTGTCAGGGAATCATACCGGCGCCCCGGTCCTCCGGGAGCGGACAGAGGGGGAGCGCCCTGTGTCCGGGCCAGACCCAAGCAGCGATGGGAAGCCGTGTTCCGGCATGAGAGGAGACCAGCAAGTCTCGACCGAATTTTCCACACAGCGGGGGAAATTTCCGCCTCCCTGTGACCTTGCCCTGCAAGGGGAAAACGCTGCTGTTTTCTCCCTGCGTACATATTTTTACAAAGGAGTTTTTACAATGAATATGCAGACCTTTATCAAAAAGCTGGCCCTGGCCAGCGTTCTCACCGCCGTGGCCGTGGTGGGCAGCGCCTTTTCCTTCCCAGTGTTCGGCAGCAAGTGCGCCCCCGTTCAGCACATGGTGAATATCCTGTGCGCCGTGTTCCTGGGGCCGGGCTTCGGCGTGGCCGCCGCCTTTGTGGCAAGCCTGCTGCGCAACCTCATGGGCCTTGGCAGCCTGCTGGCCTTCCCCGGCAGCATGTGCGGCGCCCTGCTGTGCGGCTTGGCCTACAAGAAAACGAAGAACCTGCCCTTCACCCTGGTGGCGGAGGTGTTCGGCACCGGCATCATCGGCGGACTGCTGTCCTGGCCTGTGGCCATTTTGTTCATGGGCAAGAGCGCCGGTGATATCGCCTTCTACGCCTATGTGGTGCCCTTCCTGGTCTCCACCGTGGGCGGGTCCATTCTGGCGGGCATCTTGGTGTTCTCCCTGCAAAAGAGCGGCGCCCTGAAGTCCATGCGCGCCGCTATGGAACGGTAATAAAGCGAGTTGTTTTTGATGAACGTTTTCCGTTTGGAGGATGTCCGCCTGCGGCGTCCCCTCGTCCACTGTGTCTCCAACATCGTCTCCGCCAACGACTGCGCCAATCTGGCCCTGGCGGTGGGCGCCAGCCCCATGATGGCCCAGGCGCCGGAGGAGATGGCGGACATCACCGCCATTGCCGCCGCCACGGTGCTCAACACCGGCACGCCGGACAGCGCCAAATTTGAGGCCTGCCGCATCTGCGGCCGGGAGGCCTCTTCCCTGGGCCGGCCGGTGGTGCTGGACCCGGTGGGGGTGGGCGCCTCTCCCTGGCGGCTGGACAACATCCGCCGCCTGCTGGCGGTGTGCACGCCCACCATCCTGCGGGTGAACCTGGGGGAGGCCCAGGCCCTGCTGCGGCTGCGCAGCCAGGAGCAGGGGGTGGACAGTCCCGGCGCCGCCACCCGGGCGGAGCGGCTCCGCCGGGCCGCCGCCCTGGCAAGGGACCTCCATACCACCGTGCTGCTGTCCGGACCGGAGGACATCGTCACCGACGGCAGCAGTGCCTGGTGCTGCACCGGCGGCAGCGGCCGCATGGCCCAGGTCACCGGCACGGGGTGTATGCTCTCCGTGCTGTGCGGTGTGTTCGCCGCCGTGGAGCCGGAGCCCCGGGAGGCCGCCCTGCTGGCCGCCGCCTTCTGGAAGGTGTGCTCCCGCCGGGCGGACCGCGCTGCGGGGGAAACGGGTCCCGGCAGCTTCCGCACGGCGCTGCTGGACGCCGCCGGCGCCTTGACGGCGGCGGACTTGGAGCGGGAAGCGGAGCTTTTTCCTCTTTCTCTTTAAAAAACGATACGCGGGAGCCGGTCTGGCTCCCGCGTGGTTTTTTATTCCCGGCCCAATGCCCGCCGGGCCGCCCGGACGATGTCCGCCGGCAATGTGCGGCACATGTCCTCCAGATGGGGGCTCATGGGGATGGGCACGAAGGGCGCGCCGATGCGGACCACCGGCGATTTCAAATCGGTGAAGGCCTCCTCGGAGATGGTGGCGGACAGCTCCGCGCCGAAGCCGCCCTGGCGGACGGCCTCGTGGGCCACCACCGCGTGCCCCGTCTTCCGCACGGAGGCAAGCACCGTCTCCTTGTCCCAGGGGGACAGGGTCCGCAGGTCCAGCACCTCCGCGTCGATGCCCTCCGCAGCCAGAGTCTTGGCCGCCTCCAGCGCCCGGTTCACCATGACGCCGTACACCACCAGCGTCACATCCCGGCCCTCCCGGGCCACCCGGGCCTTGCCGAAGGGGATGGGGCCGTCGTTATCGGGCACCTCGCCCTCCGTCTTAAACATCGTCTTGTGCTCCAGGAACATGACGGGGTTGTCGTTGCGGATGGCCGTCCGCAGCAGGCCCCGGCCCTCCGCCGGGCAGGAGGGCACCACCACCTGCAAACCCGGCACATGGGCGAACCACGCCTCCAGGCAGTCGGTGTGGTGGGCGCCCTGCATTTTCACGATGCCGTCCGGGCAGCGGACCACCATGTGGACCTTGCCCTGGCCGCCGAACATATAGCGGGACTTGGCCGCCTGGTTGACGAGCTCGTCCATGCAGGCGGGCAGGCAGTTGGAAAACCGCATGTCAATGACGGGCCGCATCCCCGCCAGGGCCGCGCCCACGGCACTGGAGACGATGGCTGTCTCGGAGATGGGGGTGTCCAGCATACGGCTGGTGTCGCCGCCCAGCAGCTCCTTCAGGCCCAGATAGTGACCGAGGCCGCCGCCCCGGCCATGGAGGTCCTCCGCCATGACAAACACAGCGGGGTCCCGCTTCATTTCCTCCGCCAGCACTTCCAGCGTGGCGTCCTTATAAGTCATGATGCGCATAGATGAGCCTCCTCTCAGTCGTAAATGTCCGTGTACAGCTCGGATGGGTCGGGGTAGGGGCTTTCCACGGCGAAGCGCCGGGCCTCCTCCACCATCTCCGTCACCCGGGCCTGGACGGCGTCAAAATCACTCTGCTCCAGCCATCCCTCGGACAGGCACCGGCGCTCAAAATTCTGAATGGGGTCATCGGCGTGGAGCCGGGCAAGGGCCGCCTTGGGGTCCCGGTACACCTGGGGGTCTATGGCGGTGTGTCCATAAGCCCGGTGGGTCTGGCACTCCAGGAAGCCGCAGCGGTTGCCCTCGCCGTTCCGGGCACGCTTCACCAGCCGCTCCATGGCGGCCTGGACGGCGAAAAAGTCGTTTCCGTTCACCACGTAGCTGGCCATGTCGTAGCCCACGGCCCGCTTGGAAATGTCCAAAACCGCCTGCTGGCCGCCGGTAGCGTGGTCCGTGCTGCAGGCGATGCCGTTGTTCTCGCACACGAAGATGACCGGCAGGTGCCAGGCCGCCGCCATGTTGGCAGACTCGTGGAACGTGCCCCGGTTGGAGGCGCCGTCGCCAAAAAACACCACCGCCACGGCGTCGCTGCCCTGGAAGCGGGCCGCCAGGGCGGCGCCTACCGCCAGGCCGAAGCCGCCGCCCACGATGCCGTTGGCGCCCAGCATTCCGATGCTGAAGTCCGCCACGTGCTGGGAGCCGCCCTTGCCCCGGCAGCAGCCGGTGGCCTTGCCGTACAGCTCCGCCATCATGGGCTTGAGGTCCGCGCCCTTGGCGATGGTGTGGCCGTGGCCCCGGTGGGTGCTCTCAATATAATCCGTCTTTTTCAGGCAGGCGCACACACCGGTGGCCACCGCCTCCTCACCCACATACAGGTGGACATTGCCCAAGATCTCCTCGGATTCCCGGGCACGTTTGGCCTCCAACTCAAATTTGCGTATCTTCACCATGGTCTCATAGTGCCGCAGCAGTTCTTCCTTTGAAAACATCCGGCCGCCTCCTTACGGTTTGCAAAATCTGTATCCAAAATTGTATTCTAAATTAAACTTATCACCGGAGCAACGCTTTTACAATTATTTTTTCGACTATTGGCAAAAAATCATGATTCTGCACAATGTTTTCCGCATTTTTTGTAAGGGTCTGAAGGATGCGGAACAGCCGGGGCGGCGCAGAATGCGCCGCCCCGGCTGTTTGTGTGGGTCTTATTCCCGGGACAGGGGCCGCAGGGGAGAGGCGGCCTGAGAAAGGGAAGACTGCTGGGTCCGCCGCACCCACTGGAGCAGCTTGTGGACATGCTCCCGGGCCAGACGCTCCGCCCCGTCCTCATCCTGGCGGATCACGGCCTGGACAATGGCCTTGTGCTCCCGCAGGGAATCCGCCCCCCGGGCTTCATCCATCAGCATACTGCGATAGCGGAACACCGACTCCTGGTCCAGGAGGTTGGCGGCCATCCGCTCCAGCTGGGTGTTTTTGCAGGCGGCCAGCACGGTCCTGTGCAGCTGGATCTCCGCCTGGTACAGGTGGAGCGTGTCTCCCGCCTGGGTATAACGGTCCAGGGCCTCCTCCGCCGCCCGCAGCTGTTCCACATCCGTATCATCCCGGTGAAGGGCCGCCAGACGGGAGGCCATTCCCTCCAGCGCTTCCCGGATATACAGGGCATCCACGGTCTTTTGGGCGTCCGCCAGGGCCACATAGATCCGCTTGTTGGGATACCGCTCCAAAAAGCCCTCCGCCTGCAGCCGCTTAATGGCGATGCGCACGGGGGAGCGGCTCATCTCCAGCTGTTTTGCCACCAACTCCTCCACCACCTGTCCTCCCGGTGGATAAACTCCGGTGATGATGGCGGTCTTCAGCGCCTCGTAAGCACGGCTTTCCAATGTGTCCTGCTTTCCGCCCTCCGGCCGGTCCATGGCGCTCCCTCCTTCGTTTCGTTTTCCCCCATTGTACAGGTCCGGCACCAGGTTTGTCAATGTCCGGGCGCGGCAGGCATACTCCCGGCCCGGAGCGCATAGGTTGTCCCAGGAGGTGAGGCACATGAAAGTGGTGCTGCTGCGGGACATCCTGCGGCGGCTGGAGGCGGCGGCACTGGCCGCAGGGGTGGTGTGGACCGTGGCCGTCACCGCCGGCAGTGACACGGCTTCCGGCGCGTGGCAGGCCCTGCGGGAGGCGGCGCCGGTGGGGATGCTGCGCTGGGAGCTGGGGGACCTGCGCCCGGCGGACAGCCTGTCGCCGGCGGCGGTCATGACCATCGGGGAATCCCCTTTGCTGCTGGCGGCCCGCCCCGCCGTGGCGGAGCTTTGGTCCACAGAGCAGGGCACGCCGGAGGAACCCGCCGCCGACAGCACACCGCCTCAGGAGACGGTGCCGGTGGAGGAGACGCCCCTGGCGGTGCCGGACGCCCCGGACAACGGGGTAGCAGCCCGGACCCTGGTGCCCACGGACCCCTCCGGCTACACGGTGTCTGGCCGGGTGTACATCAGCAATTCCACCGACCACGCCGTGGACGTCACCGCCCTGGCGGAGCCCTTCGCGGCGGAACTCACCGGAGACCCGGGTCCCCAGGTCCTCATCCTCCACACCCACGGCAGCGAGGCCTACACTCCCGCCGACAGCAGCGACATCGTCTGGTCCGGTGACCACCGCACCACCGACGCCCGCTACAACGTGGTGCGGGTAGGGGATGTCATCGCGGACACTTTGAGCCAGGCGGGCATCTCCGTCCTCCACGACCGGACGCTGTACGACTATCCCTCTTACTCCGGGGCCTACGACCGGTCCCTGGCGGCCATCCAAAGCTATCTGACCCAGTACCCTACCATCCACTTCATCCTGGATGTCCACCGGGACGCCATCGAGGACAGTCAGGGCAACGAGTACAAGGTGGTCTCCGCTGTGGAAGGGGAGGGCACCGCCGCCCAGATGAGCCTGGTGGTGGGCAGCGACGGCAGCGGTCTCACCCACCCGAACTGGATGGAGAACCTGAAGCTGGCGGCGGCGCTGCAGGAGGACCTGCTCACGGAGTATCCCACCCTCATGCGGCCCATCCTGCTGCGCAACTCCCGCTACAACCAGCACGCCACCACCGGAAGCCTGCTTTTGGAGGTGGGCGCCGCCGGCAACTCCCCGGAGGAGGCGGAGCTGGCGGGGCGGCTGTTCGCGAAGCGGATGGCGGAGGTGCTGGAGGCCCGCAGCAAATAAGCAAAAAGGCCGTCCGTGCATAGGCGGGCGGCCTTTTGCGGTAAAAAAACAGCCTGTCCGGATGGACAGGCTGTTTTAAGCATAAGCAGTTGCTTTTTAGTCGGTAACGTAGGGCAGCAGAGCGATCTGACGGGCACGCTTGATGGCCTCGGTCAGCTGACGCTGATGCATGGCGCAGGTGCCGGTGGTTCTGCGGGGCAGAATCTTGGAACGCTCAGAGACGAAACGACGCAGCTTGGCGGCGTCCTTGTAATCGATGGACTCGCACTTTTCGGCGCAGAACTGGCACACCTTACGGCGCTTGCCGCGCATGGGACGAGCGGGTCTCGCTTCACGATCAAAAGCCATGAAATGGTTCCTCCTTTATTAAGATCAGAACGGCAGTTCGCCGTCCTCCTCGCCGATCTCGGCGAAATCGGAATGGCTGTCCATGGGAGCCGCGGCGCCTCGGCCGCCGCCCACGGGCGCGCTGTAAGAGGGGGCGCTGTTGTACGCGGGGGCTCCGCCGTACTCGCCGGCGCCGTCCCGCTTGGAGTCACCGAAGTAAATGTTGTCGGCGACGATCTCGGTAGCGACGCGCTTGCCGCCCTCCCGGTCCGTCCAGTCCCGGGTCTGCAGCCGGCCCTCCACCACAGCCATGCGGCCCTTGGTGAAGTACTTGCTGACAAATTCCGCGGTATTGCGCCAGGCGACTACATCAAAGAAGTCCGCCTGCTTGCTGCCGTCCTGGCTCTTGAAGTCACGGTCCACCGCGATGCGGAAGGATGTGACCGCCGTGCCGGACTGGGTGCGGCGCAATTCCGGGTCCTTGACCAGACGACCCATGATGATAACCTTGTTGAGCATTCTCCCAAGGCCTCCTTATTCGCCCTTGCAGACGATCAGGGAACGCATGATGCCATCGTTGATGCGCAGCTTACGATCCAACTCCCGGGGGAAGGAAGGCTCGCTGGTGAAGCTCATCAGCACGTAGTAGCCATCGTTCTTGTAGTTGATGGGATAAGCCAGCTTGCGGGTACCCCACTCTTCCACCTCAACGGCGGAACCATTCTGCTCAGCCAGGGACTTGAAGTTTGCCACGATAGAGGCAATGCCCTCCTCACCCTGTGCAGGGTCGACGATGTAGACGACCTCATAATTGGCAGTAACCTTTGCCATGTTTGCACCTCCTTTTGGACAGATGGCCCTCATTCAAAGATGAGAGCAAGGATATGCTTGCAGACTGCAAGCTATATTATTATACAGGACGGAGCGCAAATGTCAAGCACATTTTTTCCTGTTTTTCCCGGTTTCCGTGAAAAACCTTTCCTTTTTCCGCAGGATGTGGTATATGTAGTACGATTCATCCGCCCGGAAGAGAGGAAGCGCGTATCCATGGCCATGACTTGGCAAACCATCCTGTTCATTTTCGCCGCTCAGCTGCTGGCCTACACGGTCAAGGGCCTCATCGGCTTCGGCAACCCCCTGATCTCCGCCCCCATTTTGTCCATGCGGCTGGACAACGTGGTCATCACCCCCGGCACGCTTTTGATGGACTGTCCCATCAACGGCTACATCACCTGGAAAAACCGCCATAGCTTCAATTGGCGCAGGATCTTGCCCCTGCTGCTGGCCAACCTGTGCGGCGTCATTCCCGGCACGCTGCTGCTGCGCTTCTCCCTGCCCTGGATCTTGAAAACAGCGCTGGGCGTCGTGGTGGTGATCCTGGGGCTGGAGATGGCCACCCGAAACCTCCGTCCCGTCCGGACCGGAAGGGACCTTCCCTGGATGCGCTACGCCGTAGCGGTGTTCTCCGGCATCTGCGCGGGCCTGTTCGGCATCAACATGTTCCTCACCGCTTATCTCCAGCGGACCGCCAAGGACTACCCGGAGTTCAAGGGCAGCATCTGCTTTTTGTTCCTGGGGGAGAACCTGTTTCGCCTGGGCGTGTACATCACCAGCGGCCTCATTACCTGGGAGGCGCTGCTGTTCGGCGCGGTGTCCGTGCCGGCGGCTGCCCTGGCCATGGCGCTGGCCGGGTTCCTGGGTCCCCGGATGCGGGAGGACCGGCTCCAAAAGGGCGCCATTGTCCTGTTTTTGCTGGGCGGCGTCAGCATCATCGTCAAATCCATCGTGTTTCATACATAATTTAGGAGGAAGTGCACATGAAAGAACTGTATCAGGGCCTGGGCCACATCGCCATTCACACCCGGGACATGGCGAAGAGCATCGCCTTTTACGAAAAAATCGGCGGCACACTGTACAAGCAGGACGCCATCCCCACCCCCGACGGGGAGAAGAAGCTGGCGCTGGTGGAATTTGGCGGCTTTTTGCTGGAGCTCATCCAGTCTCCCACCCCTGTACCCATGACGGAGGGCAATATTCCCCACTTCGCCGTGTACGTGAAGGATGTGGACGCCGCTGCCGCCGCTATCCGCTCCGCCGGGGTGGATACCTTTATAGGCAGCGAGAAAAAGGTCCTGCCGGCGCTGTTCGGCGGTCTGGAGAACTGGTTCTTCACCGGTCCCTCCGGCGAACAGATCGAGCTTTTACGGATGCTGTAAACGGAGAACACCACCGGGCCAATGGTCCGGTGGTGTTTTTTTTGTGTTTCAGTCCGCGATGTACTCCCGCACCCGGTAGACGGCGCCCACCTCGTCCTCGCAGATCTTCCGGCAGTTTTCGATCTCCTCTTTGGGAATGGTGTCCACCACCGTCATCATGACCGTTGGCACATACTGCCGCAGCTCCCGGGCAAAGGCCTTCATGGCCTCGTAGGCCCCGGAGAAGTTGGGGTGGCACAGGGCGTCATACTTTTCCGCTGTGTCGGTGTTCAGGGAAATGGACACCATGTCGAACCGCCCGGCAAACTCCGGGGCGATGTCCCGGCCATTAATGACGCTGCCGGTGCCGTTGGTATCCATGCGGGTGAACATTTTGGTGCCGTGCTCCTTCATTTGGTCCACGACCCAGCAGATGTCGTCAAAGCGGTAAGTGGGCTCGCCGAAGCCCACGAACACCAGCTGGCGGTATTTGGTGAGGTCATGGCTCTCGATGGAGGCCAGGATCTCCTCCTTCGTGGGCTCCCGCTTCAGCCACAGGTTGTGGGTATAGATGCTGCCGCCGGAACTTTGGTTGTGCCGCAGGCAGAACTCGCAGTTGAAGTTGCAGCGGTTGGAGGGGTTCACATACAGGTTGTCCCCGTATTCATATGTAATGGTAAAGCCTTTTTCCATGGTAATCTCTCCTTGTTGTTCAGTTGAAACTGTTCAAATGAAAGGCGGACAGGCTGAATATGCCGTTCTCATAGGCGACGGAGGCGGTGAGGTCAGCCACATACCAATAGTTATAACCGTCGGCGTCCAGACAGGCACCGCCGCAGAAGAGAATGTCGCCGCATCCGTTCCGGTAGGTCTCTATGTCGAAGCCCGCAAAAGTTCCTGTGCCAAGGCCCTTGACTTCCTCCGGAAGCATACCCTCCGGCAGCTGGCGGGTAATATCTACCAGTTCCTCTCCTAGGACTCCGTAGAGCCGATTATTGATGATCTCTGTATCCAGTAGGTTGGGCATCTGCTCTCCCCACAGTTTCTCAGGAAACGTATAGTCCGTCAGGATGCCCTCCTCGTTCTCTTCCACAATATGCAGAACATCAATAGAAACACCGGTGCCGCTGCCGCCACACGTGACAGCCACCACCTCCTCCTGGCCGTCGTTGTCCGCGTCAAAGCACCAGAGGGCCGGCATCACCATGCGGGGACCTCCAAATATCCAGTCAAATTCCGCCAGGGCATCACCCCATCGGAGCCAAGCCACGCTTCCGCCCGCCGGGTACACCCCCACGCCGTACAGGGCCACATCCTTCTCCGGCAGCTCGATCAGCTTGCCCACCGGCATATCATCCCGCCGGGAGGCGTGTTCGCTCCGTTCACGGATATCCACGACTTCCGCCGGAAGGTCAAAATCCTCCGTGGGCTCCCGCCCCTCCGTCACCACCGCCGGGGCGGAAATGGACTGGACCGGGGAGCTCACGGGGACATCGTCCCCTGTCGGTGCTCTGATAGTGGTCTCCAGCGTGTACTTTCCCTCGCCGCACCCGGTCAACAGAGCCAGGGCCAACAGGACTGGAAGCAGCTTTTTCATATGCGGCCCTCCAGGCCGAACAGCCGCAGACCGTTCTCCCAGGTGATGTCCGTCATTTCCTGCGGCGTAACGCCTTTCCACTCCGCCAGCTTTTCAATGACGTAGGGCAGATACCGGCTGTCGTTCCGTTTGCCCCGGAAGGGGACCGGGGTCAGATAGGGGGCGTCCGTCTCCACAACGATGCGGCCCAGGGGCGTGATGGCCGCCACCTCCGGCGCCCGCTTGGCGTTTTTATAGGTGATAGGCCCGTCAAAACCCAGATACCAGCCCCGCTTCAAAAGCTCCGCCGCCATTTCCGGGCTTCCGGAAAAACAGTGGAACACGCCCCGGACCTCCGGGTATTCCAGCACGATGGCAAGGCTGTCCCCGTGGGCCTCCCGGTCGTGGACGATGACCGGCAGGTCCAGCTCCTCCGCCAGAGCCAGCTGCCTGCGGAACACCTGCTGCTGAAACTCCCTGGGGGGATTTTCCGCCCAGTAGTAATCCAGGCCGATCTCGCCGATGGCCACCACCTTGTCGTGCCCGCACAGCTCCCGGACGGCGTCAAAGTCTGCGTCCGTACAATCGGCACAGTCCTCCGGGTGGATGCCCACAGCGGCATATACATGGGGATATTGCTCCGCCAACGCCACGGCGGCGCAGCTACTGGGAATGTCGCAGCCCGGGTCCACTACCAATCCCACCCCGACGGTGGGGAGGGCGGCAAGCACCGCGTGCCGGTCGGCGTTGAAGCCGCCGGAGTCATAGTGGGCATGGGTATCGAAAATGGGCATGGAAACACCTCTTTGCTTCTCTGGGTATGGCTATTCTAACACAGTTTTATGAAATAAAAAGGGTCAGACTGTGAATTTTCCAGGGGCCAGACAAAAAGAAAAAGGACATCCAGCGGATGTCCTTTCAATCTCAGCACGATCAGCCGATCTGGTTCAGCTTCAGGGTCATGGCGCTCTTGCGATGAGCGGCCGTGTTCTTGTGCAGAACGCCCTTGGCAACAGCCTGATCGACTTTCTTCACTGCAACCTTGTAAGCGCCATCGGCCTCGGTGCGATTGCCTTCTGCGGCAGCAACCTCGAACTTCTTGATGGCGGTCTTCAGCTCGGATTTCGCGGCCTTGTTGCGTGCGTTTCTCACTTCACCGATCAGAACGCGCTTCTTGGCAGACTTAATATTCGGCAAACCAAACACCTCCTTAGGCAAATTCACCCGGTGAAACAAATTTCCACCGTGCAGAATGATATTTTAACAGGGAACCTCCCAAAAAGCAAGTGTTTTTTTGCAATTTTTGTGATTTTTCGTATATTGTGGTCTCATCCGCAAATCCTAGGGCAAGTACCACAAGATTTTGTGTCTGGAGGCGGCGCTTTTGTTTGCAAAACGAACAGACCTGGCCCTGGAGGCCCGGGAGCTCTGGCAGGAATCCGCCGGAAAAACCACCCGTCTGGCGGGCGTAAAGGCCACGAAGCGAAAGCAGGAGGGCTATCCGGTGACCCGGGTGGACATTTTGGACCAGCGGGGAGAAGAGGCCCTGGGCAAGCCCCGGGGCACCTATCTCACCGTGGACCTGACCACCTTCTGGCAGCGGCGGGAGGACTTTTTCCAACGGGCGGTGCGGGCGGTGGGCACCCCGCTGAAGGAGCTGGTGCCCCCGGAGGGGCCGGTGCTGGTGGTGGGCCTGGGGAACCGGGCCATGACCCCCGACGCCGTGGGCCCCCTGGCGGCGGACCACGTGCTGGTGACCCGGCACCTCATCTCCGCCATGCCCCGGCAGTTTTCCGGCTTTCGCCCCGTGAGTGTGCTGCGGACAGGGGTGCTGGGCACCACCGGCGTGGAGTCCGCCGAGTCGGTGCGGGGCCTGGTGGCGGAGGTAAAGCCCGCCTGCGTCATTGCCGTGGACGCCCTGGCCTCCCGGCGGACGGGCCGGGTGTGCGCCGCGGTGCAGCTCAGCGACACCGGCATCATCCCCGGCTCCGGGGTGGGGAACCACCGCAGCCCCCTGAACGCCGGGACCCTGGGGGTGCCGGTCATCGCCATCGGCGTGCCCACGGTGGTGGACAGCGCCACATTGGCGGCGGACCTGCTGGAGGAATCCGGCATCACGGACTATGACGCCGAGGCCCTGCAAAAATCCCGGCAGAACCTGATGGTCACGCCCCGGGATATCGATCAGCAGGTGCGGGACCTGGGAAAGGTCATCGGCTACGGCATCAACTGGGCTCTGCAGGACCTGGAGATCGACGAAATGAACGCCCTTTTGAGCTGAAAACACACCGGAGCCCGGAGAACGCTCTCCAGGCTCCGGTTTTTACAGTCACTCCAAAATGGGCAGGGTGTTGGCGCCGTGGGGCAGAAGGGTGGCCCGCAGGTCCTTGCCGCCGTTGAGCTGCCGGGCAAGGGCCAGGGCCTCGTCCAACGTCTTGACGACATGGATCTTTGCGGTGCCGAAGGCCTCCTGCGGAATGTCTGTCACGGCGATCATGTGGTGCTTTTCACCGCTCTCGGCAAACAGGTAGCCGATGAAGGCGCCGATGGAGAAGTCCGTCCGCAGCGCCTTCTCCCGCTCCAGCATGGTGGCGTAGCCGGCGACCTGCTTTTCCATATCGTCGTTGCCGAAGCCCTCCTCGGACTTGGTCACCAGGATGATGGTGCCGCCGTCCTCCGCCACCACCAGGGCGTTGCACAGGGTCTTGATGGTCTGGTAGAAATTCAAGTCCTTGGGATAGCCGCCGGCGCTGGCAATGACCAGCGGAGTCTTTTCCTTGACACGGACGCCGTACATCCGGTTCACCAGGTCACAGGCCGCCTGGTGGGCGGTGATCCAGTTGCCGGCAAAGGCGCTGATGATCTTCTGGTCGTCGTTCACCACCACATTGATAAGGAAGGTGGGCTTTGCCATGGCGCAGGCTTCCATCATGTCGGCGTGGACCGGGTTGCTGTCGGAGAGGTTGGCGCTGCGGACCTCCGGGTTGGACCCTGCGCCGAGGCCGGGATTCAGGGCCAGGTTATGGTTTTTCATGATGGTCTCCCGGCCGGCGATGCCCGGCAGGATGCTCTTGCGGCCGCCGCCGAAGCCCGCCATGAAGTGGTACACCACACCGCCGGTAAGGATGATATGGTCGCACTCCAGGGCACGCTTGTCCAGCCACACAGGGGTCCCCCGGGTGGTGGTGCCCACATACTTGAGGTTTGCCTCATCCGTGCACTGGTGGTCCACCAGGCGAATGCGATCGTAAACCGCCTTTGTCACCAGGCCGATGTGCTCCTCCTTCGTCTGGCGGCGGTGGGTGCCGGTGGCGGAGATGATGAGCATATCCTCATCCCGGATACCGGCAGCTTCCAGCTCCTCCACCAGAATGGGGATGTAGGTCTCGGGAGACTGCCAGCGGCGGGTCACATCAGAGATGATGATGCATACCGTCTCCCCCGGCTTTACCAACTCTTTCAGCGGTTTGGAGTCGATGGGATGCTCCAGGGCGTAGTGAATGTGCTCCGCCACAGTCCGCTGGGGCAGGTCCACATGGTTGGACTCCAGCTCCGCCGCGATCAACTCAGGAGGCAGCTTTACCTCAAATTCCTCCCGGCCATATTTCATTGCTTCTGCCATGCTTGAACCATTCCTTTCGCAAAGGTCCGGGGGCACCGCTCCGGGGCCTGAGATTTCGGTCCCTATTATACGACGGTGAAATGGATTTTTCCTCGGCAATTTCACCGAAAAATGCATGGCTGCCGCATTTATTTCCGAAGGTTTCTCCGGGAGGCGGGCATTCGCTCCGCTGGCCGTTTCAATGTGGATCACAGGCCCCAGCCTTTTCCGCAGCCGCCTTTACAGTTCCAGTTCCAGCACCACGGGGCAGTGGTCGCTGCCCAGGACCTCGCTCCAGATGTCGGCGTTTTTGATCTTGTCCTTCAGCCGCTCCGATACGATGAAATAGTCAATGCGCCATCCGGCGTTGTTCTTCCGGGCGTTGAAGCGGTAGCTCCACCAGGAGTAGGCCCCGGTCCTGTCGGGGTACAGATAGCGGAAGGTGTCCACAAAGCCGCTGTCCAGCAGCCGGGTCATCTTCTCCCGCTCCTCGTCGGAAAAGCCGGGGTTGCGGCGGTTGCTTTTGGGGTTTTTGATGTCGATTTCCTCGTGGGCCACGTTCAGGTCCCCGCAGTACACCACGGGCTTTTTGGCGTCCAGATCCAGCAGGTACTCCCGGATGTCGTCCTCCCAGGCCATGCGGTAGTCCAGCCGCGCCAGCTGGTCCTTGGAGTTGGGAGTGTAGCAGCACACCAGGTAAAAATCCGGATACTCCGCCGTGATGACCCGGCCCTCGTGGCGGTGCTCATCGATACCGAAGTCGTAAGTGACGTTTAAGGGCTCCGTTTTCGTGAAGATGGCGGTGCCGGAATAGCCAGCCTTGTCGGCGCTGTTCCAGAAGCGGGTGTAGCCCGGCAGGTCGAATTCCGCCTGCTCCGGGCGCATTTTCGTCTCCTGCAGGCAGAGGATGTCGGCGTCGGCAAAGGCGCAGAAGTCCAAAAAGCCCTTCCCCAGGCAGGAACGCAGGCCGTTGACGTTCCAGGATACCAGTTTCATCGTTCATTTCTCCTTATCAGCCGGTTTTTTCACATTGTAGCCCATCATTGCGGAAAAAACAATTGCCCAGCCGGAGGAAATGGGGTACAGTAGTCCTATCAACCGTAAAAGGATGGCCTCAAATGCGAAAAGCGGATTCCGGCGGCCTGCGGAACATGACCGAGGGCTCTCCCGCCGGACACATTTTTTATTTCACCCTGCCGCTGCTGCTGGGCAGCTTTCTCCAGCAGCTGTACAACATGGTGGACAGCTGGGTGGTAGGCAATTACGCCGGAGACGCCTCCCTGGCGGCAGTGGGCGTGGGGTACCCTGTGATCTTCATGTTCACATCGCTGTTCATGGGCCTTTCCAACGGCGGTACCGTCGTCATCGCCCAGTTTTACGGCGCCGGGAATATGGAGCGGGTCCGGGACGCGGTGGACACCATTTACACCGCCTTCATGGCCTCCGCCATCCCCATCACGCTGCTGGCACTGGGGCTGGTGAAGCCGGTCCTGCTTTTGATGCAGGTGCGGTCCGACGCCTGGGCTGAATCCTGGCTCTATCTGGCCGTGGTGAGCGCGGGGCTGGTGGGCGCCATCGGCTACAATCTGAACGCGGGCATCCTGGGCGGCCTCGGCAACAGCCGGACAACGCTGTTGTTTTTGGCCATCTCGTCGGTGATGAACATCGTGCTGGACCTGGTATTCGTGCTGGGCCTGCGGATGGGTGTGCTGGGCGTGGCCCTGGGCACCATCATCTCCCAGGCGTTTTCCTGGCTGTTCGGCCTGTTCTATATCAACCGCCGCTATCCCGCCATCGCCATCCGGCCCTTCTGCCGCCGGTTCGACAGGACGCTGTTCCGCCAGATCATGGGCATCGGCCTGCCGGCGGGCATCCAGATGTCCCTGGTGGCCCTGGGCGCCATGGTGGTCATGAGCAAGATCAACTCCTTCGGCAAGGAGTTCGCCGCCGCCTACAACGTGGGCTCCAAGCTGGACTCTCTGGCCTTTCTGCCGGTGCAGAGCCTTTCCAACGCCGTCACCGCCTTTGTGGGCCAAAACACCGGCGCCAAGCGCCCGGACCGGGTCCGGCGGGGCATCCGCATGACCGTGGCGGCCTCGGTGGTGTGGTCCGCCGTCATGCTGGTGCTCATCCCCTTGGGCCCCACCCTGGTGGGCTTTTTCTCCGACACGCCCGCCGTCATCCATTCCGGCACGGTGTATCTGCGGTGCATCATGCCCTTTTACGTGCTGTTTTCCGTCATGTTCTGCCTGAACAACGCCATGCGGGGGGCGGGAGACAGTCTGTTCCCCATGCTGGATGTCATTTTCTCCCTCATCCTGGTCCGGGTCCCGGCGGTGTACTGGTTCGCCAACCACTACGGCCCCGACTATATGTACTACGGCGTGGGCGTGGGCTGGTGCGTGGGCTTCACGCTGTCGGTGGTCTACTACCTCTCCGGCCGCTGGAAGCGGAAGGGCAGCCTGGCGGACGGGGGATAAGGCCCGTTTAAGCGCGGAAAATTCCGGCTAAAATGTTGTAATTTGGGGAAATATTCGGTATAATAAAAGAACTGTGTAAATCCCGGCCCTCTTCCATTCGGAGCGGCCGATAAAAAGGAGAAAACCATGGAAAAGAAAAAATTCTATATCACCACGCCCATTTACTATCCCTCCGACAAGCTGCACATCGGCCACACCTACTGCACCGTGGCCACCGACGCCATGGCCCGGTACAAGCGCCTGGCCGGCTATGATGTCATGTTCCTCACCGGCACCGACGAGCACGGCCAGAAGATTGAGCAGAAGGCCAACGAAGCCGGCGTGTCCCCCCAGGAATTCGTGGACCGCATTGTGGAGGGTCCCCAGGGCGTCAAGGATCTGTGGAAGCTGATGAACATCTCCAACGACCGCTTCATCCGCACCACGGACGATTACCATGTCTCCGCTGTCCAGAAGATCTTCAAGAAGATGTATGACAACGGCGACATCTACAAGGGCGCCTACAAGGGCAAGTACTGCACTCCCTGCGAGTCCTTCTGGACAGAGAGCCAGCTGGTGGACGGCTGCTGCCCCGACTGCGGCCGTCCCGTGGTGGACGCGGAGGAGGAAGCCTACTTCTTCCGGCTGAGTAAGTATGCTGACCGCATCCGGGACCTGCTGGAGAACACCGACTTCCTCCAGCCCCGCAGCCGCGTCAATGAGATGGTGAAAAATTTCATCGACCCCGGTCTGGAGGACCTGTGCGTCTCCCGCACCAGCTTCACCTGGGGCATCCCCGTGGACTTTGACCCGGGCCACGTGGTCTATGTGTGGGTGGACGCCCTGTTCAACTACGCCACCGCCATGGGCTACCTCAATGACAAGTACGACGACTACGACCACTACTGGCCCGCCGATTACCACTTCGTGGGCAAGGAGATCGTCCGGTTCCACTCCATCATCTGGCCCGCCATGCTCATGAGCGTGGGCGAGCCCCTGCCCAAGCACGTGTTCGGCCACGGCTGGCTGCTGCTGGACGGCGGCAAGATGTCCAAGTCCAAGGGCAACGTGGTGGACCCCTATATTCTGGCGGAAAAGTTCGGCGTGGACGCCCTGCGCTTCTTCCTCATGCGGACCTTCCCCTTCGGTTCCGACGGCAACTTCTCCAACGAGCTGCTGATCCAGACCATCAACACCGACCTTGCCAACGACCTGGGCAACCTGGTCAGCCGCACCACCGCCATGGTGGGCAAGTACTTCGGCGGACAGCTGCCGGAGGGCTGCAAGACCTGGGCCGCTCCCGAGAGCTTTGACACGGACCTCATCTCCATGGTCTCCGCCCTGCGGGACACCTACGAGGCCCAGATGGAGGCCTGCGCCCCCCACAACGCCCTGGCCGAGGTGTTCAAGGTCATTCAGCGGGCCAATAAGTATATCGACGAGACGGCCCCCTGGAGCTTGGCCCGCGACATGGAGGCCAACAGTGCCCGCCTGGCCCACGTCCTCTACAACCTGCTGGAGGCCACCCGTATCTGCGGCATCCTGCTAATCCCCTTCATGCCCGAGAGCATGGAGAAGCTGTTCCGCCAGATCGGCGCCGGCCCCGAGGCCCAGACCTGGGACTCCGCCAAGGCGTGGGGCACCCTGCCGGAGACCACCGCCGTCACCAAGGGCGAGAACCTGTTCCCCCGCATCGACATGGACAAGGCCCTGGAGGAGCTGGAAGCCGTGGCCGAGGCCGCCAAGAAGGCCGCCCTGCCCGCCATCGAGCTGGAGCCCCAGCTGACAGAGAAGGTGGACTTCGACACTTTCTGCAAGTCCGACTTCCGGGCCGTGAAGGTGAAGGCCTGTGAGAACGTGAAAAAGAGCGAGAAGCTCCTGCGCTTCACCCTGGACGACGGCACCGGCACGGACCGGCAGATCCTCTCCGGCATCGCCAAGTGGTACAAGCCCGAGGACCTGGTGGGCAAGACGCTGGTTGCCATCGTGAACCTGCCGCCTCGGAAGATGATGGGCCTGGAGAGCAACGGTATGCTCATCTCCGCCGTCCACACCGAAAAGGGCGAGGAAAAGCTGAACCTCATCATGGTGGACGACAGCATTCCCGCCGGCGCCAAGCTCTGCTGAAAAGCAAAACCACACATGAAAAGCCGGGAGACTTCTGTCTCCCGGCTTTTTTGCCGCTTCACAGGCGGAAGTCCCACAGCTCCGTGTACACCAGCCTGCCGTCCACCCGCTCCGACTTCATGAGGGATATCCGCTCCACCCGCATGGGCGCATCTGGCACCGTCAGGCAGGGCTTTGGCCCCCGCCAGCGGCGGACCAGAGTGATGTGTGGGCGCCAGGGCCGCCGTTCGATGGGGAAGCCCGCCTGCCGCAGGGCGTTTTGCACCCGGAGGGCCAGAGCCTCCAGCCGTTCATTGTCCCGGACCCCCGCCCACCAGAGGTCCTCAAACCGGCCCAGGCCCTCCACGGTCAGGGAGAACGCTCCGCCGGTGCAGACCGCTGCCAGGGCCTCCCGCACCGGAGCCGGGTCCTCCACCTCTCCCAAAAAGGCCAGGGTCAGGTGCAGGTTCTCCGGCCGGGTGAAGGTGCCCTGCCCCTGGCGGCGCAGGGCGTCCACCGCGTCCAGCAGCACCGCCCGCACCGCCGGGGAAAAACGAATGGCCACGAACAACCGCATGTTTTTTCCTCCTCTTTTTGTTTCGGCGTTGTATTTTATCCTAGCATGGTGTTACAATGGTTGCAATGTTTTCAATGCGGGAGCGTGTTTATGAGACTGCAAAGCGCGATTTTTGATATGGACGGCACCCTGCTGGACTCCATGTTCATCTGGGATGACCTGAGCCCCGGCCTGCTGCGGCGGCAGGGCATCCAGCCGGCGCCGGACCTGGCGGAGAAGCTGAAGGTCATGACGCTGCGCGACGGGGCCGCCTACTGCAAGGAGGAATACCGCCTGCCCCAATCCGTGGACGATATCGTCCGGGACATTGAGGCCCAGGTGGAGGACTTTTACCGCAGCCAGGTAGAGGCCAAGCCCGGCGTGAAGAAATTTTTGTCTCTCCTGAAAATGGAGGGGGTGTGGATGTACGTGGCCACCGCCACGGACCGCCATCTGGCGGAGGCGGCCCTGCGCCACGCCGGTATCGACAGCTATTTCCGGGGAATGCTCACCTGCGCCGAGGTGGGCCAGGGGAAGGACAGCCCGGAGATCTATGAGCAGGCCATGCGGCGGCTGCGGTCCACGAAGCGGGACACGGTGGTCTTTGAGGACGCCCTCCACGCCATCCAGACCGCCAAGGCCGCCGGGTTCCGGGTGTGCGGCGTGTACGACGACTTTGCCCGGGAGGACCAGGAGGAGATCCGCCGCATCTCCGACTATTATATCCGCTCCTTTGAGGAGATGTTTGAAACGGAGACGCTGGAATAAAAATGACGGGCCCTGCCCGTCATTTTTTCAAAGCTCCTGTAACGTTTTCCCGCCCAGCGGGATATACAGGGGAAAGGAGGGACTTCCATGGACGATATGAACGACATCTACCGCCGGTACGCCCAAACCGTCTACAAGTTCCTCCTGGCCCAGTGCCATGACGCCGACCTGGCGGAGGAACTGACCCAGGAGACCTTTTACCAGGCCATCCGCTCCATCGGCCGGTTTGATGGGACCTGCAAGGTGTCCGTGTGGCTGTGCCAGATCGCAAAGCACCTGTGGTACCAGCACCTGCGCCGGCAAAAGCGGGAGGTGCCTCTGCCGGAGGAGGACACCGGCGCGTCCCTGCCCTCGGCGGAGGACGATACCCTGGACCGGGCGGGACACCTGGACCTGCTGCGCCGAATCCACGCCCTGCCGGAGCCGGGGCGGGAGGTGGTGTACCTGCGGGTGTTCGGCGGCCTCAGCTTCCGGGAGATCGGCGACGTGCTGGGGAGGACGGAGACCTGGGCCCGGGTAACCTTTTACCGGGGCAAGGAAAAACTGCGGGACGGAGGTGCCTGTGATGAAAAATGATTTGACCTGCGGTGTGGTGCGGGACCTGCTGCCATCGTTTGTGGAGGGGCTGACCGGCCCGGAGACCGACGCGGCGGTAGAGGCTCATTTAGCAGCGTGCCCGGCGTGCGCCCGCCTGCGGTGGGACATGGCCGCGCCGGAGGGGGAGCAAGCGGAGACAGCAAAGGAAGTGGACTATCTCAAGGCCGTGAGGCGGAAAAACACGCGGCGGGTGGCGGCGGCCATTGTATGTACCGTCTTGCTGCTGGCGGCGGCGTTTGCGGCGAAGGTCTTTATCATCGGAACTCCGGCGCAAAAAGGGGAATTGGTGGTCATGGATTCCGTTGAGAAAAACGGCGTCCTTCGACTCTCCGTTTCCACGCCTCTTTCCGCCACCGCTTATTGGGGCTGGCATGTGGACACCGATGGCAGCATTGCGAATATCTCCGCCCGGTCCGTGCTGGTGTCCCCGCTGTTCCCCAACGGCGGCGGAACGGTAGAAGTCCCCTTGGCAGGTGTGAGGGAGGTCCGGCTCTGTGGACTGGTCGTCTGGCAGAACGGAGTCGCCATTGAGAACGGCACCGCCCGGCTATATGAAGCAAAAGTTCCCTATGTGGGTGACATTTCCGCCTTGAACCGGGTGGCAGCAGCCCTGAACATTCAAAGCAGATGCGGCCCTTATCTCAACAGCCTCCAGACATCCCACGAACCCTATGGCTGGACCCTGGAGTTTTCCAATGTCTACACAGAGCAGACGGCGTCTCAGCTGGACCAGGTCATGAAAAGTCAGCTGGCTCCCCTGATGTTGGCCCTGGTGGACAATCTGGGGGAGGTCTCCTGGACCTATCAAACCCAGGACGGCACCTCCTGGACACGCACCGTGCCCCTGGCAGAGGCGGACACGGCCCTGCCCCGGCCCGTGAAGGACTACGCCGCCTCGGCGGCGGACCTGCAGCAGCTTCTCAACCTGCTGATGTCATGAAAAATACCCGGAACAGACGGTTCTGTTCCGGGTATTTTCTTATTTCACATAGAACCGGCAGGCGATGCTTTGCCGGTACGCCTCCCCCGCCCGCAGGAGGGGAGAGGGGAAGTTCTCGTGGTGCACGGCGTCGGGGAAGAACTGGGGCTCCAGGCACACGGCGTGGGCGGGACCGTACAGGGCGCCGCCCTTGCCCTTCCGGGGCGTCAGGAAGCCGGCGGTGTACAGCTGCATGCCCGGCAGGGTGGTGGTCATATCCAGGGCGATGCCGGTGCGGGGACACCAGAGGGTGGCCGCGGGGGCGCCGTTCAGTACAAAATTGTGGTCATAGCCCCGGCTGGCGGCCAGGGCGGGGCGGTCCAGCCGCTCTCCCAGCCATGCGCCCTGCCGCAGGTCCAGCACCGTGCCCGCCACGTCCGCGATCTGGCCGGTGGGCACGTTGCCTTCTCCCGCGGGGGTGTAGCGCTCCGCCCGCACCCGAAGGCCGTGGTCGTGGACCGGGCCCCCGTTGTGGCCCGCCAGGTTGTAATAGGCGTGGTTGGTGAGATTCACCACGGTGGTCTTGTCGCTTTTGGCCCGGTACTCTATGGTGAGGGTGCTGCTTTGCAGGGTGTAGGTCACCTCCGCCCGGAGGCTGCCGGGGAAGCCCTCCTCCCCGTCGGGGGAGTCCAGGGTGAATGTGACGCTGTTTTCCTCGCAGGCGTAGCGCCACAGCTTCTTATGGAAGCCCTCTCCGCCGCCGTGGAGGGTGTTGGCCCCCTCGTTGGCGGTGAGGCGGTATTCCGTGCCGTCCACGGTGAACGAGGCGCCGCCGATGCGGTTGGCGCACCGGCCGATGGTGCCGCCAAAGCAGGCGTCCCGGTCCCGGTACTCCTCCAGGGTGTCATAGCCCAGGCAGATGTCCGTGGCCCGGCCCTCCCGGTCCGGCACCCAGATGGAACGGATGGCGGCGCCGTAGGGCAGCAGCTCCACGGAAATGTCTCCGTCCGTCAGCTGTATGAGCGGCACATCCTGCCCCCGCAGGGTGCCGAAGGGTCTTACTTCATACATCTGTCCGCCCTCACTTTACGCTTTCGATGAACCGCAGGAACACCGCCCGGCCCTCGACCGTGCATTTGTACACACCGGCGTGCTCCAGCACCTGGGCAAACACGACGCCCACTTCTTTTTTGAGGATGTCCATGGCGTTTTCCCGGGTAAAGGTATAGCGGCTTTGCAGCTCCTCCGCCCAATCGGCGTGCTTTGCCAGTGTCTCATCGGCCCGAAGATCCCGGCCGGCCACCAGGGCATCCACCAGGAGAGCCAACTCTCCCTTCAGCCGGGAGGGCAGCACCGCAAGGCCCATGACCTCGATAAGGCCGATGTTCTCCTTTTTGATGTGGTGGAGCTCCTGGTGGGGATGGTACACACCTAAGGGGAATTCCTCCGTGGTAATGTTGTTCCGCAGCACCAGGTCCAGCTCGTACTGGCCATCCCGCATCCGGGCGATGGGGGTGATGGTGTTGTGAGGCTCCCCGCCTGTTTCAGCGAAAATGAAGGCCGCCTCGTCGGTATAGCCCCGCCAGGCCTTTAAAATTTTGTCCGCCAGGTCCACCAGGCGCTCATCGTCCCCGCAGCGCAGGCGGATGACAGACATGGGCCACTTGACGATGCCCGCCTCCACATCGGCAAAGCCGGGGAAGGAGACCGCCTGCTCCACAGGGGCCTTCTCCATGGCGAAGGTGTAGCGGCCGCCCTGGAAGTGGTCGTGGCTCAAAATGGAGCCGCCCACGATGGGCAGGTCCGCGTTGGAGCCCACGAAATAGTGAGGGAACTGCCGGATGAAGTCCAGCTGCTTGCGGAAGGTGGCCCGGTCGATCTTCATGGGCACGTGCTTTCCGTTGAACACGATGCAGTGCTCGTTATAGTACACATAGGGGGAGTACTGGAAAAACCAGCTCTCGCCGTTGATAGTGACGGGGAGGACGCGGTGGTTCTGGCGGGCGGGGTGGTTCACCCGGCCGGCATAGCCCTCGTTCTCCCGGCACAGCAGGCACTTGGGATAGCCGCTCTGGGGAGCCAGCTTGGCGGCGGCAATGGCCTTGGGGTCCTTCTCCGGCTTGGAGAGGTTGATGGTGATGTCCAAATCGCCGTAGGGGGTGGGCGCCACCCACTTCACATCCTTCACGATGCGGTAGCGGCGAATATAGTCCGTGTCCTGGCTGAATTTATAGTACCAGTCCGTGGCGGCCTCCGGGGACTGGTGGTACTTGTCCCGGAACACCGCAAGGACCTGGGAGGGCCGGGGCGTCAGGACACCCATGAGCTTCGTGTCCAGCAGGTCCCGGCTGGTGACGCCGCCGTCGATGCGGCCCTGGGCCTCCGCCCAGTCCAGAATGCCGGTCAAAATCTCCTCCAGGGGCCGTTCCACGGGGGTGCGCTCCTCCCAGGCGTCCAGGCCCAGGACTTGCAGCAGGCTGTTCACCGCCCAGGTTCGGTCCGCCTCCTCAATGAGACCCGTTTGCAGGGCGTAGCCCGTCAGGTCCGCGATATACTGATGGATCATGGTGTTTTCCTCCTTTTCACGCCAGACGGACGCCGCCCTCGGGCCGGATGGTCACCACGTGGCAGCTGCCCTGACCCAGCACGGCCTCCGTTTTCTCCTTGAACCGCTCCAGCATATCCAGGGGCACAAAAGCCTGGGCCGTGCCGCCGAAGCCGCCGCCGTGGACCCGGACGGCGCCCCGGCCCTCCAGCAGGCATTCGCACAGGGCGATGGTCACCATCAGCTCCTGGCCCACGGTCTGGCCGGTGGGGATGACGTTTTGGAGGTACATGGCGGAGGAGCGGCCGGACTCCCGCACCAGCTGCAAAAAGCGGTCGAAGTCCCCGGCCTTCAGGGCCTGGGCTTCCTCCCGGGCCCGCTGGTCCTCTCCATAAAAGTGGAAGGCCCGGGTCACGGCCCGGTCGCCGGCGGCCTTGCGCACCTGGGGAAGGGCCGTCAGGAACTGCTCCCGGGGCACCTGCCGCAGCACCTCCTTGCCGAAGTACCGGCACACAGCCTTCAGCTCATCGGTGATGGCGGCGTACTCGCCGGTCAGGTCCGCGTGGCCGGCGCCGGAGTTGAGGATGCACAGGGCATAGCCCGCGGCGTGGAGATCCAGGTCGATGCGCTCCACCGCCGGGCGCTCCGTGTCGGCAAAGTCGATGGCCACCACGCCGCCCACGGAGGAGGCGGTCTCGTCCATGAGGCCGCAGGGCTTGCCGAAGAACACGTTTTCCGCGTACTGGCCGATCTGGGCGATCTCCACAGCCGTGCAGCTGCCGCCGAAGAACAGGCTGTTGAGCATGGTGCCCATGAGGACCTCAAAGGCGGCGGAGGAGGAAAGGCCGCTGCCGCCGGGCACATTGGACACCAAATAGGCATCCATTCCGGCGTTTTGCAAGGGGCAGCCCAGGGCCGCGAAGCGGGCGGCCACGCCCCGGATGAGGGCGGCGGAGGTGTTCTCCTCCTCGGGCTTGGGGGCAAGCTCACGGAGGTCCACCACGATGAGGGGATAGCCCTGGGACTGGACGCGGATCATGCCGCTCTGGTTGGGGGCGGCGGCGGCCAGGATGTCCAGGTCCACGCTGGCGGCCAGCACATGGCCGTGCTGGTGGTCCGTGTGGTTGCCGCCCAGCTCTGTGCGGCCCGGAGCGCTGAACAATGCCTCCGGCAGGCTCTCAAAGGTCTTGGTGAAGCCGGCGATGACGGCGGCGCAGCGGGCGCGGGCGTCCGCGGCGCCCTCCTGGCCATACAGGTGGGTCAATTTCTCCCCAAAGGCGGGGTCTTGGATGCGCTTTTCCAGGCTGATGGGTTCCACAGGCGGTTCCTCCTTATGATTCGTTATCTTAAAAGTACCAGCTTCCACCGCCGCTTTCCATGTCCCGCCGTCGCTTTGACCTGGATTTTAGTTGCAAAACCGATTGCGTGCGTGTATGCTGGAGACAGGCTTGGACCAGAGAAGGGAGTGGGTTTATTGGCAGAGGATTTCAAATACAGCTTCAAGGCCGCCCAGCGGGAGGAGCTGTCCCTGATCGTTTACAACACAGGCTTTCAAAAGTGCCCGCCGGGCTATGGCTGGGGCCCCGGCGTCCGGGACCACTACCTGCTGCACTACATTGTCTCCGGCCGGGGGAGCTATGAGGCCGGCGGCAGGACTTTCGTCCCTGGCCCGGGGGAGGCGTTTTTGGCCTTCCCGGACACGCCCATCTATTACCGGGCGGATAACGAGGACCCCTGGGAGTACTACTGGGTGGGCTTCGCGGGCCCCTCGGCGGGGCTGCTGCTGGCCCAGACGCCCTTTTCCCGCCGGGCGCCGGTGCTGCGGCCCGCCGCCGGGGAGCAGCTGCGGCAGGCGCTGCTGGATATTTACAAGGCCCGGGGCGGCGACTACCCCAGCGCCGTGCGGATGGCGGGCTACCTCCAGGCGGCCCTGGGGCTTTTGATGGAGAGCGGACCGCGCCGGGGCGAGGACGCCCTGGAGGACTATGCCCGGCAGGGCGCCGTCTTCATCCAGCAAAACTACTCCCGCTCCGTCACCGTGGAGCAGATCGCCCGGCAGGCAGGCGTCAGCCGCAGCTATCTCTACCGGGCTTTTCAAACCGCCTTCGGCTGTTCCCCCAGTGAGTACCTGGCCCGCTACCGCATCCAGCGGGCGGCACAGCTGCTGCGGCACAGCACCCTGCCGGTGGGGACCGTGGCCACCTCCGCCGGCTTTGAGGACCCCTTCTATTTCTCCCGGGTCTTTCGCCGGGAAATGGGTGTCAGTCCCACGGAGTACCGCGCCGGCAGGCCATAATGCACAAAAGCCCCCCTGGCCCGCGGCGGCAAAACCCACCAGCTCCCACATTGCGGGAGGCAGGGAAGCTGTGCTACAATGGGCACCATGATGAAAAAAGGAGCCGTATCCCATGATCAGTCTTTTACTGCTGAAACAGATCGCCCAGCTGTTCTTATGTATGCTGCTGGGTTTCTGTCTGGTGCGCGCAAAGCTGCTGAAGCCGTCGGACAGCCGTGTGCTGTCCGTGGTGGTGCTGTATGTGGTGATGCCCTGCGTCATCGTCAATTCCTTTCAGATCGACTGCACGGCGGAAATGCTTCAGGGCCTGGCACTGTCTCTGGGCACGGCAGTTCTCATCCATGCGGTGATGTTTTTGCTGACGTACCTGCTGCGGCGGCCCCTGCGGCTGGGTCCGGTGGAGCAAGCCTCCGCCATCTACTCCAACGCCGGCAACCTCATCGTGCCCATTGTCAGTGCCATTCTGGGCAAGGAGTGGGTCATTTTCACCAGTATGTACGTCATTGTCCAGCTGCCCCTGCTGTGGAGCCACTGCCGCATTCTGCTCAGTGGGGAGCGGACCATCTCCCCGCGGAAGATCCTGCTGAATGTGAATATTGTGTCCATTTTTATCGGGGCTGCCCTGTTCTTCCTGCACATCTCCCTACCCTCTGTGGTGGTAGGCACCATGGAGTCTGTAAGCAGCATGGTGGGCCCCATGTGCATGATGGTGGCGGGAATGCTCATGGGCAACGTGGACTTCCGCCGCCTGGTCTCCTCCCGGGGCATTTGGAAGGTAGCCTTTTTGCGGCTGGTTGGCTATCCGCTGGTGATCCTGGCGCTGCTGAAATACAGCGGCCTTGCCCGGCTGGCGCCCAACGGGGAGACCATTTTACTGGTGAGCTTCCTGGCCACCATGACGCCCTCCGCCTCGGCGGTGACCCAAATCGCCCAGGTCTACGGCAGCGAGGGGGAATATGCCGGCTCCATCAATGTGGTGACCACGTTGCTGTGCATCGTCACCATGCCCCTCATCATTGCCCTGTACCAGTTGTGACGGCATCATAACGAACAACAGCGCCCCGGAGCTTCCGGGGCGCTGTTGTTTCACTCTGTTTTCAAATAATCCGCCAGATTCTCCGCGGTGACGGAGGCGTAGGGGAGCCAGACATATTTGCCGTTCTCCAGCTCCACCGCCTTCTCCGGGTCCTCCCCGTCCAGCAGGGCGCAGCTGAGAGCCACGATGCTCTCCGCCTGTCCGGCGGCGTCGTTGCAGACGGTACCCTTCAACGTGCCTTCCTTCACCGCCTCCAGCGCCGGCTCCGTGGCGTCCACGCCCACGATATAAGGCATCTCCTCCGCGGTCAGTCCTGCGGAAAGGCAGGCATCGATGGCGCCCAGGGCCATGTCGTCGTTGTTGGCAAACACCACCTCCATGGCGCCGCCGTATTGCTGGAGCCACTGGTTCATGCGGGCGCTGGCCTGGCTGCGCTGCCAATTGGCAGTGGCGCTGGCCAGCTTCTCAATCTCCATGCCGCCGGCGGTGAGGGTCTGGATGCTGTACTCTGTCCGCAAAAGCGTGTCCTGATGGCCGGCCTCCCCCTCCAGCACCACGTACTGCAAAACACCGTCGCCGCTGCGGTCCAGGACGGAGGCGTCCTCCCGCCAGGCGTTCAGCACCAGCTGCCCCTGGAGCCGTCCACCCTGTTCGGCATAGGCACCCACGTAATAGGCCCTCTCCCAGCGGCGCAGGTCCTCCTCCACCGGCTCCCGGTTGAAGAAGATCACCGGCACATCCGCCGCCTGGGCCTTGTCCACGATGACGGCGGCGGCGGTGCGGTCCACAATGTTGACGCAGATGATGTCGTACCCCTGGTCCAAAAAGCGGTCCACTTGCTCATTTTGCACCGTTTGGCTGCCCTGGCCGTCCGCTAGGCTCAGGTTGATCTTGATGTCCCGCAGCAGCTCCTCCTCCTGGAACCGCTGCTGAAGCTGCCGGGTCACCGTGGAGATAAAGGTATCATTTTGGTCGTACAGCGCCACGCCCACCCGGAGCGTGGGCGCCTTGGCCGTGCCGCAGCCGCTCAGCAGCAAGGCCAGCGCGGCCAGCAGGGAAAGGATCCGTTTCATAGCGCCCTCCTTCACCGGGTCACCGGGAACAGCAGCTTCTGACTGTCTGGTTCGTACATATTTTCCCGCCGGAGAATGGAGAATTCCAGCGGGTCTTCCGCCTCCCAGGCCTGGTGCCTGACCAGGCAGACCGCCGCCTCCACCGCCAGATAGCCTGCCGCGAATTCATTTTGCGCGGCGATGGCGGTGATATGGCCCTGCTCCAGTCCCGCGGCGACAGCGCTACTGGCCCCCACGCCGTACAGCAGGGGAGATGGCTGCTCCACGGTCTCCAGCACCGCCGCGGCCGTTTCCAGGGCGCCGGCCTCAAAGGCCATCACCAGTGACGGCCGCTGCGCCGCCAGCGCCGTTTTCAGCGCATCGGACAGCGTCTTTTCCCCGGGGGCACAGACGTCCACCGCCCGTCCCTCCGCCTCCAGCACCACCGCCGCGGCCTCCAGCCGCTCCCGGACGGCGTTATTACCGGGGAGGCTGTCCAGCAGCAGCACTGTTTCGCCGGGGCGGACGCCGTTGAGAGCTGCCTTGCTCAGGGCGGCCCCCAGAGCGGCGTTGTCCGCCCCCACCCAAGCCTTGGCGCCGCTTTCACTCATATCCGTTTCCATGGTCACTACCGGCACCTGCCCGGCGGCCTGCTTCACGCTGTCCGCCAGAGCCTCCCGGTCCGCCGGCACCAGCACCACGCCCCTCGCGCCGCCGCTGACCTCCCGCTCCAGAAGCGCCCGCTGTTCCTTCGCGCTGCCGGGGGTGGTGAGGGTCAGGAGCCGCAGCTCCGCGTTCAAATCCGCCGCCGCCTGCTCCATGCCCTGGCGGGCGGCGTTCAGGGCGGCGGTATCCGTTTCCCGCAGGATGACCGACAGCTCCACCGGCTCCACGGTGCGGCTGGCGGAGTCCGGCTGCATGGCCAGCAGCAAAAACAGCATACAGAGTCCCATGAGCGGCACCACCAGCTGCAAAAGAACTTTTCGCTTCATGGCGTCTCCTCCTTTCGGTACCGCCGGGCGGCTTCTTCATCCAGAGCCGGCAGCCGGATGCGGACCGTGGTGCCGTCGTCCGGCTCACTGAGGATGGTGAGGCCGTAGGCCGGGCCGAAGGTCAGCCGCAGCCGTTGATGGACGTTGCGGAAGCCGATGCCGGAGCCCTTTGCCCCGGCCAGGGCGGCGGGACCGTTGGGGTCCAGCAGGCGCTCCACCACCTCCTCCGGCATCCCGGGACCGTTGTCCGTGACTTGGATGATCACGTCATCCCCCTCCCGGAAAGCCCGGACCGCGATCTCGCCGTCACCGTCGGCGTAGGCCATGCCGTGGTAGATGGCGTTTTCCAGCACCGGCTGGACGATGAGCTTGATGGTATACAGGCTCTCCACGCCCTCCGCCGCCGTGATGGAGGCGGAGAATTTGTTTTTGTAGCGCATTTTCTGAATGGTCAGGTAATGCCGGGCGTGCTCCAGCTCATCGCCGATGGTGATAACGTTGCTGCCCCGGCTCAGGGAGATGCGGAAAAACCGGGCCAGGGAGGTCAGCATGACCACCGCGTCCTGGGTGCGGCCGTTCTCCGTCATCCACACCACGCTGTCCAGGGTGTTGTACAGGAAGTGGGGGTTGATTTGAGACTGAAGCACATCCAGCTCGCTGCGGCGCTTCTGCTCCTCCTGCTGGATGATGTCCTCCATCAGGTGGTCCATGGTGGAGGCCATGGACCGCAGGGAATGACTCAGGTGCTCCACCTCATAGGGTCCGCCCACGTCAAAGTCGATGTTCTCCTTCCGGGCCTCCAGGTCCTTCACCGCCCGGTCCAGCTTTTTCACCGGCGCCGTGATCCACTCTGAGAGGCGCAGGTTTACGAACACCAGCAAAAACACGGAAAACAACAGCACGAACAACACAAACAGCACCAGCTGTCCGTAGTTGTCCCACAGGCTCTCCATGGGCACCACGCCCACCAGCTTCCAGCCGGTGTAGCCAACGGTCTTCACCGTCACCTGCCGGCGGCTGCCCTGAAAGGTCTCTTTGTGGCTGCCGTCGGAATAGCCGGCGGCGGCCAGGTTGTTCTCCTCCTGGAGGCCGGCGTAGATCAACTGCTGGCGGGGATGGTAAATGATCTCCCCGCTGCCGTCGATGAGGTAGAGATAGCCGGAGCCGGCCAGATCCACATCCTTGCAGATCTGTTCGATGCCGCTGAAGCTCATATCCACCAGCAGCACGCCGCCTTCCATGCTGCCGCCCCGGGACAGCTCCACATACCGGCTGAGGGACACCACCCAGCGGTACCGCTGGTCCGGGTCCGCCCACAAGTTCTGCACATGGGGCGTGGAAAAATGCAGATTTTCGATCTTGTCGGCGGCCTGGGTAAACCAGTCCTCCCACCGGGGAGAAACGCTGTTCTTCAGCTCCTGGAGGGGCGCGGCGGCAACGAGTTCGCCCTCCTGGGAAAACACGGCGATGGACACCAGGGAGTCCCGGTTGTTTTCATACAGCAGGTCCAGGGCGGGAGAGAGGTCCCCGTCCTCCAGGTCCGTGTTTTTGATGACGCTGTAATAGGCGGTGTCCGACACCCGCATCATCCGCCGCAGATAGGCGTCCAGATTCCAGTTCACCTGGGTCAGCACCCGCTGGCTGTTTTCCGCCTGCTGGGTGTTGTTGGAGGAAGAAAAGCGCAGGAACAGCGCCAGGCCCAGGCCCACCAGGCCCACCACCGCCACGGCGGTGAAGGACAGGGACAAGATCATCTGGATGCTGGAGCGGCTGTACAGCTCCCGCCACCGCCGATGCAAAGACTGGATGGCGTCTTTCACCTGCGCCGCCTCCTTTCCCGTGTCGTCAATTTCCGGCGGCTCCCGCCCGGTATTTGGTAGGTGTCATTCCGAAGTGCCGCTTGAACACATAGCTGAAATAGTTGGGGTCGTCATAGCCGCAGCGGCGGGCAATGAGGTACGTCTTATCCTCCGTGCTGCGCAGCATGGAGGCGGCCGCCTCCATGCGCACCACCGTCACGTAGGCGATGAAGCTCATGCCTACTTCCCGCTTGAACAGGGTGGAAAAATACGCCGGACTCAGGTGCAAATGCTCGCACAGCTTCTCCACCGACAGCTCGCTCTCCCCGTAATGGGCGTTGATATAGGCCTTGGCCTCCTCCACCATGCGGCCGGTGGTATCCGTCCGCTGGCGGCGGATGAGGGTCTGGATGCGCAGGCACCGCTCCAGGCACCACCGGCCCATCTGGTCCGGGGAGGTGAAGTCCGTGGCCTGCACGGCACCGGTGAAGCCGGTGCCGAACACCGTCTCCACCTCCAAGCCCGCGTCCCGGGTCAGCCGCAGCAGGCAGGTGAGAAGCTCCAGGAAAAACAGCTGACACTGGGACATGGTCTGGCCGGAGGAGCGGACCTTGTCCGTCAGCCGGTCCACCACCGCCCGGACCGCCTCCTCGTCCCGCAGCTTCACAGCGCCGGTCAGCTCCTCCTCGTCGCTCTCCGTGAATGCGGGGCGGACGCCGGCATCCGGCTCCAGGTCGCCGATATAAATGGCCTGCCCCTTGCCCACCAAGCCCCGGTACTCCAGAGCGCTGCGGGCGCCTGCGGCGGATTGGGGCAGGTCCTCCAGCCGGGCGCAGGGAGCACCCACGCCCACCGTCAGCCGCTGGTCCAAATAGCTCTCCGCCAGGGCGCACACCCGGTTCACCGCTTGAATGAGGTCGTACACCGCCGCCGGCGCCGGCAAGGCCGCCAGCAGGGCCACGGAATCGTTGTACAAAAACGTCCGGCAGCGGATCTGCTCCGGCCGCAGGTTTTCCGAAAACAGCTGCTCCACGGACAAAATCTCCAGCTCGCTGCGCTCCCGGGCACGGTCTATGTGGACGATGGCCGCCGCGAAGCAGTTCCCGCTCAGGCTCACATCGTACCGCTCCGCCAGCTCCAGCATCCGCTCCCGGGGGACCCGGCCCTCCAGCAGGCGGGAAAAAAACTGCTCCCGCAGGATGGGCAAACTCTCCTCATACCGCTGGCGCAGCAGCTCCGCGTTCCGCCGCTCCGTCCGCTCCGCGTCCAGCTGGCTTTTCAGCTTCTTCAGCACGGCGGACAGCTCCGCGGCGTTGATGGGCTTTAAAATATACTCGGAGACGTTCATCTGGATGGCCTGCTTGGCGTATTCAAAATCGTCAAAGCCGGAAAACACCACGAATTTGCTGGCCGGCAGCCGGGCCGTCAGGATGCCGCACAGCTCCAGTCCGTCCATGAAGGGCATCTTGATATCCGTCAGCACCACATCCGGCTGCAAGGCCTCCGCCAGCTCCAGGGCGTCCTGTCCGTTTTCCGCCTCACCCACCAGGGTGAAGCCCAGGCCCTCCCAGTCCATTTTTTGGCTGATGCCCACCCGGATATCCTCTTCGTCATCCACCAGCAGCACCCGGTACCGCTCCATGCCATCACCTTCCCGCGGAATGATTTCATATTTACAGTATACCACGCTTTCCCGGGAAAACAAAGGCAAAAGGGCGCGCACCTGTGTGCGCGCCCTTTTGCAGGTTGTGCAATTACTTCTTCACCAGATACTTCCGCATATCCAGGGCGCAGGCAAACAGGATGATGCCGCCCTTGATGATGTAGAACAGATCCTGGTTCACGCCGATCATGTTCAGACCCACGAAGATCAACCGCAGCATCAGAACGCCGATGATCAAGCCGCGGATCTTGCCGATGCCGCCGACGAAGGAGATGCCGCCGATGACGCAGGCCGCGATGGCGTCGGACTCGTAGTTCAGGCCGGTGTTGGCAGTGTTGGAGGCCACGCGGGCGCCCTCGATGAAGCCGGTGACGGCATACATGGCGCCGGCCAGGGCGAAGACCATGATGGTGGTGGCGAACACATTGACGCCGGAGACACGGGCGGCCTCCTCATTGGCGCCCAGGGCGAACATGTTTTTGCCGAAGGTGGTCTTATTCCAGATGAACCACATGATGACCGCCAGGATCAGGGAGATCCACACATAGTTGGGGATAGGCGTGCCGGCCACCTTCAGGATAGAGCCGGTGATGAAGCTGCTGTAAGACTTGTCCAGACCGGAGATGGCCATGCCGCCGTTGTTGCCGGCCTTCATGTACAGCAGCAGGAAGGTGTAAATGATGAGCTGGGTGGCCAGGGTGACGATAAAGGGATGCAGCTTGAACTTGGCCACGAAGAAGCCGTTGAACGCGCCGAACGCGGCACCCACCAGCATGGCCAGCAGCAGCACCAGCAGCACAGGAGGCGGCGTCAGGTTCACCCACATCTTGCTGGAGGCGGTGACCGCCTGCAGCAGGGAGGCGGAGATACAGGCCGTCAGGCCCACGATACGGCCGGCGGACAGGTCAGTGCCCGTCAGCACGATGCAGCCGCCCACGCCCAGGGCCACCGGCAGGTACGCGCAGGTCTGGGCCAGGATGTTGATGATGGAGGCGGGCTTGAGGAAGTTTTTGTTGACGATGGCAATGTAAATGACGGCCACGATCATGATGATGATCAGGGCGTTGTTCAGCACCAGGTCCAGCACGCGCTTGCTGGTCCAGGGCTGTCTGGCCCGGGCGTTGGCCTGGCTCTCTTTTTCCAGAGTCTTGGATTCGTTACTCATTGATGGTATCCCCCTCTTTACACATATTTGGCAGCCAGGGTCAAAATCTCCTCCTGGCTGGTCGTCTTGGCGTCCACCTCGCCGGCCAGCTGTCCGCCGGACATGACCAGGATGCGGTCACAAACGCCCAGCAGCTCCGGCATTTCGGAGGAGACCATGATGACGCCCTTGCCCTCTTTTGCAAGATCGATGATGAGCTGATAGATCTCGTATTTGGCGCCCACGTCGATGCCGCGGGTGGGCTCGTCCAGCAGCAGGACCTCCGGCTTCGTCAGCAGCCAGCGGCCGATAATGACCTTTTGCTGGTTGCCGCCGGACAGGGAGCGGATCTGAGTCTTCTGGCTGGGCGTTTTGATGCGCATGGCCTTGATGGCCCACTCCGTGTCCTCCCGCATTTTCTTGTCGTTGAGGCAGATGCCGCCCATGAGGTAGGACTTCAGGTTAGAGATAACGGTGTTATCCAGAATATCCCGGATGCCGAAGATGCCGGTGGCCCGGCGCTCCTCCGTCAGCAGGGCGAAGCCGTTTTTGATGGACTCCCGGGGATTGCGGTTTTTGATCTCCTTGCCGTGGAGGCGGATGGTACCGCCGCCCTTGGTCATGGCGCCGAACAGGTTTTCCAGCACCTCCGTGCGGCCGGAGCCGTCCAGGCCGGCGATGCCCAGGATCTCACCCTGGCGCAGCTGGAAGGAGGCGTCCTTCAGGCGGGTGTACTTGCCGGACAGGTGCTCCACCTCCAAAATGGTCTCGCCGGGGACGTTTTCCTTGGGGGGGAAGCGGTTGGTGAGCTCACGGCCCACCATCAGACGGATGATCTCATCCATGGTCAGCTCCTTGGCGGGCCGGGTGGCCACCCAGGTGCCGTCGCGCATGATGGTGACATCGTCGCTGATGCGGAGGATCTCCTCCATTTTGTGGCTGATGTAAATGATTCCGCAGCCCTTATCGCGCAGCATATTGATGATGCGGAACAGGTGCTCCACCTCCACCTCGGTCAAAGACGAGGTGGGCTCGTCGAACACGATGACCTTGGCGTCATAGCTGACGGCCTTGGCGATCTCCACCATCTGCCGCTGGGAGACGGGCAGGGTGGACATAACAGCCCTGGGGTCCACGTGGACCTCCAGCTGCTCGAAGATCTCCTTCGTGCGCTTGCGCATAATGGACTCGCTGACCATGATGCCGCCCACCTTGGGGTAGCGGCCCAGCCACAGGTTATCGGTGACGGTGCGGGTCAGGGCCTGGTTCAGCTCCTGGTGCACCATGGCCACGCCGTTTTCCAGGGCCTCCTTGGAGCTTTTGAAGTTGACCTCCCTGCCGTCCAGGGTGATGGTGCCGCTGTCCTTGGCGTAAATACCGAACAGGCATTTCATCAGGGTGGATTTACCCGCGCCGTTCTCTCCCATGAGAGCGTGGACAGTGCCGGGGCGGACCGTCAGAGACACGTTGTTCAATGCCTTGACGCCGGGGAATTCTTTGCTGATATTTTTCATTTCCAGCAGAGCCGGCTGATCCATAGTTTTCTCCTCCTTTGCGGTTTTTCACAGTGCTGCTGAAGCTTCTGCCTCGGCCGCGTCTGCGGGCGCGGCTCAGGCAGCGGTTCCATAAATGGGAAATCAGGATATCAGGGAAGCGGGGCTGCCGAAATCGACAGCCCCGCTCATCTTGCATGTCAGCCTTGGGGCGAGCGAGGTCCCGCCGCTCAGCCGGTGATCTTGGCGTAAGGAACGCGGATCTTGGCGACGCCGTCATCCACATTCAGGTCAGAGGTGTTGTCCATCAGCTCGGCGCCGTCCTTCACGTTGGTCACCAGGGTCATGATGGTGTTGGCCATGCCCTCGCCGTCCTGCTTGACGGTACCGGTCATCTGGCCGTCCTGGATCTTCTGCACGGCAGAGTCCATGGCGTCCACGCCGTAGACGGGGATGGTGGTGGAGCCTTCATCGCCGGTATTGTAGCCGGCGGTCTGCAGGGCGGCCACGGCGCCCTCGGCCATGTTGTCGTTGTTGGCGATGACCAGCTCGATCATGTTGCCGTTGGCCTCGGAGCAGGAAGCCAAAATGGTGGTCATGTAGTCAGTGGCGGCCTGAGCGGACCAGTTGCCGGTGGTATCCACCAGGTACTTGGAAGAGTTGTTGGCGTCATAGAACTCCAGAGCGGGCTTGCCGGCGGCAGTCAGCTTGGCATCGGCATCCTCGACGGCATACTGGGTGCGGTACTCAGCCTCAGCGTTGCCCTCCTGGCCCTTGAACATGACATAGGTGATGACACCGTCGCCGTTGAGGTCCACAGCGTCATAGTTCTCCAGCAGGAAGTCGCCGATCATCTCGCCCTGCATGTGGCCGGCCTCGGGAGCGTCGGTGCCCACGAAGGCGCACTTGTCATAGCTGTTCACCACATCGTCGGAAACCTCGCGGTTGAAGAAGATGATGGGAATGCCGGCGTTCTTGGCGGCATCGCAGGCCTGCTGGGCAGAGTCGGGAGAGGAAGTCTCCACGATATTGACGATCAGCAGGTTGGCGCCGTTGGTGATGGCGGTGTTGATCTGGTCCAGCTGGGTAGCCTGGTTGCCGGCGCCGTCATAGTTGTTGTAGGTGATGCCGGCGCTGTTGAGCAGGCCGTCCATGGCGTTGCGGACAGTGGTGATGTACGCATCGGCGAAGTTGTAATAGAACACGCCCACGTTCAGCTCGCTGGCGGCGGGGGTCTCAGTGCCGGACTGTGCGGGAGCTTCCTCCTTCTTGCTGCCGCAGCCGGCCAGAACGGACAGCATCAGAACAGCAGAGAGAATCAGTGCAAAAGTCTTCTTCATCATTGTTCCTCCTATAAATTTTCAATTCCCGGCGGTCCGCACGGACGCGGACCCTTGTCCGAAGATCAATTTTATTATAGCGGCGCCTCCGCAAAAAAACGATAGAAAAATCTTCGCAGTTCTAGGAAAAAACTTCGTTATTTACTTTTTCATGGCGTAAATTTTTCGCAATTTTTTGTTAAAACAGACAAAATGATGCAAATATTTTTTAAATTTTCACCAATTCTTCGTTTTTCTGTTTCCGGTGCAGAAAAGGGAGGTCCTTTCGCCGCGCGGATTTGTGCAAAACTTCCTTTGCACTTTCCGAAAAATTTTGTTATGGTTTTTATACAGCGTGTGGCGTAACTGCGTAAATCCAGTTGCTTGCCCCACGTTTTTTTGTCACATGACAGGACGTGCGTCCGGAAGCGGTTGTTTCCGGCGGGGTCCTGTCTTTTTTCATAGGAGGAGGTTTTTGAACCATGAGCGAAGCAAACGTCAACGCTTTTCTGGAAACGGAAAAGCTTGGCACCCTGATGCGGAAATATTCCGTTCCCTGCGTCATCTCCCTGCTGGTGGCGGCCCTTTACAACATCGTGGACCAGATCTTCATCGCCAACGCGTCTTATCTGGGCTCTTACGGCAACGCCGCCAACACGGTGGTGTTCCCCCTGACGGTGGTGGCCCTGGCCCTGGCCGTTATGATCGGCGACGGCTGCTGCGCCTACGTCAGCATCTGCCTGGGCTCCCGGAACAAGGAGAACGCCCACCGCAGCATCGGCAGCGCCGTGACGCTGTGCGTGGTCATCAGCCTGGTGGTGACGCTGCTGTACCTGCTGTTGACGGACCCCATTCTGACGGCCTTCGGCGGCCGGGTGAACCAGGAGACCTTTGACCTCTCCCGGGAGTACTTTTTCTATATCACCCTGGGCATTCCCTTCTATATGTTCGGCCAGGCCATGAACCCCATCATCCGCTCCGACGGCAGCCCCGCCTTTGCCATGGCCAGCACCCTGGCCGGTGCCGCCGTGAACATCGTGCTGGACCCGGTGTTCATCTTCGGCTTCCGGTGGGGCATGATGGGCGCCGCCGTGGCCACGGTGCTGGGGCAGGTCCTCACGGCCGCGCTGTCGGTGTGGTATCTTTGCCACCTGAAGGCCGTGCGGCTGGAAAAGCGGAGCTTCCTTCCCAACCGGACGGTCATCCGCAAATTCATCCCCCTGGGCATTTGCAGCTTTCTCTCCCAGATCTCCCTGGTGGCGGCCATGGCGGCTATCAACAACATGATCCGTAAGTATGGCGCCCTGGACGAGATCTTCGGCCAGGAGCAGTACGCCCAGATCCCCATGGCAGTGGTGGGCATCGTCATGAAGTTCTTCCAGATCGTCATTTCCATCGTGGTGGGCATGGCCGCCGGCTGCATCCCCATCGTGGGCTACAACATCGGCGCCGGCCGGGCCGACCGGGCCAAGCAGCTGTTCACCTACCTGCTGACGGCGGAGGCCTGCGTGGGCATTATCGCCCTGCTCATCGCGGAGCTGCTGCCGGGCCAGCTCATTCAACTGTTCGGCGCCAGCAATGAAAGCATCTATTACACCCAATTCGCCAAGAAGGCCTTCCGGGTCTACCTGTGTATGCTTCCCCTGGCCTGTATAAACAAAGCCGCTTTCATCTATTTGCAGTCCCTGGGCAAGGCCCTGCTGTCCACAGTCTTGTCCATGGTCCGCGAGGTGGTGTTTGGCGTGGGCTTCGCCCTGCTGCTGCCGGTGCTGTTCGGGCTGGACGGCGTGCTGTACTCCATGCCCGCTTCCGATTTTCTCACCTTCATCATCTCTGCGGCTGCCATTGTGTACACTTACCGCTCTCTCACCGTCCAGGAAGGAGGCTCTCATGTCTGAACGCGTCATCACCATCAGCCGGGAATTCGGCAGCGGCGGCCGCACCGTCGGCCGCATGGCTGCAAAGGCCCTGAACATTCCCTGCTATGATCAGGAGATCCTGGATGAGCTGGCCCGAAAGAGTGGCTTTACTCAGGGCTATATCCAGGAGCAGGGAGAATACGCCGCCCACGCCGGCTGGCTGTCCAACGCCCTGGCCGCCCGGTTCTCCAACGGACTCACCGCCCAGGACCGACTGTGGGTCCTTCAGCGGGAGCTGATTTTGGAGCTGGCGGAAAAGGGCCCCTGCGTCATCGTGGGCCGCTGTGCGGACTTCATCCTCCGGGAGAAGGCGGATTGCCTTACCGCCTTTATCCACGCGGACATGTCCTTCCGGGCGAAGCGCATCGTGGAGGTCTACGGCCAGCGGCAGGACTCTCCCCAGAAGCGGCTTCAGGACAAGGACCGCCGCCGGGCGGCCTATTACCAGTTTTACACGGATACCCAGTGGGGACAGGCCCGGAATTACCACATCGCCCTGGACAGCGGTGTGCTGGGCATTGCGCGCTGCGCGGAGCTGCTCACCCAGCTGTATTGACAAAAAAATATCCGGACGAATGTTCCGTCCGGATATTTTTATTTCATAAGTGCTCCAACAGGTATGCCTCGAACCGCTCCCGGGGCATGGGCGGCGCGTAATACAGGCCCTGGGCGGAACGGCAGCCCAGCTCCCGCAGGAAGCTGGCCTGTCGGGCGCTCTCCACGCCTTCCGCCGTCATGGGGATGCCCAAGTCCCCGATCATCTCCACCAGATGCCGGACAAAGCGCTCTCCACGCTCCGTCTCCAGGTCCCGGAGGAACTTCCGGTCCAGCTTCACGCCGTCCACCGGCAGCTCCGTCAAGGCGTTCAGGGAGGACCAGCCGCTGCCGAAATCGTCCATTTCCACCAGGAAGCCCGCCTGCCGCAGGCGGCGGATGGTATCGTTCAGCTGTGCGGGGTCATCACAGTAGGCGGACTCCGTGATCTCCAGAGGCAGCATGTTCCGCGGGATACCCAGCCGGTCCAGCAATTCTCCCAACTGCTCCGCCAGGTCCCGCTGGTACACATCCACCCGGGACACATTCACGGACACCGGCACCGCCGGATGGCCAGCCTGCTGCCAGGCGGCCAGGTCCCGGCAGGTCCGCTCCCACATGAACCGGTCCAGTTTTAAAATGAGGTGGTTGCGCTCGAACAGGGGCACAAAGGCGTCAGGGGAGAGGGAGCCCCGGGTGGGGTGGTTCCACCGGACCAGAGCCTCGGCACCTACCACTTTTCCGGTGGCCGGGTCGCACTTGGGCTGGTACCAGGCCTCCAGCTGGCCGGTCCGCAGCCCCGTTTCCAAATCGTCCGCCAGTTGCTGCTCCGTCTCCAGGCGGGTCCGAACGGCGTCGTCATAGAGCGCCCAGTGGCAGTCATAGCGGTTCCAGATGGAATCCGCCGCGATCTTGGCGTTGTCGCACAGGATGGATACCGGCACCGCCGTGCCCCGGGCGGCGCAGATGCCCAGCCGCACCGGCAGGCTCAAGCCCAGGGGATTTGTCCACTCGCGGATCTGGCGCCACAGCTCCTCGCCGCTGATCCCGCCGCCGGGAAAGGCCATGAGGAACTGGTCGGCGGTGCGCCGGGCCAGGATGTCGCAGCCGAAGTGCTTTTGGAGCCGCCGCGCCGTCTGCCGCAGCACTTCGTCCCCCACATTGACGCCGTACAAGGCGTTCACCAGCTTGAAGTTGCTGATATCCACGGCTACGATATCCACTTCCATCTCCGGTTCCCGGTGCAGCAGGGTCTCCACCCGTTGGTAAAAGCCCTCCTGGTTGTAAAGGCCCGTCAGGCTGTCCCGCTCCACCCGGTGGAGCCGGGCGGCGTTTTCCCGCAGCTGGAGGATGTTTTTCAGCCGGGCCAGGATAACGCGGGGACGGTATGGCTTGCCCAGGAAATCCGTGGCCCCCAGGTCCAAGGCCCGCACCTCCGCCCCCGTGTCCCCGGTGACCACGATGACGGGGATGCCGGCTCTGGGAAATTCCCGGCCCAGCGCCTCCAAAAAAGCGTAGCCATCCATGCCGGGCATGATAAGGTCCAGCAAAATGGCGGAGAGGGCGGACGTTTGCTGCCGGATGACCTCCAGAGCCTCCGCGCCGTCAGCCGCCTGGAGCGTTTCGTATTCTCCCTTCAGGATATTGGCCAGCACCGTGCGGTTCACGGGGTTGTCATCCACGATCAGAACGGTTCCTGCCATAACGGCCGCCTCCTCTCCTCTAATTCTTACAATGCTCACAGTGTACAGTATACGGGAAATATCCCCCGGATGCAACCAGAACCTACTAAAAGCGCCCCCGCCTGACGGCGGAGGCGCTCCATGGATATGCGGCCGCTTATTCGCCGCACTCCTCCACTTCCTTCAGGCGGTGGAGGTGGGGGCTGCCGGTGCAGCTCATCTCAGCGGCGTCATTTTTGAACTTCTCCACGCTGACGGCGCTTTGCTTCACCGGCTGGATGGTGCCGGCGCCGGCCACACAGCCGCCGGGGCAGGCCATGCCCTCCAGCAGGTAGCCGTCTCGCTTGCCGGCCTTGGCCATGGCCAGCATCTTGCGGCACTCCCGCAGGCCATCGCCATACTCGATCTTGACCTCCCGGTCGGGATCGATGTGCTTGATGGCCTCCGCCACAGCGGCGGCCACGCCGCCACCCACGGCGAAGCCCCGGCCCATGCCGGTGCCTTCGTCCATGTTGTCATCGGGACCGGGGACGATCTCGGCGAAGTTGATCTCCTTGGCGTCAAACATGCCCTGGAGTTCCTCAAAGGTCAGTACAAAGTCCACATCGGAGCGGACGGAGTGGCGGTTGGCCTCCAGCTTTTTTGCGGCGCAGGGACCCACGAAGCAGATGCGGGCGTTGGGATGGTCCTTTTTCACCATGCGGGCGGTGATGACCATGGGGGTCAGGGCCATGGAGATGTAATCCTTAAACTGGGGGAACAGCTTCTTGGCCATGACGGACCAGGCGGGGCAGCAGGAGGTACCCATGAAGGGCTGCTTGGCAGGGACCTCCTCCAGGAAGTCCCGGGCCTCCTCCACGGTGCAAAGGTCAGCGCCGATGGAAACTTCCACCACGTCGGCAAAGCCCAGCTGGCGCATGGCGGCCTTGATCTTGGCGGGGGTGGCGTCCTTGCCGAACTGGCCCACGAAGGCGGGTGCCACGCAGGCGATGACCTCCTCGCTGCGCTTGATGGCGGTGATGATCTGGAATATCTGGCTCTTGTCGGCGATGGCGGCGAAGGGGCAGTTCACCAGGCACATACCGCAGGAGACGCACTTGTCGTAATTGATCTTGGCCCGGCCCAGCTCATCGGACTCGATGGCATCCATGCCGCAGGCGGCGGCACAGGGGCGCTCGATCTTGCTGATGGCCCGGTAGGGGCACTGGTTGAAGCACTTGCCGCACTTGATGCATTTTTCCTGGTCGATGTGGCAGTGCTTGTCCTTATCTAAGTAAATCGCGTCCTTGGGGCACACGTTCATGCAGGGGTGGGAGATGCAGCCTTGGCAGCTGTCCGTGATACGGATCTGCTTGGGGGGGCAGGCGTTGCAGGCGAAGGGGATGATGTTCACCAGAGGCTCCTCAAAATACTTTTGGTCGGTGGCGGCCTCCTGGATGCTGGCGGAGATGGGCATCTGCTCCTCCGCAGACTGCAAGTTCATGCCCAGGGCAAGACGGAGCCGTTCCTGGACAATGGCCCGCTCCAGGAACACATCGTGGCGGTGCTTGGCCACCTCGCCCTGAATCATCTTGTAAGGGATCTCGTCCACACGGCTCAGGTCGCCGTCCTCATAGGCCAGACGGGCCACCTCGGTAAATACGTTGCGGCGGATATCGTCCACCGCGCTATGAACACCTCTCATATGTTCTCTTCCTCCATTGTACCGGGCGGTCGCATACCGTCCCGGGTATTGCGGCTCTATTATATAAAAGCCTTTGTTTTTTTGCAAGGACCTCCCACTGGAAAATCCTTGCAGGCCCCATTTTTTTGGTTTCTCAACGGTGGCTTTGCCCGCTGCGAGAGACTTTCAGGTGGATTTCAGCTGAAACGTTCACAATAAACGCTATCCTGCGGCGGAGGGTTGTGATATAATCCTCCATATATCAAAACAGGAGGAGTTCCCCTTTATGGAGATGGATTGGAGACAGAGGCGCCTCATCGCCTTTCTTTCGATGGTTCTGGGTATTCTGGTAGCGGCCGTGCTGCTGGCGGCCGGCTTCCGTTACCACCAGTACCGGCAAGCGCTGGCCAGCACGGCGGAAAGCGGTCAGGACGCCGTCACCGCCACCCAGCACACCTACACCGCCCTGACATACAGCAACGGCGACACGATGCTTTCCTTCACCGTAGACCCGGAGACAGACCGCTGGTCCTGGGCCGACGACCCGGACTTTCCCCTGGACGACAGCACCGTCACGGAGATCTGCGGCCTTGTGGCCGGCCTGAAGCCCCAGCAGACCCTGGTGCCGGAGGGCACCATGGAATCCTATCAGCTGGATGACCCCCACGCCTACCTCACCGTCGCGGATGCCGGCGGCACCACCACGACCCTGACCTTCGGCAAGACCACCACCGACGGTACCAGCTACTACGCCCTGAAAAACGGCGACGAATCCACCGTGTACATCTATGACGGCGCTCTGGTGGAAAAAATGGCCGTCCCCATTTACAGCATGATGGAGCTGCCGGTGCTGCCAGCCCTCACCGGCAAAACACTGGAGTCCATCACCTTCAGCGGGGAGGTCTCCACAGTCCTCACCGCCCAGCGGGCGGAGGGCAGCGCCGAGGCCACCTGGCGCTCCGGCGGAGCCAACGTCACTGATGCTCCCGCTGTCCAGGGCCTGCTGGGGGAGCTGGAAATGCTGACTCTCACCCGCTGCGTGGACTATAAGCCCACGGACGAGGCCGTGTCCCTGTGCGGCTTTGACGCTCCCGCCGCTCAGGTGGAGGCCATATACCACACGGAGAGCGGGGCGGAGCAGTCCTTTTCCCTGACCGTGGGTGCCCAGACTCTGGACGGCAGCAGCCGCTATATACGCCTGGGCGGCGATTCCACCATTTATGAAACGGCAGCTGACAGCCTCACCAACCTGCTGGCCATCGCGGCCAACGGCCTGGAGGGCTGAGGCCCCTATTCACGGAGGTGCATTTTTCATGCGCGTACTGGTCATTGAGGACGAGGTCCGCCTGGCCGCCACCCTCCAGGACCTGCTGGAGCTGAACGGCTATACCGCCGATGTCCGCCACGACGGGGAAGCCGGCCTGGACGAGGCCCTCACCGGCATTTACGATGTCATCATCCTGGATGTGATGCTGCCCAAAATGGACGGCTTCACGGTGCTGCGGCGGCTGCGGGAGGCCGGCGAAGCCACGCCGGTCCTGATGCTCACGGCCCGGTCCGAGCTTTCCGACCGGGTGGAGGGATTGGACCGGGGCGCCGACTATTACCTGACCAAGCCCTTCGAACCCCGGGAGCTCATGGCCTGTGTCCGGGCCCTGACCCGGCGGCAGCCGGAGCTGCGGAACACGGATGTCCTCTCCTGTGGGGACCTGTCCCTGGACAAGGGCAGCTTTACCCTCTCCTGCGGTGAGCGGAGCGTCCGTCTCAGCCGCAAGGAATTCGACATGATGGAGCTGTTCATGCTGAATCAACGGCAGGTCATCACCAAGGAAAATCTGCTGGTGAAGATCTGGGGCTACGAATCCGACGCCGAAGACAACAATGTGGAGGTGTACGTCTCTTTCCTGCGGCGGAAGCTGGAGCACCTGCGCTCCCAGGTGAAGATCCGCACCATCCGCATGGTGGGCTACTGTTTGGAGACGCCGGCCTCCTGACCTGTTTTCCACATTTTCCACGGGTTTATCCACTTTTTCAACAAGGTTTTCAACAGGGGGCTTTTCCATGATCCGCAGGCTGCGTTTAAAATTTGTGGCCATTTGTATGGCACTGGTGACCGTGGTGCTGGCGGCGGTGTTTTCCTCGGTGTATATGACGGCGGCCCGCAATATGGAGAGCCTCAGCCGCCAGGTGCTCTATCGGGTGCTTCAGGATGACATTGGTATGCACGGTGGCATGTCCCAGCCGGACGCCAGCATCAGCATTGGCGGCGAGCAAGTACGCCTGCCCTATTTCACCGTCAATATCTGGGGCGATACCGTCTATGTCACCGGCGGCACCTACTCCAACCTGGAGAACACGGACACCCTGCGCTCCATCCTGGCGGAGTGTCTGGCCCAGGATGCCATGGAAGGCACCATCAGCAACTACCAAATGCGCTACCTGCGGCAGGACAACGGCCTTTACCAGAAAATCGCCTTTGTGGACATGTCCATGGAAACCGCCATGCTCCGGCGGCTCATGGGCGCATACCTGCTCATCGCTTTGGGGGCGCTGCTTTTGCTGCTGGGAGCGGCGGTGGTGCTGTCCCGCTGGGCCACGGCGCCGGTGGAGCGGGCCTGGCGCCAGCAGCGCCAGTTCCTGTCCGACGCTTCCCATGAGCTGAAAACCCCCTTGACCGTCATCCTCTCCAACGCGGAGCTGCTGGAGACTTCCCCACTGGCAGAAAGGCCCGCCCGCTGGGCGGACAACATCCACTCCGAGGCCCGGCGGATGAAATCCCTGGTGGAGGAAATGCTGACCCTGGCCCGGGCGGATAACGCCGTGCAGACCGCCGTGATGTCGGAGATGTCCCTTTCCACCACGGCGGAGGACTGTGCCTTGGCTTTCGAGCCGGTGGCCTTTGAGGCGGGGAAGACCCTGGAGTACCACATCATGGAGGATGTGGAGGTCCTGGGGGACCGGGACAAGCTGCGGCAGGTGGTCTCCGTACTGCTGGACAACGCCATCAAGTACGGCGCGCCGGCGGGCACCATCACCCTGGTCCTGCAAAAGACGGACCGGCAGGCCCGGCTGACGGTATCCAACCCCGGCGATCCCATCCCGCCGGAGCAGCTGCGGCGGCTTTTTGAGCGGTTTTACCGGGCGGACGCCTCCCGGGGGGAGCAGAGCGGCTTCGGCCTGGGACTGCCTATCGCCGCCGCCATCGCCGCCGAGCACAAGGGCACTCTGAAGGCGGAGAGCGACGCCGCCTCCACCCGCTTCATCTTCACCATGCCGCTGCTGAAAAAATAACGGAAAAAGCACCCCGGATGCCCTGCATCCGGGGTGCTTTCTTCACATTCAAATGACCATCTGGGCCAGGGACACCATGAGCGGCACCGTAACAATAGAGAGCACGGTGCTCAGGCAGACGGTGACCACGCTGAACTCGTAGTCGCAGTCATACTGCTGGGCAAACACGCAGATGTTGGCGCCCACGGGAGTGGCGGCGGCCAGATAGGCGGCCAGAGCCACGTTCTGGTTGGAGATGGGCAGCGCCCAGAACACCGCCAGCACCGCCGCGGGGATCACCACCAGCCGCAGCAGTACACAGCCGTAGGCCCGCTTGTCCAGCAGCTTCCGCCAGGGGAGCTTGGCCATGTAGGTGCCCATTAAGATCATGGCCACCGGGGTGTTCATACCGGCGATATAGCCCAGAGTACTGGTGAGGATGCCCGGCACCGGCAGGCGGCTGAGGAACAGCGCGATGCCGATGACGATGGCGATGACCACCGGGTTTTTGGCGATGGTCTTGGCGGAGATCGAATCCCGCCGGTCCGTCATGATGTATACACCGTACGTCCACTGGAACAGGTTCAGCAAAGCCACGGAGGCCGCCATGTAGAAAACACCCTCGTCGCCGATGACTGCCTGGGCCAGGGGAATGCCGATAAAGCCGGCGTTGCAGAAGGCGGAGGCAAAGTTTTCAATGCGGCGGCGCTTGCCGTACACCAGGTAGGCGATGACCATGGCCAGAAGAAAGGCCACCATGGCCAAACCCGCCGAGAGCGCCAGCTCAAGCAGGCGCTCTCGGGAGTATGTGGTGATATACGATTTGACGATGACGCAGGGGATGATGATCCGCAGCAGGATGGCGCCCAGGTCCTTGGTGCCCTGGGGGGAGAGGAAGCCTCTCCGGCTCAGGACGATGCCCACGGCCATCAGCAGCGCCATAATGGCGATCTGCCTTAGCAGGATCAAAATCAGCATGGTCTCTCTCAGCCGATGAAGCCAGCCAGGATACCGGCGATGACCACGGACAGGATGGTAACAGAGGTGAAGCCGGAGATGACGTAGGCGGTCTGGATGCGGGCGGTGACGGCGTCACGCTCTTCATCAGTCTGGGCAACGGCGTTGGTGATCTCGGTGGCGATAAGCTCGGTGCCGGGATAGCCGATCATCTGGCACATGGCGATACCGATGGCCAGCTTCTTGCTGCCCACGACCTTCCAGGCGGGCGTCAGCATGAAGACGATGAAGGTGAAGACCATGACCAGGACGAAGATGACCACGGTGGCAAAGCCGATGGAGGGCAGCATGGAAATGTCGATCTTTGCCAGGGAGGGGATGATGGTGCACAGGGACAGGAAGGAGAAGAAGCCGTTGGCCTTAGCCTGGTCACGCATGATATTGGGAGGCACCAGGCCGGTGTTGCGGGCGGTGATGCCGAAGACCATGCACAGGATGGACATGTTGATGAAGCTCAGGGGAGTGGGCTTGAAGACCTTGGCGATCATCTGGGCCAGAACGATGGCAGTGGCGCCAATGGCCAGGCAGATGAAAGTGGTGTAGTACTTCTTGATGCCCTTCCACAGGGGCTCCTTAGCGGAAGCAGAGCTGGACTTGCTGCTCTGCTCGGCATACCAGCTGTAATTGGGGTCGGCGGCGTGCTTGGCCCGCAGGTCGGCAACCAGCTCGTTGGCCACGCTCAGGCCGCAGTTGGAGGCGGGCAGGGTGCCCACGAACTTCTGCACGGCGTAAATGAAGGTAGCCAGAGCCGCGGCGGCAGCCAAGCCCTTTTCGTCGCAGGCCTGGACCATGGTGGTGGTGGCCACGATACCGCCGTTGACAACAGGAGCGGCAGCCAGGGCGAAGTCCTTGCCAATAATGGGGATGGCTACGCAGCAGCCCACGATGGCGGCAGCCATACCGATGATGGCGCCCACCACGGTGCGCCACTCACGGCGCAGGGTGGCCAGGTCCACGGATGTACCCATGTTGAACAGCAGGAAATACTGGCCCAGGGAAGCCACACCGGCGAAACCGGCGGTGGTCATGATGTCAGCGGGGTAGATGCCCGTCAGGAACAGGACCAGGAAGCCCATCATGATGACGAACATGGAAGAGATCTTGGCCTTCGTGAGAGCGCCCACCAGGTCGCCCAGGAAGAAGATCAGCAAGATCATAAATACTGCCTGATATTGTGTCAATTCCATATCAGATACCTCCTAAATTTTTTACACACACAGATTTATTTAGACTCGCAGCGTGCCGCGAAAGTCTCGATAAGGGCCTGAGCCAACTGTCCGGATTTGTAGAAGTCCTCCAGGACCAGCTGCTCATTTTTGGTATGGTTCTTCGTATAGCCGGTGGCGACGCCCACAGTGGCCATGCCCTTGTTGTTGTAGATGTTGGCGTCCATACCGCCGCCGCCCACCTCGGCCCGGTAGTTCAGGCCCAGCTTCTCGCAGGCGGCTCTCGCCACCACCAGGGCCTCGTCCTCCTCGGGGATGGCAAAGGGCAGGAAGTTTTCGATCTTTTCCACCTTGATGCCGGCACCGTGCTCGGCGGCCACCTTCTTGCAGTGGTCCTCGAAATAGGCCACATAATCCGCCAGGCGCTGGAAATCACGGCTGCGGGCCTCGCCCTTGAAGGAGGCAAAGTCACACACCACGTTGCGGGCGGAAGAGCCGGTGGAGAGCATGGGGAAGTTGGCGGTGGACATCTCGTCCAGGCGGCCCTGCTTCAGGGTAGACAGGATGTCGCACATGGTCTTGGCGGCATCGATGCCCTTTTCCGGCTCGTTGCCGGCGTGAGCGGGACGGCCGGTGATCTCCACATTCAGGTGGAACATACCGGGAGCACCGTTGACAAAGCGGCCAATGCCGCCGGGAGAGTCGAAGATGTAGCCCACGCGGGACTGGATCAGGGACATGTCCAGAGCCTTGGCGCCGAAAAGGCCGGTTTCTTCTCCCACGGAGAACACCACCTCGATACGGGGCAGGGGCGTCCCGGCGGCGAGCACCTGCCGCAGGCCCTCCAAAATGGCGCACACGCCGGAGATGTCATCAGCAGCCAGAATGGTGGTGCCGTCGGAGTACAGTACGCCGTCCTTTTCCACGGGCTTGATGCCAAGACCGTTGGGAACGCGGTCCATATGGGAGCTGAGGAACAAAGAGCCCTTCCGCTCACCCTCCCGCACGGCGATGACGTTGCCGCACTCGCCGCCGAAGGTGTCACCGGCGTTGTCCCGGGTGACGGTAAAATCCAGGGCCTCCATCTTCTCCGTCAGCTTGTCGGCGATGGCGGTTTCCTTGCCGGCGGCGGAGTCCGTGGTCAGCAGCTCAATCAGTTCGTTGTACATTCTTTCGTTTTTCATGGGTTTCCCTCCTCTGAGTTTGGGATGTCACAGGGTATTACTTTAAACAAGTGAACCAATTTATTTTCAAAGGTATCACTTGCACCCTGTCTTTAATAGGTGTAAAATAATGTCCGAAATTATTTTTTATGTCTTAAATTGTCGAAACGGAGAATTTTGTGATGAAAATTGGTGTGATTGGACCGGAAATTACGGTGAATGTGGTACGCCGGGTGGCAGAGCGGGAGCTGCCGGACATCCAGTTCCTCTATCACTGCTCGGAATTTTATGAGCAGTCCGGGGACATGGCCGCGGAATTGCAGGCGGACCGGGAGGTGGACGGCATTTTGTTCACCGGCCCCACCAACTACGCCTACGCCCGCAACCGGGTGACGCCCACCATCCCCTGGAGCTTTCTGCCCCACAACCGCACCTCCGTTCTCCAAGCCTTTCTGGAGGCCATGACCCTTTACCGCAGCGATCTGAAGGCCATCAGCGTGGACCGCTACGAGCCGGACCTTCTGAACCGGGTGCTGGAGAGCGCCGGCATCCACGGGGCGGAGATCCACCGGGCCCCCTTCGACTTCGAGGACCCCGCCTTTGAGAAAAAGCTGCTGGATTTCCACCGGGACTGCTACCTGCGGGGAGAGGTGTCCGTGTGCTTTACCAGTATGCAGCACATTTTGGATCCCCTGCGGGCGGAGGGCATTCCCTGCATCCGCATCTGCCCCTCGGAGGAGGCAGTCCAGGAACAGGTACACCACCTCCAGATCCTGGACCTCTCCGCCCGGGAGAACCAAGGCAAGCTGGCGGTCATCGCCATTCATTTTGATTATACGTTTGATGACGAGCACGACCTATTCCTTCGGGAATGGGAGAAGGTCCGCTATCAGAACGAGTTCAAGGAGCGGGTGTACGCCCTGGCCCAGCGGATGGAAGCCGCCGTGTTCGGCGGCGGCCTGGACCACTTTTTTATCGCCACCACCCGCACCATGCTCATGAACGTGTTTTTGAAAGACAAGGAGTATTGCCGCCTGCTGCAATACGGCCAGCGGTCCCCGGAGTACCAGGTCTGGCTGGGTATCGGCATTGGCAACTCCATGCTGGAGGCCAAGTCCCGGGCCCACATGGCCCTGAACCACGCCGTGGCGGACCGGTCCGGCAGCTCCTACCTGGTGGAAAATGAACAGCAGGTGGCGGAGCCCCTGGAATACGACGGGATGCTGCCGGTGGAGCAGGCCCGGGCCTTTTTTGCCAAAAAGCTCCAAGTGGGCACCGACACCCTGAAAAAGCTCCAGCGGGCCCTGCGCCAGTACGGCGACACCATGACCTCCGAGGAACTGGCCCAGCGGCTGAACATTACGCCCCGCAGTGTCAACCGCATCATCGCCCGGCTGGAGGAGGAGGGCTGTGTCACCATCGTGGGCAAGCGGTCCACCGGCAAGGGCCGTCCCGCCCGGGTCATGAAGCTGGTTTTGCCGGATATTCCGTCGGGGGAGGGGACCGTCACGCCGTTGGACCTGGGCGGTCTGTAAGGCATCCATGACATACAAAAACCGGAGGATCTCCGTCCTCCGGTTTTTCTTTACTTCTTCTCCACCTTGGCATCCATGATGTCCTTGTCCACACAGAAGAAGGTAAACTCTCCGGTGGCGATGAGTTTGCCGTCATCCCCGGTGATGTCCACTGCCGTCAGCACCGTGGAGCGCCCCCGGTGGCGGACAGTGGCCGTGGCCCGGACGGTGCCTTCCGACTGGTTGCGCAGGAAGTGAAGGGCGCTGGTCTGTGTGACATAGTACCGGCCGTCCGTGTGGGCGGCGGTGCCGGTGGCGTTGTCCGCCAGGGTATAGATGGCGCCGCCGTGGACCATGCCGTAGGGGTTTTTGCTCTCCGGCCGGATGGTCAGCTTGAATACCGCCCGGTCCCGTTCCACGGATTCCATCTCGATAAAATTATGGTGCATGAAGCCGTTTTTCTTCTGCCGCTCCTGAATTCTTTCTTCGATCTCCGTCATGAAACATCCTCATTTCTCACATTTGCCCTCTAGTGTACCATGGCTTTTTCCGCTTTTCCACATTTTTTTCAAAAGAGGGTTGACAAATGTCTTTCAATGCGTATACTGAACATATGAACAATCATTCATTTGTTAAGGAGGAGCCATGGAAGACCGTTACAATGTCGAATGCTGCGACTTTATCCACGCTCACGAGGAGATCGTGGAAAAGGTGCGCCGGGAGCTGCCGGGGGAGGACACCCTGTACGACCTGTGCGAGCTGTTCCGCATTTTCGGCGACTCCACCCGCATCCGCATCCTGTATGTATTGTTTGAGGCGGAGATGTGCGTGTGCGACATCGCGGCGCTGCTGGGCATGACCCAGTCCGCTATCTCCCACCAGCTGCGGGCGCTGAAAAACGCGCGGCTGGTGAAGGCCCGCCGGGAGGGCAAGACCGTGTTTTACTCCCTGGCGGATGACCATGTGAAGACCATCATCGACCAGGGTCTGGAGCATGTGGCTGAATAAATTTTCCACATTTTTATAAAACTTGGGAGGAACAAAACATGAAAAAGCGTTACAAATTCGTTGTGGACTGCGCCAACTGCGCCGCCAAGGTGGAAGCTGCCGTCAAGAAGATCGACGGCGTCAACGACGCCACGGTGAACTTTATGGCCCAGAAGCTGGTGCTGGACGCCGATGACGCCCGGTTTGACGAAATTTTGAAGGAAGTCGAGGCCGTGGCCAAAAAGGTGGAGCCCGACTGCGAGCTGTTTGTGTAAAGTCCCGCCGCTCCGGGGAATGCGGCCATTTCCCGGAGCGGACCATCTAATTGAAAATCCCGCCGTCCAGTCCGGAATTCCGGGGCTGGACTCATTTTGACCCTTTTCCCCTGGAAGGAGGCATTTTCCGTGAACGATCTTACAAAAAAGCAGAAAAAAATGCTGCGGCGCATCCTCCTCTCCGCCGTGCTGCTGGTCCTTGTGAAGGTCCTGTGCGGCCTGGAGGTGCTGCCGGAGCACGGTCTTTTGACAGCCCTGTGCTATCTGGCCCCCTACGCCGTCATCGGCTGGGATGTGCTGTACAAGGCCGTCCGCAACATTCTGGGCGGCCAGGTGTTTGACGAAAACTTCCTCATGGCCCTGGCCACCGTGGGCGCCTTTACCACGGCGGAGTACGCCGAGGCAGTGTTTGTCATGCTGTTTTACCAGGTGGGCGAGCTGTTCCAGGACTACGCCGTGGGCAAGTCCCGCCAGTCCATTGCCGCCCTCATGGACATCCGCCCGGACACCGCCAACCTGGAAACGGAGGGCGGCGAAACGGAGGAAGTGGACCCGGAGGATGTGGAAGTGGGCGCCGTCATCGTGGTGAAGCCCGGCGAGCGAGTGCCCCTGGACGGCACAGTTCTCACCGGAGAATCCTCTCTGGATACCGCCGCCCTCACCGGAGAATCCGTGCCCCGGGACGTGGGCGTGGGGGACGATGTCATCAGCGGCTGCGTGAACCAGACCGGCGTTCTCCGCATCCGGGTGACCCGGCCCTGTGAAGAGTCCACCGTGTCTAAAATTCTGGACCTGGTGGAAAACGCCAGCGAGAAAAAATCCACCAGTGAGAACTTCATCACCCGCTTTGCCCGGTACTACACCCCCTGCGTGGTGCTGGCTGCCGCGGCGCTGTTCCTCATTCCCACAGTGCTGCTGGCCCTGGGAACGCCTCTGGGCTTTTTGAACGGCACTGTCTGGACGGACTGGCTCCACCGGGCTCTCATCTTCCTGGTCATCTCCTGCCCCTGCGCGTTGGTGATCTCCGTACCGCTGAGCTTTTTCGGCGGCATCGGCGGCGCCAGCAAGTGCGGCATCCTGGTGAAGGGCAGCAACTACCTGGAGGCCCTGGCCAAGACGGAGACCATCATTTTCGACAAAACCGGTACCCTGACCAAGGGCACCTTCACCGTCACCGCCGTCCATCCCGAGGAGGGCTTCACACAAGAGCAGGTGCTGGAATCCGCCGCCCTGGCGGAGCAGTATTCGGATCACCCCATCTCCGTGTCCCTGCGGAAGGCCTGTGGGCTGAAGCCAGACGCCGCCCGGGTGTCGGATGTGGAGGAGATCGCTGGTCACGGCGTGTGCGCCAAGGTGGACGGCAGGACCGTATGTGTGGGCAATAGCCGCCTCATGGAGCGGCAGAACGTAAACTGGCTGCCCTGTGAGCTGCCGGGCACCATCGTCCACGTGACGGTGGACGGCTTCTACGCCGGACACATCGTCATCTCGGACCTGCCCAAGGAGGACGCCAAGGAGGCCATTGCCGACCTGAAGGCCAACGGCGTGAAAAAGACCGTCATGCTCACCGGCGACGCCGAAGCGGTTGCAAAGTCCGTGGCCGCGGAGCTGGGGGTGGACGAATACCACGCCGAGCTGCTGCCGGCGGACAAAGTGGAGTGGGCGGAGCGCATCCTCTCCGCCAAGCAGGCGGAGTCCCGGGTGGCCTTCGTGGGCGACGGCATCAACGACGCCCCGGTCCTCAGCCGGGCGGACATCGGCATCGCCATGGGCGCTCTGGGCAGCGACGCCGCCATTGAGGCAGCGGACATCGTCCTCATGGATGACAAGCCCTCCAAGATTGCCACGGCCATGCGCATCTCCCGCAAGACCCTGCGCATCGTGAAGCAGAACATTTGGTTCGCCCTGGGCGTCAAGGGCGCGGTGCTGGTGCTGGGTGCCTTCGGCGCGGCCACTATGTGGGAGGCCGTGTTCGCCGACGTGGGCGTTGCCTTTATCGCCATCCTCAACGCCATGCGGTGTTTGCGGGTGGAGGAATTCCGAAAATAACACAGCAAGAAAAAGACCGCCCACGGCGGTCTTTTTTTGCGTCCTTGATAAACGCGGCGGGAGGCGGTATATTGGACCTATCCATACACCGCCTCATGGACACATTTTAAATAAATGTTGCGGGAGGAAACACCGATGGATGTGGAAAGGACACTCACCGCCTTGACAGGAAAGGATACGAAGCAGGCCTATGGCATGCTGTTGGAGTTGGAGCGTCTCTCGGAGGCGTCCGACTGCCTGTATCCGGAGGCCCGCCGCTTTGCGGACATGGTTCGCAGCAGCCGCTATGCCGTCCGGGTCCGGGGTTTTCGGCTTCTTTGCAAGCAGGCCCGTTGGGACGGGAGCGGCACCCTGGACCGGGAGCTGGAGGAAGCTCTCTCTATTTTACAGGACGAAAAGCCAACCGCCGTGCGGCAGGCCTTGGCGGCCCTGAAGTAGGATGTTGTCCCTTATAAAAGGGTGCTTTGGAAGGCGATCCGCCACCAGGCGGAAGCCATCAACACGGCGCGTTATCCGGATTCCATGCAGAGCCTTATTGAAAAGGATGTGCAGTCTCTGCTGGAAAAAATGGACGCTTGAGGAACAAAAAAAGACCGCCGATGACGGTCTTTTTTTGTTTATTCCAGCGTGTCCAACTCCGCCTGCCACAACGTGATTTTCGCGTCGCTGGGCATTCTCCAGTCGCCCCGGGGAGACAGGGCCACGGAGCCCACCTTGGGACCGTCGGGGACGCAGTTGCGCTTGAACTGCTGGGAGAAGAAGCGGCGGTAGAAGGTCTTCAGCCACTTCAAAATGACCTCCCGGCTGTATTTTCCGCCCAGGGCATACACCGCCAGCCGGTACACCTTCCGGGGAGAGAATCCCCAGCGGAGCATATAGTACAGGAAGAAGTCGTGAAGCTCGTAGGGCCCCACCAGGTCCTCGGTCTTCTGGCTGATCTGCCCCTGAACAGCGGGCAACAGCTCCGGGGAGACGGGGGTGTCCAGAATGTCCTCCAGCACATCATGGAGGGCCTCGTCCTTTTTGGCGTTGTCCCGGGCCAGATACCCCACCAGATGCCGCACCAGGGTCTTGGGAATGGAGCAGTTGACGGCGTACATGCTCATGTGGTCGCCGTTGTAGGTGCACCAACCCAGCGCCAGCTCGCTGAGGTCGCCGGTGCCGATGACGATGCCGCCGCTCTGGTTGGCGATGTCCATGAGGACCTGGGTCCGCTCCCGGGCCTGGCCGTTTTCAAAGGTGACGGAGTGGTCCTCCATGTCGTGGCCGATATCCTTGAAATGGCTGCGGACAGAGTTGGAGATGTCCACAGTGCGCAGGGTAGCACCCATCTGCTCCGCCAGAATGACGGCGTTGTTGCGGGTGCGGTCCGTGGTGCCGAAGCAGGGCATGGTGACGGCCACAATATCCGTCATGGGCCGGTCCAGCATCTTCATGGCAAGGCCGGTGATAAGCACCGCCAGGGTGGAATCCAGACCGCCGGAGAGGCCCACCACCGCCGTTTTGGCGCCGGTGTGCTCCAGCCGCTGCTTCAATCCCAGAGAGGCAATGAGCAAAATTTCCCGGCAGCGGGCGTCCCGGTCCTCCTTGCCCTCGGGGACAAAGGGCTGGGGCGCAACGTACCGGGTGAGCTTTGTGGCAGAGATGGTCAGGGTGAAGGGGACTTCCCACACCGCAGGTGCTTGGTCAAACATCTGCGTCCGGCGGCGCTCATAGCACAGCTTCTGCACATCCACCTCAGAGACCAGCAAGCCTCCGTCGAACCGCCGCTCCGCCAGAAGCGTACCGTTTTCCGCAACCATCTGATGGGCGCCGAACACCACATCGGAAGAGGATTCCCCCTCGCCACAGCTGGTATAGACATAGCCGCACATCAGCTTTGCCGACTGCATCGTCACCAGCTGGCGGCGGTAGCTGTCCTTGCCGATGATGTCGTTGCTGGCGGACAGGTTGCCCACCACAGTGGCCCCGGCCGCCGCCAGGTCCACGGCGGGGGAGCAGGGAGCCCACATATCCTCACAGATCTCAAAGCCCAGCGCCAAGTCCCGCATGGTGGAGCAGCGGAACACCAACTTGTTCCCGAAGGGTACTGACTTGCCAAACAGGGTCACTGTCCCGTTTTCCTCCGGAGCGGCAGCAAACTGGCGCTTTTCATAAAATTCGCTGTAATTGGGCAGATGTGTCTTTGGAACCACACCCAAAACATTTCCTCTTTGTATAATTGCTGCACAATTGTACAATTTGTTGTGAACTTTCAGGGGCAGGCCCACGGCGGTGACCACCTCCAGGTTCCGGGTGGCCTCCAGAACAGTGGACAGTGCCTGCTCCGCGCCCCGCAACAGGGCGTCCTGGTAAAACAGGTCGCCGCAGGTGTAGCCGGTGAGGCCCAGCTCCGGCAGCACCAGTACCTTGGCGCCGGCCTTTTCCGCCTTGCGCATCAGGGTAAAGGTCTGTTCCGCGTTATAGTCGCAGTCCGCCAGACGCAGCTTGGGCGTGCCACATGCAACGGTGATGAAGCCATCTCTCATATGAAAAACCTCCTGTTGGGAATGTCTCTTGCTTGTATTTTACACCGGGCTGTTAGCTTTTACAAGGGAGCCTTTGTCCATTCCGATCTCTCCGGCAGGGAAACACTGGCGGCAAGACACAAAAAGGACCGCCGTTGGCGGTCCTTTTTGCTGTGTGTGTTTTAGGAGGGAGAAAACGCATTGGGCTTGGGAGGACCCTTTGCTTGAGTATAAGATACTAAATAAATTTGACCGAATTATGTTTTTCTTATGAACAGTTTGTGAATGTTTTCCGGAGAAATCGTTTACCTGCAAAATTCTTTCAAAAAGCGCGGGGAGATTTTCCACAGGCTCTCACTTAAACTTCCGGCTCTCCATCACCGCCATCTCATCGCAGCGGTTGTTATACTCGTTTTCCGCGTGACCTTTGACCCAGTGGTAGTGGAGGGTGTGGATATCCGTCAGAGCCAGCAGGCGGTCCCACAGGTCCGGGTTCAGGGCGGGCTTTTTGTCGCTTTTCACCCAGCCCCGGGCCTTCCAGCCCTTGGCCCAGCCCTTGGAGAGGCCGTCGATGACGTATTTGGAATCGGACCACAGCTCCACAATGCAGGGCTCCTTCAAAAGGGACAGGGCCTGGATGACGGCGGTGAGCTCCATGCGGTTGTTGGTGGTCTCCGCCTCGCCGCCGGACAATTCACGCTTGTGGGGGCCGTAGAGGAGGATGGCGCCCCATCCTCCCGGGCCGGGATTGCCGGAGCAGGCGCCGTCGGTGTAGATCGTGACTGTTTTCATAGGGTTCCTTTCCGAAAAAGGGTTGCTCTCCTCCGGGAAATATTCCCAGAGGAGAGCTTTTTTACTCTTTACAGCTCTTTCAAAATCTCTTTCCGCTTTTCTTCGTACTCCTCTTGGGTAATGAGGCTGCGGTCATAAAGGCTTTGCAGCTCCTGGAGCCGCTGCTCTGTATCCCGGATACCGCCAGTGGGAGATGTGTCGTCTTCGATGCTGATCTCCGGTCCCACGTATCCTTTCCCAAAGGCGCAATATCCGTTGTATGCGGTGATGCCCACGGCCATCAATGTCCAGAGGATACCGAAAGGACCAAAGGTGGGGATGACGACAAATACGCCGATGAGGATGAAGATGGAGCCCCATATCACGCCGAAGGCCCCCTGGGTCTTGCTGGGCCGGTAGATGACTCGTTTTTTCCGCATAAGGCCTCCTTACCGTTTACGCCTCGACGCCGGTTTCCGTCTCTTGGGATTCGTCCTTGTCCGCCAGGGCCAGGGAAATGACCCGGTCGCCCTCCTCCTTGAAGCGCATGACGATGACGCCCTGGGTGGCGCGGCCGGCAATGCGGATATTCTCCACGGCGGTGCGGATGAGAATGCCCGCCTGGGTCACCAGAAGCAGGTCCTCGCTGCCGTCCACCACCTTGACGCCCACGACGCCGCCGGTCTTTTCCGTCACCATGTAGTTCTTAATGCCGAGGCCGCCCCGGTTGGTAATGCGGTACTCCTCCACGGGGGTGCGCTTGCCGTAGCCCTTCTCCGTAATGGAGAGGACACACTTGCCCTCGGCGGCCCGGGCGGCGCCCACCACATAGTCGCCCTCCCGGAGCCGGATGCCCCTGACGCCCACGGCGGTGCGGCCCATGGGCCGGATGTCGTTTTCGTCGAAGCAGACCGCCTGACCATCATGGGTGGCGATGAGGATCTTCTTGGTACCGTCGGTCTCCCGAACGGTGACCAAAGCGTCGCCCTCATCCAGGGTCAGAGCGCGGATGCCGTTATTGCGCAGGTTCTTCAGGGTGGACACCGGCAGGCGCTTCACGGTACCGTTGCGGGTGACCATGACCAGGTACAGCTCCTCGTGGCTGGTCTCCCGGAAGTGGAGCATGGTCTGGACCCGCTCGCCCTGCTCCACCTGGAGGATGTTGACGATATTGGTGCCCTTGGCCGTCTTGCCGGATTCGGGAATTTGGTAGCCCTTCTTCCGGTAGACCTTGCCGGTGTCGGTGAAGAAGAGGATATAGTCATGGGTGGAGGCGGTGAACACATCCACCACATAGTCCTCCTCCCGGGTGGTGATGCCCTTCTTTCCCATGCCGCCCTTGGACTGGGCGGTATACTCGCTGACGGGGGTGCGCTTGATGTAGCCCGCCTGGGTGAGGGTGAAGACACACTGTTCCTCCTCGATGAGGTCCTCGATGTCGATCTCATCCTCTACGTCCTGGATCTCGGTCTTGCGATCATCGCCGTACTTTTCGGCGATGGCGGTGAGCTCCTCCTTCAAAATCTGGCGGACCAGACCCTCGTCGGAGAGGACTTTGTTGTACCAGGCGATCTTCTCCTCCAGCTCCTTGTACTCCGTCTCCAGCTTCTCCCGGTCCAGACCCTGGAGGGCCTTGAGGCGCATGTCCAGAATGGCCTGGGCCTGGATGTCATCCAGGCCGAAGCGGGCCATGAGGTTTTCCTTGGCATCATCATAGCTGGAACGAATGATCTTGATGACCTCGTCGATATTGTCCTGGGCCACCAGCAGGCCCTCCAGCAGGTGGGCCCGCTCCTGGGCCTTTTTCAAATCGTACTTCGTCCGCCGGACGATGATCTCCTCCTGGAAGGCCAGGTACTCGTCGATGATGTGCCGCAGGGAGAGAATTTTCGGCTGGGACTGGTTCTGCACCAGGGCCAGCATGTTGATGGCAAACGTCGTTTGCAGCTGGGTCTGGGCAAACAGGCGGTTGAGGACCACCTGGGGGTTGGCGTCCCGCTTCAGCTCAATGACAATGCGCATACCGTTGCGATCGGACTCGTCCCGGATGTCGGAAATGCCCTCCAGCCGCTTGTCCTCTACCTGCTCGGCCATGTTCTTGATGAGCATCCGCTTATTGACCTGATAGGGGATCTCCGTGATGACGATGCGGGTGCGGTCCTTGCCGAACTCCTCGAATTCGTGGCGGGACCGGATGACCAGCCGTCCCCGTCCGGTGGCGTAGGCCGCCCGGATGCCGCTGCGGCCCATGATGATGCCCCGGGTGGGGAAGTCAGGGCCCTTCACGTGCTGCATCAGGTCCGCCAGGGTGGCCTCCGGGTCGTCCAGCACGCAGATGCAGGCGCCGATGACCTCCCGCAGGTTGTGGGGTGGGATATTGGTGGCCATGCCCACGGCGATGCCGCTGGAGCCGTTCACCAGGAGGTTAGGAAAGCGGGAAGGGAGGACCCGGGGCTCCTTACGGGACTCATCAAAGTTGGGGTCCCAGTCCACGGTGTCCTTGTCGATGTCCCGCAGCATCTCGTTGGAGATTTTGGCCAAACGGGCCTCGGTGTAACGGTAGGCTGCCGGGGGGTCGCCATCCACGGAGCCGAAGTTGCCGTGGCCGTCCACCAGCATGTAGCGCATGGAGAAGTCCTGGGCCAGGCGGACCAGGGCGTCGTACACGGAGGCGTCGCCGTGGGGATGATACCGGCCCAGCACGTCGCCCACGCAGGTGGCGGACTTTTTGAAGGGCCGGTCAGAGGTCAGGTTATCCTCGTACATGGCGTACAGGATGCGGCGGTGGACGGGCTTCAGGCCGTCCCGCACATCCGGCAGGGCCCGGCCCACAATGACACTCATGGCGTACTCAATGTAGGATTTCTCCATCTCGGGGACCAGGGGGGATTCCACGATCCGCTGGTCGGGATACCGGATCTCCTCGGGGTCGTATTGGGGTTTTTTAGACATGTCGGTATCCCTCCTTTAATAATCCAGATTCACCGCGTAGCGGGCGTTTTTCTCGATAAATTCTTTTCTGGGCTCCACCTTTTCGCCCATCAAAATTGTAAAGGTCTCGTCGGCCTTCACGGCATCGTCCAGGGTGATGCGGCGCAGCGTCCGCTTCTCCGGGTCCATGGTGGTCTCCCACAACTCGTGGGGGTTCATCTCGCCCAGGCCCTTGAAGCGGCTGATATCCACCTTCACATTGGGGTTGCCGCCGCGAAGCTCCGCGGAGATGGCGTCCCGCTCCTCGTCGGAGAAGGCCACACGGGTGGTCTTACCCCTGGTCAGCTTATACAGGGGCGGCACGGCGGAGTAGACATACCCCTGCTCAATGAGGGGCCGCATGAAGCGGAAGAAGAAGGTCAAAAGCAGGGTGCGGATGTGGGAGCCGTCCACATCGGCATCGGCCATGATGATGACCTTGTGATAGCGGAGCTTAGCGGGGTCGAACTCATCGCCGATGCCGGCGCCCAGGGCCGTAATGACCGGCTGGAGCTTGTCGTTGCCGTACACCTTGTCCGCCCGGGCCTTCTCCACGTTCAGCATCTTGCCCCAAAGAGGCAGGATGGCCTGGAACCGGGAGTCCCGGCCCTGGGTGGCGGAGCCGCCTGCGGAGTCACCCTCGACGATGTAGATTTCCGTCAGCTCGGGGTTATTCTCATTGCAGTCCCGCAGCTTGTCGGGCATGGCGGCGCCGCCGAGAGCCGTCTTGCGGCGGATGGATTCCCGGGCTTTCTTGGCCGCCTCCCGGGCACGATTGGCGGTGAGGGCCTTGTCCAGGATCATACGGCCCACCTGGGGGTTCTCCTCCAGGAAAATCTCCAGCTTGTCGGAGACGATGTTGTTTACCAGGGTCCGAATTTCGCTGTTGCCCAGCTTGGCCTTGGTCTGGCCCTCGAACTGGGCCTCTGTCAACTTCACGGAAATGACGCAAGTGAGGCCCTCCCGGCAGTCCTCACCGGAGACCTTCTCGTCTTCCTTGAGCATTTTGATCTTGCGGCCATAGGCGTTGAGCACGGAGGTTAATGCCCGCTTGAAGCCCTCCTCATGCATACCGCCCTCGGGGGTGTGGACGTTGTTGGCGAAGGACAAAATAGTCTCGTTATAGCCGTCGTTATACTGGAGGGCAACCTCCGCCACAGAGTCGTCCTTCTGGCCGGCCATGTAGATAACGCTGGGGTGCAGGGCGTCCTTGCTCTTGTTGAGCCAGGTGACAAACTCCCGGATGCCGCCCTCGTAGCACATGTTGTCTTCCTGCTCCTGGCCGGGTCTTTTATCCACGGTGCGGATGCGCAGGCCCGCGTTCAGGAAAGCTTCCTCCCGCATGCGGGTGTGGAGGGTATCGTAATTGTAGACGGTGTCCTCAAACATTTCCGGGTCCGGCTTAAATGTAACGGTGGTGCCGGTATGGTCCGTAGTGCCGACAACAGTCATCTCCTCCGTCACATGTCCACGGGAGAACTTCATCTCGTAGACCTTGCCGCCCCGGTGGACCTGGACCGTCAGCCATTCACTGAGAGCATTCACCACGGAAGCACCCACGCCGTGGAGACCGCCGGAGACCTTGTAGCCGCCGCCGCCGAATTTGCCGCCGGCGTGTAGAACGGTATATACCACCTCCAGGGCGGGCTTGCCCGTCTGAGCCTGGATGTCCACGGGAATACCGCGGCCGTTGTCCACCACGGTGATGGTATTGTCCTCGTTGATCCGCACCAGGATGTCCGTGCAGTAGCCGGCCAAGGCCTCATCGATGGCGTTGTCCACGATCTCATACACCAGATGGTGGAGACCGGAGGTGGATGTGGAGCCGATATACATGCCGGGCCGCTTCCGGACAGCCTCCAAACCCTCCAGAACCTGGATCTCGGAGGCATCGTACTCATTGGCCGTATCCACGGCGGTGGAATTTAAAATCTCGTTTTCTGCCATGTGGTTTCTCCTTTCAAGGGGGTCGTTTTCCTCATACAAGGCAAGAAGAGCCGGGCCGGAACCGATTTCCGGCCCGTTTCTCCTTACCTCGAACTGTTTGTTAAAATTCCAGCTTCCGGCTCTCCGCCCGGTTTTTCAGGGTGGGGGGAGCCAGCTGGCTCAGATATACGATTTGAGGATGGTAGGGGTGGTCGCAAACCACGAAGGACTTGGGCAGGTCGCCGGACACATCCAGCACCACGCCCTCCTGCTCCGCCGCGGCCAGATACTCCCGGGTGCGCTTGCCGTAGCTGCACTTGTCCAGGTCAAAAATGCCGATGATGCGGTGGTCGGAGACGATCTCGTTTTGGCCTAAGTGAAGATACATATTTGGCTCCTTTGATGCACACAGGATTTTCAAATGACATACAGGCTTTTCACACTCCGCGTACCAGGCGCCACAGCCCTTTCAAAAGCTTGGAGACCGCCCAGCCGCACAGGGTCAGGACCTCGTAAACGCTCCAGAACAGGAGGATCACTCCCGCGGACAAGGGCAGTCCCGCCAAAAGGCACAGGACAAGTCCCAACACACCCAGAAGCGCCGGCAGCCACAAAAGCCACCGGACCGTTTTACACAGGAGGCATAAAAGCAGCTGACCGAAAAAGGCGATGGCCAGCAAAACACCCATAAGGCCCAACACAACACCCGCCAGAGCGCCCAAGGCCGCCAGGGCGGGAAGAGCCAGAAAAACATGGAACATCCTTTTTCTCCTTATATTTCCAACGAGTCGGGCATTTTTACACGATCACACCCTGTTCCACGTGAAACACCCGGCCGCCCAGCATCTGCGGCAGACGGTCATCCTCGCAGCAGGTGATGAAGACCTGTCCGCCGGCGATGCGGTTCAGCACGAATTCCTGGCGCTTTGGGTCCAGCTCGCTGAGCACATCATCCAACAGCAGCACCGGATATTCCCCGGTGGCGTTTTTGTAGATTTCCCGCTCCGCCAGCTTCATGGAAAGGGCCGCCGTCCGGGTCTGGCCCTGGGAGGCGTAGCTTTTGGCGTCCCGGCCGTCGATGGTGACCAGCAGGTCGTCCTTGTGAGGGCCGGACAAGCACAGGCGGGAAGCCCGCTCCGCCGTCTGGTGTTCTTCCATGTGGCGGCGCAGCTGCTCCGTGAGAACGGACACCTCCGCCGACGGGTCCGTAATGGAAAACACCGTCTGATACCGGACCTCCAGCGTCTCCCGGCCGCCGGAGCACTCCCGGTGATGCATGGCGGCGTACTCGTTCAGCCGCGCCGTGAACTGGCTGCGGTAGTGGACCAGCACGGCGCCGTATCGCACCAGCTGCTCATTGAAATCCGGCAGAGCCGCCAGCAGATCCGGCCGCTCCTCGCTGTCCCGCAGGATGCGGGTCTTGTGGTCATAGGCCCGGTTATAGGCGGAAAGGGCGGCGGCATACCGGGGACGAAGTTGACATAACGCATTATCCATAAACCTCCGCCTCGCAGCGGCACCCTCCCGGATGAGATACAGGTCATCAGGGCAGAAGAAGACGGTGTTGTACACCTGGCTCAGCTCCGCGCTGTTTTTCGCCGGCACCTGGTTAACGGACATTTTCCGCCGCCGGTCCCGAAACAGATCCACCCGGACCCGAAAATCCCGGTCTCTGGCAAAAATTTTTGCCTCTATCCGGGCGGAGGGTGCGTCAAAGCCGATCATTTCCCGGTCTGTTCTGGCCCGGGGAGACTTGCCGCAGGAAAGGTAGACCAGCGCCTCCAGCAGGTTGGTCTTGCCCTGGGCGTTCTCGCCGAAAATGACGTTGCACCGAGGGTCGAAATCCGCCGACTGGTTTCCATAATTCCGGAAGGACTGGAGCGTCAGCCCGTCAATCCGCATAGGCCGCCGTGTAGTGCTGTCCCTGGAAGGCCACGTCGTCGCCGGGTCGTATTTTCTTGCCCCGCATGGTGCAGACCTCCCCGTTTACCGTGACCTCGCCGGCCTGGATGCGCTCCTTGGCCTCGCCGCCGGTTTCCACCAGGTTGGCAAATTTCAAAAGGTCTTGGAGCTTGATATATTCCGTTGTAATGATAATGGTTTTCATAGCGTTCCTGACTTTTTACAAATTTTATCAATCCGCGGACTTCAACCGCACCGGCAGCACCATGTAGAGGAAATTCTCCTCGCCGTCCACGGGGACGATGATGGCGGGGGAGACGCCGGTGTTCAGCTCGATTTTCACGGTATCGGCGGGGGCGTACCGCAAAGCCTCCATTAAATAGCGGTTGTTGAAGCCGATCTCCAGACCGCCGCCGTCGCCGGAGATGCGGCAGACGTCCTTGGCCTCGCCGTTGCCGGTCTTGGCGGAGAGGAACACCTTGTCATGGTCAAACAGGCAGCGGACAGGGCTTTTCAGCTTGTCGGAGATGACCACGGACACGCGGTCGATGCTCTCAATGAGAGCCTTGGTGTCCGCGATGACGGAAATGGGGTTTTTCCGGGGAATGGCGTTCTTGTAGTCCAGGAACTCACCCTCCAGCCGGCGGCAAATAAGCTCCGTGTCGCCCACCTCAAACAAAATGTGCCGCTTGCCCAGGGTGACGGAGGCCAGATCCTCCGTGTCGGCGCAGATGCCCTTCACCTCGTTCAGAGCGGAACCGGGAGCCACGAAGGAGAAGGCGCCTCCCTCGATTTTTTCCAACGGCTCCCGGCGGATGGCCAGGCGGAAGCCGTCCACCGCCACCATGGCAAGCCCCTTGTCCGTGACCTCGAACAGAGAGCCGGTGTGGACAGGGCGGCTCTCATTGGTGGAGACGGCGAAGGCAGTCTCCTCGATCATGGAGCGGAGGACCTTTTGCTGGATGGAGACGGCATATTCGTCCTCCACCTCTGGCAAATCCGGATAGTCCGCGGCGGAAAGACCCACGATATCAAAGTCCGCGTCGCCGCAGTGGAGGTGGACCACCTGCTTTTCATCAGAGGTGAACGTCACCACATCGTCGGGCATACGGCGGATGATGTCGCCGAAAAGCCGGGCGTTCAGCACAATATCACCGCCCTGGGGCACATCGGCGGAGACCTTGGTGCGGATGCCGGTCTGCATGTTGTAGCCAGAGACCGTCAGCTGATGGTCCGCGTGGAGCAGCAGTCCTTCCAGGGCGGGGATGGAGCTTTTCTGGGCGACGGCGCGGCTGGTGACGGCGATGGCGCTTTGCAGCAGCGTCTTTTCGCAGGAAAATTTCATGAGAGGCACGTCCTTTCAGTTGGGATAAATGGTCGCGGGCTGTCTTTTTAAAAAGAAAAGAATCAATCTTTGTTAGTAAAAAGGAGCCGTAGAAGGAAAAGTTGTGGAAAAGGGTGGGAAACGCAGAAACCGCAAGGGTTTGCCCGTCCACATGGAGCGTTGAAAAGTTGCACGCGTTTTCAACGTCCTGTTTTTCCAAAAAAGTTTCCACAGGGAAGTTTTTCTTTTTCCACAGAAGAAGTGGAGAAAATACCGCCTTACCGGCGGGAGTTGATATTGGTCTTAATGGCCTTCACAGTCTCGGCAAAGGCGGCGTCCTTCTTCATCTGCTTTTCCACCTGCTTGATGGAATACAGCACCGTGGAGTGGTCCCGGTTGTCGAACTGCTTGCCGATGTCGTCCAGGCTCAGGTTCGTCATACTGCGGATAAGGTACATGGCGATCTGCCGGGCGGCCACGGCGTCCCGCACCCGCTGCTGGCCCCGGATGATGGACTCCTCCAGGTTGTAGTACTTGCTGATGTACTCCAGAATGGCCTCGGGGGTGGGGACATACTCGTTGCTGCGCTTAAGCATATCCTGAATGGCCCGGGTGACGGTCTCCTCATCGGCCTCGTTGCCTAACAGGTCTTTAAAGGCCATGATCTTGTTGATGGTGCCCTCCAACTGGCGGACGTTGGCGGTGACGTTCTCCGCAATGAAAACAGCTACCTTGTCCGGCAGCTCCAGTCCCAGCAGGGCGGCCTTGTTTTTCACGATGGCCAGGCGGGTCTCAAAGTCCGGCGGAGCCACATCCACCAAAAGGCCCCACTCAAACCGGGTGCGCAGGCGGTCCTCCAGCATGGTCATCTCAGAGGGGGGACGGTCGGAGGTCAATACGATCTGGCGGCCGGATTCATACAGGTTATTGAAGGTGTGGAAAAATTCCTCCTGTGTCTGTTTTTTGCCGGCGATAAACTGCACGTCATCCACCAGCAGCAAATCCGCCTGACGGTATTTTTCCCGCATTTCGGCTGTTTTGTTGGGGCCGGCCTGGATGGCGGCCACCAGCTCGTTGGTCAGGTCGTCGCCCTTGACGTAAGCAATCTTGGCGTGGGAATCATTTTTCTTGATGACATTGGCGATGGCGTAGATCAGGTGGGTCTTGCCAAGGCCGGAGTCTCCATAGATCAGGAGGGGGTTGTAGTTCTGGGCCGGGTGCTCCGCTACCGCCACGGAGGCGGCGTAGGCCAGCTTGTTGGAGGGACCCACCACGAAGGTGTCGAAGGTAAATTCATCGGAGGTAAAGCGGTCACTCTGTTTTTTGGTAGTACCGTTCATCTCCGCGTAAGCCACATCGTCCAGAATGCGGACTTCAAAATCCATGGAGAAAATATCCCGCAGGGAGGCCTTGATGTTTTTCATGAACAAGGTCTCGATGGAGCGTTTTTTAAAATCATTGGAGCAGTGGAGGATAAAGGTATTGCCCTGGATATCCACGGCTTCCAGCTCGTCGAACCAGGTGTTGATGGTGGTCTCGGAGAGCTCTCCTTTCAACTGGGAGAGAACATTGTCCCACACGTCGGCGACGGAATTCAAAAAGAAACACCTCTCTCTAGTTAAAAATGGACAAAATAATACAGCACTATTATAGCAAAAAAACGAATCCATGACAATACTTATTCTAATAATAAAGTCCAAAAATCTGAAAAAAGAATGGTGACTTGTGTGACTAGATATAGAGTTTTTTATCGTGTTGGAATACCATATTTTGAAATAGGTTTTTAAATATAGAAAAAATGCGGATTTTTTCTGGAAATTGCAAGTTTTTATTGACACATTTAAAAAAAATCTGTATACTATTCGGTGCGCCGCGAATGGCGCTATGATACTCGTTTACTGCGTCGGCCTTTCCGGGGCGGCGTCGAGTAAGTGTCATCCCCAGGGGTGACCGGAATTCTGACAGGAGGTGTCTCAACATGGCAACGAAACGTACCTATCAGCCCAAGAAGCTGCACCGCTCCAAGGTCCACGGCTTCCGCAAGAGAATGGCTACCGCTGACGGCCGCAAGGTTCTGGCCCGTCGCCGCGCCAAGGGCCGCGCCCGTCTGACCCACTGATCGAAACGGAACGCGCGGGAGACACTTGAACAAGACGTCTTAGGGACGGCGGGAATTGCATGAGATTCCTCCGTCCCTATCAGAGTTTTCCCGTAAAATGGCAAGGCAGGAAATGATATGAAACGAGCGGTGACGCTGAAAGAAAATTATGAGTTCCGGCGGCTGTACCAGAAGGGCGCCTCCGCGGTGAGCGGCTGCATGGTGGTCTACTGCCGGAAAAACCGGCTGGGCCACAACCGGCTGGGCATTACCGTGTCTGTGAAGCTGGGCCACGCCGTGGTGCGCAACCGGGCCCGCCGGCGGCTGCGGGAGGTGTACCGCCTGAACGGCGGCGCGCTGAAGCAGGGCTATGACATCATTCTGGTGGCCCGGAGCCGGACCATAAGCGCCGGCTGGAAGGAACTGAACGACACGTTTCTCCGCCTGTGCCGGAAGCTGGACCTTTTGGGAGAGAGGACATGAAGCGGTTATTCCTGCTGCTCATCCGGTTTTATCAAAAGGCCATTTCTCCCTATCGTCCCCGCTGCTGCAATTATATCCCCACCTGCTCCCAGTATGCCCTGGAGGCCATTGAGAAATATGGCGCCTGCAAGGGCGGCTGGCTGGCGTTCAAACGCATCCTGCGCTGCAATCCGTTTCACAAAGGCGGCTATGACCCTGTCCCTTAACGGGCAACACAACTGAAAAACGAAAGAACGAACGATTGACGGAGGAAATCCAATGGGATTTTTCGGAACCATCGGATACTACATTTGTATCCCTTTCGCGGCACTGCTGCGCCTGTTTTATAACCTGACGGGCTCTTACGGTGTTGCCATCATCCTGTTCACTCTGATCATCAAGCTGATCCTGCTGCCCTTCCAGATGAAGTCCAAGAAGAGCATGATCCGCATGAGCCGTATGAACGGCAGAATTCAGGAGATCCAGAAAAAGTACGCCAACAACCAGGCGAAAATGCAGGAGGAGGTCCAGAAGTTTTACGCCGAAGAGGGCGTGAACCCCATGAGCGGCTGCCTGTGGAGCTTCATCCCCCTGCCCATTCTTCTGGCTTTGTACTCCATCATCCGCCAGCCCATCACCCACTTTATGATGCTGTCCGAGGAAGTGGTGGAGAAGCTGGTCTCCGCCGTGTCCGCCGCCGGCATGAGCCTGGAGGGCATCGTGCAGATGAAGGACGGCGCCGCCGTTGTGACCAACGGCATCACCCAGCTGATGCCCTATGGCCAGATCAACCTGGTCAAGGCGGCCAGCCAGATCCCTGAGCTGACCACTGGCATTGAAGGCTGGATCAATGTGAACTACAACTTCCTGGGCATGGACCTGACCTCCACGCCCTGGACGGCTGTGAAGAATTTTACTTTCTCCGCCGCCGTGATCGGCCTCATCCTCATCCCCATTCTGGCCGGCGGCAGCCAGCTGCTGTTCTCCTGGCTGACCATGAAGCAGCAGCCCACCCCCGAGGGCCCCGGCGCTGGCAGCACCAAGTCCATGATGTACATGATGCCTCTCATGTCCGTGTACTTCGCGTTCATCATGCCCGCTGCCCTGGGCGTGTACTGGATCGCTCAGAGCGTCATTTCCCTGGTGCAGGAGCAGATCCTTGGCAAGTTCTATACGAAGAAGCTGGAAGCGGAGGAGAGCGCCCGCTATGAGGCCCGCCAGACGGACCGCCAGAAGCGCATGGAGGAAGGCCGCCGCCAGCAGGAGAAGTTCAAAGATCCCGCGCCCAAGATGACCCTGAAGGAAAAGCAGAAGGCTGCCCAGGAGGCAAAGGCCACGAAGAAGAAAATCAGTACCAATGAAGCCGGCCGCGTGGATGACCGTCCCTATGCACGAGGACGCTCTTACAAGGCGGACCGCTATGACAGTGAAAATTAAGGAGCCGTTATGAGAGAGTTTATCGATGTAACGGGCAAGACGGAAGAAGAGGCCATCAACAAGGCCCTGGCCCAGCTGGGCATGGACCGGGACGACGTTTCCGTGGAGATCCTGGAGCGGGCCAAGTCCGGCTTCCTGGGTCTGGGCAGCAGCCCCGCCCGTGTTCGGGTCAGCTACGGTCCCGAGGAAGAGGAGATGCCCGCCCCTGTGGAGGAGGCCCCCAAGGCCCTCAAGGTCCCGGAGAAGAAAACTGAGAAAAAGCCGGAGAGAAACCCTGAGAAGAAGGCGGAAAAGCCCGCTGCCGTGAAGCCCGCTCCCGCCCCTAAAAAGGAAGCCGTTCCCGCCGTGGACAACGGGGAGGAAGTGGATGACGAGAAGGCCCAGGCCATCAAGAAGTTCCTGAACGGCCTGCTGGAGCAGATGGAGTGCCCCGCCGAGGTCCATGTGTACCTGCCGGAGAAGGGCCGCTACAAGGTCATTCTGGAGGGTAACAATCTGGGCGCCCTCATCGGCCGCCGGGGTGAGACCCTGGACGCCATTCAGCAGCTGACCAGTTACTCCGTCAACCGCACCGGCGGACGGGTCCGGGTCCAGCTGAACGCGGAAAACTACCGGGAAAAGCGGGAGCAGAGCCTCCAGCACCTGGCCAGAAAGGTGGCCGGCAAGGTGGTCAAATACCGCCGCAGCGTCACCCTGGAACCCATGAACGCCTATGAGCGCCATGTGATCCACACCGCGCTGCAGGAGGTGCCCGGTGTCACTACCTATTCCACTGGCACCGAGCCCAACCGCCGCGTCATCGTGGCCTACGACCGGGACAAAAAGTAAACATCCTGTGGAAAACCCCCGCCCAAAAGGGCGGGGGTTTTTGTTACCGTTCTTCAAACAGCTTTGCCGGAGAGATCTCCAGGGCTTCGGCGATATCCAAAAGAGCCTCCACTCTGGGAGATGCCGCGGCAGTCTCTATTTTTTGAATATGGTTTTTGCTGTATGAGGTCATCTCCGCCAGCTTTTGCTGGGTGATGCCTTTTTGCTTTCGATAATACAGGATGTCCTCCCCGATGACTGTTAAAAATGCGGATTTAGGCGGATTTTCCTTGACATTTCGGATATTTTATACTAGAATGTGGCTACTGTGTGGATAGGGAACAGTAGCCCATGCGTCCGGGCGCAGAGACGAGGCGGCTGGTGAGAGCCTCGGCCGGAGCAGGGGGGAAGGCACCCTGGAGCAGCGGAGCGGAAATGCTTCGCCGGTCAGCCGCCGTTACCGGCCAAGAGTGCGTATCAGCCAGATACGAATTCAGGTGGAACCACGGACTTTTTAGTTCGCCCTGAGCCGAAAGACCGGCTCGGGGCGTTTTTTGCGTCTTGAGCCAATACAAAAAAGGAGTAGACGAAAACATGATGAAGAACACCGAAAAGACGATGGACAAAATCGTCGCCCTGTGCAAAAACCGCGGCTTTATTTTCGCCGGCAGCGAGATCTACGGCGGCCTGGCCAACACCTGGGACTACGGCCCTCTGGGCGTGGAGCTGAAGAACAACGTAAAGAAGGCCTGGTGGAAGAAGTTCGTCCAGGAGAATCCCTATAATGTGGGCCAGGATGCCGCCATCCTCATGAATCCCCAGACCTGGGTGGCCTCCGGCCATCTGGGCGGCTTCTCGGACCCCCTCATGGACTGCAAGGAGTGCAAGGAGCGCTTCCGGGCCGACAAGCTCATTGAGGATTTCTGCGCGGAGCAGAACATCACCCTGGAAAAGCCCATCGACGCCTTCTCCCAGGAGGAGATGGCAGCCTTCATCGAGGAGCACCAGGTACCCTGCCCCTCCTGCGGCAAGCATAACTTCACCGACATCCGTCAGTTCAACCTGATGTTCAAGACCTTCCAGGGCGTTACCGAGGACGCCAAGAACACCGTGTACCTGCGTCCTGAGACTGCCCAGGGCATCTTTGTGAACTTCAACAACGTCCAGCGGACCACCCGCCGCAAGCTGCCCTTCGGCGTGTGCCAGATCGGCAAATCCTTCCGCAACGAGATCACTCCCGGCAACTTCACCTTCCGCACCCGGGAGTTTGAGCAGATGGAGCTGGAGTTCTTCTGCAAGCCCGGCACAGACCTGGAGTGGTTCAACTACTGGCGCAACTTCTGCCATGAGTGGCTGCTGAACCTGAACATGAAGGATGAGAACCTCCGCCTGCGGGACCACGAGCCCGAGGAGCTGTGCTTCTACTCCAAGGCCACCACGGACTTTGAGTTCATGTTCCCCTTCGGCTGGGGCGAGCTGTGGGGCGTGGCGGACCGTACCGACTACGACCTGACCCAGCATCAGAACACCTCCGGCGTGGATATGACCTACTTCGACCAGGAGACCGGCGAGCACTATATCCCCTACGTGGTGGAGCCCTCCCTGGGTGCTGACCGTGTGGTGCTGGCCTTCCTGGTGGAGGCTTATGACGAGGAGGTCGTGGACGCGGCCAAGAACGATGTCCGCGTGGTCATGCACTTCCATCCCGCCCTGGCGCCCTTCAAGTGCGCCGTGCTGCCCCTGAGCAAGAAGCTCAGCGACAAGGCCCGGGAGATCCAGCAGGAGCTCAGCAAAGAGTGGATGGTGGACTTCGACGAGACCGGCTCCATCGGCAAGCGCTACCGCCGGGAGGACGAGATCGGCACCCCCTACTGCATCACCGTGGACTTCGACACCGTGGGCGACGCCGAGAAGGCCGGCGACAACTGCGTTACCGTCCGTGACCGCGATACCATGGAGCAGGTGCGTCTGCCTATTTCCGAACTGAAGGCGTACCTCACCGAGAAGCTGGCTTATTGAGACTGACCACTGGTATCCGGAGAAAAACTGTGTTATACTATCAGGGCCATGGGAACTCCCATGGCCCTGATTTTCAACCATAAGGAAGGGTTTTTGCCGTATGTCATCTGGTAAACGGGTTTTGAAAAAGCGGGAAGCACCCCTGTGGCCGCGGTGCGTACTGTACGCCGCCGGGGCCATTTGCATGGGTCTGGCGGCGGCTGTTGCCGTGCAGTGGGTGGTGACCGGGTCCATCGGCAAGGAGGTATGGCCCTGGTTTTCGGAAAACCCCGGGTATCTGCTGCTGACGGCGCTGCTGTACGCCGCTGTCACAGCCCTTCTTGGCTTTGTGACTGGCCATTTGGCCATTGCCGGAGGCATCGTGGGTTTTTTGGCCCTGGCGCTGTCTTTGGTGGACTACTTTAAAAACGCCATCAACGGAACGCCCTTGGAGCTGGCGGACTTCGGCCTTGCAGCCCAGCTGGGCCAGGTGGCCGGCGTGGCCGGCGACCTGACGCCGCCGGTGGATTTCTGGCGGGCGGCATTGGCCCTGGTCGTGTGCGTGGCGCTGCTGGCGCTGGCGGGGCGGTTTACCCGCCTGCGGGGCAGGGCGCGTCTCACGGGAGGCGCCGTGTCCCTGATACTGACGGTGCTGCTGTTCACAAGCGCCGGCACCGGGGTACTGGGTCCGGCTTTTGGCGTAGACATGTACACCCGCACCGCCGCCTCCGTCAGTCATGACCGCTACGGACTGACGCTGAGCCTGTGGCGGGACTGCTTTTTGCAGGCCATGAAGGGGCCGGAGGGGTACAGCGAAGACTATATGAATCAGGTACTGGCGCGTATCGATGAGCTGACAGCGGACTACGAAACAGAGGAGCCGGCAGTCAAGCCCAACGTCATCGTGGTGCTGTCGGAGTCTTTTTATGACCTGACCCGTCTGCCGGATCTGACCTATGAGCGGGACCCGCTGGAGAATTTCCACGCCCTGGAGAGCGAGAGCATCAGCGGAACCTTCCACTCCCACTACCTGGGCTACGGCACCGGCTATATTGAAATGGCCATGCTGGAGGGCTTTACCGGCATGGACTTCAACCCCGGCACCAACATCTGTTTTTTGTCTGACGAGAGTTACAGCCTGCTGGATTCCAGCGTGGATGCCTTTGTGAAGCAGGGCTATGAGGCGGAAATGCTCCACGGCTACAACGACAGCCTGTATAACCGCACCGTCACCTATCCCCGCATGGGCTTTTCCGACCTGCTGTTTTCCCAGGACATCCAGGAACTGGACTTTGACTGGCAGGGTGGCGTCTACGGCGGCTATTATATGAAGGACAGCTACTTTTTTCAGGCTATGCTGGACCGTATGCACACCATCAATGAAGCGGGAAACCCCGCTTTCCTCTACGGCATCACCATGGAAAATCACCAGCCCTTTGATGCGGAGAAGTTCGGGTATGAATGCCAGATCGGCGTGGAGAGCCAGACCCTCAGCGACGAGAACATGGCCATCGTCCGGGTCATGCTGGAGGGGATCACCCGGGCGGACCAGGCCCTGGGACAGCTGGTGGAGCAGCTGCGGCAGACGGAGGAACCCACCATCCTGGTGTTTTTCGGAGACCACCGGCCAAACCTCTTTATGACCGACGGCGACACGGTGTATACGAAGCTGGGCCTGTGTCCGGACAACGACACCGTGAACTGGACGGCGGAGCAGATCAACGATTTGTATTCCACAGATTACCTGATCTGGTCCAACGACCCGTCTTTGCTGAAGGGACAGGAGGGTACCCGGCAGGACAGCAGCGTTACAGGCCTCATGCCCCAGCTGCTGGAGCTGACCGGGGCAGGCAGGACCCGCTGGTGGGCGCTGCAGGACCGCATTCGCCAGTTCTCCCTGACGGATACGGATCTGTACTTTGTGGACGGGGAGGGGAAGGCTTATTTTTCCGCGGAGGAGGCGCCCCTCACCGACGAGGAGCGGGAGCTTATTCAGCTGAAACGGGCCGTCACCTACGACGCCTTTTACGGCAAGCAGTATATCACCGGACAAATGAACGAATACGTGGGACGGTAGAAAAAACCCGGCGGAGAAAACTCTCCGCCGGGTTTTTCAGCTTGTTAAAAAAACATGCCCATGAAGCCGTCGGGCATCTCCCGGCTCTGCTCCCAGATGTCCGCGAACTGGGTCCGGGTCAGTTGGGTGACGCTGCCCTCGGAGCCGGCCAGCTGGCGGGGGTCCACCGGAGGCGTGTCCAGGTCATCAAAGGGCTGATAGAGGCCGATGCGGTAGACCTCCACCTTCCGCCGCAGGCTTCCCCGGCTATCCATTTCCAGATACAGCCGCCAGGGCTCGTCCTCTTCCTCGTGGTCCCATTGAATCATGTAATACTGCATGAAGTTCTCCCCATTTCCGTCAACATTGTGGAAAAGCTTGGCCTGGGTCAGCGGTTGAAGAAGGCTTCGATCTCCGCCTTATTCGCCTGCACGCTGCCCTGGGCAAAACCATTCCGGCCACCGCCGCGGCCGTTCAGAGCGTGGTTCAGGTCCTTCACCAGGGACGCGATGTCGCCGCCGTCGGCGCGGACCAGGGCGTAGTTGTATTTGCCGTTCTCCCCGGCGAACACGGCGGCAAGACCGCCGCAGCGGTGGGCCACGGCGTCCGCCAGCTTGCGGACGCTGTCGGACTTCATGGCGGGCTGAAACAGGACCGTGTCACCCTTTCCGGCGGTTTCCTCCGCTATGTGGAAAAAGACCTGCTCCTCCAGGTGAGCCATGCGGACTTTGGCGGCGGTCAGTTCCTCTACCGTCCGTTCCACGGCGGCAGCGGCGTCCTGAGGCTTCACGCTCAGCTGTTGGCCGATGGCCTTCGCCTGGTCATAGGTTTTGCCCAGATATTGCAGGGCCCGCTGGCCGGAGACGATCTCCAGCCGGACGCCCTCCCGGAATTTCTGGCAGGAGAGGACCTTTACCATGCCCACCTGACCCGCCCGCAGCACATGGGTGCCGCAGCAGGCGCAGCAGTCGGCCCCCGGGAAGGTGACGATGCGGACCTGGCCCGTCAGCTCCTTTTTGCTGCGGTAATCCAGGGCGTCCAGGGCGGCTTTCTCCGGGTAGGTGACCTCCACGGCCCGGTCCGCCCAGATGGCCTCGTTGGCCTTGCGCTCCGCGTCCAGGGCCTGCTCCCAGGAGATGTCCGCGTTATAGTCGATGGTCACCACATCGGCTCCCAGGTGGAAGCCCACATTGTCACAGTGGTAGTCGGCGCAGAGAATGCCGGAGATGATATGCTCTCCGGAGTGCTGCTGCATATGGTCGAAGCGGCGGGCCCAGTCCAGCGTACCGGTGACGGTGCTGCCGATTTCCACAGGCTGGTCGCAGGTGTGGAAAATGACACCGCCCTTTTCATGAACATCGGTGACATGGGCGCTGCCCAGGGTGCCGTGGTCCGCCGGCTGGCCGCCGCCCTCGGGGTAGAAGGCGGTGCGGTCCAGCGTGACGGCAAAGCCGCCCTTGGTCGCCTCGCAGCTCAAGACCGTGGCGGTGAATTCCTGCAAAAAGGGGTCGGCGTAGTAGAGCTTTTCGGTTTCCATGGGGAAAACTTCCTTTCGTTACGAGATGGTGACAATGAATTTCCAGATAGGCTCCGCCAAAAACCAGCCCAAAACGGCGGAGCAGAGGTTGGCGGAGATACCGTACACCGTGGCGCGGCGCTTGCTGGCTCCGGTGAACAGGCGGCGGTAGGCAACGGTCTCCGCCAGCAGGATGACCAGCTCCAAGGAGATAAACAGCAGGTAATAGCCAAAGCCCACGCCTTCTTTCAGGGCGGTGGTGCCCAAAATGAGGAACATGGCCAACTGGGTGGCCACGTTGGCCGCCAGGAACACCAGAAGGTTCCGCCGGTTCCAAAGGCCCAGCAGGGCCAGAAGCAGCCCCTCCAGCAGCAGGGTGGGCACCAGGGTGGACAGCAGCTCCAAGGCATAGCTCACCCACAGCGGCGCCGCGGACAGGGATTTTGCCGCCCAGTACACCGTGACGGAGGACTGGAGGACCCGCCGGGTATGGACCTCGGAGAGGAATACCTCCCCGGACTTGGTCACTATCAAAACGCGGTACGTCCAGGGGACGCCGTAGTAGCTGAAAGTGTGGCAGCCGTTCTCGTCCGGCGTCAAATCGCCCCAGATGGGGGCACCGCCGGTGCCCTGGGACACGCAGCCGTGCCAGCCCACCGGGATGGCATCAAGCAAAGCGCTGTACAGGTCCTGGTCCAGGGCCGCCAGCTCCTCCGCCGTCAGGCTGGGATAGCGGGGATCGCCTTCCATGGACAGAAGGTCCAGGTAGTAAAGCTCCTGGGGGGCGTTTTTTACTTTGACCGTCAGCTTGGACTTGGGGCCCGTGTCCGCCAGGGCGGTGACGGTGAGAAACAGCAGGGAAAGGGCCAGCAAGAAAAGGGTGCGGAAAGAGCGTTTCATCAAGGAACCTCCTTTCAGGTGACCGGTTCCGTGGGCAGCAGCCCAAGGGCCTGCTTCCACCGGAGGACCCGGCGGCAGGCGGTGTCGATGGCGGCTTCTTCCAGGGTGCCGTTTTCCACGGCCTCCAGCACTTTGGGGATCTGGACGCGGTAGTCGGTGGTCAGCACCAGGTCGTTGCCGGCTTCCAGGGCCATGACGGCCACGGCACCATCCCCGGCGTAGGCGCTTACTGCGTCCATGGCCAGGTCGTCGGTCATGACTACGCTGTCAAAGCCCAGGTCCTCCCGCAGGATGCGGTGGACATTGGGGGACAGGGAGGCGGGGAGGTCCGGGTCCATGCATTGCACGATGTTGTGGCACACCAGCACGGCGGTGGTGTCCCCGCAGGCGGCCATGCCCGCCTGGAAGGGGAGAAAGTCGCTGTTTACAAAGTCCTCGTAGGGACGGTCATCCACGGCGATGCCGGTGTGGGTGTCGGCGTTGCTGCCGTAGCCGGGAAAGTGCTTGATAACGCTGCCTATGGCGTCGGCACGCATCTGGCCCGTGACGGCGGAGACGTAGTTCGCCGTGGCGGCGGCGTCTTGGCCAAAGGCGCGGGCGTAGATAAAGTCACCGGGGTCAGTGGACACATCCGCCACCGGGGCCAGATTCACGTTGAAGCCCAAGGCATTGAGCAGAATGTCCTTTTCCCGTGTGTCCGCCAGGATGCGGTCCATGCCGCCCAGGGCATACAGCCGCTGGGGCGAGGCGAATTTTTCGCTGCGGAGGTGGGGATTGGAGCTGAGGCGGACCACGGTGCCGCCCTCCTCGTCCACGCCAATGAGCAGGGGAATGGAGGCGGCGTCCTGGTAGTGCTGAATGGTTTGAATGAGTTCATTTGCTGTCTTGTCCTTCGTATCCCGGCCAAAGAGAATGTAGCCCCCCAGATGATAGGCGGAGACGTCCTCCACGGCGCTCTCCGCCGGACAGCGGACGAAGAACAGCTGCCCTACTTTCTCCTCCAGGGTCATGGAGGAGAGCAGGTCTTCCACCACTTGGGCGGCCAGTTCCTCCGCCGTGGGGGCGGGAGACGTTTCTTCCGCTTTCTGGGCGGCAGGCGGGTCCGCCGGGACGGGGGGTGTGGATTGTTGCTGCGGCTGCGCACCGCAGGCGATGAGACAGAGCAGGAGCAGCGCCGCCAACAGCGTACGCGGCAGACGGTTCATGGAATCACCTCCACAATGTGTTTCGATTTATCCACAGTGTACCATAGATGTGTAGGAAAAGAAAGCCGGCCCTGTTACGGATTTGTTGCCGTTTGTTTACAGAAAGAAGTGGAAAGGCGTACAACTTTTTCGTATGATCGCGCTGAGGTGATCAATATGAAACGAATCTGGGCAATACTGGCCATGACAGCGCTGCTGCTGACCGGCTGCGGCCAGCAGCCTCCACAGCCCACACAGCCGGAACAGCCCATCGCGGAGGAGCAGCCGGCGCTGACACTGGCGGAGCTGCTGGCGGATATTTACGGTGCCGCTCCCGGCACAGCGGGCAGTTCCTTAAAGGCGGCCAGAGCCGCCGGGGAATTCCTGGACTGGTCTCAGCAGCCGGACACAGAGTCTGAAGACGCGGTGCGTCAATGGGTGGAGGAGAACGTGCCGGCGGAAAATGCGTTGGAGCTGGTGCTGGCGTGGAACGAGGTGTTGAACCAGGCGGACGCCCTGCTGCGGGGAGACGAGACAGCAGCAGGCGGTTTGTCTGACGCAGGGTATGCTATGCGGCAGGACTCCTATGACGCAGAATTGGTAACGCAGGCGGCGCTGGAGCTGTCGCCGCTTTTTACCCAGCTGTTGGACCGCACGGAGCGCACACCGTATCAGGGGGAAGGTCCCGGCGATTACAGCGAGGTGACGGAGGCGGCCTTTGACGGCGTTTGGGTCAATGACGGAGCCGACACGCTGCTGCTCTTTTCCGGAGAGGGCTGCCGGGTGGTGGACCCGGCGCTGGACTGGTACGGTGAGACAGCATACGCTTTCCGCGTCCGGGATCGCAGCAGTATGGGCTACTGCCCGGCGCTGGAGATCGACTTCCGGGAAAGCGGCAATTTTGACGCGCCGCTGGCGTACTATGTCTCCGGGATCGACAGCACGCATTTTTGGTGTTCCACAGGTTCGGAGAGCTTTCAGAAGCTGATTTGAACGCAAAACCGGGTACGGAGAAACCTCCGTACCCGGTTTTTCACGGTTTTGCTGCCTTTGTGGAGAGCTTTTTACTCCTGGGGCTTCACCAGGGCGATATGCAGCTCGTCCAGCTGCTTCTGGGTGACTTCGCTGGGGGCGCTCATCATCACATCCTGGGCGTTCTTGTTCATGGGGAAGGGGATGATCTCCCGGATGGAGTCCTCGCCGGCCAGCAGCATCACCATGCGGTCCACGCCGGGGGCGATGCCCGCGTGAGGGGGTGCGCCGTAGGTGAAGGCATTGTACATGGCGGGGAACTTGGACTTTACGTCCTCCTCGCCCAGGCGGACAAGCTCAAAGGCCTTGATCATGATCTCGGGGTCGTGGTTCCGGACGGCACCGGAGCTGAGCTCCACGCCGTTGCACACCAGGTCGTACTGGTCGGCGGTGATGCTCAGGGGATCGATCTCGCCACGCTCCGCCTTCAGCAGCACGTCCAGGCCGCCGGAGGGCATGGAGAACGGGTTATGGCAGAACTCCAGCTCGCCGGACTCGTCGCCAATCTCGTACATGGGGAAGTCCACGATCCAGCAGAAGGCGTATTGCTCCTTGTCCATATGGCCGGGAACAGCGGCACCCAGGGTCTTCACCAGCACGCCGGCGGTTTTCTGGGCGGCACCCAGGCTGCCGGCGGACAGGGCCACGAAATCGTTGGGCTTCAGATTCAGCGCAGACACCACGGCGTCCTTGATGGGGTTGACAAACTTGGCGATGCCGCCCACGATCTCGCCCTTCTCGTCCAGGCGGAACCAGTAGGGCTTGCCGCCGGAGACCACCTCCACGTCGGCCAGGGTCTTGTCGATGAACTTGCGGGTCTCGTGGAAGTCGCTGACCACCACGGCCTTCACGGTGTTGCCCTCAAAGGGGCCGAAGCCGCACTTGCCCAGCACTTCCGTAGCGTCCTGCACCGTCAGGTCGATGCGCAGGTCCGGCTTATCGGAGCCGTATTTCTCCATGGCCTCCCGGTAGGGGATACGGGCGAAGGGAGCGGAGGAGGCCCGGTCATAGGTGCCGTACTGGGCAAAGATGGGAGGCAGTACGTCCTCGCACACGGCAAACACGTCTTCCTGGGAGGCGAAGGCCATCTCCATATCCAGCTGGTAGAACTCGCCGGGGGAGCGGTCGGCACGGGCGTCCTCGTCCCGGAAGCAGGGGGCGATCTGGAAATAGCGGTCGAAGCCGGAGGTCATCAGCAGCTGCTTGAACTGCTGGGGTGCCTGGGGCAGAGCGTAGAACTTGCCGGGATGGTTCCGGGCGGGCACCAGATAGTCTCGGGCGCCCTCGGGGGAAGAGGCGGTGAGGATGGGAGTGGTGATCTCCAGGAAGCCGTGCTCCATCATGGCCTTGCGCAGGGCGGCCACCACGTTGCACCGCAGGACGATGTTCTTCTTCACGGCGGGGTTGCGCAGGTCCAGATAGCGGTACTTCAGCCGCTGGGCCTCGTCGGCCTCCCGGCTGCGGTTGATCTGGAAGGGCAGCTCGTTGTGCTGGCAGCGGCCCAGGATCTCTACCTTGGCGGGGACCACCTCAATGTCGCCGGTGGGGATCTTGCTGTTCTTGGAGTCCCGCTCCCGGACGGTGCCCTCCACGGAGATGGTGGATTCCTTGGTGATGGCCTTGAAGGTGTTCACCATCTCCTCGGTCTCGGCGACGACCTGGGTGGTGCCGTAGAAGTCCCGGACCACCACGAAGGCCAGGCTGCCGGAGACAACGCGGACGTTCTCCATCCAGCCCACGATTTTCACGGCTTTGCCGGCGTCAGAGAGCCGCAGCTCCCCGCAGGTGTGGGTGCGATTCTGCATCATAGTGTATTCGTTCCTTTCCTGATAGAAAATCATTTGAAATATGAAGTCGTATTCAATAAAAATACCTCAAAAATGGCCGCCCCAGCAGGGCAGAGCCTCCACGCGGTAGGAGAGCTCAGAGAGAGGCAGGGTATCCCAAATCTCCGAAAATTCCGGCTGGACCAGGCGCTCGGTGGGAATGCCGCCCTCTCCCAGCTGGTCCAGGACCGCCTGGAGCAGACGCTCGTGGTACTGCTGCCATTCCTGACCGTGGGCGGTGAGCCCCTGATAGCCGGAGAAATACACAGTGTTGGAGGGCGGGATATCCAGCCCCAGCTCCTCCGCCAGCGTTTCACACAGCACCAGCCGGCATACGGCGTCCACCGCCTCGTCCAGGGGGGTGCGGCCGCTTTGCTCCAGCATCATGGAGCCAAAGTGGGAATGGTTGTACGAGCTTTCCGTGGCCACCAGCGTGGGCATGAACTCCCCGGCGGTGACCTCCCGTCCGGAGACGGTCATCAGCACGGTGTCCGGGTCCACTTCCAGCAGCTCCCGGCAAAGCTCCAAAGGCTCCAGCTCCAGCGTCAGCCGCTGGGCGGGGTCGATGAGCCGGGCCAGCATGGCCGCGGCCGCACCCCGGCTGAGGGCGTCATCGCCGCGCAGGGTGCCGTATTGGTCCTTTCCGCCAAGGACGCCCCAGCGATAGAACTGAAGGATGTCCTGGTCACAGCAGTCCGGCACGGCGTAAACGGCGTTGCGCTCCGGCAGAGTGGTGCCTGCGGCCTTCACCACGGCGGAGAGCAGGTGGAAAAACGCGGACCGGCAGCAGATGAATGTGGGCGTTTCCCGGATGCTGGCGTAGACCGTGTCCTCCGCCAGGGAGGGAAGCTGTTCCCGGAGATAGCCGTCATAGGGGGTCCACCAATCGGCACCCTTTAAGGAAATGGGCTCAAAATAGTCCAGGGTCCCGCCGGTGAGCAGCCGGTGGAGCCGGGCGGAGATGACGATGATCTGCGCATGGCTGAGGCCGCTGGAGGGCAGGAAGTGCTTGCTGTCCACGCCGTCCATCAGCCCGGCCCGGCAGCAGGTGGCCGCCGCCTCCTCGCAGATGGTGCCGGGGGTATCGGTGAACGCCCGGTATTCCCGCATGGGCGGAATGAGCCAGTCCTCACCTTCCGCCGCCAGGGCGGAGACAGGCAGCAGCGTCAGGAGCATCACCAGAGCCAGCAGCGCGGAAAATACGCGGCATTTTTTCATTAAAAACACTCCTGATTGTATAATTATGGAATAATATTACGATTTGGATTCAACAAACGGTGTGGTTTCCCACAGTTTGGCTCCCCTAGCCAGGGCAGTACGGTGCCCGTTAGCCCAGGATGACGGCGCCCTTTTCCTTCTCCGCGAGACCGGCCTTGATACGGTAGATGGTGGCGGCAGGCGCCAGCTTGGTCTGCTCGCCGGTGGCCATGTCCTTGCAGGCCACCACACCGGCGTTGATCTCGTCCTCACCCAGGAAGATGACGTAGGGGATGCCCAGCTTGTCCGCGTAGGAGACCTTCTGCTTGAACTTCTTCTCCTCGCAGTGGAGCTGGGTGCGGATGCCGTTTTCCCGCAGGGCCGTGGCCAGGGAGATGGCGGCGGTGAGGTCGTCGGTCATGGGGAGGATGAGGACGTCGGCGGGAGCGGTGGGCAGGTCCGGGTTCAGCATACCCTGCTCGCCCAGCACGTAGAACAGCCGTGTCAGGCCGATGGAAATGCCGGCGCCGGGGAGCTGGCGGTCCGTGTAGTACTCCGCCAGGTTGTCATACCGGCCGCCGGAGCAGACGGAGCCGATCTCCGGGTGGTCCAGGAGGGTGGTCTCGTAGACGGTGCCGGTGTAGTAGTCCAGGCCCCGGGCGATGGTCAGGTCCACGGCGAAGTTCTCCGCCGGGACGCCGAAGGCGGCCAGGTACTTTACCACGGTCTTCAGCTCAGAGAGGCCCTGGTCAAACATCTCGCTGCGGCCCTGATAGCCCTCCAGTGCCGCCAGGACGGCGTCGTTGCCGCCGCCGATGGCAATGAATTTCAAAATTTCGTCGGCGTCGGACTCGCTGACGGCGAAATCCTCCACCAGGATGGCCTTCACCTTTTCGGGGCCGATCTTGTCCAGCTTGTCCACGGTGCGCATAATGTCACCGGATTTCTCCGTCAGGCCCAGCATGGCATAAAAGCCGTTGAGGATCTTGCGGTTGTTCACCCGGATCTGGAACCGCTTCAGGCCCAGGGTGGAGAAGGTCTTGTAGATGATGGCGGGAATTTCAGCCTCGTTGATGATAGACAGCTTGCCGTCGCCGATGATGTCGATATCCGCCTGGTAGAACTCCCGGAAGCGGCCCCGCTGGGCCCGCTCGCCCCGGTAGACCTTGCCGATCTGGTAGCGGCGGAAGGGGAAGGAGAGGTCGTTGTAATGCAGGGCCACGTACTTGGCCAGGGGGACCGTCAGATCGAACCGCAGGGCCAGGTCCGCGTCGCCCTTCTGAAAGCGGTAGATCTGCTTTTCCGTCTCACCGCCGCCCTTGGCCAGCAGCACATCGCTGGATTCGATGACGGGGGTATCCAGGGGGGTGAAGCCGTACAGGGAGTAGGTGCGGCGGAGGACCTCCATGATGCGCTCCATCTGCTGCTGGGGCGCCGGAAGAAGCTCCATAAAGCCGGACAGCGTCCGGGGGGTCATTTTCGCCATAGTGATTGTCTCCTTTTATGAAGATGTATAAAAAACAATGCTCCCGTCCCAAGGCTTTTGGGACGAGAGCGAAATCGCTTCGTGGTGCCACCCAAATTCGGGGCGCAAAGCCCCCTTTGGCCTCCTTTTGCACGGGGAGGGCGCCGTGGGCGTTTCCGCCCCCGCTCCGCCGCTGTCCTTCGTCCAGACCGGCCGGGGCGCTCTCAGCGCTGCGTCCCTCTCTGTGGGCCGATGATTGGAGTACTGCTGCGGCATCGTCGCGGTATGAATGATTGTAGGCGTTTTCAGCCGGATTGTCAAGCGATGGGGCGGGTGGAGGGGTTCACGATGCACCGCCAGTCCAAATCGCCCCGGGCCAGGCCCAGCACCAGCATCTCCGCCGTGGCGATGTTGCTGGCGAAGGGGATGTTGTTTTGGTCGCACAGCCGGGAGATATAGGAGACGGCGCCGGCCATTTTCTCGTTGCTGGGATCATTGAAGAACAGGACAAGATCGAACTCATTGTAAGCGATGCGGGCGCCGATCTGCTGGCTGCCGCCGTGGTCATAGGACAGGAAACAGTGGACGTTGAGACCGGTGGCATCGGCCACCATGTGGCCGGTGGCGTTGGTGGCGTAAATGCTGTGCTGGGAGAGGATGCCGGCGTAGGCAGTGCAGAACTGGACCATCAGTTCCTTTTTGTTATCATGAGACATGAGAGCGATGTTCATTGGCAGAACTCCTTTCTTCTCCATTATTTGATCCGCAGCAGGGGCACGCGGACACCCTGGATGCGTTTTGCAATGTTTCGGTAGGCGGAGGCGGCCATGCCGCTGTCCGCCAGCAGGAGGGGCACGCCCCGGTTCAGGCACAGGGGCAGGGCGTCATCCTCCGGCACCACGCCAAGAAGGGGCAGACCCGCCTTGTCGATGGCGTCATCAATGGTGGCGTGCATACTCCGGAGCAGTTTTTTCCGCACCCGGTTGACGATGAGGTGCAACGACCCGGTGGGAAAACGGCTGAGCTCCATGACAGTGTGCTGCGCGTCCCGCAGGGAGGAGGCATCCGTACAGGTGACCACCACGCAGCGGTCGGCGGCGCAGGTGGCCAATTGGAAGCCGGAGCCGAGGCCTGCCGGCGCGTCCAGCAGGCAGTAGTCGAACCGCTTGCGGATCTCTCCCAGCAGGGCCGCCATCTGCTCTTGGGTGACGGGACGGCCGCGGGTGCGGACCGGTGCCGTCAGCAGATACAGCCCCGGAATGTGGGAATGCTCCACGATGGCGGTGTCCAGGTCACAGCGGCCTTGGGCAACGTCGGAAAAATCCATGAGGGCCCGGTCGCTGAGACCCAGAGCCAGGTCCAGGTTCCGCAGGCCGATGTCGCAGTCCAGACACAGCACCTGCTTGCCGCTGAGGGCCAGCGCGGCGCCGACACCGGCCACGAAGGAGGTCTTGCCTGTGCCGCCCTTGCCGGACACCACGGCGATACATTGTCCAGGGAATGTCATGGAAGGCCTCCTTACCACATCTTTGTCCTAACGCTTCCCAGTTTACTATTATAACGGATTCTTCTTGATCTTTGCAAATGGTCTGGGATATTTTTTTGGCGTTTCTTTGATTTTTTTGATAAAAATCAGCCGGTGAGACACATCAGTTCCCGGAATTTGGTAATTTTCCGTCCGGACCAGCTGTCCCCCCAGGGTCTCAATGGCGTGGGCGGCAGAGCGAAGCTCTTCGTCGGAGTCCACGGCTTTCATGGCAAGAAACCAGCCGCCGGGCTTCACCAGGGGCAGGCACAGCTCCGAAAGCAGCGGCAGGGCGGCCACGGCCCGGGAGGTGGCAATGTCAAAGGACTCCCGGTGGGCAGCGGCAAATTCCTCCGCCCTGGCGTGGACGCACGCTACATCTGCAAGGCCCAGTTCCCCGCAGACGTTTTGCAGAAAGTCGATGCGCTTATTCAGGGAGTCCAGCAGCGTCAGGCGGATGGAGGGCTCCAGAATGCGCAGGGGCATACCGGGAAAGCCGGCGCCGGTGCCCACATCCACCACGGATTTGTTTTGGAAATCCGCCAGTTTCAAAAGGGCGGCGCTGTCCAAAAAGTGCAGCGTGGCGATGTCCGCCGGCTCGGTGATGGCGGTGAGGTTCATGACCTTGTTGGTCTCCACCAGCGCCTCGGCGTAGCGCAGCAGGGCGGGGACGCCCTCCCCGGGCAGGCCCAGGGAGGCGAGACCGTCACGCAGAAGCTGTTCCATCACTTCTGGTCCTTCAGCAGGTCCCGGATCTCCGTCAGCAGCCTTTCCTCGGCGGAGGGCTCGGGGGGAGCGGGCGGCGCGGCGGGAGCTTCTTCCTTCTTGCGGTGAAGGTTATTCAGGAAGCGGATCAGGCAGAACACCGCGAAGGCGATGATGAGAAAATCCAGAATGGTGGAGAGGAAGGTGCCGTAGTTGATGCACACGGCGGGGGACAGCTCCGTAACGCCGTCCACATCCAGCACGGCCTGCTTCAAAACGATCTTCCAATCACTGAAGTTGATGCCGCCCACCAGCATGGAGACGGCGGGCATGATGATGTCGTTGACCAGGGACGTGGAGATCTTGCCGAACGCGCCGCCGATGATGACGCCGACGGCCATGTCCATCACATTGCCCCGGGCAATGAATTTTTTAAACTCCGCGAAAAAGCCGGTATCTTTTGCCATAGCGGATACCTCCTTGCGTTTTTGAAATGGCACCTTTCGGAAACCCTTGCGGCGCAAGGGTTTCCGGCCACAGACCAGAATGGAGCCCATAGAAGGGGGGAGATTGAGGCTTTGGTGGTCCTGAGGGGTTGCCACGGGCTGGAGAGCGGTGCAATATGGAAAATATTGCTATTTCTCTGCTTACTTCTTGGGGACCAGCACCTTGGTGCCGCCCATGTAGGGCCACAGAACCTCGGGGATCTTCACGGTGCCGTCGGCCTGGAGATTGTTCTCCAGGAAGGCGATCAGCATACGGGGAGGCGCCACGCAGGTGTTGTTGAGGGTGTGGCACAGCTGCATTTTGCCGTTTTCATCCTTGTAGCGGATGCGCAGGCGGCGGGCCTGGGCGTCGCCCAGGTTGGAGCAGGAGCAGACTTCGAAATACTTCTGCTGGCGGGGAGACCAGGCCTCGATGTCGCAGGACTTCACCTTCAGGTCGGCCAGGTCGCCGGAGCAGCACTCCAGCTGGCGAACGGGAATGTCCATGGAACGGAACAGCTCCACGGAATACTGCCACAGCTTTTCATACCAGTCCTTGGACTCCTCGGGCTTGCAGACCACGATCATCTCCTGCTTTTCAAACTGGTGGATGCGGTACACACCGCGCTCCTCAATGCCGTGGGCACCCTTCTCCTTGCGGAAGCAGGGGGAGTAAGAGGTGAGGGTCTGGGGCAGCTTGTCGCTGGGGATGATCTGGTCGATAAAGCGGCCGATCATGGAGTGCTCGGAGGTGCCGATCAGATACAGGTCCTCGCCTTCGATTTTGTACATCATGGCGTCCATATCCGTCTGGCTCATGACGCCCTCCACCACATTGCCGTGGATCATGAAGGGGGGAATGCAGTAGGTGAAGCCCTTGCCGATCATGAAATCGCGGCCATAGGCCAGAACGGCCTCATGGAGGCGGGCGATGTCGCCCAGCAGATAATAGAAGCCGTTGCCGGAGACGCGGCCGGCGGCGTCCATATCGATGCCGTCAAAGCTCTCCATCAGGTCAACATGGTAGGGGATGGGGAAGTCGGGCACCACAGGCTCGCCGAAACGCTGGACCTCCACATTGCAGGAGTCATCGGGGCCCAGAGGCACAGACTCGTCGATGATCTGGGGGATGACCAGCATCCGCTTGTGGAGCTCGGCGTCCAGCTCGTTTTCCAGCTTTTCCAGGTCGGCCAGACGCTGGGCGTCCTCGGCCACTTCCTTCTTCACAGCCTCGGCCTCGGCCAGCTTGGAGGGGTCCTTTTTGGCCTGGCCCATGAGCATACCGATCTTCTTGGACAGGCTGTTGCGGGCGGCGCGCAGCTGGTCGGCCTCCACGATGGCAGCGCGGCGCTTGGCATCCAGCTCGATGACCTCGTCCACCAGGGGCAGCTTCTGGTCCTGGAACTTTTTCTTGATGTTTTCCTTGACGATGTCGGGATTCTCCCGGATGAACTTAATGTCTAACATACATATTTCTCCTCAATTAAATGTGATGGAAAATGCAAATGTTTCACGTGAAACATAGGTCTTACTTGTTCAAAACCGCTTCCTTCAGCTGTTCGTACCGCTGAGCGGGGGTCGTCACCTCGGCACTTTCCTTGGGCAGGCAGGCAATGAGGTCCTCGTCCTCCATCCGCTGCATGGTGGCAAGGCAGGCGTCATAATCTCCGGCGGAGAACTGCTGCTGGAGGGTGTACAGGGCCAGCATGGCGTCCGTGACTTTCCGCTGCCTGCCGACAGCGTCCTCCTGCTCCTGGAGCTGCTTTTCCAGATTGACAATTTGATCCTTGGTGTCATCCAGTTCCTCTTGCAGCTGGATGACCTTATCCTGGACGGCCTGCACCTCCTGCATGGCGGAGACGGAGTTTTGCAGCTTACCCAAAGCCTCCGTATTGCTGCGCTGGTGCATCAGGAATGACAGGGCCATCAACAAAAACGCCGCAATAAACAGGATCATGATATAGACAACAACAGGCTTTTTGCCGTGGGACTCCTCCTGGGGCAGAGGGGTCTCTTCGCTTTCGCCGCTGCTGCGCTTTTCCAGTTTCATAATTAAATTAGGTCCTTTCTTGGGATTTCTTCACCCGCAGGAGGGCCAGCGCCTCCAGCAGGTCGTTGAGGTCGTCCAAACCGTAGTACTCCAGCTCAATGCGTCCTTTTTTCCGGCCGTTGACAATCTTGACCCCCCGGCCTAGCTTGGAGCTCAAATCCTTTTGTGCCTCGGCGGTGTAGTCCACGCCGGTGGGAGCTGGCTTTTCCGGCTTTTTCTCGGCGGAAAGCCGTTTGGCCAGGGCCTCCGCCTGCCGGACGGACAGGCCCCCTGACACCACGGCCGCGGCGGCGTTCTCCTGCACGGCGGGGGACAGAGACAGCAGGGCGCGGGCGTGGCCCGCGGAGAGCTTTCCCTCCTCCACCAGCTTGCGCACGGAGGGTGTCAGGCTCAAAAGACGCAGGGCGTTGGTGACGGCGCTGCGGGACTTGCCCACCCGGGTGGCCGCCTCCTCCTGGGTCATGTGGTAGGTCTCGATCAGGGATTGGAAGCCGGCGGCTTCCTCCATGGGATTCAGGTCCTCCCGCTGGAGGTTTTCGATCATGGCCAGTTCGGCGGCCTTGCGGTCATCGGCCTCGATGACGATGACCGGCACCTCGGAAAGACCCGCCAGCCGGGCGGCCCGCCAACGGCGCTCACCGGCAATGATCTGGTAATAGCCGGAGGCCAGCTTCCGCACGGTCAGGGGTTGAATGATGCCGTGCTCCTGGATGGAGGCAGCCAGCTCCGCCAAGGAGGCCTCGTCAAAATGCTTCCGGGGCTGGGAGGAACAGCTCTCCACCTGCGAAATGGGAAGGAAAAGAGAGCCGGAGGTCTCGGTTTTCAAAACGTCGTCGCCCAGCAGGGCGCCGAGGCCCCGGCCGAGACCGGAGGGCTTTTTGGATGCCATGCAGATTCTCCTTTCGGATTCAGGCGTTCTGTTTTTTCAAAAACTCCGCGGCAAGGGCCGTGTATGCCTCGGCGCCCCGGGAGGTGCGGTCGTAGGCGGTGATGGGCTTGCCGTGGCTGGGCGCCTCGGAGAGGCGTACGTTGCGGGGAATGACGGTGGCGTAGACTTTGCCGGGGAAGTAGTGCTTCACTTCCTCCGCCACCTGGAGGGCCAGATTGGTCCGGCCGTCGAACATGGTCAGCAGAACGCCCTCCAGCTCCAGCCGGGGATTCAGGGACCGGCGGACGATGCGGACGGTGTTCATCAGGTCGCTGAGACCCTCCAGCGCGAAATACTCGCCCTGAACCGGTACCAAAATGGCGTCCGCCGCGCAGAGGGCGTTGAGAGTCAGCAGCTCCAGAGAAGGGGGACAGTCGATGAGAATGAAATCATACTGGCTGCTGACCTGGGCCAGGGCTTCTTTCAGCAGAAATTCCCGGCGTTCCATGCCAATGAGCTCGATACCGGCGCCGGCCAGTGCCTTGTTGGAGGGCAGCACGTCGCCAAATTTGGTGCGGACCAAGGCTTCCTGGGCGGGAATGTCGCTGATGAGCACATCGTATATGCCCTTGGACACCGTCTTGTCCACGCCCATGCCGGAGGTGGAGTTGGCCTGGGGGTCAAAATCACACAGCAGCACCCGCTTGCCGCACTCCGTCAGCGCCGCCGTCAGGTTCACACAAGTGGTGGTCTTGCCCACGCCGCCCTTTTGATTCACGATTGCGATGGTTTTTGCCACGCAGGCACCTGCTTTCCTTTCAGATAATGGCGTTTTTGCACACGGATATATTATATCAAGGTGCATAGTGCCTTGCAAGGATAAATGTGAAAAAGTGCGAAAAAAGAAAGGGGGGCGTTCCCGTGAAAACGCATAAAATGTGAGTATGTCCGTCGCTGAATGCAAATAAAAAAACCGGGAATGTTTCACGTGAAACATTCCCGATTTTTTCGTTTCTTATACCAGCAGAAGTCCGGTCCGGGGAGGCAGCCGCAGGGAGACGGCGCCGCTGGGGGCGGGGAAGGTGCGGCCGGTCAACAAGTCCACTGCGGTTTCCTTGGGCCAGGGCAGGCACAGCGCCTCCGGCGCGGTGCCTGCGTTCACCACGGTGACGGCCCGGGCACCCACAAGCTCCCGGGCAAAAGCCAGCAGGGGGCCGCTGGCGTACAGATACTGGATGGTGCCGCCGCGCAGCTCCTGTCGCTGATCCCGCAGCGTGCCCAAGCGGGTGAACCAGGCTTTCAGGCTCTTGTCCTCGTGGCCCCAGGGATAGCCGCCCCGGTTAAAGGGGTCCTCGAAGCCCTCCATGCCGGCCTCATCGCCGTAATAGACAGTGGGAGAACCGGGGAAGGTGAACAACACCAGCGCCGCCAGCTTCACCAGGGCGGTGCCCTTTGCCCGCTCCTGGGGGCAGAGGCGGTAATGGGCCCGGTCGTCCTTGCTCTGGGGCACGTGAGCGGCGCCCAGCACCGTCAGGATGCGGGGGGTGTCATGGGTGCCCAGGAAGTTCATGGCGGAGTAAAAGGCGGGGGGCGGATAGTTTTCCCGAATGGTCTCCATGGCCTCCCGGAAATCCTGGGCGCTGCCGCCCTGAAGATAGGCCAGCAGGGCAGTGCGGAAGGGATAGTTCATGACGCCGTGGAGCTCCTTGCCCTGGAGGTAACGGCGCCGCTGGGAGTAAGCGATCTTTGTGCTGGCATCCTCCCAGACCTCGCCGATGAGGATGGCCTCCGGGTCTGTCTCTTCCACGACGGCGCGGATCTTCTCAATGAACCAGTCCGGCAGCTCGTCCGCCACATCCAGCCGCCAGCCGGAGGCGCCGGCCCGGAGCCAACGGCGGATGATGGAGTTCTCGTTTTCGATAATATAATCCACATAGCTGGGACAGTCTTCCCGGACCGCCGGCAATGTCCGAATACCCCACCAGGCATCGTATTCCCGGGGCCAGGGATGGAAGGAGAACCAGTCATAATAGGGGCTGTCCTGGCTTTGGGCGGCGCCCAGCGTGGGATAAAAGCCGTCGTCGTTGAAATACAGGCTCTGGGAGCCGGTGTGGTTGAACACGCCGTCCAAAACCACTCGCATTCCCCGTGTTTCCGCCTGGGCGCAGAGGGTGCGGAAATCCTCCTCCGTGCCCAGCATGGGGTCGATCTTTGTATAATCCGCTGTGTTATAGCGGTGATTGGAGGCGGATTCAAAAATGGGGCACAGGTACAGGGTGGTCACGCCCATATCCCGCAGCTGGTCCAGCTTGCTGGTGATGCCTGCCAGCTGGCCGCCGAAAAAGTTCCGGTTGCGGGTCTCGCCGTCGGGGTCCGGCCGCCACTCGGGAATGTCTTCCCAACTTTCCTGAATATAGCGGTCTCCGATGAGACCGTCGGGCTTCGGGAACGTCAGGCGACAGAAGCGGTCTGGAAATATTTGGTAAGTTACGCCGGCGCCGAACCACTCCGGCGTGTGGCTTTCCCGGTACACGGTCAGCTGCCAGGGCTCTAGTCCGCCGTCGCTGCGGTAGCCGGTCCGGTCCAGGTCACAGCCGGAACCGTCCTCCCGCCACAGGCGGAAGTGGTACCACACCAGCTCCGGCTCCGCGGGAGCCGGAAGCGTCAGGGAAAAAAGGATCCGCTCCTTCTCCGGGCCCACGCAGGTCAGCTCGTGGATCTCCTCCTGACCGGCAAACTCCCGCCGCAGCACCAGGGCACAGTGGGTAAAGGCCTCGACGGTCAAGGGGCGGCAGCGGAAGGTGACGGCGGTGGAGCAGGTGACGGCACCGAAGGGGTCTTTGCACAGGATACAGCGGGGGTCGTATACAAAGGGTTCGCTCATAGGAAAACCGCTCCTTATTGCATCAGTTGATTTTCGCCAATGATGGCGGTCCCGATCTCGTCGGCGGAGAAGTAGGCATTGAGGATACTCACGGCGGTGGAGGCCAGGGCGCTGCCGGAGCCGCCCTGCTCAATGACGATGGAAACAGCGATCTCCGGGTCGTCATAGGGGGCGAAGCACACGAACACGCCGTTGTTCTCCGTGTCCTTGTTGACCTGGGCGGTACCGGTCTTGGCGCCGGCGTCCACCACACAGTCCTTGAAGTAAGGGGCCAGGGAGCCGGTGGTGGTCAGGTCGTGCATACCCTTTTTCACGGCGGTCAGGGCCTCGTCGCTGATGTCCACGGTATTTTTGGGATCCGTGTTGCCCACGGCCAGCACCTGGGTGTTGTCGTAGGACTTGACGGCCTTCAAAAGGTGAGCATCGCAGTGCTTGCCGCCGGAGACGAGGGTAGCGATGTAGTTGGCCAGCTGAATGGGCGTGAACAGGTAGCTGGCCTGGCCGAAGGCGGCCCAGGGGGCTTGGTTCTCACCGGCCTTGTTCTGGGCCAGGTTGCCGGCGGCGTCGCCGATCTCAATGCCGGTGTGCTCGCCCAGGCCGAAGGCCGTGGCGTATTCGTTCAGCTTGTCCAGTCCCAGGTAATAGCCCATCTGGGCGAAGAAGTAGTTGCAGGATACCGTGATGGCCTCGGAGACATTGATGCTGCCGTGATTGCCCCGGGAGGAATTGTAGATCCAGCAGTTGGCGTAGCTGTTGGGGTCGCCGGGGTAGGTCCAGTGGCCGGTAGTCTTGATCTTTTGATAGGGAGTGATGATGCCCTCCATCAGCGCGGCCACGGCCGTCAGGGGTTTGAAGGTGGAGCCGGGAGCGTAGGTGCCCATGGTGGTCCGGTTCCACAGAGGCTTGGCCAGGTCGGTGGAAAGGATGTTGTAATCCTGATTATAGGTGGAAAGGTCAAAATCCGGATAGGAGGCCAGGGCCAGCACCTCTCCGGTGCCCACCTTGATGACGACGGCACCGGCGCCCCGGGTGGTGTTGCCGTCCTTGGCGCTCATGGCGGATACCGTTTCCGCCAGGGCGTCCTCCACGGATTTTTGCAGGCTGAGATCGATGGTCAGCTCCACGGTGTTGCCGGGCTGGGGCTCTTTTTCATAGTACTCGCCGGTGATCTTGCCCTCGGCGTTGGTGGAAACGATGCGCTTGCCGTCGGTGCCCTTCAAATATTCCTCAAAGGCCAGCTCCACGCCGGAGCGGCCGATGCGGTCGTTGTAGCCGTAGCCCTTGTCCTTCAGCTCCAGGTATTCCTCCCGCCAGATGGGGCCCACGGTGCCCAGAATGTGGGCAGCGGAATCGGTCTGATACTCCCGGACGGAGGAGGTGGTGATCCTGGCGCCGGCGTAATTGCCGTCGTTCAAAAGAGAGATCATGGCGCTGTCGATGTCCTCCGCCATGGCGTAGGCGGTGGTGCTCACCAGCTGGCGGATGGACAGCTCATACTGCACGCCGATGACCGCCCGGGCGTCCGCCGGGGAAAAGGAGACGGGGATCTCGTACTTTTCCCGCAGCAGTGCTACCAGAGAGCCCGCGTCCAGCCCCAGGCTGTTCAAAAGCTCCTCGGTGATGCCGTCGGGGGAGAGGTTGGTGGACACCCGCTTCAGGTCCTTTTGCAGAAAGTCGGCGAAACGGCTGCGCTGGGTGTCATCCAGCTTGTCCAGCGTATAGGAAAAGGGAGCTGTGAAGGTGATGGGCAGGTTGTCCGCCCAGCTGACCTGCTGGGACTGGCACAGCTTGATGAGCCGCAGAATGGCCAGGTTCTCGTCATCCTCCTCGCTCAGCAGGCTGGAGTCGAAGGTCAGGTTGTAGGAGGAGCGGCTGGAGACCAGCTCCCGGCCGCTGCGGTCAGTAATGACGCCCCGGGAGGCCTCCACCGTTTCCACCCGGGTGATGGTGCGGATGGATTTTGCCAGGTAGTAGTCGTGCTGATTGATTTGGATATTGTACAGCACGCCCACGTAAATGACCAGCGCCGCAGCCAGAAAGCCGGCCAGAGCCAGCAGGCGCTTTAAGTTGTTGGGAGAAGATTTGTGGTCCATGGGAGCTCCTTAATCGTCCAGGTGCGTGCGGCGGTGGACCGCCGAAAACAGCAGTGTCGCGGGAATGGCCAGAGGAAGGCTCACCAGCAGCTCTCGGCAGCAGACAAAGGCACCGGCCTCCCAGGCTGCTTTTTCCCGGGTCCACAGCAAAAAGCAGTGGAAAACGCCGGTCAGAACAAAGCCCAGGGCGGTGACGGCAAGCGAGCACAAAAAGCCGGCGGGCAGCCAGCTTTGGGCGATCAGACTGGCGCACAGGCCCACCAGGGGAAAAACCAGCGTATAAAAACAGGGCAGAGGCTCCGGCAGCAGCAGGTCGCACACTACGCCCACGGCCAGGGCGAACACCGTGCCGGGCACAGGCCCCTCGTAGGTGGCGGGAATGGCCGCCAGCGCCGGGTAGAGGAATGGGATGACGCCCCAGACCGTGAACCGCTGGAGCACAAAGGCCTGGACAAAGAAGCACAGTGCGGCGGCCGCGGCGTACAGGGCCCATTTGAAGATGGTTTCGTTGCGCGCCAGCAAGGCACGGCCTCCTTTCAAAAAGAGAATGTTACAGACGGGGAAAACGATAAAACGGTAAGAAAACGCGGCGCAGCCGGGTTTGAATGGAGTGGACTTTCCTCCGAGTCACGTGACGATGTCAAAGGACTTGATGATAAACACCTCACTGAGGGCGTCGAAATCCGCCGCCGGAATGATGACCGCGTAGGACGCGGCGCCGGATTCGTCCTTCTGGACCTCCTCGATGGTGCCAATGACCAGGTCCGAAGGATAGTAGCCGCCAAGACCCGAGGTGACCACCAGGTCACCGCCCAGCAGCTGACAGTCCGCCGGCAGGTAATCCAGCCGCAGGCGGTTTTCTTCCATCAAAGAGAAGTCGCCCTGGGCCAGCCCCAGGTCCTTGGTGCGGAACACCTGGGCACCCAGAGAGGTGTCCGTGTCTACAATGGTCAGCACCCGGCACCAGTTGGTGCCCGCCTCGCTGACGATGCCCACCAGGTCGTTGGTAGAGGAGACCACGCAGTCCCCGACCTCCACTCCGTGGACAGTGCCCCGGTCCAAGGTCAGGGAGGAGGTCCAGTTGGTTACCGTGTGTTCGGTGATGATGGCGGCCTCCAGCTCCAACTCGTATTTCTGCTCCCGCAGGTTCAGGCGCTCCCGCAGGAGCTTATTTTCCTGGCTGTCCTTCTCCGCCTGCCGGGCGGCGGCCTCCAGCTCCGCGTTGCGCTTGCGCAGGGCCTCGTTTTCTGCCTCCAGCGCCTGCACGTCTTTAAAGTAGGCCTGCTTTTCGTTGAACCAGGAGGCCACGGAGGTGTAGGCGGAGCGGAAGGGAGAGGCGAGGGTCCCCGCCAAGTTGGCCAGGGGAGAGGAGGTGTTGGAGAAAAAGGACATGACGGCCAGTACCACGGAGATGACCGCCGCGGCGAACAGCACCCAGATGCCATGGTCCTTCAAAAACTTTTTCAAAGCAAAGCCTCCCGCAAATCACGCAAAAAAGTGGATGCCGAACCGCTCCAGCATCCGGCTCAGCCGCATGACTGGCAGGCCCATGACGTTGAAGTAGTCGCCGTTGATCTTTTCCACCAGCAGCGAGCCCTTCCCCTGGATACCGTAGGCGCCCGCCTTGTCCATGGGCTCGCCGGTGGCGATATAGCCCAGCAGCGCCTCCCGGGAGGCGGGACGGAAATAGACCTCCGTGGTCTCCGTTTCCGTCAGGGAGCGGTCTCCCTGACGGACGGTGACGCCGGTGCAGACGGTGTGGTGCCGGCCCTGGAGGGCTGTCAGCATCCGCAGGGCCTCCGCCTCATCGGAAGGCTTGCCCAGGCGCGCCTCGTCCAGAAACACCATGGTGTCGGCGGTGATGACGATTTCTTCCGGCGTGCACAGCTTTGATGCCGCGTCCGCCTTTTCCCGGGAGATATAGGCCACCACCTGCTGGGGGGTGAGCCCGGCGGGGAAATTTTCTTCTGTCTGAGGCACCCGGATGTCGAAATCCGTAATGCCGATGTTCCGCAGCAGCTCCTGCCGCCGGGGGGACCCGGAGGCCAGTACGATGTGTGCCATGGCCGCCCTCACTTTCCCGTGGAGCCAAAGCCGCCCCGGTCGGGGCCGTCCAGATGCTCCACGCGGGTAAAGGCCAGGGAGGGCTGGTTGCGCACGATGCGGAACTGGCAGATGCGGGCGTTTTTCTCAATGGTCACATCCCGGGTGGCGTAGACGGGCATCCGCCACTGGTCGCTGTCGCCCCGGTAGGAGCCGTCCACCACGCCCATGGAGTTGGCCTGCAAAATGCCGTAGTTTTTAAAGGTAGAGCTGCGGGGGACGATGTGGGCCTCGTAGCCCTCCGGCAGAGCCATGGCCACCCCCAAAGGAATGAGGCGGAATTCGCCGGTCTTCAGGGTGACCTCCTCGGCGGCGTGGAGGTCGATCCAGTCGGATTTGCCCGCCACGGCGCACAGCTCGTCAATGCCGTCCACAAAGTATTTTACCTTGATTTCTTCCATGTGAAACTCCAAATTAAATACGATTTGTATAATACATAACTAACTATACAATTAGTTTCTAAAATAAGCTTGAAAACGGTGCTTATTCCACGCCCCGCTCATAGAGGCCCCGGGTGAATTCTCCGGAGGCGGCGGCTCCCGCCAGATAGTCCCGGAAGACCCGGACGCATTCTTCCGGTGTCTCCGTGGTGAAGCGCAGGCGGGCGAAGGCCAGGCCCAGGCGGCGGTACTCCGGACGGTCCGCCAGCCATAGCACCCGGCTGTTCTGGATCTCCGTCCGGTGGCCATAGGCCGGCAGCAGGGGGAAGGCGGAGCCGGTGCGGTCCGTCAGGAAATTGGGGCGGTCGCAGCGGCACGCTCCGGCGTTTTCAATGAGGCAGTTCTCCGTGATCATCAGGGGCAGGCGGCCGTAGACGATGGCCTCCGCCGGAAGGCACTTGGGCAGGTCCCGCAGCTGGGCAAAGCGCAGCTCGAAGGACAGGCAGGCGGAGGAGAGGCCCTTTTTCCGCAGGTAGTCCAAAGACCGACCGTTGAACACGTTGAGGCCGTAATCGCCGTAAACGGCAAAGCCCGCGTCCCGCACAAGGGACAAATGGCCGATGTTGCCCGCCAGCACGGCGGTGACGCCCAGGGATTTGGCGTGGTCCAGCCAGCGGCGCAGCTCCGGCTCGTCCCGGTCCCGCCACACCCGGGGCAGGATGGCGCACCACTCCGTGTCCGCCTCCGGCAGCGCGGAAAAAGCGGCCAGCAGCTCCAAAGGAACATAGACCCGGGCGGGGCCCAGGGCCAGCAGCTCCGGCGTCAGCTGGGCGGCGGTGGTGACGGAAATCGTGAACCGGGGGGCAGCGGCGGCGCGGTCCCCGGCAGGGGGTGGGGGCACAGGCAGCTCCCGGCGCTTGGGAGGTGCCGTCCGCGCATCCGTCAGAGCGGCCAGAGCGTCCCGGCGCAGGGCGTTGACGGCGCTGGCGGGGAGGGACAACCCCTCGTCCACCTCCGCCGTGACAGCCTCGCAGCGGTAGGCGGTGCCGCCGGTCTTGCGCAGGCGCTGGCAAAGCTCCTCGGCGGTAACGGCCCGGGACCGGGCGGCCTCCGGCGTGGGGCCTGTGACGGTGACGGTGTGGCCGTCTTCCGTCTTGGCCGTCAGGGCGCAGGGTGCCCCGGCCCGGACAGTACAAGCGAAACGGACCGGCACGGTCCGCTGGTCACCTTTTTCATAAGCGGCCTTGGCCTGGGCGAACAGCTCCTTGGGGTCCGGGGCGTTTTCCGGCCGGGTGCCGAACATGCCGGCGCCGTGCCTGCCCTGCCAGTACCAGTCGGTGAAGCCGGAGCGGGAAAAGGCCTGCTCCAGCTCCGCCTTTTCAGCGGCGGTAGGCCTGCGGCCCTCCGCCAGAAGACGGGCGTAAATGCGGGTGATGACAGCCACGTATTCCGGCCGCTTCATGCGGCCCTCCAGCTTGAGACAGGCCACGCCCATCTCCGCCATCTCGCCCAGCCGGTCCGCCAGGCAGCTGTCCTTCAGGCTCAGGGGATAGTCCTTTTTCGCCGGCTCATTCACGCCGTAGGGCAGTCTGCACGGCTGGGCGCAGCGGCCCCGGTTGCCGGAGCGGCCGCCGATGAGGGCGCTCATTTCGCACTGGCCGGAATAGCACATGCAAAGGGCCCCGTGGACGAAGACCTCTACCTCCGCGGGGCAGTTTTTGCAGATCTCCGCGGTGTCCGCGGCGGAGCACTCCCGGGCGATGACCACCCGCTCACACCCGTCGGCGGCCAGCTCCCGGCAGCCGCCGGAGGTGAACAGGCTCATCTGGGTGCTGGCGTGGAGGGGCAGGTCCGGCAGGGCCTGCCGCAGCAGGTCGAACAGTCCCCAGTCCTGGACCAGCACGGAATCCACCCCCATGCGGCAGGCGGCAGCGGCAGTCTCCAGGGCTCTGGGCAGCTCCCGGTCCGTCAGGAGGGTGTTCAGGGTCAGAAACACCCGTACGCCTCGCTCGTGGCAGTACCGCAGGGCATCGGCGAATTCCTCGTCGGAAAAATTTTTGGCGCTGCGGCGGGCGTTAAAGTCGCCCCAGCCCAAATATACGGCCCCGGCACCGCTCTGGACGGCGGCCCGAAGGGACTCCGGGGACCCGGCGGGGGAGAGGAGCTCCATACTCATTCGCGGCTGCGGTTCAGGCTGTCCAGCCGCTGCTGCAAACGGAAGACCTCCCGCTTCAGCTCACTGGCCTCGCTCTGGGCCCGGCCGGCCTCGTCCAGATAGCCCTTGATCTGGGAGCGCAGCTGCTCGGAGGCCGCCTGGGCCTTGAACAGCTCGTCGGCGATGTTTGCGGCGGTGAGGATGGCGGCGTCGGTGCGGCCCACCTTGGCGCTGCTCAGGACCTCCTCCATTTTCTCACTGACATAGGAGCCCACCTTCTGCATATAGGCGGCGGATTCGTCCGCGATAAAGGTATATTCCTCGCCGCAGATGCTGATGACCACACGGTTTGCCATAAAAAAATCCTCCTCGTTTGTGTTCTATGGAACGGCGGGACACAGTCCGCCCATTTTTACAGCGTACAGTATATCATACCGGGCGGAAGTCTGCCAGAAAAAACGGGATGTTTTTGAAAAAAGTTCAAAAATGCGGTTGGGCGCCAAAGCGTGCCTGGACATTTGTCATCAGGGCTTGTTCTTCCGGAGATTTTCGTGTAGAATGAGGGATACGAAAAAACGGGAAGGAGGGACCATGGTGGCGAATGTACTGATCCGGACGGGGGACGAGAGCGTCACCCTCACGGCCCAGGCGGTCCGGCGGCTGCTGGACAAGGGCGACGGGGACGCGGCCCTTTTATACCTGGCTCTCCTGCGGCACCAGGGCACCGTGCTGCCCCGGTCCCTGGCGGGGGAGCTGCGGTGGGACCGCAGCCGCATCGAGGCGGCGGAGGCTGTCCTTCGGGAGCTGGGACTGGTGGCCCCGGCCGCGGCGGACCTGCCGCCGGAGCCCGCCGACGAGCGTCCCTCCTATGACCGGGCGGACGTGGCGGAGCGGCTGGAAAAAAGCGGCGAATTCCGCACCCTCACCGCCGAGGTGGAGCGGAAGCTGGGCAAAAAGCTCACCACGCCGGATGTGGGCGTGCTGTTGGGCCTCAATGACTACCTGGGCCTGCCCGCCGATGTCATTTACCTGCTGGTGTGCCACTGTGTGGAGCGGGTACAGCGCCACTACGGCCCCGGCCGCCGCCCCGGCATGAAGCAGATCGAAAAGGAGGGCTACGCCTGGGCCCGCATGGGTCTGGACACCCAGGCGGCCGCGGCGGAGTACCTGAAAAAATACGCTCAGCGGCAGGCCTGCCTGCCCCAGTACATGCGGGCATTGCAACTGGGAGACCGGCTGCCGTCTCCATCGGAGGAGAAGTATCTCAACGCCTGGCAGGAGATGGGGTTCGGCCCGGAGGCGGTGGCCCTGGCCTACGACAAGACGGTCCTCAAGTGCCACGAGCTGAAGTGGGCCTACTGCAACGGCATTTTGAAGCGCTGGCATGAGGCGGGCCTCCACACGGTGGAGGAGATCCAGTCCCGGGACCGGCCCGCCCGGCAGGGAGCACAGCCCAAGCCGGCGGCTTTGGACGACGCCTGGAAATATGTATAACAGCCGCGGAGGGTACATATGGCATACGACGGAAAGATCATGCGCCTGGCGCTCCAGGAATTTGAAAAGGACAAAAACGCCCGGGAGGCGGAGCTCCGGGACCGGCGGGAGCGCATTTTCCAAAAGCAGCCTCGCCTGCGGCAGATCGAGGGGGAGCTGCACGCCACCATGAGCCGCATCATTTCCGGCGCCCTCCGCCGGGGCACGGACCCCCGCCCGGCCATCGCCGCCCTGCGGGATGAGAACCTCAGCCTCCAGGCGGAAAAGCGGGAGCTGCTGGAGCGGATGGGCCTGCCGGAGAACTGCCTGGAGGAAACGCCCGCCTGTTCCCTGTGTGGGGATACCGGCTACCGGGACGGCCATGTGTGCCGGTGCCTCCGGCGGTACTACGCCCGGGAGCAGAAAAAGGAGCTCTCCCGGATGCTGGATCTGGGCGGCCAGAGCTTTGACACCTTTGACCTGGACTGGTACTCCGACCGTCTGCTGCCGGGGCAGAGCAAGTCCGAGCGGGAGCAGATGGAGGGGAAGGTGTACGAGACCTGCGTGGCCTTTGCCCACCAGTTCGGCCGCCGGGCGGAAAACCTGCTGCTCTTCGGCGCGCCGGGGCTGGGCAAGACCCATCTGTCCGCCGCCATTGCCCGGGATGTCAGCGACAAGGGCTTTTCCGTGGTGTACGACACCGCCTCCCATGTGTTCGAGCGGTTTGAGGCCCAGAAGTTCGGCGGCCGGGAGGACCAGGAGACCGCGGCGGATGTGGAACGGGTTTTGAACTGTGACCTGCTGATTTTGGACGACCTGGGCACGGAGATGACCACCGCCTTTGTCCAGAGCGCCCTGTATCAGATCATCAACACCCGCCTCATGGAAAAGCGGTCCACCATCATCAGCACCAACCTTTCCCCGGAAAAGCTGGCTCAGCGGTACACGCCCCAGATCGCCTCCCGCATCGAGGGGGAGTATCAGCTGCTGGCCTTCGTGGGGGAGGATGTCCGCAAACAGAAAAAGCGCTGGGAGCAGTCCCGGTGAGAGGGAATGTGTTTTAGCGGATGGAGGAGAAGCAGATGGAGGGCACGGAGAAGTTTTCCGGGCTGGCGGATATTTACACCGCGGGGAGGCCCGCGTATGCCGGCGCGCTTTTTGAATGCCTGTACACGCAGCAGGGCGTTTCGGAGCGGTCCGTCATCGCGGACATTGGAGGCGGAACGGGGAAATTTACAAAGCAGCTTCTGGACAGAGGGAGCTTTGTGTACTGCGTTGAGCCAAACGGCGATATGCGCGCCGCCGCTGTCCGGGAGCTGGGCGGATATGAGCGGTTCCGGGCGGTGAATGGCACCGCGTCGGAAACGGCATTGGATGGGAGCTCCGTCGATTTTATCACCGCGGCACAGGCCTTCCACTGGTTTGACGCCGTCCTTTTCCGGGAGGAAGCCAAACGCATTTTGAAAAAGGGCGGAAAGGCTTTTTTAATCTGGAATATGCGTGATATGTCCGATGCCGTGAACCGGAGCAGCTTTGCGCTGTTTTCCAAATACTGCCCGGACTTTAAGGGCTTCAGCGGCGGCATGGGGAAGGACGATCCCCGGATCGGGACGTTTTTCGGCGGGAACTACCAGTACATGGAGTTTGACCATCCTCTTGTCTATACCAACCGGGACACGTTTATCAGCCGGGGCCTGTCCAGCTCCTACTCACTGAAACCCGGCGATGAACAGTACGGAGAATATGTGGAAGCGCTGGCGGGGCTGTTTGACGGGTACGCCAAAGGCGGCGTACTGACGGTGGAAAATCAAACGGCGGTGTATTTCGGCACGTTGGAATAAAAGCGGGAAGATAAAAAGCGGTGTGATGAAATCACACCGCTTTTTTGTATCAAGTATCTGCTTACGCCGCCGGCTCCTCCGGGGCGATGACGATAATGGAGGGCGTTTCCTCCATGGGGGCCGCCGGCTCCTGAACGGGCGGAGCAACAGGCTCCGTGGGGGTGGTTTCCGTCGGGACGGTGGGCGTAGTGGGCGTGGCAGGCGCGGTAGTGCCGGAGGCGGGGACCTGAGGCTCGGCGGCGGGGCCCTTCACGATGACCTTGTTGCGGACCTTGTAATCGCTGGAGGCTTCAAAGGCAGAGGAGACCAGCTGGCCGTTTTTGTCATAGACGTTGCGGTAGCTCTTTACCTTGGCGCCGCCGTAGGGGGTCACCTTTACCTGTTCCGTGCCGGCAGGAAGGCTGTCATCCTCCTCGTATACGGTCTCCCACGGGGTCTTGGACAAAACCTCGGTGGTCATTTTCACGGAGGTGCCGTCCACATTGGTGCCCAGAAGCTTCACGGTCAGGTAGCCGCCTGAGTAGGAGGTGACGATCTTCACGGGACAGTCCGTGTCGTTGGAGAACTTATAGTCGGGGCCGCCCCAGGACACCGTGGCGTCCAGGCCCCAGTCGATGTAGGCGGGGGTGTAGCGGTGGGCGTACCGCTCCGTAATGGCCAGGTTGGACCGCAGGCAGGCCAGATACAGCGTGGAGGAGGTCTGGCAGATGCCGCCGCCGATCTCGTCCACCGTCTCGCCCTTCACGTAGGCGGGCGCCGCCTGATAGCCCCGGGCGGCGGTCCGCTGGCCCACGGTCTCGTTGTAGGAGAACACGTCGCCGCAGTTGAGAACGGTGCCGTTGATGCTGGAGGCGGACAGCTTCACGTTGGAAATGCGGGCTGCCGTGCCGCTGACATGGGTGGTGGCGGTGCCCAGCACGTCCCGGAACAGGACGCCCTTCAGCTGGTCCGCCGTCACGCGGGGATATTCAATGACGGCATCGACTTTTACGGTGCTGCCGGGCTCCGCTGCGTCCAGGGCCTTCTGGGCGGCGCCCTCGTCGAACTCCGCGCCCAGCTGCTCCGGGATAATGGAATCCGTGGCGGCGTCGTAGCCGGCGTTTTTCATCTCGCCGGCGATCTCCTCGTGGACCTCCCGGGCGGTGAGCACCTGGGCGGGAACGGTGGTGAAGGAGAAGGTGACCTGGTAGCCGGTCTCACTGTATGTCCCCACATCCGCCAACGCGGCCTCCAGGGCGTCCGTGTTCAGGGTCCGGCCGTCCCGGGCTTTCGTGAAGACAACGGCGTCATCCGCCAGCTCCCAGGCGCCGTCCAGCGGCTCCTGGGAAAGTTCATCGGAAAGGCGGACCACTGTGTCATGCAGAGCCTCCCGGTCCATGTCCGGCCAGCTGGCGCCGCCGGGCCAGCGGCCCGTGGCGTAGGCGAGATACGCCCAGCCCTTGCGGAAAAAGCCCGTCTCCCGGTCCGCGTCCATCCAGAATTGAGCGTCTCCGGCGAATTCATTGGCCGTATAGCCCAGGTCCGCCGCGGTGATGACGGCCCGCGTCCCCGTATCGGGGTCGGTGAGGGTGATCTCCTGGGCCAGCAGCGCCGTCTCCAGCTTTTTCTGTGCCTGCTCCACGGTGAGGCCCCCCACGTCGATGCCGTTAATATGGCGGTTTGGCTGGAAGGTGTCCCGGCTTGCGGCGTAAGCGCACAGGCCTATGTAGGCTGCCAGCAGGGCCGCCAAAATCACGCCCAGGATGACCAGCGGCAGCTTGCCGCCGGATCTCAGGCGCTTTCCGCCCTTGGTTTCCACAATGGCTTCCTTCGTTGTCTGTTCCATGAAGCCCTCCTGTTGTTACAAGTAATGGGAGACAGGCCGCACACAACCAGCCTATTCCACTAGTTTCCCATTCTAGCACACTTTTGTGGAAAAAGCATTACAATCTCGTAACAACAGCGGCATCATCAGGCGCCGGGCTTCTTCTGCTTGGGGATGCGGATGGTCAGGAGGATGGCGTCTTCCGTTTCGTCCCGCTTTGTCTGGGCGTCCACTCCCGCCTCCCGGATGAGCCGCAGCCCCCGGTCCACGCTGTTGAGGAACAGCCGCACATCCTTGAGAATGAAGGTCCGCCGCTTGGTCGGCGGGGCGGACTGGATGTCCTCCAGCAGCCGGTCCACATACTGCTCCGTCTGGGCCACGTTCAGCTGGTGGTCCGTGATGTACCGGATGGCCTCCAGCCGCTGAGACTCGTCCTCCAGCCGCAGCAGGCACCGGGCGTGACGTTCCGTCAGGCCGGCGGCGGTGACGGCTTCCCGGCAGGCGGGGGACAGCCGCAGCAGCCGCAGCTTGTTGGCCACGGCGGAGGGGGAGCGGCCCAGGGCCTGGGCCGCGGACTCCTGGGTGTCGCCGGTCTGGCGGAGATAGGCGGCAATGGCCGCCGCCTCCTCAAAGTAGTGAAGGTCCTGCCGCTGTAAATTCTCCACCAGGGCCAGCAGGGCGGAGCGCTGGTCATCCGCCGCTGTCTCCAGACAGGGCACATGGGTGAGCCCCGCCAGCTTGGCCGCCCGCAGCCGCCGCTCTCCGGCCACCAGCTCCCAGCCCGCTGCTGTCCGCCGCACCGTCAGAGGCTGGAGGATGCCGTTTTGGCGGATGGAGGCCGCCAGGTCCCGGAGGGCCGCCTCCTGGAACACCTGCCGGGGCTGCATGGGGTTGGGGCGAATGACATCCGTGGGGATGTCCAGTACCCGCCGTTTCGTCCTGTGGACCACAGGCCCACCTCCTCTCGTTTTCCACCATTGTACAGCCCCTTGTGGAAAAAGAGGGGAGAACCGTGTCGAAGCCGTCGGACAAATGAAAAAACGTGCGCGAATTTTTCGCGCACGTTTTTTTACTTGGTGTGTTCCGCCTGTTGGCTGAATGCTTTGCCGGCTTTGGTGGCGTGGAGGATCTTCACGATGATGGCGGTAGTGGCCTGAAGGAACAAGGGAGAAAAGGCCACCGGGAACAGCACATCCTCGGGAAAATACGCAATGGCCAGCACGCTGCCGGCGGCGATGTTGCGAATGCCGCTGTTGAGGCTCATGGTGACGGCGGTGGGGAAATCCACCTTCAAAAGCCGCGCCGCCTGATAGCCCAGGAAAAAGCCCAGCAGGCACAGGGCGAACACGGCGCAGATGAGCTTCACCAGGGTGGGGGTGATATCCCGCAGGAAGGGGGCGCAGCCGGTGGCGTTGGCCAGCACCAGCACCAGCATGGTCAGCTTGGCGAAGGGGGCCAGCCGGGGCTTGACGGTGACGGTCACCCGGCCCCGGGTCGCCTGGAACAGCGTCATGGCCAGCAGGGCGGGGATGGCCACCATGACCATCAGGTTGCCCACCATGGACGCCGTGTCCATCTCCACTACGGACCCCAGCAGCACCCGCAGCGTCAGGGGGATGACGAAAGGGGCCAGCAGCGTGTCCAGCAACACCACGGACAGGCACATGGAGGTGTTGCCCCGGCCGATGGACACCCACAGCAGGGAGGCCACGCCGGTGGGGATGGCGTATTCCAGCACCAATCCCGTGGTGAACAGCGGCGCCTCGGGAAACAGCACGGACCCCGCCGCCAGGGCCAGCAGGGGCATGGCTACATGGAGGATGGCGAAGATGACCACCACCGGCAGGGGGTGGCGGGCCACATCGGCCATCTCCCGGAAGCCGCCGCCCAGGCTGTTGGCAAAGGTCATGAAGGCGAACAGGACCATGGTGTAGTCATTGATGGGAGAAAAGACATCCGGGAAGGTGATGCCCACCAGCACAAAGGCCACGATGAGGACCGCCATGTGCTTTCCCAGAAAGGCGTCCAGTTTTTCCAAAGGGTTCAAGGGAAGGACCTCGCTTTGCAGAGGATGGGCCGCTCAGCGGCACAGATAGGAGAACCAGCCGTCGGCGCTGTGGGTCTCCTCAATGGTGAGGCCGGCGTCCCGGAGCTTTCCGGCCACCTCCTCCGCCCGGTCGTCAATGATGCCGGAGCAGAGGAAATATCCGCCCTCCTTCAAAAGGGGCCGCACCGCCGGAGCCAGGGTGATGATGACATCGGAGACGATGTTGGCCAGCACGATGTCATATCCGCCGCCGATGCGGGCCTGCAGGGCCTCGTCCGTCAGAATATCCCCGGCCAGGACCGTGTAGCGGTCACGGCCGATGCCGTTCATGGCGGCATTTTCATAGGCCACGTCCAGACATTTGTCGTCGATATCCACTGCCAGGGCGTTGTCCGCCCCCAGCTTCAGCGCGGCGATGGAGAGGATGCCGCTGCCGCAGCCCAGGTCCAGCACCCGCTGTCCCGGCCCGGCCAGCCGCTCCAAAGCCGTCAGGCAGAGGCGGGTGGTGGCGTGGCTGCCGGTGCCGAAGGTGAGGCCCGGCTCCAGGATCAAAGGCACCCGCCGGGCGCATGATGCCTGGACCTGGGGGTCCTCCTGCTCCCACTGGGGGACCACCAGCAGGCGTTCGCCGATCTCCATGGGCTTGTAATACTGCTTCCAGTTGTTCTCCCAGTCGGCGTCCTCCATGGTGTCCATGGTCATGAGCAGGGTCCCCAGACCCGTTTCGGCCTTTTTCAGCTCCTCCAGCTTCAGACGGACCTCGCCCATTTTGGCAAAGCCCTCGTCACCGGCCTCCAGGTAAAAGGTGATCCGGGAGCGGCCCTGCATCTTTTGCTCCAGCTCCTCGTCCACGTAGTCCCAGTATTGGTGGTTGTTTTCCAGAAAGTCCTGAAACTCCGCCTCGTCGTCGATGACCACGTTGTCGATGCCCAGGGCGGAGAGCATGGCCTCCACGGTGTCCAGTCCGGCGTGGTTGGTGTCAATGTGCAGCTCCAGCCATTTCACGTGCGCTACCTCCTTGTATCTGCGGCGGCATTACCGCTTGTGGCCCACGAAAAACAGCGCCACGGTGCCGGGGCCGGCGTGGTTGCCGATGACGGGGCCCACGTAATTCAAATGAATATCCTTGTTGCCGAAACGGCGGACCACCTCGTCCGCCACCAGCAGGGCGTCGCCCTCGCAGTCGCCGTGGCTGATGAACACGGGACCGTGGGCGGGGTCCACGGCATTTTTCTCCATCTGGTCCACCAGGGCCAGCAAAGAGGCCTTCCGGCCCCGGGCCTTGCTGACGGGGGTCAGGTGGCCGCCGTCATCCACATGCATGACGGGCTTGATGGAGAGCATGGTGCCAAACAGGGCGGTGGCGGCACTGATGCGGCCGCCCCGCTTCAGGTGGTTCAGGTCATCCACGGTGAACCAGTGGCAGATGTTGCCCTTGGTGGCCTCGGCATAAGCCCGGACCTCCCCGATGGAGCGGCCCTCCCGCTTCTGCTGGGCGCAGAGGTACAGCAAAAGCCCCTGGCCCAGGGACGCGCACAGGGAATCCACCACAAAGATCTTGGCCTCTGGAAACTCCAGGCGAAGATCCCCGGCGGCGATGGCGGCGGACTGGTAGGTGGTGGACAGGGCAGAGGAGAAGTTGATGCACAAAATATCCTTCCCCTGGGCCAGAATGGGCCGCATGGCGTCCTCAAACTCTCCCACGCTGACGGCGGAGGTGGTGGCGGTCTCGCCAGCACGGATGCGGGCGTAAAACTCCTCAAAGCCGATCTCCCGGCCGTCCAGCCAGTTGCGGTAGATGTCCTGGCTCATGTTCAGGCTCAGCGGCAGAACTTCCAGCTCCAGCTCCTTGGCCATGGCAGCTGTCATGTCGCAGCAGCTGTCGGTCATAATGATATAGTTACGCATCTTGATGACTCCCTTCCTTGTCCTTTCTGCCTTTTTTGGGAGGCTTGCTCTCTTGCTCCAGCGACTCTTCCCGCTGCCGCAGCAGCGCCACGTACCGGTTGCTGGCGGCACCGGCGGCATAGCTGATGAGGGCGAAGTGGATGGCGGCGTCCGCCAGGGCCTCCTCGTCCGTGTACTGTTCCATCTCCCGGGCCGTCAGGGTCAAAGCCCCGTCCAGGCTGGCGCAGAAGTCGCCGTAGCCCTGGGCGACGGTGCGCCCCCCCTGAAGCTCCTCGTTCAGCAGCAGGTCCATGTCCCGGGTGCTCATCACATGCTTGAGCACGCAGATGGCGGTGAGATAGGCCAGATGCTCCCGTCCATACCGCTTCCCGGCGGCCCGGGGCACCAGGCCGCTTTTCGTGTAGTTGTTCACCATGGCGGCGGTGAGGCCGTCGTCTTTGTCAAATCGGATCACCTGCCGGTCCATATAGCTGAGCACCTGGTCCATATACAGGGCGAAATCCGGCAGCTGGTCCCAGGGTACGGGCCGCTGAGAGCGGAGACTTTCCCGCAGCGCCATCAGGTCATCCATACTGGGTCACTCCTTCCTGTCAGGTCTGAAATGATTTCTCCTCAAGTATAGCACCGTGACATGGTTGTGTAAACCGTATTTTCCGGGAACAGGAACTATTTTCCTTATTTCCCCACGCAAAACCGGGAGAAAATGCGGGATACGATCTCCTCTTTGGCGGTGCGGCCCGTCAGCTCGCCCAGGGCGTTCAGGGCCTCCTCCGCGTCGGTGAGGATGGCGTCGGGGGTGAGGCCCGCGTTCAGAGCCCCTTTTGCCCGGCGGACGGCGTCCCGGGCACGGAGGGCGGCCTCCTCCTGCCGCTGGTCGGTCAGCAAGCTCCCGGAATCCGGCGCCTCCCCGGCGGGGAACAGCTCCGCCACGGCGGCCTCCAGCCGGTCCAGCCCCTCGCCGGAGACAGAGGAGAGGGAGACGGAGGCGGCGGGGGTGCCCACTTGGCCGATGACGCCCACGGAGCGGGCCTTGGTATCCCAAAGGTCGCATTTGGAGAATACGGCGATCCACCGGGGCGTCTTGGCTGCCAGACGCAACACCTCCAGATCCTCCTCCGTCAGGGGGACGGAGCCGTCCACCACCGCCAGCACCAGGTCGGCGGCCTCCACAGCCTTCCGGCTGCGCTCCACCCCCAGCTTTTCCACCGTGTCCTCCGTGTCCCGGATGCCGGCGGTGTCGGTCAGGCGCAGAAGAACGCCGCCGCAGAGGACGGATTCCTCCACCGTGTCCCGGGTGGTGCCGGGGATGTCGGTGACGATGGCGCGCTCAAAGCCAGCTAGGGCGTTGAGCAGGGAGGACTTGCCGGCGTTTGGCCGGCCCACGATGGCGGTCCGCACGCCGGATTTGAGCACTTTTCCCCGCTGGCAGGTGGCCAGCAGCGCGGTGAGTTGGCGGTCGGCGGTGTCCAGGGCCTGGGCCACCTGCTCCGGCCGGATGTCCTCAATGTCCTCGTCAGGGTAGTCCACCACGGCGTAAAACCGGGAGGTAATGTCCAGCAGGGCGTCCTGGATGGGCTCCAGCACCCGGCGCAGCCCGCCGTCCAGCTGGGCGGCGGCGTTCCGGGCGGCGGAGACGGTCTCCGCGTCGATGAGGTCGATGACGGCCTCCGCCTGGGTCAAATCCATGCGGCCGTTCAAAAAGGCCCGCTTTGTGAATTCTCCAGCTCTGGCCTGCCGGGCGCCGGCGGCGAACAGGGCGGACAGAAGCTCCCGCAGCACCACGGGGGAGCCGTGGCAGTGAAACTCGGCGGAGTCCTCGCCGGTGTAGCTGTGAGCGCCGGGGAAGCGGACGGCCAGCCCCTGGTCGATAACGCGGCCCTGATCGTCCAGCATCTCGCCGTAGACCATTTTCCGGGGCTCCTGCTGGGAGAAGGGGCAGCCGCCGGCGGCCCGGAACACCCGGTCGCAGCAGGCGAAGCAGCCCTCGCCGGATACACGGACGATGCCGATGGCGGTGGGGGAATGGCCGGTGGCAATGGCGGCGATGATATCCATGAAAGTTCAGCTCCTTACGCTCAAAAAAGAAAAACGCGAAACGCCGGAACGTTCCGCGGATGGTAACGGCTGGCAGAAAAGGCTTACTTTTTCAGCGGCCATCCGCTAGAATCGGAATTGGAAACATAAAATTGCGGCAGGGCATGACGGGCGGCCACCCGTCATGCCCCTGCGAAGAGCGTGGTAGCCACTCAACACAACAGTCCAGCGGACTGCACCGTATCCCCCATTATACCGATTTACACTTGTTTTTGCAAGATGAAAGGCGGGAATGGGGGCTTGTGTGTTACGCTTTGATATGTATCAGGCGGTGTTGAGCTTGCACTCAACACCGCTTTTTATGTTTCCGGCGGCGCCGGAGCGGGGGAGTCCCCGCTCCCGAGGCACGTCTGCCGGAATAGGACTACTCCGGGCGGCCTGATGGCCGCCCGGCCGGTCGAACATCAACAACAAAGGAGCGAACACACATGAAAAAACGAGGAATATCCCTGCTGATGGTTTTGGCCCTGTGCATGGGCTTGACCGTCCCGGCCATGGCTGACATGGAGGCGAACCAAGGCGGCCAGGTCTCCGGCGCGTATACCTATCAGGTCAACTCCGACGGAACAGCCACCATTGTCGCCTTCAACAAAAACTGGACCTATGGCAATCACAACAAGCTCGAGACCCTCAATATCCCCGCTGATCTCGACGGACACCCTGTGACCGCCATCGCAGGCTATGCCTTTACCTACTATATGCCCGGCGGCACGAAAAACATCGTCATTCCGGAGGGTGTGCAACGCATTGAAAGCGATGCGTTTGTGTCCCAGTGCATGGGCGGTTCCAACGAGATCGTCTCCATCGATGTCCCCTCCACCGTCACCTATATCGGGGATGGCGCCTTCAGCAACCAGTCCGCCCTTCGGCAGTTTACCTGCCGTTCCAGGAACGTGCAGATCAGCGGCAGCAACGTGTTTTACGGGGTGTATGACTGTACATTCTACGGCTATCCTGATTCCATTTTCCAGCAGTACGTGGACGCCATGCCCAAGACGTATCAGAAGCAGGTGACCGACATCAAGACCTACACCGTCAAGTGGGTGGACAATCCCACCAACAACACCTTCCAAAGCCTCTCCAGCGCGCCAGCGGCGGAAACCGGTACGCAGCCCGCCGCGCCCTCTTTCACCGACGTGACCGCAACCGCCTATTATTCCGCCCCCGTTCAGTGGGCCGTGGCCGAGGGCATCACCACCGCCTCCACCTTCTCCCCCAACAGCACCTGCACCCGGGCCCAGATCGTCACGTTCCTGTACCGCGCTTTCGCGGACTGAAACCAGACGCGGGAACGGGCAGCGCCCTCTGGAACATACGAAAAGGACCGGCCCGAAAGGGCCGGTCCTTCGCGTATGAGGGAAACTTACTTGATCCGCTCGCCGGCGGCTTCCTTGGCCTTGATCTCCTTCACGGCGTCCTTGTGAGAGAGGTTCACGCGGCCCTTCTCGTCGATGTCGGTGACCTTCACCCACATCATGTCGCCGATCTTGCAGGCGTCCTCCACCTTTTCAATGCGGTGGTCGGCCAGCTTGGAGATGTGCACCAGGCCGTCCTTGCCGGGAGCCAGCTCCACGAAGGCGCCGAAGGTCATCAGGCGCACCACGCGGCCGTAGTACAGAGCGCCCACCTCGGGCACAAACACGATGTCGTCAATGCACTTCTTGGCGGCGTCGCAGGAGGCGGCGTCCACGCCGGCGATGAAGATGGAGCCGTCGTCGTTGATGTCGATCTTGGCGCCGGTGTCGGCCACGATCTTCTGGATGACCTTGCCGCCGGAGCCGATGACCTCCCGGATCTTGGAGGGGTCGATGTGCATGGTCAGCATCTTGGGGGCGTACTTGGAAACTTCCTTCCGGGGCTCGGAAATGCAGGGCAGCATGATCTGGTCCAGGATCTCGCAGCGGGCATCATAGGTGATGTCCAGGGCGTTCTTGATGATCTCCATGGTCAGGCCGTCGTTTTTCAGGTCCATCTGGATGGCGGTGATGCCCTTCTTGGTGCCGGCCACCTTGAAGTCCATCTCGCCGTGGAAGTCCTCCACGCCCTGGATGTCGATGAAGGTGGTGAAGGAGCCGTCGTCATCCTGGATCAGGCCGCAGGAGATGCCGGCCACGGGGGCCTTGATGGGCACGCCGGCGTCCATGAGGGCCAGGGTGGAGCCGCAGATGGAGCCCTGGGAGGTGGAGCCGTTGGAGCTGACCACCTCGCTCACCACGCGGATGGCGTAGGGGAACTCGTCCACAGAGGGGATGACGGGCAGCAGGGCGCGCTCCGCCAGAGCGCCGTGGCCGATCTCCCGGCGTCCGGGGCTGCGGGCGGGCTTGGCCTCACCCACAGAGTAGCCGGGGAAGTTGTAGTGGTGCATATAGCGCTTTTCGGTCTCTTCCCAGATGGTGTCCAGCTTCTGGTTGGCGGACAGGGTGTCCAGGGTGCAGGCGGACAAGACCTGGGTCTGACCGCGGGTAAACAGACCGGAGCCGTGGACCCGGGGCAGCACGCCCACCTCGGCGGCCAGGGGACGGATCTCGTTCTTGGCGCGGCCGTCCACGCGGTGGCCCTCCAGCAGCCAGGCCTTGACGATCTTCTTCTGGAACTTGTAGGTGATCTCCTCCAGGTACTGGTCCATATCGGGATGGGTGTCCAGATACTTCTCGTGCCACTTTTCGATCATGGCGTTCCAGCGGGCCTCCCGGACGTTCTTGTCATCGGTGTCCATGGCGGCCTTGGCCTCGTCCATAAAGTTGGCCACGATGTCGTCAAACAGCTCCTGGTCGAAGGCGGCGTGGGGATAGTCGAACTTGGGCTTGCCGATCTCCGCCACCATCTGGTTGATGAGGGCGATCTGCTTCTGGTTTTCCTCGTGGGCCTTCTGAATGGCCTCAAACATCTTGTCGTTGGGGACCTCGTTGGCGCCGGCCTCGATCATGACCACCTTCTTGCCGGTGGAGACCACGGTCACGTCCAGGTCAGAGACCTTGCGCTGCTCGCTGGTGGGGTTGAACACCAGCTCACCGTTCACCAGGCCCACCTTCAGGGCACCCACGGGGCCGTTCCAGGGAATGTCGGAAATGGCCAGGGCGGCGGAGGTGCCGATGAGGGCGGCGATCTCGGGAGAGCAGTCATGGTCCACACTCATGACGGTGGCCATGATGGAAACGTCGTTGCGGAAGTCATAGGGGAACAGGGGGCGGATGGGCCGGTCGATGACACGGGCGGTCAGGATGCCCTTCTCACCGGGGCGGCCCTCCCGGCGGTTGAAGGAGCCGGGGATGCGGCCCACGGCGTACATCTTCTCCTCAAAGTCCACGCTGAGGGGGAAGAAGTCGATGCCGTCCCGGGGGCGGGCGGAGGCGGTGGCGCACACCAGCACGCGGGTGTCGCCGTAGCCCACCATAACGGCGGCGTTGGCCAGTTCGGCCAGCTTGCCCACCTCCAGGGTCAGGGGGCGGCCAGCCAGCTCCATCTCATACTTGCGGTAGTTGGGGAACTGTCTTTTGGTGATGATGGTTGACATGGTTTTTCTCCTTTGCTTTGATGCTCGGGAGCAGCCCTTTTCGTATTTGAAAATATGTCCGAAAGCATCGGGCACAATTTCAAACACAAAAAGCAACGGCTCCCGGCGGAAGTAACTTAAAATACGCAGAAAAGGGTGACGGAGGTCAGCTCCGTCACCCTAGTTGCTTCTCACTTACGAATACCCAGCTTGGCGATCAGGGCGCGGTAACGCTCGATGTCCTTCTTCTGCAGGTAGTCCAGCAGGCTGCGGCGCTTACCGACCATCTTCAGCAGGCCACGGTTGGAGTGCTTGTCCTGGGGATTGTTGCGCATGTGCTCGGTCAGCACGTTGATGCGCTCGGTCAGAATGGCGATCTGGACCTCGGGAGAGCCGGTGTCCGTGGGATGGGTGCGGTTGGCGTCGATGATAGCGGTCTTCTGTTCTTTACGCAGCATGGAATGATTCCACCTTTCAAAAATATTCCCCACGGGACTGCGTTTCGGGCCGGTGAAAGTCCGCGAAACGAAGCGCCGGGGCATGGGCATGCATTGGCGTGCTTAAAAAATATAACACAGGGAAATCCGCTTGTAAAGAGGAATTTTGGCCTTTCTCCTATAAAATAAATATAAAATAAAGAAATTTTGGACCAAAATCGGGGGTTGACAAGAGCGTTATGACGTAGTATCCTAACTGTACTAGAACAGTTAGTACAGTTGACACAGGAGGCAAGCATGGTTTTTAGTCTTTCATTGCTGGCGCTTGCGGGCGCGTTGGTGTTCGCGGGGGCCATCTTCCTGGCTTTTTTTATGATTCGGTAAAGGGGGGAGCGGCGTGATCAGCCTGAATTACCGGGATTCCCGGCCCATCTATGAGCAGATCAAGGATGGCTTGCGGAAGCTGATCGTCACCGGCGCGCTGGGGCCGGATGAGAAGCTGCCGTCGGTGCGGGCCCTGGCGGCCCAGCTGGCCATCAACCCCAACACCATCCAGCGGGCATACAACGAGCTGGAGGGAGAGGGGTACATCTATTCCGTTCCCGGCAAGGGCAGCTTTGCCGCGGGAAACGCCGGCGCCGATGCCCAGCGCCGGACGGAGCTGCTGGCCCGGCTGCGGGAGCTGGCGGCGGAGCTGCACTATCTGGGCGTCTCCCGCCAGGAGCTGGAGGCGCTGATCAAGGAGGCGTATGAGTCATGATCGAAGTGAAAAACGTTGTCAAGCGCTTTGACGGCTTCACGGCCCTGGACGGCGCGTCGCTGTCCGTTCCCACCGGCAGCGTGTACGGCCTGGTGGGCCCCAACGGCGCCGGCAAGTCCACCATCATCCGCCACCTGACGGGCATTTACCGCCAGGACGAGGGAACCGTCGCCATCGGCGGGGAGGACGTGTGGGAAAACGCGGGGCTGAAGGCCAGAGTGGCCGCCATCCCCGACGACTGGTACTATTTCCTGCAATCCACCGTACGGGATATGATGCGCTTTTACAAGGGCTTTTATCCCCAATTTTCCATGGAGCGGTATGAAAAGCTGAAGGAAGTGTTCAGCATCGACGAAAAGCGGGTCATCCGCCGCCTGTCCAAGGGTATGCAGAAGCAGGTGGCCTTCTGGCTGGCCCTCAGCTGCATGCCGGACTACCTCATTCTCGACGAGCCGGTGGACGGATTGGACCCGGTCATGCGGCGGCAGGTGTGGTCCCTGGTCATGGGGGACGTGGCGGAGCGGGGCACCACGGTGCTGGTCTCCTCCCACAACCTGCGGGAGCTGGAGGATGTCTGCGACCACGTGGGCATCATGGACAAGGGCAAGGTGCTGCTGGAGCGGTCCCTGGCCCAGCTCCAGGACAACATGGTGAAAATGCAGGTGGTGTTCCGGGACGGCCAGGAGGTGCCGGCGGACCTGCCGGTGCTCCACGTGTCCCGGGTGGGCCGTATCCACACCCTCATCATGCGGATGAACGCCCAGGAGGCCGCTGCCCGGCTGGCGGTGTACGACCCCATGCTGGTGGACGCGGTGCCCCTGACGCTGGAGGAGATCTTCATTTACGAACTGGGAGGTGCGGACTATGCAGTCAAAGACATCGTTCTCTAAGTATTTCAACGCCACACTGTTCCGCAGGAACCTGACCCGGTTCTGGCCCCTGTGGGGCATGGCGTCCTTCGCCGGGAGCCTGTTCCCCCTGGCCCTGCTGGTGCAGTTCCTCCGGGACGAGGATTTTTACATGTGGAACAGGCCTCTGGGCTTCACGGAGATATACTACTACGCGGCGGCCTACGCGGTGCCCGTCGTGTCGCTGCTGTACGCCATCCTCTGCGCTATGCTGGTGTGGAGCTACCTCTATAACAGCCGCAGCGTGGGACTGATGCACACCCTGCCCATCCGGCGGGAGGGACTGTTTTTCACCAACTTCCTCTCCGGCATGGCCATGATGCTCATTCCCTATGTCATTGTGGGCGCGCTGTGCGTTCTCGTGAGCGTGGTGGGCGGCTGCTTTGACGCCAAGGGCTTGGGCGTCACCATCCTGGCGGTGCTGGGATTGAGCTTTTTCTACTTTGCCACCGCCACGGCGGCGGCCTTCATCACCGGCAATGTGTTCGCCCTGCCGGCGGTGTACTTCCTGCTGCACTTCCTGGCGGTCATGCTGGACTGGCTGGTGTGCACCTTCTCCCAGGGCTTCATTTTTGGTCTCACCGGCGGCTATTCCGGCGTGGTGGAGTGGCTGAGTCCCACGGTGTACCTGGAAAACCACCTGCGGGTCAGCTCCACCTATGAAGAGGTGTTCCAGCGGGCGGAGCTGACCGGCACGGGCTATTATACCGGCGTCCTCACCTCTGTGGAGATGGAAAACCTCTGGCTCATCGGCGTGTACGCCCTGGCGGGGGCGGCGCTGCTGGTGATTGCCTGGCTGCTGTACCGCCGGCGCCGCAGCGAGTCCGCCGGTGACGTGGTGGCCGTGGGCTGGATGAAGCCGGTGTTTCGCTACGGCGTCACGGGCCTCGCCGCCCTGCTGGGGGGCCTGCTGCTCTATGAGCTGTTCTGGAGGAGCTTCCAGGAGGGCCGGTACTATGAGGTGCTGCCTCTGCTGGTGTGTATGCTGGTGGCGGGGGCCATCGGCTACTACGGTGCCTCCATGCTGCTGGCCAAGTCCCTGCGGGTGTTCCGGGGCAGCTGGCGGGGCCTGGCTCTCACGGCGGCGGGCTGCGCACTGGTGTGCGCCGGGCTGCACTTTGACGTTTTGGGCGTGGCCGATCGGGTGCCGGAGGTCAGCCGGGTGGAAAAGATGACGCTGTACACCGCCGACAACAATTATACCTTCTATCCCGGTGAGGACGAGGCGCTCATGGAGCGGGTGCGCGCTGTCCACCAGGCCATCGTGGCGGACCGGAATTACATTATGGGGACCACCGGCCAGGAGGACTGGCGGAGCCAGCCGGTCATCGGGGATGCGTCCTTCCATGTGACCTATTATCTTTCCAGCGGCTTGAAGGTAAACCGCAATTACTACCTGCCCATCTCCCGGCAGCGGCTGGCCCAGGAAGGCACTTACGACAACCTGCTGGATTCCCTGGTGAACAGCGACGAGATGAAGGCCCGGCGCATCCACCTGAATGACGCCCGCTTTGCGCCCACCGGCGGCAGCGTCTACGTGGAGCGGCAGAACGCAGGCTACGACCTCAGCAGCCGGGAGTGCGCCGCGCTGCAGGCGGCTGTGGCAAAGGACGCCGCGGCGGGCGCCTGGGGCGACTACCAGTGGCTCGATGCGGAAAGGAGCGAGGAGTACGCCTTGAGCCTGGATCTGAGCTTTACCTACACGGACGACGAGGGGGATACCAGCCGCGACTGGATCAGCATCAGCGTCCGCCCCGGTATGGACAACACCATCTCCTGCCTGAAGGAGCTGGGCTTCATCACGGAGGCGGACCTGGTGACCGACCGGGAGCTGTACCCCGGGGATACCTGGGAAATGGAGGAAAAGTTTGCCCAGGAAATGGCGGCTGTTGAATCCACAGACGTCATCGGCGGCGCCGACGGCCCCACCACCGTGTATGTAACAGGCTGAGTTATGAGCGCATACAAAAGAAAGAAGCACCGGCGGCTGAATCCCCGGTTCGCCCTGCTGTGCCTGGCGCTGGTCCTGGGGGCCGCCGCCCTGGGCGTCTGGTGGGGAAACCGGGGCCTCCCGGGGGAGGACATCGCCGTGCCGGACTACGTGGAAAAGGACTACATCCCGGTCAACGAATGGTCCCGGCCCGGCACGCCCCTGGAGGACATCAACGCCGTGGTCATCCACTACGTGGGCAACCCCGGCACCACCGCCCGGGCCAACCGCAACTACTTCGCCTCCCTGGCCTCCGGCAAGGAGGGGACCTACGCCTCCAGCCACTTCGTGGTGGGCCTGGAGGGGGAGGCGGTCCAGTGCATCCCTCTGACCGAGATCGCATATGCTTCCAATACCCGCAACGGCGACACCGTGTCCATCGAGGTGTGCCACCCGGACGAGACGGGGGAGTTTTCCCCCGTCACCTATGACCGCTGTGTGGAGCTCACCGCCTGGCTGTGCCGGGAGTTCAAGCTGGACCCGGAGACAGATGTCATCCGCCACTATGACGTGACGGGGAAGGAGTGCCCTTTGTACTACGTGAAACACCCGGAGGCCTGGGAGCAGCTGAAGGCGGATGTGGCGGCGGAACTTGAGGCGGGAGAAAAAAATTAAAAATTTTTTCGCGGAGGATGAAACAAAACGGGAAGCTAAATCGTCTTATAGACAGAAGCGCAAAGGAGTGTACATCATGCAAGAAGGGAGCCTTCCTATGGAACCGAAGAATGCCGTTGAAAACCTGTGGCGTATTTGGGTGGATACCAATCGCCGGATCGTGTCCTTCCACGAGGAGGAAGGCTGTCAAATGCTGGAGTTTCGCAGCCATGACATGTTCCTCAGCTGCGTGGACCAGTACTCCGGCAAGCGGTACCGTTATCAATAAGCAAAAAAGGAACGCCCCACAGGGCGTCCTTTTTTATGGCCTGGGATAAGAGGCCGGATTCTTTACGCAGCCCACTCAAAAGCAGTACCGCTGCCAGTAACGGCACAAAAAATGGCTTTTGGCGCCTCTTTCGGGGAAGAAACGGTTGACAAACAGGCAAAACGTGATATTATGAATCAGGAATTAAACAGTTTTGGCGTGGATAGGGACGAGTACGCTCCCGCCCCCTGCAAAGAGAGCCGCCGTTTGGTGCGAGGCGGAGAGGGGAAGGGCGGAAAATCACCCTGGAGCTTCCTGCTGAAAGACGACGCGAGTAGGTGTGGACGTGTGACGGGCGTTATACCGTCAGCCTGTGACAGCAGGCGGTGAGCGGTCGTGCCCGTAAGGCCACGGCAACCGAGAGTGGTACCGCAGAGTGTTTTTTCAAACGCTTTGTCTCTTGATGGAGACAGGGCGTTTTTATTTTTTTGCTTGTTCAATGAATTCAGGATAGAAAAGGAGAATCGCGGATATGGATTACAACAAGACCATCAATCTGCCGAAGACCGACTTCCCCATGCGGGCGGGCCTGCCCAAGCGGGAGCCGGAAATGCTCAAGCGCTGGCAGGAGCAGGATGTGTACAACGAGATGCTGAAAAAGAACGAGGGCAAGCCCCTGTTCAACCTCCACGACGGCCCTCCGTTCTCCAACGGCGCGCTGCACATGGGCCATGCCCTGAACAAGTCCATCAAGGACTTCATCACCCGGTCCTACGCCATGCGGGGCTATTACACCCCCTATATTCCCGGCTGGGATAACCACGGCATGCCCATCGAGTCCGCCATCATCAAGCAGAACAAGCTCAACCGCAAGGAGATGAGCGTGCCCGATTTCCGCTCCGCCTGCCACGACTTCGCCAAGCACTACATGGATGTCCAGAGCGAGGGCTTCCAGCGTATGGGCGTCCTGGGAGACTGGGAGCATCCCTACGCCACCATGAACCCCGGCTTTGAGGCCGAGGAGGTGAAGGTGTTCGGCGAGATGTACAAGAAGGGCTACATTTACAAGGGCCTCAAGCCCGTGTACTGGTGCCCCCACGACGAGACCGCCCTGGCCGAGGCCGAGATCGAGTATCAGGACGACCCCTGCACCACCGTGTATGTGAAGTTCCCCATGCACGATGACCTGGGCAAGCTCTCTGGCTACGACAAGAGCAAGCTGTTCTTCGTCATTTGGACCACCACCATCTGGACCCTGCCCGGCAACCTGGCCATTGCCCTCCATCCCGACGAGTCCTACGCCCTGGTGAAGGCCCCCAACGGCGAGGTCTATATCATGGCCGAGGCCCTGACGGAGAAGGTCATGGGCATCGGCGGCTTTGAAAGCTACGAGATCGTGGAGACCCACCCCGGCTCCTTCTTTGAGAACATGCTGGCGGACCATCCCTTCCTGCCTAAGACCTCCCGCCTGCTGCTGGCGGACTACGTCACCATGGACTCCGGTACCGGCTGCGTCCACACCGCTCCCGGCTTCGGCGCCGACGACTACCAGACCTGCAAGCGCTATGGCATGGACATGGTGGTGCCCGTGGATGACCAGGGCCGCCACACCGACTACGCCGGCAAATACGCCGGCATGACCACCGACGAATCCAACCCCGTCATTCTGGCGGATATGAAGGAGAGCGGCGCCTTGTTCGCCCAGGAGGACATCGTCCACAGCTATCCCCACTGCTGGCGCTGCAAGGGCCCCATCATCTTCCGGGCCACGCCCCAGTGGTTCTGCTCCGTGGAGTCCTTCAAGGACGAGGCCTGCGCCGCCTGCGACGATGTGCGCTGGGTGCCCGGCTGGGGCATTGACCGCATGAAGTCCATGATCCGCGAGCGCGCGGACTGGTGCATCTCCCGCCAGCGCAAGTGGGGCCTGCCCATTCCCGTGGTGTACTGCAAGGACTGCGGCAAGCCCATCTGCAACGACGAGACCATCGCCGCCATCTCCGCCCTGTTTGAGAAGGAGGGCTCCAACGCCTGGTTTGCCAAGGACGCCGCCGACATCCTGCCGGAGGGCTTCACCTGCCCCCACTGCGGCGGAAAGAGTGGCTTTGACAAGGAAGAGGACACTCTGGACGGCTGGTTCGACTCCGGCTCCACCCACTTCGCCGCCATGAAGCGGGACCAGGGCTTCTGGCCCGCCTCCATGTATATGGAGGGCCTGGACCAGTACCGCGGCTGGTTCCAGTCCGCCCTGCTGACCGCTGTGGGCGCCTTCGGTAAGGGTGCCCCCTTCAAGGAGTGCGTCACCCACGGCTGGACCGTGGACGGTGAGGGCAAGGCCATGCACAAGTCCCTGGGCAACGGCATGGACCCCTATGAGATCATGGGCAAGTACGGCGCGGACCTGCTGCGCCTGTGGGCCGCCTCCGCCGACTATCACGCCGACATGCGCTGCTCCGACGCCATCTTCAAGCAGCTGAGCCAGAACTACCTGAAGTTCCGCAACACCGCCCGCTACTGCCTGGGCAACCTGGACGGCTTCGACGCCGACCGCCTGACTCCCGCCTCCGAAATGGAGGAGCTGGACCGCTGGGCCATCACCCGCCTGAACGCCCTCATCGAAAAGTGCGCCCAGGCCTATGATGACTATGAGTTCAACGCCGTCACCCACGCCGTCAACGACTTCTGCGTGGTGGAGATGTCCAACTTCTATCTGGATATCATCAAGGACCGCCTGTACTGCGAGGACAAGGACGGTGCCCTGCGCCGCAGCGCCCAGACCGCCCTGTTCCTCATCCTGGACACCATGACCAAGATCATGGCCCCCATCCTGTGCTTCACCGGCGACGAGATCTGGCAGGCCATGCCACACCGCGCCGGCGATGACGGCCGCAATGTGGTGTTCAACGAGATGAACAAGCCCTTCGCCGACTACGCCCTGGACGAGACGGCCATGGCCAAGTGGGACAAGATCGTCGCCGTCCGCACCGTTGTCAACGGCGTGTTGGAAACCGCCCGTGCCGAGAAGAAGATCGGCAAGGCCCTGGAGGCCCGGGTGGACCTGACCGTTCCCGCCGAGGACGCTTTCCTGGCGGAAATGGACCCCGCGCTTCTTGCGGACCTGCTCATCGTCTCCCAGGTGAACGTCACCGTGGGCGGCCAGCTGGCCGCCTCCGCGGAGAACGCCGAGGGCACCAAGTGCCCCCGCTGCTGGAAGCACTCCACCCAGGCTGACGAAAACGGCCTGTGCCCCCGGTGTGCTGCCGTGGTGGCGAAGCTGCCCGAGTTCTGATCCAAATACGCAAAATGTCCCCGGCCATTTGGCCGGGGACATTTTTTATTGGTAAAGCCGGGACAGGACGCGCTCGTGGTCCGCGCTTCGCAGCAGGAGAATGTTGTCCTCCCGTCCCATGCGGCGGCAGATATCCACCACGCACATGCCGAAGGTGTAGCGGCCCTTCAGGTCCACCTCGCAGTGGAAGGGCTCGGAGGTGAAGGCCTCCGGGTCCAGCAAATAAGCCGCGGCGGCCACATCCTGAAGCGGCAGGCCCAGAGTGCGCCGGCCGATGGGTTGGTTTTCGTTGGCCTCGCACCAGCGCTTTTTCAGCAGGCGGTTCAGCTGGTGGAGCACCGGGTCCGTAAGGCCGATGCCCGCGTCTACCTCCGCCTGGCTGGCCTGGAGGGCGTGGCCCATGTCCACCGGACACATGACAAAGGGCAGCCCCGCTTCCAGCACAAAGGCGGCGGCCTCCGGGTCCAGCAAGGTCTGGAGGTCCCGCACCACGCCGTTTACCGCGTGGCGCTGGGTGCCGCCCCGCCAGATGAGCCGGCCGATGCGGTTTTTCGCGTCCGGATGGCGCTCCAGCAAGGCGGCGATGTTGGTCAAGGGCCCGGCGCACAGCAGTGTCACCGGCTGAGGAGCGGCGCAAAGGGCCTCATACAAAAACTCCGCCGCCGGCAGGGGGGACAGGTCCGCCTTTGCCGCCGGGTCCAGCTGCATCCCATTGATGGCGCCGCCCAGGGGCATGGGCCGGGGCGGCAGCACCCAGGTCCGCCGCCAGGGACGGTCGGCCCCCAGGGCCACGGGGCAGGCAAGGCCGCACAGGTCCATGAGCTCCGCCGTGTTTTGGGCGGCGGTGGCCAGGTCCGTTTCCCCGAAGGTGACGGTGACGCCCAGAATGTCCAGCTCCGGCGCCCGGGCCGCCAGCAAAAAGCCGGCGGCAAAGTCCTCCGTCAGGTTCACGTCCAGCAAAACAGGGCGCATCAGGCATCGCCTCCTTCCTCATAACAGCGGATGGTGTCCAGAAAAAACCGGGCGAAGGGCTGGCGGTGGATGCCGTCCACCAAATAGAGGTTCTTATCTGCCTGGGGCACGCCCAGAGTGTTTTCGTAGTCAATGACCGTCATGGCCAGACACAGCTCGCTCTGAGTCTCCACCCGAGCCCAATAGCGGCCGTAGGTAAAAAACTCCGGGTGCACCAGAAAGGCCAGGGCGCAGGGGTCGTGGAGGCTCTGGCCGGTGACGCCGTTTCGCGTCTGCTCCCCCAGGGAGGAGCAGGTTTTGTAATAGGCGTCCATGATGGCGCTGACGGTCCTGCCCACCGGGGAGCGGAACCGCCGCAGTTCCTCCATCTCCTCCAGGGTCACCATGGCCAGGGCGGTCAGGTCGCCGGGGCACATATAGAAGGGGATGCCGGAGTCCAGCAGCACGGCGGCGCCCTCCGGGTCGTAGAAAATGTTGACGCTGGACATGACGGTGGGCAGTCCCGCCCGGACCAACCCGCCCATATTGACAAAGCAGCGGATCTTCTCCCGGTCCTCCGGGTATTTCAGCAGCAGCCGGGCGGCGTTGGTGTGGGCCCCCAGGCAGAGGATGGTCACCGGCTGGTCCGATTCCCGCAGCACCTGGTGCATCAGGTCCGGAGCGCTTTTGTCCGACAGGGCCGCCGTGGCGTCCGGGAAGGGGAAGGTCACGCCGCCCAGGCCGCCGGGGCCGTGGACAAAGTGCCCGTCGGTGCCGTAGGAGGGGGTGGGGCGCACTAGGGGCCGGTCGGCGCCGGCGCCCACGGGAATATCCTCCCGGCCGCAGAGCTTCAGCATGTTCAGGGTGTTGCGGAGGGTGTTGAGCAGGTCGTTGTTGCCGAAGCACACCGTCACCGCCCGGATGTCCAGCTCCGGCAGGACGCAGGCCATAGCCAGCACCATGGCGTCGTCCAGGCCGGTGTCCACATCAATGATAACAGGCAAGCGGTACATGGCGGCCCCTCAGTCCAAAGGCACGCGGATGACGGCGTCCAAGGCGATGGAAATCTCGTCCTCCACGGCCTGGGTCACATCGCCGCCATCGGCGGTCTGGTTGTAGCCGTCCACGCCCACCAGCTCAAAGGCGGGGGCGTCCGCGGCAATAATGGCGCCGGCCTTCACCCCGTGGAGGGAGGCTACCACCAGGAGGGAGGCCACCTCGTTTTCCATGGCCTTCACGCCGGCCTTGGCGTACAGCTTCACCGTGGATTCCAGGAAGCTGGGGTAAAACAGGGCCTGGGTCAGCACGATGCCCTTGTGGACGGGGATGTTCTGCTGCCGGGCGGCGTCCAGCAGGGCGGCGACCACCTCGCCGTCGGCCACCGCCGGATAGGACAGGGGGATCATTTTCTCCGTGACGCCTTCCTCCCGGCAGGCGGCGGTGGCCACCACGATGCTGCCGGCGGTGACATCCGGCTGCATTCCGCCGCAGGTGCCGGTGCGGATGATGACCTTGGCGCCAGCCCGCCACAGGCTCTCAAAGGCGATGGCGGCGCCGCCGCAGCCCACGCCGTGGGACACCACGGCCACACTGACGCCCTTGTGCTCGCCCACATAGGTCCAGTACTCCCGGTTCTGGGCCAGGCACCGGGGATTTTCCAGCCGCTGGGAAATGCGCTGGGCACGCTGGGGGTCACCGCACACCAGCACCCGGGGCGGGATGTCCCCTTCGGCCACATGAATGCAGGGCAGCAGATTCTTTTCAGACATAGTGGTTCCTCCTTTTCAGAACAGCGGATATGGGACCGGCCCGCGCCAGCGGGCCGGTTTTAGACCACAGGAAAACCTGTGAACCTTGTGCAACGGGAAGGAAGATAGTTATGAAAGAAACCCAGGAGGGGTGTCTTTCATTTTCAATCATAAGTTTTTCAGAACTTTTTAAAGGACTGAAAAACTTGCCCAGCTTGGAGAAAAGGCTTTTTCGACAAGCTGGGACCGGCCCGCGTCAGCAGGCCGGTTTTTTGTATTTACTTTTTCAGCTTGGCGGAACTGTTTCGCTTGCTGAAAATGACCAGAGCCACAATGGTGGCGATGTAGGGAAGCGTGTTGGTCAGCTGGGCCTTCACCACGTTCTGTAGGGCCAGGCCGATACCCTGGCACAGGCCGAAGAACAGGCTGGAGGCGATGACCAGCAGGGGATGGGCCATGCCCAGGGAGGACGCGGCCATGGCGATGAAGCCCCGGCCGGAGGTCATGTTTTCCGTGAACATGGTCACCTGGCCCATGCTCAGCACCACGCCGCCCAGGCCGCACAACGCGCCGGACAGAGTGACCATCTCCATCTGGATGCGGGTGGCCTTGGTGCCAAGGCTCTCCGCCGCGGACTTGTTGATGCCCACGGACAATGTGCGGAAGCCGGCCACCGTCTTAAAGAGGTAGACGAACAGTACGATGGCGATGATGTAGGACAGGTAGTCAATAATAGTGAGGTTTTCCAGAACACGGCCCAGGAAGGGAATGTCCTTGATGACGGGCAGGTTGATCTTCCCCAGGGACACCAGGCGGTTATCCACCAGCTTGCCCCGCAGGCCGAATACCAGATACAAAAGGAAGGTAGTGATGGCGCCCACCAACAGGTTCAGCGCGGTGCCCACCACCATGTCGGCCGCCTTGTACTTCACCTGCAGGATGGCCACCACAGCGCCTACCACGGCGCCGGAAAGGACGCCGGCCAGCACGGACAGCAGCACGTTGGAGGTAAAATAGTTCACGGCGATGGAGGTAAAACAGGCAATGAGCATCTGGGCTTCCAGCGCCACGTTGAACACGCCCACGCGGCTGCACATGGCGCAGCCCAAAGCGGCCAGCAGGATGGGGGTGGTGGAGCGAAGGGTGGAGTTGATCACAGAGGCGATATATGCGCTGTTCATGCCTGCTTACCTCCTTCCTTAACGGCCTTGGGCTTTTTGACAAAGCGGATGACGACCTTCACGGATACGAACAGGGTGATGCAGCACTGGATGATGGTGGCGATCTCCAGGGGGATGCCCAAAGAGCGCTGGATGGCGCTGCCGCCGATCTGCAATCCGGACAGGAAAATGGACACGAAGAACATGCCCACGGGGTCCAGTCCGGCGATCAGGGCGGCCTGGAGGCCTGTCCAGGCGTAGCTGGTGGAGGAGAGCATGCTGTCGGCATAGCGGTATTTCAGGCCGAAGACCTCGGCGGAGCCCGCCATGGAGGCGATGGCGCCGGTCAGAGCCATGGTGATGAGCATGACCTTCACCTGTTTCGTGCCGCCGTAGCGAGCGAAGGAGGGGTTGAAGCCGCCCATCTTTGACTCGTAGCCGAACACGGTCCTGCGGGTGATGAACACCATGAACACCACCACCAGAATGGCGACAATGAAGCCGGCATTAAAGGTGGAGGTGGAGGACAGGCGGGGCAGACGCATTCCCGCGGCGATCTCCGGGGTCTGGAGGGCCAGACCGTCGCCGGAGGTATCCTTCAGGGGATAGGTGACGAAATAGCTGGTGATGTAGTTGGCCACGTAGTTGAGCATCAGGGTGGTGATGACCATACTGACGTTGAATTTCCACGCAAGAACGGAGGGCAGCAGGGCGTACAGGGCGCCGGCGGCCATGCCGGCAAGCCACGCGATAATGGCGACCAAAACCGGAGGACCGGGCAGGAACAGGGCCGTCACGGTGGCCACCAAAGTGCCGGTGACCATCTGGCCCTCCACGCCTAGGTTGATGTAGCCGGCCCGCCAGCTCATGCCAGTGGCCATGGCGCAGATGATGATGGGGGTGGCGCGGGTCAGGGTGGAGAAGAGGTAATAAGGCTTGAAGAAGGATTTCTCAAACATCTCCTTATAAACCTCAATGGGGTTTTGGCCGCAGGCCAGAATGACCGCGGCGCCCACCAGCAGGCCGAAAATCGTGGCCACCAGCGGCTGGCGCAGGGCCTGCCGGCCCCGAAGGATGACGGCCTTCCACACCGCGTCCTGCGTCTCTTTAGTTTTCATGGAGCGCACCTCCCATCATCAGGATGCCGAGAACTTCCTCCGTGGCGTCCGCCTTGCGGAACTCGCCGGCGGCGCGGCCCTCGTAAATGACGTAAATGCGGTCGGACAGGGACATGATCTCCGTCAGCTCCGAGGAGATCAGCAGCACGGCGTCGCCCTTTTCACGCTTTTCCAGCAGCTTGTTGTGGATGAACTCGATGGCACCGATGTCCACACCCCGGGTAGGCTCCGCCGCGATGAGCAAGGGAGAATTCTGCTCCATTTCCCGGGCAACGATGAGCTTTTGGATGTTGCCGCCGGAAAGCTCGCCGGCCTTCTGGGACTGGCCGCTGTTGCGGACATCGTAATCGTCCAGCAGCTTCTGGGTGAAGGCCTTGGCGCCCTTGCTGTTCAAAAGACCGTGCCTGGACAGCTCCGGCTTGTACTGATGGGCCATGATGGAGGTCTCCGTCAGCGTGGCCTGCTTGGCGCAGCCCCAGAGGTAGCGGTCCTCGGGAATGCAGGCGCAGCCGGCGTTGCGGATGTCGCCCACGCTGCGGCCCGCCATGTTCTCGCCCTTCAGCACCACCTCGCCGGAGGTGGGGGGCAGCAGGCCTGTCAGGCACTGGATCAGTTCCGACTGACCGTTGCCGGACACGCCGGCGATGCCCACGATCTCACCGGCGTCCACATGGATGCTGAAGTGGTCCAGAATGTTTTTCTCGTCGGGGCCGGCCAGCACCAGGTCCCGCACATCCAGCACGGTGCCGGTGGTCTCCTGGGGAGGCACTTCCCGCTCCACGATGTGGCGGCCCACCATGAGGAAGGACATCTCCTCAATGGAGGTCTCGCTCTTGGGCATCTCCTGGATGTACTTGCCCAGCCGCATGACCATGACCCGGTCCGCCACGGCCATGACCTCGTGGAGCTTGTGGGTGATGATGATAATGCTCTTGCCCATTTCCGCCAGCTTGCGCATGGTCAGCAGCAGTTCATTGACCTCCTGGGGGGTCAGCACAGCGGAGGGCTCGTCAAAGATGATGATGTCCGCGTCCTGGTACAGGACCTTCAAAATCTCCACCCGCTGCTGCAGGCCCACGGGGCAGTCCTTCACCAGGCGGCGGGGATCGATGTGGAGGCCGTACTTGTCGCACAGCTCCTCCGTGATGCGGATGGCGGCGTTCCGATCGAAAAAGAAGCCGTTTTTCCGGGGTTCCTGGCCGTAGACGATGTTCTCCGCCACGGTGCAGGGCTCCAGCAGCATGAAGTGCTGCTGCACCATGCCGATCTTTTTGGCGATGGCGTCATGGGGGGAGCGGAAGTGCTGCAGCTCGCCGTTGAGGTAGATCTCGCCGGAGGTGGGCTGTTCCAGTCCGTAGAGGATCTTCATGAGGGTGGATTTGCCGGCGCCGTTCTCTCCCACCACCGCCAGGATCTCACCCTTGTCCAGGGTGAGGTGTACGTCGTCGCTGGCGTAGAGGGAGCCGTATACCTTGGTGATGTGTTTCATTTCCAGCAGCAAGGGAATACACCTGTCCTTTCCTTGATATGGTCTGTACCGTCTCCCCGGCGGCAGGAGCGCTGCCGTCCGGGAGGCGGGACACCTTTAAGGCAGTACCGCACAAATGCATCGGCGGCGCTTTGCGGAAATTTTGCGCCATCCATGCGTTGCAATTTTTTGAAATACGCCCAGAATTCCTGCAAAATTGCGCCTTTGTCTGACGCAAAATTTGCTCGCAAATCGCTCTTGCCGCATAATGCGGTGTTGCCTTAGAAAAAAGCAGACGGGAAGAAACGATCTTCCCGTCTGCTTTTGTGAGGCTTGGGATTCGGAAGGGCCGGACGGACCCTTCCAAGCAGACTTCCTTGTAACAGGCTTAGCCAGCGAAATACTCTTCCTCGGTGGGATAGTTGGTCAGGTCCAGCTTGCCGGTGCGGATATCGTCGGCAACCTGCTTCAGATAAGCAATATCATCATCGCTCAGACGCTCGCTTCTGGGGTTGGCGGTCTCGTGGGTGACATACACGGCGCCGATGGTGCCTTCGGCAACGCCCCAGACGGAGTTGTCATTGGTGTAGTTGCCGCTGAAGAACTCGTCGATCAGGTTCCACACGGACTGATAGGTGTCCTTGATCTGAGAGGAGACGATGTAGGGGTTCTCGGGGTCAGTCAGGTCCACGTCCTGGCCGGAGGTGTAGAAGCCCTTCTCCTTGGCGGCCTCGAAGGTGCCGCTGTCGCCGCCGGCGGCGGCGGAGTTGATGAACACGCAGCCCTGCTCATACTGCTGGATGGCCAGCTCCTTGGCCTTGGCGGGATCGGAGTAGGAGCCGACATAGTTGAACACGAACTGGGCATCGGGATCGATGGACTTCACGCCCTCCATGTAGCCATAGCGCCACTTCCAGGAGCCGGGGCCCTCGTTGACGTGGACGGCGCCGTAAGTGTGGGACTCACCGTCGGTGGTCAAGGCGGCCAGGGCACCGATGAGGTAGGCGCCCTCCTGCTCGCGGTAGGAGATGCACTTGACGCTCTCAGCCTCCACCTCGGAGTCGATCAGGGCGTAGTTGGCGGCGTCGGGATACTCGGTGGCGACCTTGTTGATGGCATCGCCGGCCTGCCAGCCGCCGCCGATGATGAGGTCATAATCCTCAGCCACCAGGGCGCGCATGTTGTCCTCAAACGCGGCGCTGTCGGCGCACTCGGCCACGGTGGGCTCAAAGCCGTACTTCTCAGCGGCCTCGTTCAGAGCATCCACCATCTGGGTCAGGAACACCTGAGTGCCGACCTTTTCGCACACCAGGGCGATCTTCATGCCCTCGCCGGGCAGGGCTTCGCTGCTGGTTTCACCGCTCTCGGGAGCGGCAGCGGGGGTCTCCTCCTTCTTGGAGCCGCAGGCCGTCATCAAAGACATGGTCAGCACCAAGGCCAGGAACAGTGCAAGAGCCTTTTTCATGTTTTTTCCTCCAACTTTTATTCATTTTGGAATGTGGGAAAGGAAGAACTCCTTCGCCGCCTCAAATAACAGGAAAGCAGGCGACAAAATTCTCCGTTTAATTGATATTATAGAACGCGGCAGAGCATTTTGTCAATTTGAGTTTTAAAAAAGTAGAAGGCCCCACACAAATTCAACACAATTAAACAAAAAAGAAACTATCGAATTTGCGAAAAACAACAATACTGACGGCGCCACACGCAGTCAATATTGACAAACGGACAGAAAACCATAATAATACAACACAAGAACAGGCTGCGGAAGCGCGGCTGAAAAGGCCGAAAATGAATCACAGAGCATGGAGGGATGCACAGTGAGCAAGCAGATCGAAGAGGCCCGCCGGGGGCTGTCCGCCTCGGAGCTGGGCCATGTGGACGAAGCCGCGCCGGAACGGGCGCCGGGATACGTGCTGCTGCCGGGAGACCCCAACCGGGTGCCCAAGATGGCGGCCCAGTGGGACGGCGCGAAGCTGTACACATTGTCCCGGGGACTGACGGCGGCGGTGGGCACCTACAAGGGTGCGGAACTGGGCGCCTGGTCCACGGGCATCGGCGGCCCCAGCACGGAGTGCACCCTGACAGACCTGGCCGCCCGGGGAGCCCATACGTTTATCCGGGTGGGCACCACCGGCGCCATTCAGGAGAATATCCGCATCGGCGACATCATCATTAACGACTCCAACGTTCGCCTGGACGGCACCTCCCGGCTGTACGTCCGGGAGGAGTACCCGGCCGCCGCCTCCTATGAGGTGGTGCTGGCTCTGGTCCAGGCCTGCGAGAACCTGGGCCTGCGGTATCACGTGGGCACCGGCTGCACCTGCGCTTCCTTCTATACCGGCCAGTGCCGCACCACGTACGGCGGCTACCGGCCCTCCCGGCTGGACGCGGAGTTCGAGGACCTGCGGCAGGCGGGGGTGCTGAACTTTGAAATGGAGGGCGCCACCGTCACCACCCTCAGCCGCATTTTCGGCAAGCGGGCGGCCATGTGCGCCTCCGTGGTGGCCCAGCGCATCACCGGCGAATGGGACGAGACACCGGAAGGGGAGTACAACGCCTGTCTGGTGGGCGCGGAGGCCGTCCGCGTCCTGACGGAGTGGGACCAGAAAAAGGCGGAACAGGGGAAGAAATACTACTTCCCCGGACTGTGAGGGGCGCCATGGACCAGGCACTGAAGCGGCAGCTCATCGCCATGGCGGCGGAGGCCCGCCACAACGCCCGCGCCTTCAGCGGCTTTCATGTGGGGGCGGCCCTGCTGACGAGAAGCGGCGACATCGTCACCGGCTGCAACGTGGAGCTCCACACCACCCTCTCCAGCATCTGCGCCGAGCGCACCGCCATGGTGAAGGCCGTGTCTATGGGACACACGGACTTCGAGGCCATCGCCGTGGTGTCCGACGCGGAAAAGCCGGTCTCTCCCTGCGCCTTCTGCCGGCAGTATCTGGTGGATTTTGACCCGGATATTCTGGTCATCATGGCAAACGCCGCCGGCACCGAGGTGGTGGAGATGACGGCGGCGGAGCTGCTGCCCATGGCCTTTATGGGCAGCGGACGGGACAAACAGCAGTAAACCAATTCATAATGTAAAAAGAAAGAGGGAACGCAATATGAAGGGTTTTCAGGAATTCTTTTTGATGAAGCCGAAGGATGCGCAGCGGTATGCCGTGGAGGTACTGGGGACCTTCCGGCCGGAGGAGGACACCGCCTGCACGGAGATCGGCGACGGCAACATCAACTACGTATTCAAAGTGTGGTCCAAGGAGAGCGGCCGCTCCGTCATCATCAAGCAGGCGGACAAGCTGCTGCGGTCCTCCGGGCGGCCCCTGGACATTACCCGCAGCAAGATCGAGGCGGAGATCCTGCGGCTGGAGGGAGAGCTGGCCCCCGGCTTCGTGCCGGAGGTGTACCGCTATGACGAGACCATGGCGGCCCTGTCCATGGAGGATATCTCCGCCTACGGCAACCTTCGCAAGGAGCTGGCGGCGGGCCATGTGTACGGCCACCTGGCGGAGAACCTCTCCACCTTCCTGGCCAGGACCCTCCTGCCCACCACGGATCTGGTGGTGGACCGGCAGGAAAAAAAGCGCCGGGTGAAGTTCTTCACCAACCCGGAGCTGTGCGACATCACGGAGCTGCTGGTGCTGACGGAGCCCTATTACGACTTCCGCCATACCAATGACATCACCCCCGGCAACGAGGCCTTTGTGGAGGAGCACCTTTACCGGGACGAGGCGCTCCACGCCCAGGTGGGCCAGCTGCGGGACCGTTTCATGAACTGCGCCCAGGCCCTCATCCACGGAGACCTCCACTCCGGTTCCGTGTTTGCCAACGAAACCGGCATCAAGGTCATCGATCCCGAATTCGCCTTTTACGGCCCCATGGGCTATGACATCGGCAATGTGGTGGGCAACCTGTTCTTCTCCTGGGCCAACTGGGCCTTCACCAAGCCGGAGGAGACGGAGACCGCCGCAGCCTTGGAGCGGACCATCCGGGAGGTGGTGGACCTGACCCGGGAGAAGCTGGAGCAGGTCTACGGGGAAACGGTCCGGTTCCCCTTCTACCGGACGGCGGCGTTCCGCAAGGCGTATCTGGACGGCGTTATGGCGGACTCCTTCGGCTACGCCGGTACGGAGATCATCCGCCGCACCGTGGGCAGCTCCAAGGTGGCGGAGGTCAGCACCGTCACGGACTCGGCCCTGCGCCTGCCCATGGAGCGGGCCCTCATCAAGCTGGGCATCCTGCTCATCAAGGAGCGGGAGCGGCTGGCAGGCGGCCGCCAGGTCACGGAGGCCTTCCGCCTGATCCTGGCATAAAAACTGAAAAAGCCCGCCCCGGGAGCGTAGCTACCGGGGCGGGCTTTTTCACATTATTAGGATCACAGGCTCATCTTCAAAATGTTCAGGATATCCTCCTCGCTGAGGGAGACAAAGGTGCGGTCAAAGTTGGCGGTGCGGGCCTTCTTGGCCATGAGGGGCAGCTTCTCCGCGTCGATGCCCACCTCCCGCAGTGTGGCGGGCAGGCCCAGGGAGTTGAAGAAGGCCCGGGTCTTGTCAATGGCGGCCTCCGCCAGCTCCCGCTGGGGCAGCTGGGGGTCTAGGCCCCAGACGTTGACGCCGTAGGCGGCGAAGCGGTGCTCCGTCTGGTCATTGAGCACATAGCGCATCCAGTTGGGGGTCAGGATGGCCAGGCCCACGCCGTGGGTGATGTCGTAGAAGGCGGAAAGCTCGTGCTCGATGGCGTGAACGCTCCAGGCCACGGGCTTGCCCATGTCCAAAAAACCGTTGATGGCCCAGGAGGCGCACCACATGAGGTTGGCCCGGGCCTCATAGTCATCGGGGGTTTCCAGAGCCTTGGGGCCGTAGTGGATGCAGGCCTTTAAAATGGCCTCCGCCATGCTGTCCGCCAGATAGGAGGTCTCAATGGGGCTGAAATAGTTCTCAAAGGTATGGGACATGATGTCCGCCGTGCCGGCTGCCGTCTGGGAGGCGGGCAGAGAGCAGGTGTAGGTGGGGTCCAGGATGGACACGGAGGGCAGGCAGGCGGGGGCGCCGAAGGCCAGCTTTTCGTTGGTGTCCATGTCGGAGATGACGGCGATGTTGTCCATCTCGGAGCCGGTGGCGGCCATGGTCAGCACCGTGAAGATGGGCAGGGCCTTCTCAGGCACAGCCTTCCCAGCGGGGAAATCCCAGGGGTCGCCGTCATAGCAGGCGCCGGCGGCAATGGCCTTGGAGCAGTCGATGACGCTGCCGCCGCCCAGGGCCAGTACGCCGTCCAGCCCGTGCTGGCGGCACAGCTCCACGCCCTTGCGGACGGTGGTGATGCGGGGATTGGGCTCCACGCCGCCCAGCTCGACCCATTCAATGCCGTGCTCCTTCAGCTGGGACGTTGCGCCGTCATACACGCCGTTGCGCTTGATGCTGCCGCCGCCGTAGACCACCAGCACCCGGCTGGCACGGCTGGCGATCTCACCGCCCAGCTTGCTGATCTGGCCTTTGCCGAAATGGACCACCGTGGAAATGGAATAGGTGAAATTTTTCATAGGTTTGAACCGACCCTTCCCGCTGCGCCGCAGCGATTTTTTGTTTCCCGCCCGCCGGCGGGCTGATGTTCTTTTCAATAGTACCACAAAAAACAACAACAGTCAACAAAGGGAGCCTTCGGATGCGAGGCGTGCTATCGAAATGAACGGAAGTTTTCGTTGACGAAAAAAGCGCCGTGTGCCATAATAGGGAAGAAAAACTGTGGAAAGAGAACGCGAAAAAGAGAAACTGTCTGGCTGAGGCGGAATGAAAAATTCCACGAATTTCAGGAAAGCTCAGAAAAAGAAACAACAACGATCAAAAAAGTGGAATATTCCACAAAGCCGGGAGAAGGGGAACCAAACCATTATGATGACAGCCCAGAGAAGAGAAGAACTGAAAAAATATATGCTGGAGCACAAAAGCGCTTCCGTTTTGGAAATGGCGCGGCGGTTCCAGGTCAGCGGCCAGACCATCCGCCGGGATTTTGAGGCCCTGGAGAAGGAGGGCTTCCTTCTGCGGTCCTACGGCGGCGCCATGGTGAAGGACCGGAAGACGGATTTTGTGCCCAACACCGTGAAAAGCGAGCTGTTTGTGGACGAGAAAAAGGCCATCTGCCGCCGAGCGGTGGCCCAGATCTGTCCCAACGACTGCATTTTCATCGACCACTCCACCACGGCCCTGGCCCTGTGCGACGAGATCCGCCAGATGCCCTTGACGGTGGTCACCAACTCCTACCGGGTCATCGGCCAACTGTCCGACTGCTACAATATCCAGCTGGTGTGTACCGGCGGCACGTACCACAGCGGTATCGAGGGCTTTTCCGGCCTGGAGACTGTGCGTTACCTCCAGCAGCACTGCGTGGACAAAGCCTTTTTGTCCTGCCGGGCCATCGACCCTCTCCGGGGCGTCAACGACGCCTATGAGACCATCGCCAACGTCCGCCAGACCGTCATTGAAAACGCCGACAGCGTGTATCTGCTGGCGGACCACACCAAGTTCGGCAAATCCGGATTCATCACCGTCTGCGGCATCGACCAGCTGGACTACGTCATCACGGACCGGCCTTTGGACCGGGAGTGGCGGAAGCTGTTCGCCGAGAACAAGGTGAAGGTGCTGGACGGCTCCAACGAATAAGAAAAAGGTCCCCGGAACTTTCCGGGGACCTTTTTTATGCGCTTCAGCGGTACAGGCGGTCCACGCAGGTCTTGGCGGCGTGGAGAATGCGGTCGGCGTCCAGCGTCAAAAACTCGCCGTTTTCATAGAGGATGCGGCCGTCCACCATGGTCATGACCACGTCGCTGCCCTGGGCGGAGTAGGTCATGAGGGCCAGAGGGTCAATGTTGGGGAACAGGTGGGGACGGGTCAGGTCGATGGCGATGATGTCCGCTTTTTTGCCCACCTCCAGGGCGCCGGTGTCGCTCCGCCCCTGGAGCCTGGCGCCGTTGCGGGTGGCCATGTTCAGCACCTGGGCGGGCTTCATGAGGGTGGGGTCCTGGGTGAAGCCGTTGTGGAGCACGGCGGCCAGGTGCATTTCCTCCATCATGTTGAGGTTGTTGTTGCTGGCGGCGCCGTCGGTGCCCAGGGCCACGTTCAGCCCCAGCTCCAGCATCCGGGGGATGGGGGCGAAGCCGCTGCCTAGCTTCATGTTGCTGGTGGGGTTGTGGACGGGGCTGACGCCCTTTTCACGCATGATGGCCATGTCCTCCTCCGTTACCCACACGCAGTGGGCGGCAAAGGTGGGGGAGTCGAAGGTGCCCAGGTCGTTGAACCACCGGGCCGGGGTCTTGCCGTACTTGGCCACGCACTCGTCATGCTCCTTCTTCGTCTCGGACAGGTGGATGTGCATGCGGCCGCCCAGGGCCTTGCAGTCGGCGCTGTACGCTTCCACGATGTGGGGAAAGTTGGTGTACTCGGCGTGGATGGCGAAGTCGATGAGGATGCGGCCGTCGGCCATGCCGTTGCAGTTCTTGAACAGCTGGATGGACTCCTTGGCCCGGGTGTTCTGGGCGTAGGTCTCCTCCTTGTTGAAGCACTGGTTGGGCCGGCAGAGATTGGCCTTCATGCCCGCTGCCACAGCGTTTTCCACGGCGGTGTCCGCGTGGAAGTACATGTCGGAATAGCTGGTGGTGCCGGTGGAGATCATCTCCAGCAGGGCCAGGGCGTTGCCCACCTGGATGTCCCGGGCGGTGAACTGGTCCTCAATGGGCATCATTTTTTCAAACAGCCACTCCTGCAGGGGCAGATCGCTGCCCACGCCCCGCAGCAGCGTCATGGCGGTGTGGCCGTGGCAGTTGATGAGACCGGGGGCCAGCAGGCGGCCGGACATGTCCTTTTCCCGGCCATAGTCTGCCTGGGGACGGCTTTCGCCGATATAGTCGATGACGCTGCCGTCGATGCCGAGATAGGCGCTTTTCAGCCAGCGGTAGCCGTCGCCGTCAGCGGCCAGAATGTCACAGTTTTTCAAAAGCAGTTTCACGGAAGGTTCCTTCTTTCTCAGCAGGATGTCAGATGGCGGCGACGATCTTCTTCATGTAGTCGCTGAAGGGACCGGCGATGACCTTGGAGGTCTCGTCTACCTCCTCGGTGGTCAGGGGGCGGTCCAGCACGCCGGCGGCCATGTTGGTCATGACGGACAGGGCCAGCAGGGGCATACCGCAGTGGGCGGCGGTCAGGGCCTCGGTGACGGTGGACATGCCAACGGCGTCGGCGCCCAGGATGCGGGCGGCCCGGATCTCGGCGGGGGTCTCAAACTGGGGACCGGTGAAGAACATATACACGCCCTCGTGGACCCGGATGCCGGTGCCCGCGGCGCAGTCCAGGGCGATCTTCCTCAGCTCCGGGGTGTACATCCGGGAGACGTCGAAGAAGCGGGGGCCGAACTCGTCCACATTGGGGCCCCGGAGGGGACTGTTGCCGTTGAGCTTGATGTGGTCGGAGATGATCATCACGTCGCCGGGGCGGTAGCCGGTGTTGACGGCGCCGGCGGCATTGGTGAGGATGGTGGTTTTGACGCCCAGCAGCTTGAACACCCGGATGGGGATGACCAACTGCTCGAAGTCATAGCCCTCATAGGAGTGGAACCGGCCGGACATGCACACCACCTTGCGGCCGCAGATGGTGCCGAAGATGAGCTTTCCGGCGTGGGAGGCCACGGTGGACACCAGGAAATTGGGGATGTCCTTGTAATCCACCACCACGGGGTTTTCAATTTCCTGGGCGAAGGGGCCCAGGCAGGAGCCCAGGATGATGGCGATCTCCGGAGTGAAGTCCACCTTTTCTTTCAGGAAATCGGCGCTCTTTTGAAAATATTCATACGTGTAGGGCATGATTCAGATACCTCCTGCTGTTTTCATCAAGCAGCGCCCAGCCGGGAAAAAGTGGCCGCCGCAGTTTTTAGTATTGTATCACAGCTTGAATTTTGCGTCAATCTGACAGAAAGCAACAGAAATAAACAAAAGAACTAAACAAAACTGACAGCGGAAAGGGACTGGACAAGGCAGGGGAGATGTGATACGTTGATGGACGCAAACGAAAGAACAGGAGAGAGGCAAATGGAACAGACGGTGAAGGACTGGGTGTCCCGGGACACCTTTGGATATGGATACCTGTTGGACTTTTACCAGCGGGGCGCGCGGGTGTGCTGGATGGACGAGGTGGGGCTGGTACTGCGGGATGACCGCTACCGCATCAGCTATACCGGCGGCCAGGTGCCGGCGGACCTGGCGGAGCTCAACGGTCCCGGCCTGGTGCTGACGGACAGCGGCGCGCTGATGCAGCACCTGTCGGCGGCGCACCCGGACTGGATGGTCATGGATTTTTCCCAGGCCTACTACCTGCAAAAGGAGCCGCCCCGGGTCCGGGCCCGTCCCGGCGTGTCCGTCCGGCCCCTCACTTTGGAAGACATGGACTTCGTGCTGGAGAATTACCACAACCCCGGCGCCTATGAATCTCACATCCGCCAGCGCATCGCCGAGGGAATGCTGGGGGGACTGGTGGACGGAGAACTGGCGGGCTTCGCCGGTATCCACCAGGAGGGTGCCATAGGCATGCTGGAGGTGCTGCCCCAATTCCGCCGCCGGGGGCTGGCGGAGGTGCTGGAGGCGGCCGTCATCGCCCGGCAGCTGGAGCAGGGTCGTTTCCCCTACTGCCATGTGCGCCACGGCAACACTGCCTCCGAGGCCCTGCAAAAGAAGCTGGGGCTGACCTTCGACGAAAACCGGACGCTGTACTGGCTGGGCTGAGGGGCGGTTGCTTTTCCGGGGAAATGCGTGTAAACTAAGGAATATCTGAAAAAACAAGGAGAAACCATCCATGTACTATGTCCTCATCGCCCTGCTGGCCGCCGGGGGCCTGGCCCTGGACCAGTGGCTGAAGGCCTATGTTACCGCCAACATTCCCCTGGGGCAGGCCCAGCCTCTGGTGTCGGGCCTGGTGGAGCTGCGGACCGTTCACAATTACGGCGCCGCCTGGTCCAGCTTTTCCGGACAGCGGTGGCTGCTGGCGGCCGTTACCTGCTGCATCGTGGCTGTGGTGGCGGTGCTGCTGGCGCGGCGGGTGGTGCGGCACCCTCTGGGAGTGGCCGCCTGTGCCATGATCGTCTCCGGCGGCATCGGCAACATCGTGGACCGGGTGCGGCTGGGCTACGTGGTGGACATGTTCAACCTGCTGTTCATGGAGTATCCCGTGTTCAACGTGGCGGATATTTTTGTGGTATGCGGCACCCTTCTGGGAGCTGTGTACTATCTCTGGTTCTACGAAAAATACGACAAAAAGGACAAAGCCCATGGAGAATCTGACGCTCCAACCGAATAAGGAGGACGCCGGCACCCGGGTGGACGCCTGGCTGGCCGCCCGGGTGGAGGGCCTGACCCGCTCCGCCGCGGCGCGGCTGCTGGAGGAGGGACGGGTCACCCGGGACGGCAAGCCCCTGGCGAAGAATTATAAGCTCACCGGCGCTGAGACCCTGGAGGTCTCCCTCCCGGAGCCGGAGCCGGTGGACGCGGCGCCTCAGAATATCCCTCTGGACATCGTGTACGAGGACGCGGACGTTATCGTGGTGAACAAGCCCAAGGGCCTGGTGGTCCACCCGGCCCCCGGCCACCCGGACGGCACGCTGGTCAACGCCCTGCTGTACCACTGCGGCGGCTCCCTGTCCGGTATCGGCGGACAGCTGCGCCCGGGCATCGTCCACCGTATCGACCGGGACACCTCCGGCCTCATCATCGCCGCCAAAAACGACGCCGCCCACCAGTGCCTGGCCGCCCAGCTCCAGGACCATACCCTGGCCCGGGTGTACCGCTGCATCGTGGTGGGCAATCTCCGGGAGGACGCCGGCACCGTGGATGCCCCCATCGGCCGCCATCCCGTGGACCGGAAGAAAATGGCGGTGGTGGCCGGCGGCCGCCCCGCCGTCACCCACTGGCGGGTGCTGGAGCGGCTGCGGGGCTGCACCTACGTGGAGTGCCGGCTGGAGACCGGCCGCACCCACCAGATCCGGGTCCACATGGCCCATCTGGGCCACCCCATCCTGGGGGACACGGTGTACGGCGCCAAAAAGCCCGTCCCCGGCCTTCAGGGCCAGTGCCTCCACGCCGTGGGGCTGCGGTTCCGCCATCCCCGCACCGGGGAACTGGTGGAGCTCTCCTGCGGCCTGCCGGAGGAATTTGAAGCCCAGCTGAAAAAACACACACCCTCCTGACCACCGTCCGGGCGGAGCTTCCAGCGGAAGCTCCGCCCGTTTTTATGGAAAGATTTGAAAGCAAAACATAAAATCAGCGCAAAAAGCAATCGATTACTTATAACGAATCTGATCAAAACGGTCGTTGACAGCGGCAATGGCCGCTGATAGAATATGGCCCGAATCCAGGGAGACCAAACCCGGTTTCCCGGAAAGAAGGAAGGAATTTACAATGACGAAGACGATCGAGATCACCAGCAAGAGCCAGGTGGAGAAAATCAACCAGCTGGCTTCTGAGGCTCCCTATGAGGTCTGGCTGAGCACCGACACCGTCATGCTGGATGCCCGCTCTCTGATGGGCCTGTTCTCCCTGGTGGGGAAGAAGGCCCGCGTGGTGGCGTCGGATAATGTGAACCCCAAGGCATTTAGAAGGCTGGTAGACAAAATGGCGTGAGAACACCACGGAAAAACATCGGGCGGCGCGAAAGCGCCGTCCGATGTTTTTCTTGTGCTTTTTTACCTTTTATGCTATGATATTTTAGTTAAAGTATAAAGACACGGAGGAACGATTTTTGGAACGCAAACAAGTACTGGTCTCCCAGGCGGACCTTGACCGCCAGCGGGATTTTCAGGAGAAGATCCGCGCCATGTTCGCCGCCCGCCAGGCCCATCCCGTGGCCTGCGTGGACACCTTCGGCTGCCAGCAGAACGTGGCGGACGGCCAGAAGCTCATGGGTATGCTGGAGGCCTGCGGCTTCACCTTTACCGATGACCCCAAGGAGGCGGACCTGGTCATTCTGAACACCTGCGCCGTCCGGGAACACGCGGAGCAGCGGGTGTTCGGCAACCTGGGGATGCTGACCCACACGAAAAAGGAGAATCCGGAGCAGGTCATCGCCCTGTGCGGCTGCATGGCCCAGGAGGAGCGGGTCAGCAAGCGGGTGAAGGAATCCTACCGCCACGTGGACCTGGTGTTCGGCCCCCACGCCCTGTGGAAGTTCCCGGAGCTTCTCTGGCAGGTGTACGAGACGCGCAAGCGGGTCTTCGCCGTGGACGACGAGCACGGCACCATCGCCGAGGGCATCCCCGTGGTGCGGGAGAAGGGCGTGAAGGCCTGGGTGTCCATCATGTACGGCTGCAACAACTTCTGCTCCTACTGCATCGTCCCCTACGTCCGGGGCCGGGAGCGGAGCCGGGACCCCCAGTGCGTTTTGCAGGAGGTACGGGAGCTGGTGGCCGCTGGCTATAAGGACATCACCCTTCTGGGCCAGAACGTGAACTCCTACGGCAACGACTTAGGGCTGGGGTACGATTTTGCGGACCTGCTGGCGGACATTGACAAGATCCCCGGTGAATACCGCATCCGCTTCATGTCCAGCCACCCCAAGGACGCCACGAAAAAGCTCTTTGACACCATGGCCCGCTGCCCCCATGTGGCCAAGCAGCTGCACCTGCCCTTCCAGTCCGGCAACGACCGGGTGCTGAAGGAGATGAACCGCCGCTACACCCGGGCCCAGTATCTGGACCTGGTGAACTACGCCAAGAGCGCCATGCCCGGCCTGGTGCTGACCTCCGACGTGATCATCGGCTTCCCCGGGGAGACGGAGGCGGAGGCCATGGACACCGTGTCCCTGGTGGACGAGGTGGGCTTTGACGCCCTGTTCACGTTTATTTATTCCCCCCGCCCCGGCACGAAGGCGGCCCAAATGCCGGACCCCGCCACCCGGGCGGAAAAGCAGAAGTGGTTTGACAGGCTCCTGGAGGTCCAGAATGCCAAGTCCGCCGCCCTCCACGCCGCCTACATCGGCAAGACCGTGCGGGTGTTGGTGGACGGCGAGAGCGATGACGCGGACTTTCCCCTGGCCTCCCGGACGGAGGGCAACCGCCTGGTGCGGCTGAAGGGGGACAAGGACCTCATTGGACAGTTCGTGGATGTGACCGTCACCGGCAGCAACACCTGGGCGCTGTACGGCGAGCCGGTCCGGTAACGGGAGGACGCTATGAAGATCATCACCCTCATGGAAAACGAGGCCTGCGGCGGCCTGACCGCCGCCCGTGGCCTGAGCCAGTATATCGAGACCCCCAAGCACAAAATTTTATTTGACATGGGTCCCGACGGCGCCTTTATTGAAAACGCGGAAAAGCTGGGCGTGGACCTGGCGGCGGTGGATGTGGCGGTGCTGTCCCACGGCCACTCCGACCACGGCGGCGGCCTGCGGGCCTTCTGCGAGGTCAACAGCCAGGCGGATGTGCTGGTGAACCCGGACGCCTTCGGCGATTTTTACGCCGTGGTGCCCGGTGAGGCTCCCCGGTACATCGGCCTGGAGGCGGACCTCTGGGAGCTGGAGAGCCGGGTGGTGCCCACGGCGCCGGGCCTGCGGCTGGACGAGGAGCTGTCCCTTCTGGGAGACATCCCCAACACGTTCCCCTGGACCCCCGTTGTGGAAAAATTGCAGGAAAAGACGCCGGAGGGTTTCCGGCGTGACACGTTCCGCCACGAGCAGCATCTGCTGGTGGAGGCCTGGGGCAAGGCGGCGCTGTTTGCCGGCTGCGGCCACGGCGGCATCGTGAATATCGTCCGGGCGGCGGAGGCCCAACTGGGCCGGCGGCCCGACGCGGTGTTCGGCGGCTTCCATCTCTTTGAGCTGGACCCGACAGACCCTAAGAGCGAAGATCTTCTGCGGGCCACCGGAGAGGAGCTGGCAAAGGGAAATACCGTGTACTATACCGGCCACTGCACCGGAGAGTATGCCTTTGAGGTGCTCCACGGCATTCTGGGGGAGCGGCTGCGGCCCATGCACGCCGGCACCGCGGCGGAGATTTAACGGTAGACCTCCCGGGCCAGGAGAAAGGCCTGGCGGGCAAAGGCGTCCTCGCTGGCGCCCTCGGCGGCGTTCCGGGCTTCCTCATAGGCTAAAAACAGCTTGCGCTGGCCGGCGGTGAGGGAGTCCAGCAGGGCGTTCAGGGTTTGCTGCTCCCGGACCTGGAGAGGGAAGGCTTCTCCGGGGAGGGTGCTTTGGCGGGCGCTTGACAGATGGGAAAGCAGGATGTCGATGTAGTCTTGCATAAAATCACTTCCTAAAAAGTTGACACACACGTTCGTGTGCGATTATAATATCACACATATTTGTGTGCGTCAATAGAAAAGAGGGAAAAATGACATTTGCGGAACATCTTTTTCAGTTGAGAACGGCGCACAAACTCACACAAAGGGGAATTGCGGAGAAAATCGGAATCAGTTGGCGTACCTATCAGAACTATGAATTGGGACTTAGAGAACCGCAGCTGTCTGCTTTGATTGCCCTGGCGGATTTTTATGACATCTCTTTGGACGAGCTTGCCTGCCGGCAGCGGTAGGTGACACCTCGGTGGAGGTGGGCAATGCACCCCCCATTTTCTCCCCGTGGAGAAAACGGGCCGTGCACGGTCCAAAAGACACGCCAGGAGGGGGATTTCGGTCTCCCCCTCCTGGACCACCCCTTCAAACGACACAAAGAGGGGGCTGCGGCCCCCTCTTTGGAAACACCCCCAACGGAGCGGCAGCGGGGCCAAAAGTAGGGCGCTTTGATAAGCACCCCGGAATTTGCGGAAGCGTGACAGTTTGCGGCTTGAAGGCTGGATGTTTGCCAAGGTACAGCGCACCTGGATGAGACCTGGCGGGTTTTATCCGGTCGTGGCTAACAACCGTCCGCATCCCCAAACTTGCCCGAACGGGCAAGTTTGGACGAAAAGCGTTTTTCTTTTGGGCCGTGCAAACTCCCCAGCGCAAGTCTGCGCTGAAACATACCGCTTACGATATTAAACAAACGAGGTGACCCCCATGGCGGAACTGACCCCCATGATGAAGCAATATTTGGAGATCAAGAAGGACAACCCGGATTCCATCCTGTTTTTCCGCCTGGGCGATTTCTATGAGATGTTCGCCGACGATGCCCGCCTGGCCTCCCGGGAACTGGATCTGACCCTCACCAGCCGGGACCACGGCAAGCACCAAAAGCCCGCGGAGGAACAGATCCCCATGTGCGGCATCCCCTACCACGCCAGCGAGGCCTACATCGCCCGCCTCATCGCCAAGGGCTACAAGGTGGCCATCTGCGAGCAGATGGAGGACCCGGCCACCGCCAAGGGCCTGGTGAAGCGGGACATCATCCGGGTGGTCACCCCCGGCACCGTCATCGACGCCGCCTGCCTGGACGATAAGTCCAGCAACTTCCTCTGCGGCATCTATCTGGATTCCCAGGCGGCGGGCGTGGCCTTCTGCGACATCACCACCGGCAAGGCCCACCTGACGGCCTTCACCGGCAAGGAGCGGGTGGAGCACGTCATCAACGAGCTGGGCCGGTTTTCCCCGGCGGAGGCCATTTTGAACGACGGCGCCTATTCGGAAAAAGCCCTGACGGATGTGCTGACGGAAAAATTCCGCTGCCGCGTGGAAAACGGCGGACAGCGCCGATTTTTGCTGAACGAAGCGGAAAAGAACATCCGCCGCCAGTTCGGGGACGAGGCGTTCTCCCGCCTGCCTGCCGGCACGCCCGCGGCGGCCATGGCTCTGGGCGGGCTGCTGAATTACCTGTACGAGACCCAGAAGACGGACCTTTCCCACATCAACGACCTGGATTATTACGAGGAAGGCCGTTTCATGGAGCTGGACCTGACGGCCCGGCGGAACCTGGAGCTGACAGAGACCCTGCGGAGCAAGGAGAAGAAGGGGAGCCTTCTGTGGGTGCTGGACAAGACGAAGACTCCCATGGGCGCCCGGTGCCTGCGGTCCTGGCTGGAGCGGCCGCTTTTGTCCGTCACCGCCATCTGCAAGCGCAATTCCGCCGTGGCGGCCCTGGTGGAGGACACCATCGCCAGGGAGGAACTTATCGCCGCCATGACAGGCCTGGGGGACATGGAGCGGCTCATCGGCCGCATCGTCTACGGCACCGCCGGCGGCCGGGACATGGCGTCCCTCCGCTCCGCCATTGAAAAGTTGCCCGCCGTGGCAGCCCAGCTGGAGCAGTTTTCCACCGGGCGGCTGGCGGAGCTGCGGCGAGCGCTGGATACCCTGGATGACATCGGCGGCCGCATTGCCGCCGTCATCTGCGACGAGCCTCCCTTCTCCGTCCGGGAGGGCGGCTTCATCCGGGACGGCTACGACCAGGAGGTGGACCGCCTGCGCCACATCCTCAAGGGCGGCAAGGGTGTTATCGCCGAAATGGAGGCCAAGGAGAAGGAGCGCACCGGCATCCGGACGCTGAAGATCGGCTACAACAAGGTGTTTGGCTATTACATCGAGGTGTCCAAGTCCTTCGCGGACCAGGTACCGGACACCTACATCCGCAAGCAGACCCTGGTGAACGGGGAGCGGTACATCACCCAGGAACTCAAGGACCTGGAGCACACCATCCTCACCGCCTCGGACCGGGTGGTGGCGCTGGAATACGAGCTGTTCACCCAGCTGCGGCAGGAGATCTCCGCCGCGGCGGCCCGTATTCAGCAGACCGCCGCCGCCGTGGCGGAGGCGGACGCCCTGGCGTCCTTTGCCGCCGTGGCCGTGCGGAACGGCTACTGCCGGCCGGATGTGGACGAATCCGGCGTCATCGAGATCCGGGACGGCCGCCATCCGGTGGTAGAGCAGGTTTTGAAAGACAGCCTCTTTGTCCCCAACGACACGTTCATGGGGGAGAAGGAGGAGCGGGTGGCCATCATCACCGGTCCCAACATGGCGGGCAAATCCACCTATATGCGCCAGGTGGCCCTCATCGTCCTCATGGCCCAGATGGGCTCCTTCGTGCCGGCGGCCAGCGCCCGCATCGGCGTGGTGGACCGCATTTTCACCCGCATCGGCGCCAGCGATGACCTCAGCGCCGGCCAGTCCACCTTCATGGTGGAGATGACGGAGGTGGCGGACATCCTGCGCCACGCCACGAAGCACTCCCTGCTCATCCTGGACGAGATCGGCCGGGGCACCTCCACCTTTGACGGCATGTCCATTGCCCGGGCGGTGCTGGAGTACTGCGCGGACAAAAAGCTCCTGGGGGCCAAGACCCTGTTTGCCACCCACTACCACGAGCTGACGGAGCTGGAGGATACCCTTCCCGGCGCCGTGAACTACAACATCGCCGTCAAGACCCGGGGGGAGGACATCACCTTCCTCAGGAAGATCATCCGGGGCGGCGCGGACCGCAGCTACGGCATCGAGGTGGCCAAGCTGGCGGGCCTGCCGGACAAGGTGGTCCAGCGGGCGAAAAAGATTTTGAAGGAGCTGGAGACGGAAAACGGCGTCCAGTACGTGGCCGCCCGGAAAGAGGAGGACCAGGTGTCCCTCACCGCCATGGGCGAGGGAGAGGTCCTGGACGCTTTGCGCCGCTGCCAGCCGGACACGCTGACGCCCATCGAGGCCATGAGCCTCATTTACGAGTGGAAGCAGAAGCTTTCCTGATTGTTTCTGACGAGGAAAACCAATGGCAAAGAAAAAGACAAGCCCTTATATGACCCCCGGCGAGCAGGTCGCCGGCACCGTGTTTTTCGTGATCTACCTGGTGGTGCTGCCCTTTGTGACGGGGCGGCTGTTTCGCCTGGCGGAGCTGCTGCTGGATGTGACCATCTCCCAGGCCCTGCAAAACGTCATTTACTATTACGTGCTGTTCGCGGTAACGCTCCTGATCTTCCACAAATTCCTGGCCAGGACCTGCCGGAATCTGGCGGATAACCTGGGGGTCGCCTGCCAGACGCTGCTGGTGGGGCTGGTGGGGCTGTACGGCCTCAATGAGCTGGCCTACCGGTTGACAAACCTGGTGATGGTGAACCGCACCAACCTCAATGACACCGCCATCTCCGCCCAGATGAGTGACGCGCCCCACATGACGCTGCTCATCGTGGTGTTTTTGGCGCCCTTTGTGGAGGAGACGCTGTTCCGGGGACTGGTGTTCGGCAACCTGAAGGGAAAGAGCCGGCCGGTGGCCTACGTGGTCTCCTGCGGCCTGTTCGCCCTGCTGCACGTGTGGCAGTTCGCGGTGGTGCACCAGGATGTGACGTATTTCCTTCTGATGCTGCAATATCTGGTGCCGGGCGCGGTGCTGGCCTGGGTCTATGACCGCAGCGGCACGCTGTGGACTTCCATCGCCCTGCACGCCCTGGCCAATGCCCTCAGCGTCTGGGCCATGGCCTGAAAGGAGTAGCTATGACAGGTGAATTGATTTTGGAAAACGGTGGCTGGAAGCGCCGCCTGCCTGCGGCGGCGGCCACCGCCGTCCTGGCCCTGCTGGTGGTGTGGCCCGCGGTGAAGCTGATGGTGCGGCGGGGGGTTCACGGCCTCATGCTGCAAATTTCCACCGCCGTGCTGGCGCTGGTTTTGTGGTGGGTGCTGTATCCGGCGGTGAGCCGGCTGTTTTTTCGGGAAAAGGAGAACGGCCGCGTCCGCTGGACGCTGACAGGGGACAGCCTGACCATCGGGGAGGATGTGATTCCCCTGGGAACCGTCAAAATGGTCCACTGCTGGGCCAACCGCAGCGCTCTGGGCACCGCCGACGGGGGACTGACCGTCAACATTGAGACCAGCGGCAAAAACCGGGTGCTCCGCTCCCTGCGTTCCGGCCAGGAGGCGGAGACCTCCGACCGGCTGCTGCGGGAGCTGGTGGAGACCATGGGCTACGGCGCCCGCCTGCCGCAAAAGGAATCCTGACAAGAAAGAGAAAGACCGGACCCTATGAGTTTTTTTGATACCTTCAGCCAGATGCTGGTGATCCTGGCCGCCATCATCGTGGGCTTCGCGGCCAACCGCATGGACTTTTTGGACAGCCATGCCAACGAAAAGATCTCTCAGCTGCTGCTGAACTTCACCACCCCCGCCCTCATCGTCGCCTCCGTCCTCACCGGAGAGACCCTGCCGGCCCTGGGGGAGGTCTTGTCCGTTTTAAAAGTCAGCGTCATTTTCTACGGGGTGGAGCTGCTGTTCATCCTGGCGGTGCCCCGCGTCGTCGGCGGCACGCCGGGCCAACAGGGCGTGTGGCGCTACACCATGGGCTTTCCCAACGTGGGCTATATCGGCTACCCCGTGGCGGTGGCTCTGTTCGGCCAGGGGGCCATGTTCTATGCCGCCGTCCTGGCCCTGCCCTTCAATTTGCTGACTTTTACCCTGGGACCGCTGATGCTGGGCGGCGGCGCCCGCTTCCACTGGAAGCAGGTGGTCTCCCCCTGTACCTGCGCCTCCGTCCTGGCTTTGTTTCTGGCGCTGGCCCGCCTGCGGCCGCCCGCCCTCATCGGCGAGATGCTGGACTTTGTGGGCGGCCTGACGGTGCCCCTGGCCCTGGTGCTGGTGGGTTCTTTGCTGGCGGGACTGCCTATGAAGCGGATGCTGGGCGGAGTCCGGGTGTACGTGCTGTCTGTGGTGCGCCTGCTGGTGATGCCGGCGGCGCTGTGGCTGGTGCTGCGGAATTTGGCCATTGACCCCATGGTCATGGGCATTGCCGTCACCCAGATGGCTATGCCCACCGCCATCAACGGCACCCTGCTGTGCATGGCTTACGGCGGCGACAGCGAGGCCATGGCGCAGATCACCTTCATGACCACCCTGGCGTCCATCGTCACCATCCCATTGGTGGCGGCCCTGCTGCTGTAAAAGGCCCCGTTGCGAAAGGAAGAACGATATGCCTCACATCCAACAATTAGATGCCCATGTGGCGGACCTCATCGCCGCCGGCGAAGTGGTGGAACGGCCTGCCAGCGTGGTGAAAGAGCTGGTGGAAAACACCATCGACGCCGGGGCCTCCGCCGTGGTGGTGGAGATCCAGCGGGGCGGCATGGGCCTTATCCGGGTGACGGACAACGGCTGCGGCATCGCGCCGGAGGAGCTGCCCACCGCCTTTTTGCGCCATGCCACCAGCAAGCTCCGCTGCGAGGAGGATTTGGGCAAGATCGGCACCCTGGGCTTCCGGGGAGAGGCCCTGGCGGCCATCTCCGCCGTCGGCCGGGTGGACATCCTCACCCGCCGCCCCGGCACGGACCTGGGCGCCCGCCTTCACCTGGAGGGCGGCGTTGCCGGAACCGTGGAGGAGGCCGGCGCTCCGGAGGGCACCACCATCATCGTCCGGGACTTGTTTTACAACACCCCGGCCCGGTTAAAATTCATGCGGAAGGACAGCGCCGAGACGGCGGCGGTCAGCGGCCTCATGCAGCATCTGGCCCTGTCCCATCCCGACATTTCCTTTAAGTTTATCAAGGACGGCACCGAGGCCCTCCATACCCCCGGCGACGGCAGGCTGGATTCCGCCATTTACGCGGCTCTGGGCCGGGAGTTTGCCCGGAGCCTGGTACCGGTGGAGGGCCGGGGCGGCGAGGCGGCTGTGTCCGGCTTTGTCACCAAGCCTTTGCTGGGCCGGGGCTCCCGATCCATGCAGGTGTTTTTCGTCAACGGCCGGTTCATCAAGTCCCAGCTGCTGACGGCGGCCCTGGAAGAGGGCTACCGCAACCAGATCATGAAGGGGAAGTTCCCCGGCTGCGTGCTGTCCGTCACACTGCCAGTGACGGCGGTGGATGTGAACGTGCACCCCGCCAAGACCCAAGTGAAGTTCGCCCGGGAGCGGGAGGTGTTCGACGCCGTGTACCACACGGTGCTGGACTGCCTAGACCGGGACGGCGCGCCCGCCCCGGCGTCCAAGCCGGCGGGGGAAACGGTGAATCCCCGGCAGGACTTTTTCCAGTCCATGGACGCCAAGGGCTTCCGCCAGCGGGTGGAGGCGCCCAGCCCCAAGCCCGCCGCTCCGCCGCAGCCCCAGCCCCGGCCGGCGGCGCCTGCCCGACCCGTCTTTGACAGTGAAACGCTGGGGCGGATGACGCGGGTGGCTGACAGCGCCCCGGAAAAGCAGCCCTACCGGGCGGCCTTCCGGCCTGTGGAAAAGGTGTCTATTGGCAAGCCGCCCGCCTCTGTGGCGGAGCCGCCCAGGAAAGTGGAAGCACCGGAACGGGAGAAAGCGGAAAAAATGCCGCGGCCCTTTGTACCGGCTATCCCCCGGCAGCAGACGTTGGACCTGCCGGAGCAGCAGACCATCGAACCGCCGAAGGAGGCGCCCTGGCGCATCGCCGGGGAGGTTCTCCATACCTACATCGTCTGTGAGAGCGAAGACGGCTGCGTATGGCTCATCGACAAGCACGCCGCCCACGAGCGGATGAACTTTGACCGGCTGAAGGCCGCCCAGGAGCCGCCCATGCGCCAGACGCTGCTCCAGCCCGTGGCGGCGGAGCTGGGCCGGGAGGACGCGGCGCTGTTGCTGGAAAACCGCGAGGCGCTGGAGCAGTTCGGCTTTGCCTGTGAGGATTTCGGCGACGGCACCATCTTGGTGCGGGAGGTCCCGGCGGACATTGACGCGGCGGACACCGCCGCCACGCTGGAGGAGTTCGCGGAAAAGCTGCGGACCGGTCGCTCCCCCGCTGAAAAGCGGGAGGGCCTTCTGCACACCATGGCCTGCAAGGCCGCCATCAAGGGCGGCTGGACCAGCGACCCGGCGGAACTGCGGGTGCTGGTGGACAAGGTCCAGAGCGGGGAGGTCAAGTACTGTCCCCACGGCCGCCCGGTGGCGGTAAAGCTCACGAAGTATGAGCTGGAGAAAATGTTCAAGCGGGCCTGAGAGACCGGATGCCCGGCGGCTGCGGGGGCCCCGGAATTGAACGCAAATCGTCCGAAGTGAATTCGGCCGATTTCAAGGTTTTGCCTAAGGCAAAACACTTGACGCGGCAAAGGCCGCGGAGCCGCCCGGTGGCGGTAAAGCTCACGAAGTATGAGCTGGAGAAAATGTTCAAGCGGGCTTGAGAGGCCGGATGCCCGGCGGCTGCGGGGGCCCGAGGCGGAGAAAAACCTGGGCGTGGAGTTCTGGCGGCAGTTGTGAGAGCGCTTCGGCATCCGGCAGTACGGCCTGGACTTCGCGCCGGAAAGGGCGGAGAAGATCATGGCCGAAGCCTGCGAAAAGGCCCAGGCGCTGGCATAGACCTATTGATTTGGAAAGGAGGATGGCCATGGCACCGAAGGTCGTCTGTGTGGTGGGACCCACCGCCTGCGGAAAAACCACCCTGGGGGTCCTGCTTGCAAAGCGGTTTGACGGCGAGGTGGTCTCCGCTGATTCCATGCAGATCTATAAGGGGATGACCATCGGCACCGCCGCCCCCACAAAAGCGGAGATGGACGGCGTGCCCCACCATATGGTGGCCGTGGCGGACCCGGCGGAGCAGTGGTCCGCCGCCCGGTACGCCGAAAGCGCTATCCCCATCATCGACGATATCCTGTCCCGGGGAAAGCTGCCTGTCTTAGTGGGCGGCACGGGGCTGTGGCTGGACGCGGTGGTCCGGGGCCACGGCTTTGCCGGCGGCCACGCCGGCGGCGCCGTGCGGGCCATGCTGCAAAAGCGCCTGGAGGCGGAGGGCATCGGGCCGCTGCTTACGGAGCTGCGGCAGGTGGACCCCGTCGCTGCGGAGCGGCTCCATCCCGCCGACGAAAAGCGCATCCTCCGGGCCTTGGAGGTGTGGCTGGAGACGGGAAAGACCATCACCGCCCACAATGAGGAGACGAAGACGCTGCCGCCCCGGTACGACGCCGTGTGGCTGGGATTGCGGTTCGCGGACCGGGAGGACATGAAGGCCCTCATTGACCGGCGGGTGGACCTCATGGTGGAGGAAGGACTTCTGGGCGAGGTAAAGGGGCTGCTGGAAAGCGGTCTGCCCCGGGACGCCACGGCCCTCCAAGCCATCGGCTACAAGGAGTTTCTGGGGGTGCTGGAGGGGACCGCCACGGAGGCGGAGGCCATCGCGGAGGTGAAGCTCCGCTCCCGGCAGTACGCCAAGCGCCAGCTGACCTGGCTGCGGCGGAATCCGGACATCCACTGGATCGAATGGGAAAAAGAACGGGATTTTGGCCGGGCCTTACAGGTTTCGACGGAAATCCTGACGGCCGCGGGGGTATCCTAACCCCAGGCGGACGGAAAAACATGGAAAACGTCCGACCCAAACAGAAAAAAAGGAGCGGACATACCATGGTGACAAAAGCGAATTTACAGGACCTCTTTTTGCTGCGGGCTCGGCGGGAGTCGGTGCCGGTGACGCTGTTTTTGATGAACGGCTTCCAGATGCGGGGCGTCATCACCGGCTTTGACGCCTTTGTGGTGGTGCTGGACTCCGACGGCAAACAGCAGGTCGTCTACAAGCACGCCGTCTCCACCATCGCGCCGGCGCGGCCGGTGGACCTGGCGGAGGACAATCCATGACCGCGCTCCGGAAGTTGTCCGGCGGCGCTACGAGGTAATTTCCAGATGAAAAACAGCTCTTTCGGTACAAAATGCTTGCTGCTGGCGGTGACGCTGGGCGTCCTGGCCTATTTTGCCATCCAGGGCCTGCAATATCTCGACGACCCGCTGACCACCACCCTGGCGTACAATTACCAGGTGGAGGAGGGCATGGACCTTTCCGGCTATGTGGTGCGCCAGGAACAGGTGCTGGCGGATGAGGCCAGCGGCCTGCTGCGCCTGCAGCGGTCGGAGGGGGAAAAGGTCAGCGCCGGCGGCACCGTGGCCCTGGTGTACGCGGACCAGGCCTCTTTGGACCGGCAGCAGGAGATCGACGAGCTGTCGAGCCGCATCGAGCAGCTGCAATTTGCCCAGGAGGCGTCTTTTGGGTCCGAGGTGTCGCTGAAGCTGGACGCCCAGATCATGCGCAGCCTCCTGGATTACCGCGCGGAGCTGGCGGCTGGACGGCTGGACAACGCCGAGGAGCATGAGACGGAGCTTCGGTCCCTGGTGCTGAAGCGGGATTACACCTATTCCGACACGGAGGACCTGTCCGGCCAGATTGCGGAGCTCCAGAGCCAGCTGAAGGAGCTGAAGGCCCAGGCGGCCTCCTCCGTCCGGGCCATCAAGGCGCCGGCGTCCGGTGTGTACTCCGCCGTGGTAGACGGCTACGAGACCGTTTTGACACCGGAGCTGCTGGCGGATATGACGCCCTCCCAGCTCAACGCCGTTCAGGCGGATGAAACGCTCACCTCTCAGACGGGAAGGCTCATTCTGGGGGACAGCTGGTATTACGCCGTTACCATGTCCACCGACCAGGCCGAGGCCATCCAGAACAGCGGCGGCACCATGACGCTGCGCTTCGCCAAGGGCGTGGAGCAGGACCAGGCGGTCACGCTGTACGCCGTGGGGCCGGAGGAGCAGGGCCGGGTGGTGGTGACCTTCCGGGGCGAGTACAACATGGCCCAGGTGACGCTGCTGCGCCGGCAGAGCGCTCGGCTTATCTGGCGGACCGTTGCCGGTATTCGGGTCCCCAATGAGGCCCTTCGGGCCGCCAACACCAAGGTGGACCAGGAGGGGAACCGCACCACGGTGGAGAGCCTGGGTGTCTACTGCGTGGTGGGCATGGAAGCCCGCTTCAAGCCGGTGGAGGTGCTGTACAGCGGCGACGGCTTTGTGCTGGTGCGGTCCACGGCGGCCTCCGACCAGGAGAGCCTGCGGCTCCGCCCCGGTGACGAGATCATCATCAGCGCCAAAGACCTGTACGACGGAAAAGTCGTGGGATAAAGAGAAATCAATAAAAGGAAGTAAGAGCCATGTCCATTGCAGAGAATATCGCCCAAGTTCGGGCCAATATCGCCCAGGCCTGCGCCCAGACGGGCCGGTCTCCGGAGGAGATCACCCTGGTGGGTGCCAGCAAAATGAATGACGCCGCCGCCTGCCGGGAGGCCATTGCCGCCGGCATCGACGCCCTGGGAGAGAACCGCGTCCAGGAGATGACCGCCAAGTTGGCGGACAACGCCTATGACGGCGCGCCGCTGCACTTTATCGGCCACCTCCAGCGCAACAAGGTGAAGCAGGTGGTGGGCAAGGTGGCCCTCATCCAGTCCGTGGGCTCCACGGAGCTGCTGGAGGAGATCGAAAAAGTGGCCGCCAAGGAGCAACTGGTCCAGGACATTTTGCTGGAGGTGAATATCGGCCGGGAGGAGGCCAAAAGCGGCTTTGACCCGGACGCGGTGACCGCCGCCGCGGAGGCGGCACTGGCCCTGCCCCATGTCCGGGTGCGGGGACTCATGACCATCCCTCCCGCCGATGCGGACCGGGACGCCAATATGCGGTATTTTCAGGAAGTGCAGGCACTTTATGTTGACATCAATACGAAATTGTTCCATAATGAATTAAAGTGTCTTTCCATGGGCATGAGCGGCGATTATATGGACGCCATTCGCTGTGGAGCCACCATGGTCCGGGTGGGCACCGCCATTTTTGGCGCCCGCAATTACAATATCTGAAACACTCCAACGAGGAGGCTTTGCCATGAGCATCATTGACGAACTGAAAAAATGGACCCACCCTTACGAGGACGAGGATGAGGAGATTGACGATTTCGAGGAGCCGCCCCGCCGGGAGCCTGCCTTTGACGACCGGAAGACCCGGGTGGAGGACCGCCGCAACAAGGTGGTGAACATCCACGCCACCACCCAGCTGAAGGTGGTGCTGGTGAAGCCGGAGCGGTTTGAAAACGCCTCCGAGATCGCCGACAACCTGAAGGACAAGCGTACCGTGGTGCTGAACCTGGAATCCACCAACAAGGATGTGGCCCGCCGTCTCATCGACTTTTTGTCCGGCGTGGCCTATGCCGGCGAGGGCAAGATCAAAAAGGTGGCTGCCAATACATACCTGATCACGCCCTACTCCGTGGACATTGAGGGCGACCTCATTGACGAGCTGGAAAACAACGGTCTCTATTTTTAAGAGAATAGAGAGAGCATACAGGGGGGATTTTGCGTTATGCTGACACCGCAGGAAGTTTCGACCCACGCCTTTACCAAGGCGGTCATGGGCGGTTACAATATGGCTATGGTGGATGAGTTCCTGGATGAGCTCACCGACGATTACACGGCGCTGTATAAGGAGAACGCCGCGCTGAAGGCCAAGCTGAAGGTCCTGGTGGAGAAGGTGGAGGATTACCGCGCCACGGAGGACTCCATGCGGGCCACGCTGCTGACCGCCCAGAAGATGGCGGATTCCATCGTCCGGGAGGCGGAGGCCAAGCGGGACGAGATCATGAGCCAGGCGGAGGCCCAGGCCCAGGAAAAGATCGCCCAGCTGCGCCGGGAGATCGGCGAGTCGGAGGACCGCCTGCGCCAGGGCCAGCAGGAGCTGGCGAAGTTCATCGCCTCCAGCCGGGACATCTGCAACCAGCAGTTGGCTTATCTGGACCAGCTGCCCCAGCTGCCGGTGGAGCAGTCCGCCCCTCCCGCCGCGGAGGAGAAGGCCCAGGAGATCGAGGAAAATGTCCTGGCCGCCTTTGCCCAGCAGGATGCGGAGGAAGCGGCAGAGGAGCCTGCGGAGGAGCCCGCGGAGGAGCCCGCCCCGGCGGATGACTATCCCGAGGGCGATCCCTTTGCCCGGGAGGAGCCGGAGGTGTCCGAGCCCACCCGCCGCATCAACATCAACGACCTGAAGTTTGGCCGCAACTATAAGGACGGCCAATAATACCATGAAAAGCGGCTCAACATGAGCCGCTTTTTTCGCAGGAGGAACAGCATGGAGAAGCAGCGGCCCATCGTGGCGTTTCTTTACGATTTTGACAAGACCCTATGCACCACCGATATGGAGGACTATGCCTTCATTCCCGGCCTGGGCATGACGCCCCGGGAATTCTGGTCCAAGGCCAATGGATTCGGCCACGCCAACCGCATGGACGGGATTCTGGCGTATATGTATACCATGATCCAGGAGTCGGAAAAGCGGAACCTGCCCTTCACCCGGGAGAGCCTGCGGGAGATGGGGCGGGATATCGTGCTGTTCCCCGGTGTTCGGGAGTGGTTTGGCCGCATCAACGCCTTCGGCGACAGCCAAGGGGTCCAGGTGGAGCACTATATCATCTCCTCCGGCCTGCGGGAGATCATTGAGGGGTCCTCCATCAGCGGGGAATTCAAGGAGATCTACGCCAGTGAGTTTTATTATGATGAGGCGGGCAAGCCCGTCTGGCCTAAGCTGACGGTCAACTTCACCGCCAAGACCCAGTTCGTCTACCGCATCAACAAGGGCGTGCTGGATGTGTCCGATGACAAGACCCTCAACGACTCCATGCCCGATGACAGCAAGCGGGTGCCCTTCACCAACATGGTTTACATGGGGGACGGCCTTTCCGATGTGCCCTGTATGAAGATGATGCGGGCCTACGGCGGCCAGGCCATTGCCGTGTACCAGGAGAGCAACCGCATGGGTGTGGAGGACCTGCTGACCAAGGGGCGGGTGGATTTCATTTTCCCGGCGGATTACTCCGAGGGCACGGCTCTGGACCAGACGGTGAAAAACATCATCCGGAAAATGGCCATCGCCGACCGGCTGTGGAATGAAAACGTCCAGCAGCTGCGTACCATCGGCGGAGATGTGCTGCCGGACCAGGTGGGGCTGTTTTGAAAGAGGGGGCTGCCGGGGGGCAGCCTTTCTTCCTTTTTGGGTGTTACCTCGATGGAGGTGGGCAGATGCGACCCATTTCTCTCACCGAGAGAAACGGGTCGCCCCCAAAGAGAGGCCAGGGGGAAACCCTTTCGGCTGGGTTTCCCCCTGGACCCCTTTCCTGAACGACCAGAAGGAAGGGGCTGCGGCCCCTTCCTTTGGAATCCATCCCCGGGAGCGGCAGCGGGGCCAAATGTGGGGCGCTTCGATAAGCACCCCGGAATTTGCGGAAGCGAGACAGGTTGCGGCATAAGCGTAATTTGATAAGAGCGTTTCAGCGCACCTGGATGGGACCTGGCGGGTTTTATCCGGTCGTGGCTTTCAACCGTCGCATCCCCAAACTTGCCCGAAGGGGCAAGTTTGGACGAAAAGCGTTTTTCTTTTGGACCGTGCACGGCCCGTTTTCTTTGGCAAGACCAAAGAAAATGGGGGGTGCATTCCCCACCTTGGAAACCAGCCAAATTTCCCCCAAAATCTATTTACAATCCGTAGCCTTTTTGCTAAACTATACCCTGCGTATTAAAAAGAAACCCCTGTTTTAAAGGAGAGAGACGATGGCTTCCACATCTGAATTTTCCCGCACCCTATCCCTGCTGCGGCAGGAACGGGGCGTGTCCCAGCGCACCGCCGCCAGCGACCTGGGTATTTCCCAGGCCCTTTTGAGCCACTATGAAAACGGTATCCGGGAGCCGGGCCTTTCCTTCGTGGTGAAGGCCTGCGACTATTACCATGTCTCCGCGGACTTTATCCTGGGCCGCACCCTGTCCCGGGACGGCAGTATGCTGAGCTCCGAGGAGGTCCTGGGGGCGGCGGAACCCGGAAACATTCTCCAGGGCAGCGTTCTGGCCACCCTCCAGAGTAAGCTCCTCTCCGGCGCCGTGGGCGTGCTGTTCGGCCTCTTGGGCAAGCTGGGCGACAAGGCTGCCATCAACGCGGCGGCGGCCTACCTGGGTGGCGCCGTATACCAGCTCTACCGCCATCTGTACCGTACCGCCGGGGCCAACGAGGCCTATTTCGCCCTGGATCCCGCCGCCTGCACCATGGGCACCGCTGACGCGGACATGAAGCTGGAGGAGGTGCGCTACGCCAGGGCACTGCGGACCCAGGCCGCCAAGAAAGCGGAATTCCCGGATCTGTCGCCGGAGGCGCTGACCAGCAATTATCCCGGCCGCTGCCAAAGCCTGACCCAGGTACTCAGCACCGCCGATGCCCGGCTCAACGCCCTGACGGAGAAGTGATATGAGCTTTCAGTCTCTGGCCTTTCTGGCCTTTCTGACAATTGCTGTGCCCGCCTGCCTGCTCTCCGCCCAGCACAGCCGCCGGACGGGCATGACGGTCCTTGGCATCGCCAGCCTGATATTTTACGTGGCCGGCGGCGGATGGGACGCCTTTTCGGTGCTGTGCGCGGGGACGCTGGTCTCCATGCTGGCGGTGCAGCGGCTCTGGCGGGAGAATGAAAAGCGCCGTCGCCGCCGTGTGCTGTTCCTGGCGGCGGGATACCACATCGCGGTGCTGCTGGTGTTCAAATATACCGGCTTTTTTACCGGGGGCCGGGTCTCCCTGGGCTGGGTGCCTCTGGGCTTGAGCTTTTTTACCTTCCAGCAGCTGTGGCTGCTCAAGGAGGTCTACACTGGCCAGTTCCGCCTGCGGGGCGGAGAGGCGCTGCCCCTGTACACGTTTTTCTTTCCCACCGTCACCTCCGGCCCCATCCTGCGGCCCGGGGCTTTCTTCCCCCAATTGGCGGGGGAGAAGTGCCTGCGGCCCAGCTGGGAGGACGCGGCGGCGGGATTGTTCGGCATCTGCTGCGGCACGGTGAAAAAGGTGCTGCTGGCGGACCCTTTCGGCGTCATCGTGAACAACGGCTGGGAGCGGCTGGGGGACCTGACGGCCCCCGGCGCCTGGCTGGTGATTTTGGGCTACACTCTCCAGCTGTACTTTGACTTTTCCGGCTATTGCGACATCGCCGCCGGCTGCGCCCGGCTGCTGGGCATCCGCCTGCCGGTGAACTTTGACTCCCCGTACCGGAGCCTTTCCATCGGGGAGTTCTGGAAGCGCTGGCACATCACCCTGACAACCTTTCTGCGGGAGTGCCTGTATTTCCCTCTGGGCGGCAGCAAAAAAGGCACTGCCCGGACCTATGTCAATATCCTCATCATCTTCCTGGTCAGCGGCTTCTGGCACGGAGCCGGGTGGACGTTTCTGTTCTGGGGCCTGCTCCACGGTCTGGGCCAGGTGGCGGAGCGGATGCTGGGAGATCGGCTGGGACGCATCCCCAAGCCGGCCCGCTGGTGCTTGACCTTCGCCTTCGTGAATGTGGCGTGGGTATTTTTCCGGGCGCCGGATCTTGCCGGAGCCGTCCGGCTGCTGGGCACGGCCCTCACCGGCGTCATGGCCCGGCCGGGAGGATGGCTGCTCCACGGCCTGTTTGCCAAGGAGACCGGCGCGCTCCAAATGCTGCTGCCGGCGGTGAAGCCCTGGATGGACCTGGTGCGGATAGTGCTGCTGTACGGCACCGGCATGGCGGTGGTGCTGCTGCCGGTGAACACCGCGGTGCGGATGGAACACTTCCACCCCAAGTGGTGGCAGGGCGCGGCGCTGGCGGTGCTGACCGCCTGGTCCGTTTTGTCCTTCACCGGCATCACCACCTTTATCTATTCCAATTTCTGAAAAGGAGGTCCCATGAGCAAAGTGTGTAAACGCTGGGCCTGCGGCCTCCTGGCTGCGGTCCTGGTCCTGTTGGCGGCCAGCGCCGCCGTGGTGTATATTGTGGACCCCTGTTTGTACTACCGGATGCCGGATAAGTGGGAGCCGGTATTTTTCAGCGAGCGCTACCAGGGTGCCGGCCTTGCCAAAAACATCCAGGCGGATACGGTGCTGGTGGGCACCTCCATGGCGGCCAACTACCGCGCCAGCGAGGTGGGGGCCGCTTTCGGCGGCACCGCCGTCCGCATCACCATTCCCGACGGCTACCTCAGTGAATTTGACCGGGTGATGGACGTGGTGTTCCGTGACCGAACGCCCAAGCGGGTGGTATTCGCCCTGGACCTGAACATTCTGGTCCGGGACGAGAGCGGCGTCACCGGCGCCATGCCGGAGTACCTGTATAACGACAGCCTGCTGGACGACGCCAAGTACCTTTTGAACAAGGATACCCTCTATTACAGCCTTTACGTCCTCATGACCAACCGCTGGGGCGGCGGCCAGACCCTGGACGAGAGCTTCACCTGGGACGAGGGCATCTGGTGGAACCACATGACAGCCCTGGAGAACTATACCCGCCCGGATATTGCGGCGGAGAGCGTGGACGCGGGTGCCTTCCGGGAAAACGCCGCCCGGAACCTGGCGGTGGTGGAGGGATGGCTTCGGGCCCACCCGGACACGGAGTTCGACATTTTCTTCCCCCCATACAGCATCCTGTTCTGGGATAAGACCGCCCGCCTGGGACAAACGGAGGCCATGTTCTCCGCTCTGGAGCAGGCCTGCAATGCCTTTTTGGCCTATGACAATGTGAAGCTGTACGGCTTTTTGCTGGACCGGGAGATCGTGGAAAACCTGGACAACTACTGTGACTATGTCCATCACTCCGGGGAGGTCTGCCGCCGGATATTGGCGAAAATGGCCGCCGGTGAGGACCGCCTTACAGCGGAAAACACAGAGAAGGTACTCGCCAACTGGCGGGACTTTGTGGTAGACTATGACTATGAGAAATTCTGGGACGAGTCCTTTTGGTGGAAGTGGAACGAGACCCATCCCGGCATCCCTGCGTGATCTTCAAACCCCAACGGAGGTTTATTTTCTATGAGAAAACAGCAGAATATCCGAAACTTTTCAATCATTGCACATATCGACCTCGTCGTCGCAAAGTCCGTTTGACTCCGTTTCCGCCTGCGGCGAAAACTGCGCGTACTCCCTTGCTCCTCCTCTCCCCAAAAAGTCCGAAGGACTTTTCAGGGACCCCAGACTTGATTTGAAAAACGGCGCTTCGCGCCGCCCCGCAGAGCGGGGCCCCGCGTGGACTTGCCCATGGAGGTTATCCGAACAATGACAAAGCAGCAGAATATCCGAAACTTTTCAATCATTGCACATATCGACCTCGTCGTCGCAAAGTCCGTTTGACTCCGTTTCCGCCTGCGGCGAAAACTGCGCGTACTCCCTTGCTCCTCCTCTCCCCAAAAAGTCCGAAGGACTTTTCAGGGACCCCAGACTTGATTTGAAAAACGGCGCTTCGCGCCGCCCCGCAGAGCGGGGCCCCGCGTGGACTTGCCCATGGAGGTTATCCGAACAATGACAAAGCAGCAGAATATCCGAAACTTTTCAATTATCGCCCATATTGACCACGGCAAGTCCACGCTGGCGGACCGGCTGCTGGAAAAATGCGGCGCCGTCACGGCCCGGGAAATGTCCAGCCAGCTGCTGGACAACATGGACCTGGAAAAGGAACGGGGCATCACCATCAAGGCCCGGGCCGTCCGTCTGAACTACAAGGCCCAGGACGGGGAGGTGTATGAGCTGAACCTCATCGACACCCCGGGCCACGTGGACTTCAACTACGAGGTGTCCCGGTCCCTGGCGGCCTGTGAGGGCGCCGTGCTGGTGGTGGACGCCACCCAGGGCGTGGAGGCCCAGACCCTGGCCAACACGTACCTTGCCATGGAGCACGACCTGGAGATCCTGCCGGTGTTCAACAAAATCGACCTGCCTGCTGCCGACCCCCAAAAGGCCAAGCAGGAGGTGGAGGACATCATCGGCCTGCCCGCCCTGGACGCGCCGGAGATCTCCGCCAAAATGGGCATCAACATTGACGCTGTTTTGGAGGACATCGTGAAAAACGTGCCGCCTCCCGCCGGCGATGTGAACGCCCCCCTGAAGGCGCTGATCTTTGACAGCCAGTATGACAGTTACCGGGGCGTCATCGTGTATTTCCGTGTCATGGAGGGCAGCATCCGCACCGGCCAGCAGGTGAAGCTCATGGCCTCCGGCGCCGTGTACCAGGTCATTGAGTGCGGCCACCTGCTGCCCCTGGGCCTGGAGCCCTGCGACTGCCTGGAGGCCGGCGAGGTGGGTTATTTCACTGCCAGCATCAAAAACGTCCAGGACACCCGGGTGGGCGACACCGTCACCGACGCCGCCACGCCCACGGCGGAGCCTCTGCCCGGCTACCGTCCCGTGCAGCCCATGGTTTACTGCGGCATTTACACGGAGGACGGCTCCAAGTATCCGGACCTGCGGGACGCCCTGGAAAAGCTGCGGCTCAATGACGCCTCCCTGAGCTTTGAACCGGAGTCCTCCGTGGCCCTGGGCTTTGGCTTCCGGTGCGGTTTTTTGGGGATGCTCCACATGGAGATCATCCAGGAGCGGCTGGAGCGGGAGTTCGACCTGGACCTGGTTACCACCCTGCCCTCCGTGGTCTACCATGTTTACAAGACCGACGGCACCATGGTGAAGGTGGACAACCCCCACAACTATCCGGACCCCGCCACCATCGAGCACGCGGAGGAGCCCTACGTGAAGGTGAGTATCATCGCCCCCAACGAATACGTGGGAAACATCATGCCCATGTGCCAGAACCGCCGGGGTGAATTCCACGACATGCAGTATCTGGACACCCACCTGGTGGAGCTCCACTATCAGATGCCTCTCAACGAGATCATCTATGATTTCTTCGATACCCTGAAGGCCAACACCAAGGGCTATGCCTCTTTGGACTATGAGCTTTCCGATTACCGCCCCAGCGAGCTGGTGAAGGTGGACCTGAAGCTCAACGGCGAGGGCGTGGACGCCCTCAGCTTCATTGCCCATAAGGACAGGGCCTATCCCCGGGCCCGGCGCCTGTGCGAGAAGCTGAAGGAGAACATCCCCCGCCAGCTGTTTGAGGTCCCCGTCCAGGCGGCCATCGGCGGCCGGGTCATTGCCCGGGAGACGGTGAAAGCCATGCGCAAGGATGTGCTGGCCAAGTGCTACGGCGGCGACGTTACCCGGAAGAAGAAGCTGCTGGAAAAGCAAAAAGAGGGCAAGAAACGGATGCGGAGCCTGGGATCGGTAAAGGTGCCGACGGAGGCGTTCCTGGCAGTCCTCAAGTTGGACGAATAACTTGCCCTTTTGTGGGTAGTAACCGGACTTTTATCACAGGGCAGATAAAAAACGGCCGCAAGCTATAGCTTGCGGCCGTTTTTTATGCGTCGCCCAAGGTCACCAGCAGCGCGCCGTCCGCCCGGTCCAGCCAGGAGCAGCGCAGCCGTTTGGCACGGGGGCCTTCTTCTGTTTCCAAAGTGCAGGTAAAGGTGTACACCGGCAATTCCTCCAAAGCAGCCAGAATGGTGTCCAGCCGGACAGCCCGGCGGATCTGGGCCCGGAAGGCGCCGGGAGCTTGGCCGTGGATATACCGGGCGGCTAGAGAGCGGTAAGTGGTGTCCGGCGGCAGGAAGGCATTCCCACCCAGCAGACGGCAGGCGCCGCTCCCGGCATCCACTGACAAGATAAAATCATAATCCCGCAGCGCCAGGGCCTCTGTCAGCTGGGCGCGCTGGCGTTGGGCGCTGATATCCACGGCGCAGTAAAAGGCCTCCACATGGCGGTTCTCCGGGTTTTCCGCCAGCTCCAGCATGGAGCGGACCCACACGCTTTTCCCCTCTCCCAGGGAGAAGCGGTGTTCGAAGCCGTGGTGGGCGCTGCCCTGAGAAAAGGCCGCCAGCAGGGGAACAGGGCGGAGGCGGCGGTCAAATTCCGCCTGCTGGTCCGGGTCGGGGATGTTGTCCCGGATGTGGCGCAGACAGGCGTCGGCGGAGTTGCCGAACAGGACGCCGGTGAGATAGCGGCTGGCGCTGCGGCTGTCCAGAATGCGGTCGGCGGCCAGGTCCAGCCGGGCGGCTGCCAAAGCGGACCTGGCCTGCTTTTTGAATCGGGCGCCCAGCTCACCAAAGCGTTGGGCGGCGGCCCGGCGGTCACTGATGTCCTCCGCTTTGCCTAAGAGGCCGTATACATTGCCCTTGCTGTCAAACAGGCTCACCAGGGAGGCCCGGTACCACCGCCAGCCCTGGCCGCTGTAATTGCCCCGGTACTCCAAAGTGCCGGCACCGGGCCGGGCGGAGGCCCGCCGCAGGGCGGTGATGAGACGGCTGCGGTCCTCCGGATGGATGGAGGGGGAGGATTCCAGTGTCTGGAGATACCGCTCCACCCGGCGGGTGGAACGGTGGCCGCCGGCGTCGTAGGTCTCCACATGGGCGGTATCCGTAGCGGGGTCATAGTCCAGGCTGACGATGTGGGAGCGGTCCAGCAGCAGGTCGCAAAGCTGCGTCCGCAGGCGCAGCTCCTCGGCGGTCTCCTGCTCCCGGGTCATGTCCACACAGGTGAGGAACAGCTGATCTCCGTCCGTCCGCACCTGCCAGACAGCCTCCAAAAGGACCCGCAGCACCTGGCCCTCCCGGGTCCGCAGGCGGCACATCTGACGGCAGGGGATCTCTGTGGCCCGGGCGCGGAGAAGGGCGGCGGTCAGGGCTTCCCGGTCCGCCTGGTGCACCCGCCAAAGAGGCTCTGTCCGCAGGCGCTTTGCCAGCTCTGCCGCCGGGTAGCCCAGCAGCTCCGCCAGCTGCTGGCTGAGGCACAGAGCCTCCGGCTGTCCGTCCTTTGGGATGCGAAGCAGGGCAAAAGCCGCCGGCAGGGTATCCCGCAGGGCGTCCAGCCGGTCCTGGGCAGCGTCCAATTGGGCCTGGCTTTCTTCCAAACGCTCCAGGGTCCGGCGGGACAGGTCGATGTCCAGCAGCATGGCGTAAAACACCGTGGCGCCGCCGGCGGTGCGCATCCGCTCCGCCCGGAGGTTCACCCACAGGGGGCCGCCCTCCCGGCGCCGGAGCCGCAGCTCGTGGTCCATCGGATGGCCTTCCCGCTGGGCGTCCAGCAGGGCCTGCAAAAGAGCGGGCCAATCCTCCCGGTCCACCAGAGCGGAAAAGTTCTGGGAAAAGCGGTCCAGCAGCTCTTGCCGGCTCCAGCCGGTAAGCGCGCACAGCTGTCCGCTGAAGGACAGGCACCGCAGGCCCTCCCGGCTCAGCTCCAGCACCGCCACGGCGCCGGGCAGGTTGTCTGTCATAAGGGCGACGGGGTCCCGGGAGCTTTCTCCCCGGGGCTCCAGCAGACAGCCCACCATGCCGTACATGACCTGATAGCAGGTGACGGTGAGGGCGCCGCCGGCGGCCTCATAGGAAAAGGAGGCGGCGGAACCGGAAAAAGCCACGGTGTGCAGCGGCGCCAGAGCGGACAGCTGCCGGAAATCACATACCCGGGTGAAACGGCTGCCCTTCAGCTCCGCTGCCGGAACGCCCAGCAGCGTGCCGGCGGCGTCATTGGCAAAGCGGCAGATGAGGTCCACCATGTCGCCGCTGCCGTTGGTGACCACCTCCGCCAGCGCAAAGGGGATGCGGCTGCCCTGAAAGGGCTTTGTAAATTTATCCAGGTGCTTAGCCACAAAACTCCCCCCCAAAAGAAAAAATCACTTCTATTATATATGCGGTAAGAGGCACTTGCAAGAAAAACCGGATTTTCACGAAAAAATTGTGGAAAAAAGGTCAACCTTTTCGGAAATGCACAAAAAGTGTTCCCTTTTGCGCGGAAAAGTCTAGCTGGAAAAATGGCCTTCAATCATTGACTGGGCTGGAAAAAACCATCATAATGTCATAAAATATAGTAAAATCGATAAAGTGCGGACAAAAATATGGAGGCGGTTATGGAAAAAGGCTATTTGGTGTTACAGGACGGCCGGGTGTTCGAGGGCATTCGGTTCGGCGCCCCGGCGGACACCGTGGGAGAGCTGGTGTTTACCACTGGCATGTGCGGCTATATCGAGACCTTGACGGACCCCAGCTACGCGGGGCAGATCGTCATGCAGACCTATCCCCTCATCGGTAATTACGGCATCATCCGGGAGGATTTCGAGGGGGCCTGCTGCGTAAAGGGCTATGTGGTCCGGGAGTGGTGCGACGCGCCATCCAACTTCCGCACGGACTGCGACCTGGATACCTTCCTGAAGGAGCAGGGCGTGCCGGGGCTCTGGGGCGTGGACACCCGGGAGCTCACCCGCATCATTCGGGAGCACGGTGTCATGAACGCCACCATCTGCGATGAAGTCCCCGCGGACCTGACGCCCGTTGCCATCTACGCCGTCACCGGCGTGGTGGAGGCCGTCACCTGCAAGGTGCCCTCCGTCCACCCGGCGGCAGGGGAGGAGCGGTTCCGCGTCTCCCTCCTTGACTACGGTGCCAAGCACAACATCATCCGGGAGCTCCAGAAGCGGGGCTGCACGGTGACGGTACTGCCCGCCACCACCTCCGCCGAGGAAATTTTGGCGGCGGACCCCGACGGCGTGATGCTCTCCAACGGCCCCGGCGACCCGGCGGAGAACGTCTTTGAGATCGCCCAGATCCAAAAGCTCCTGGGGAAGGTGCCCATGTTCGGCATCTGCCTGGGCCACCAGCTGACGGCCTTGGCCGCCGGCGGCCAGACCTACAAGCTCAAGTACGGCCACCGGGGCGTGAACCAGCCGGTGCGGGACGTAAATGGCGTCCGTACCTTTATCACCAGCCAGAACCACGGTTACGCCGTGGACTCCGACAGCATCCAAACCGGCCGCCTCCGCTTTGCCAACGCCAACGACGGCACCTGCGAGGGCATCGACTACCCCGGCCTGAAGGCCTTTACCGTGCAGTTCCACCCCGAGGCCTGCACGGGTCCCAAGGATACGTCCTTCCTCTTTGACCGCTTTGTGGAACTCATGAAAGGTGGTGAGTGCTGATGCCTCTCGATACTTCCATCAAGAAAGTCCTGGTCATCGGCTCCGGCCCCATCGTCATCGGCCAGGCCGCTGAATTCGACTATGCCGGCGCCCAGGCCTGCCGGGTGCTGAAGGAGGCCGGCGTCAACGTGGTGCTGTGCAACTCCAACCCCGCCACCATCATGACCGACCAGGCCATGGCGGATGAGATCTACCTGGAGCCCCTGACGGTGGAGACCATCAAGCGCATTATCAAAAAGGAAAAGCCCGACTCCATCCTGGCGGGCCTGGGCGGCCAGACGGGCCTGACCCTGGCCATGCAGCTGGACAAGGAGGGCTTTTTGGAGGCCCAGGGTGTCCGCCTGCTGGGCACCGACGCCAAGGCCATTTCCAGGGCCGAGGACCGGGAGCTCTTCAAGGAGGCCATGGCGGAGATCGGCCAGCCGGTCATCGCCTCCGACATTGCCGAGACCGTGGAGGACGCCCTGGCCGTGGCAGACCGCATCGGCTATCCCGTCATTGTCCGCCCCGCCTTCACCCTGGGCGGCGCTGGCGGCGGCGCGGCCAAGAACGCCAAGGAACTGCGTATCATCGCCCAGACGGGCCTGGACGCCTCTCCCATTACCCAGGTCCTCATTGAAAAGGCTATTTTCGGCTGGAAAGAGATCGAGTTTGAGACCATGCGGGACAGTGTGGGCAACGTCATTGCCGTCTGCTCCATGGAAAACTTTGATCCCGTGGGCGTCCACACCGGCGACTCCATCGTGGTGGCCCCCACCCAGACCCTGGCGGACAAGGAGTTCCAGATGCTCCGCTCCGCCTCCCTGGACATCATCACCCACTTGGGCATCGTGGGCGGCTGCAACTGCCAGCTGGCCCTGAATCCGGAAACCTTTGAGTACGCGGTCATCGAGGTGAATCCCCGCGTCAGCCGCTCCTCCGCCCTGGCCTCCAAGGCCACCGGATACCCCATTGCCAAGATCACCACCAAGATCGCCCTGGGCTATACCCTGGACGAGATCAAAAACGACATCACCGGCAAGACCTGCGCTTGCTTCGAACCCACCCTGGACTACATCGTGGTGAAGATGCCCAAGTGGCCCTTTGACAAGTTTGCCGATGCCTCCCGGACCCTGGGCACTCAAATGAAGGCTACCGGCGAGGTCATGGCAATCGGCCCCAGCTTTGAGATGGCCCTCATGAAGGCCGTCCGGGGCGCCGAGGTAGGCCTGGACAGCCTGAACCGCAAGCCGGACCCCGATGATGACGCCCCCATCTGGGAGCGGCTGCGCCGGGTGGATGACCACCGGCTGTTCACGGTGTTTGAGGCGCTGAAGTCCGGTGTCTCCGTGGACGAGATCTTCGGCATCACCCGCATCGACCGCTGGTTCCTGGCGAAGCTCAAGAAGATGGCGGATTTTGAAAAGGCCCTGGAAAAGGACGGCCTCACTGCCGAGCACTATGAGACCGGCAAGCGCCTGGGCTACCCCGACGACACCCTCAAGCGCCTCTCCGGCGCCGGCAGCCTGCCGGCGGTGCCCAAGAAGGCCGCTTACAAGATGGTGGATACCTGCGGCGCCGAATTCGACGCCGAGACCCCTTACTTCTACTCCAGCTTCGACCAGTTCTGCGAGTCCCGTACCTTCCCCCGCAGCGGCCGGCCCGTCATTATGGTCCTGGGCTCCGGTCCCATCCGCATCGGTCAGGGCATTGAGTTCGACTACTCCTCTGTCCACTGCGTGTGGACGCTGAAGGAGCTGGGCTACGATGTGGTCATCGTCAACAACAACCCCGAGACCGTCTCCACCGACTACGATACCGCCGACCGGCTGTACTTCGAGCCTCTGTTCCCCGAGGATGTCATGCACATCATCGATGTGGAGAAGCCCGTGGGTGTGGTGGTGGCTTTCGGCGGCCAGACGGCCATCAAGCTCACCAAATACCTGGACAGCCATGGCATCCCCATCCTGGGCACCTCCGCCGAGTCCATCGACATGGCCGAGGACCGGGAGCGGTTCGATGAGCTGCTGGAGCGGTTCCACATCAAGCGCCCCCGCGGCATGGGCATCACCGGTATGCAGGGGGCCCTGGACGCCGCCCATGAGCTGGGCTATCCCGTGCTGCTGCGTCCCTCCTACGTCATTGGCGGACAGAATATGGTCATCGCCCACAACGACGAGGATGTGCGCACCTACATGGAGGTCATCCTCTCCGGCAAGATCGAAAACCCCGTCCTGGTGGACCAGTACCTCATGGGCAAGGAGCTGGAGGTGGACGTCATCTCCGACGGCGAGGACGTCCTCATCCCCGGCGTCATGCAGCACATCGAGCGCACCGGCGTCCACTCCGGTGACTCCATCGCCGTGTACCCGCCCTTCTCCATCGGCGACAAGATGCTGAAGGTCATCATCGACTGCTCCGAGAAGCTGGCGCTGTCCTTGGGCACAAAGGGCCTGATCAACATCCAGTACCTCATCTACCAGGGTGAGCTGTATGTCATCGAGGTGAATCCCCGGGCCAGCCGCACCGTGCCGTACATTTCCAAGGTCACCGGCGTGCCCATGGTGGACCTGGCCACCCGGGTCATGGTGGGCCAGCCCCTGAAGTCCCTGGGCTACGGCACCGGACTGTACCGCCAGCCTCCCTACGTGGCTGTAAAGGTGCCTGTGTTCTCCTTTGAGAAGATCACCGACGCCAATGCCGCCTTGTCTCCTGAGATGAAATCCACCGGCGAGGTGCTGGGCTTGGGCAAGAATATGCAGGAGGCCCTGTTCAAGGGCCTGGTCTCCGCCGGCTACAAGGTAGAGAAGTCCCACCACGGCGGCGTCCTCATCTCCGTGAACCACCGGGACCAGCCGGAGATCGTGGACATCGCCCGGAAGCTGGACGAAATGGGCTTCAAGCTGTACGCCACCGAGGGCACCGCCAATGAGATCTCCCGCCTGGGCACCGATGTGGAGGTCGTGGGCAAGCTGGGCCAGGATAACAAGGTGTTCCAGATGCTGGAGGAGGGGAAGATCGACTATGTCATCCTCACCGGCTCCACGGAGCCCAGCTATATCCGGGATTTCATCCATTTGAACCACCGCTGCGTCCAGCTGGGCATCCCGTGCCTGACCTCTTTGGACACGGCCAACGCCCTGACGGACATCCTGGCCTCCCGCTACAACCAGCAGAACACGGAGCTCATCGACATCTGCCACCTGCGTTCCCAGCGGCAGAAGCTCCGCTTTTCCAAGATGCAGACCTGCGGCAACGACTATATCTTCCTGGAAAATTTCAACGGGGAGATCACCTGCCCGGAGTCCCTGTGCGTCTCCTTCTGCGACCGGCACTACGGCATCGGCGCCGACGGCATCATCCTCATGGAGAAGTCCACCAAGGCCGACGCGAAAATGCGCATGTTCAATGCCGACGGCAGCGAGGGCATGATGGCCGGCAACGCTCTGCGGTGCATGTGCAAGTACCTCTATGACAACGGCATCGTGAACAAGGAGGAAATGGCCATCGAGACCGGCAAGGGCGTCAAGTCCGTCCAGGTGTACACCACCAACGGCAAGGTCACCTCCGCCTGCGTGGACATGGGCATAGCCACGCTGGACACGGCGGCCCTGCGGTTCGCCATTCCCGAAAAGACCGTGGTGGACTATCCCGTCCGCATCGGCGGCCGGCCCTACAACATCACCTGCGTGGACATGGGCAACCCCCACTGTGTGGTGTTCTGCCCCCGGGTGGACGCGGTGGACATTGACTTCATCGGCCCCCGCTTTGAGCACGCGCCTTACTTCCCCGAGCGCATCAACACGGAGTTTATCCGGGTGGTGAACCACAACACCATTAAAATGCGCGTCTGGGAGCGGGGCAGCGGCGAGACCATGGCCTGCGGCACCGGTGCCTGCGCGGCGGTGGTAGCCGCCGTGGCCAACGGCCTGTGCGCCAAGGGCAGCGACATTACAGTCCGCGTCCGGGGCGGCGATTTGGTGGTCAATTACACCGACGAGCGGGTCACACTCACCGGCGACGCCAAGCTGGTCTATACCGGCGAAGCGGAATATTGAGAAAACTTGCAAAAAGCACCTCTGTTCCACGGGAACAGAGGTGCTTTTTGCAGATATCACAAGAGAGAACTGCAAAAATTGTTAAAATTTCAGCAAGGTTTGCGTTCGAAAATTTGCGTAGCGTGTTATAATATTTTATGCAAATAGGATTTTGCAAAAATCATACAATTTGGGAGACAGCAGCCATGGAGACCAACACCACCCCCAGTACGCCGCCCGCGGCGGAGACAAACGCACCCAAGCCGGAACGCCGGCCGCCCACGGTCGGCATGAGGACCATCAAGACGGCCACGGCGGCGGCCATCTGTGCGCTGATCTATTTCTTTTTTGACCGCAGCCCCGCCTTTGCCTGCATCGGCGCTATTTTCGGACTGGGCGCCAATATGGAGCACTCCAAGCTCAACGGCGGCAACCGCCTGTTCGGCACCATCATCGGCGGCGTGATCGGCATGGCGCTGTTCCGGGTGTATCTCATTTTCTATCCGGAGGGCGGCAGGTCGCTGCTGCTGGTACCCCTGGTATTTATCGGCACCATTTTGCTCATCGTCCTGTGCCAGATCTTTTGGGTGGGCGGCGTGCAGCCCGGCGGTGTGGTGCTGTGCATCCTGCTGTTCAACACCCCGCCGGAGACCCATGTCAGCTATGCCCTCAACCGTATTTTCGATACCGGCGTAGGTGTGGTGGTGGCCCTGCTCATCAATAAATACTTCCCTCGGGAACGGGTGGAGCGGTGGCTGGAAAAGCTGTGGAGCCTGGACAGCAGATTCAGCTACTGCTGGGAGGACCGTTCCAGCGACACGGAGTGACCAGGGAAACCAAAAGCCGCATGGCCAGGCCATGCGGCTTTTCTGCATAAAAACAGGGTGTGCCGGTTCGGCACACCCTGTTTTGACAATGGGGGAAAGGAGTGCTTACATCTCCTTTATCGCAGCCTGAGCGGCAGCCAAACGGGCGATGGGCACGCGGAAGGGAGAGCAGGACACATAGTCCAGGCCCACGCGGTGGCAGAACTCCACGGAGGAGGGGTCGCCGCCGTGCTCGCCGCAGATGCCCAGGTGGATGTTGGGATTGGTGGCGCGGCCCATCTTAGCGGCCATGTCCACCAGCTTGCCAACGCCCTTCTGGTCCAGCTTGGCGAAGGGATCATTCTCGTAGATCTTCTTGTCGTAGTAAGCGTCCAGGAACTTGCCGGCGTCATCGCGGGAGAAGCCGAAGGTCATCTGGGTCAGGTCGTTGGTGCCGAAGGAGAAGAAGTCGGCTTCCTTGGCAATCTCGTCGGCGGTCAGGGCGGCGCGGGGAATCTCGATCATGGTACCCACCAGGTACTTCATGTCGGAGCCGGCCTCCTTGATGATGGCGTCAGCGGTCTCGACGACCACGCTCTTGACGTACTTCAGCTCCTTGACCTCGCCCACCAGGGGGATCATGATCTCGGGGACCATGGTCCACTCGGGATGACGGGCCTGGACAGCCAGAGCGGCCTTGATGACAGCGCGGGTCTGCATGGCGGCGATCTCGGGATAGGTGACGGCCAGACGGCAGCCGCGGTGGCCCATCATGGGGTTGAACTCATGCAGGGAAGCGATGATGTTCTTGATCTCGGCAACGGTCTTGCCCATGTCGGCAGCCAGTTTCTCAATGTCGGCCTCCTCCGTGGGAACGAACTCGTGCAGGGGGGGATCCAGGAAGCGGATGGTGACGGGGCAGCCCTCCATGGCCTCGTAGATGCCCTCGAAGTCGCCCTGCTGCATGGGCTCCAGCACGGCCAGAGCGGCCTCGCGCTGCTCCACAGTGTCGGAGCAGATCATGCGGCGGATGGCGGGGATGCGGTCCTCGTCGAAGAACATGTGCTCGGTACGGGTCAGGCCGATGCCCTGGGCGCCGAACTTCCGGGCCTGGGCGGCGTCGTGAGGCGTATCGGCGTTGGTGCGGACGGCCAGACGGCGATACTTGTCAGCCCAGCCCATGACGCGGCCGAACTCGCCGCCGATAGTGGCGTCCACGGTGGGGATGGCGCCGTCATAGATGTTGCCGGTGGAGCCGTTCAGGGAGATCCAGTCGCCCTCGCGGTAGGTCTTGCCGGCCAGCTCGAACTGCTTGTTCTCCTCGTCCATCTTGATGTCGCCGCAGCCGGAGACGCAGCACTTGCCCATGCCGCGTGCCACGACGGCAGCGTGGGAGGTCATGCCGCCGCGGACGGTCAGGATGCCCTGGGCGGCCTTCATGCCCTCAATGTCCTCGGGAGAGGTCTCCAGACGGACCAGGACCACCTTTTCACCGCGGGCGGCCCACTCCTTGGCGTCCTCGGCGGAGAAGACGATCTTGCCGGAGGCGGCACCGGGGGAGGCGCCCAGAGCCTTGCCGATGACGGCGGCCTTCTTCAGGGCCTCGGCGTCGAACTGGGGATGCAGCAGGGTGTCCAGAGAGCGGGGCTCGATCATGGCCACGGCCTGCTTCTCGTCGATCATGCCCTCGTCCACCAGGTCGCAGGCGATCTTCAAAGCGGCGGCGGGGGTGCGCTTGCCGTTGCGGGTCTGCAGCATATACAGCTTGCCGTGCTCCACGGTGAACTCCATATCCTGCATGTCGTGATAGTGGTTCTCCAGAGTCTTGCACACGCCCTCGAACTGGGCGAAAGCCTCGGGGAACTTCTCAGCCATCTCGGCGATGGGCATGGGAGTGCGGACGCCGGCAACGACGTCCTCGCCCTGGGCGTTGGTCAGGAACTCACCGAACAGCTTCTTCTCGCCGGTGGCGGGGTTGCGGGTGAAAGCCACGCCGGTGCCGCAGTCGTCGCCCATGTTGCCGAAGGCCATGGACTGGACGTTGACGGCGGTGCCCCAGGAATAGGGGATGTCGTTGTCGCGGCGATAGACATTGGCACGGGGGTTGTCCCAGGAACGGAACACGGCCTTGATGGCGCCCATCAGCTGCTCCTTGGGATCGGTGGGGAACTCCTCGCCGATCTTGGCCTTATACTCGGCCTTGAACTGGCTGGCCAGCTCCTTCAGGTCCTCGGCGGTCAGCTCAACGTCCTGGGTGACGCCGCGGTCGGCCTTCATTTTGTCAATGAGCTGTTCAAAGTATTTCTTGCCCACTTCCATGACAACGTCGGAGTACATCTGGATGAAGCGGCGATAGCAGTCCCAAGCCCAGCGGGGGTTGCCGGACTTCTTGGCCAGCACCTCCACCACGGTCTCGTTGAGACCCAGGTTCAGGATGGTGTCCATCATGCCGGGCATGGAGGCCCGGGCGCCGGAACGGACGGAGACCAGCAGGGGGTTCTCCATGTCGCCGAACTTCTTGCCAGTGATGGTCTCCATCTTCTCGATGTAGTCCATGATCTCGGCCATGATCTCGGGATTGATCTGCTTGCCGTCCTCATAATACTGGGTGCAGGCCTCGGTCGTGATGGTGAAGCCCTGGGGCACCGGCAGGCCGATGTTGGTCATCTCGGCCAGGTTGGCGCCCTTGCCGCCCAGGAGCTCGCGCATGTTGGCATTGCCCTCGGTGAACAGGTAACAATACTTTTTGCTCATTTTCATTCCTCCGTTTTTTGTAACTGCCAATGCGGCAGATATGTCAAAATCGTCTGTTAAACGATTAGCCAAATTGACTATATTATTATAATAAGAAGAATTCTGGAAAACAATGCATAAATATCATAAGAAAAATTGCCGAAATTCAAACAATATGCTAAATAAATTGCTGTTTTTCACAAAAATCGAAAAAGCGGCGTTTTGGAAAAACAGGCGGTTTTCTCCGCTTTTCTTTTTCTGAGAAGTGTGATAGGATAACAGGGAATTTTCAGCAAACAGGAAGGAGCCCCGCCATGAACGCCTTTGGCCTGCCAGAAAACGATCCCGCCGCCGCCCGCGTCCGGGAGGCTGCTACCCGGCGCACCCTGTCCCACGCCCTGCTGTTCACCGGCAGCGGAGACCGGATGGCCATGGCCCGCTACGCTGCCGCCGCGCTGGAGTGCCGGGGAGAGGGCGGCCGCCCCTGCGGCGTGTGCGAGGGCTGCCGAAAGGTGCTTGCCGGCATCCACCCGGATGTCATCACCGTCCGGGACGACCAGCACAAAAACATCTCCGTGGATGTGGTGCGCCAGATCCGGTCCGACGCCTATATCCGCCCCAACGAGGGGGAGCGGAAGGTGTATATCTTCCCGGACTGCGCCCTTTTGACGGACCAGGACCAGAACGTGCTGCTGAAGATCGTGGAGGAGGGACCGCCCTACGCGGCGTTTTTATTCTGTGCGGAAAACGCCGCCGTGGTGCTCCAGACCCTGCGCTCCCGCTGCGTGGAGCTGAAGCTCCGCCCGGCGGCAGACACGGACTCCGGAGAGCTGTCCGAGGCGGCGGAGGCTCTGCTCCGAGCTTTGGGGAAAGGCCGGCGGGGCGCCGTCAGCGAGCTGGCGGTGCGGCTGGAGAAGAAAAAGACCACCCGGGAGGATCTTTCGGCCCTGCTGGAGCGGTGCCGGGCCGTGTGCGCGGCGGCGCTGCTGCTGCCCTATGGGTGCCGGCCGGAGGCATCAGACGAAGAAATTGCCGCTTTTCTTGCGAAAAACTTGACAAAAACACAAATTATGCGCACAATAGAACTGTTACAGAAGTACCACGGGGAATGCACCTATAACGTGGGCGCCAGCCACGTTCTGGGGGCTCTCGCGGTGGAATTGGAGGGTATCCTTTGACAGAAGTGATCAGCGTCCGCTTTCGGGGCGGCTGCAAAAATTATTATTTTGACCCCAAGGGGGCACAGGTGAAAATGGGGGACCAGGTGATCGTGGAGACTGCCCAGGGCCCGGAATTTGCCACCTGCACCGAGGGCAACCACGAGGTGGAGGATTCCGCCATCGTCAGCCCCCTGTGTGCCATGCTGCGGATGGCCACGGAAAATGACCGCCGCACCGTGGAGTACAACAAGAAAAAAGAGAGCGAGGCCTTTGACATCTGCGAGAAGAAGATCGCGGACCACGGCCTGGAGATGAAGTTGGTGAACGTGTCTGCCAGCTTTGACGGCAACAAGATCATCTTTTACTTCACCGCCGACGGCCGGGTGGACTTCCGGGAGTTGGTGCGGGACCTGGCCAGCGTGTTCCGGGCCCGCATTGAGCTGCGGCAGATCGGCGTCCGGGACGAGGCCAAGATGATCGGCGGCCTGGGCATCTGCGGCCGCCCCTTCTGCTGCTCCCAGTTTTTGGATGGCTTTTTGCCCGTGTCCATCAAAATGGCCAAGACCCAGAACCTGAGCCTGAACCCCACGAAGATCTCCGGCACCTGCGGCCGCCTCATGTGCTGCCTGAAGTACGAGCAGAACGCCTACGAGGACGCCGCCAAGCGGATGCCCAAGGTGGAATCCTTCGTCCAGACCCCCGACGGTCCCGGCAATGTCAAGAGCGTGGACCTGCTGCGGGAGACCATGAAGGTGAGCCTGGACACCGCCGGCCCCAACGAGCCCCTCAAGTGCTACCACAACTGCGAGGTGTGTGTGCTGCGCAACGGCAAGGGCAGCCGGGACGGCATCGAGATCCCGGAGCGGCCCGCCCGCTACGTGGAGGAGAAGGAAGAGGAGGAGTTCGCCGCGCCCATCCTCACCACGCCCTTCTATATGGACGCCCAACTGGAGGACGCGCCTGTCCGGGAGAAGATCGGCGGCGCCGAAGCCGGTGAGGGCAAGTCCCGCCGCCGCCACCGGGGCGGCCGCCGCAAGAGCGGCGCCAAGTCCGCGGGGGAGGGCCAGCAGCCTGAAAAGCAGGAAAACCGTCAGTCCGCTAAGCAGGGCGGCAAGCAGAATGCCCCCAAGGAAAATCAGGAGAAGAAGATCGGCCAGGGCGGTGGCAAGCCCCGTCCGCCCAAGGCCCAGGGGCCCAAGGAGCCCCAGCAGCCCAAGCCGGAGGGCGGTGAGAGCGGCGAGTCCAAGCGCCGCCGCCGGCCCCATCACCGGGGGGGCCGCCGCCGGAACAAGGGCGGCGAGGGCGGAAGCTCCGCGCCTAAGAGCGAATAAAACAAACAGCCCGCCGTCCGCTTTGCGGGCGGCGGGGCCTTTATTAGGATAAGGAGAGACAGTTATGGGAAAATTCACCGGCGTACTGCTGGCCAGCGACTTTGACAATACCATCGTGGACACCGCCTCCTCCTTCCGGGGCGGACAGGACATGCCCGCTCCGTCCGCCAGGACGCTGGAGGCCCTGGACTACTTCATGGGAAACGGCGGCGCCTTCACCGTGGCCACCGGCCGGGCCCTGGCTTCCTTTCAGCGGCTGGTGGACGGTGTGCCCATGAACGTCCCCGCCGTGCTGTGCAACGGCGCGGCCCTGTATGATTTCCGGACCGGGGAGTACCTGGAGACCAACATGCTGGACCGGGAGGCCTGCCGCCGGGCCCAGGTCATGCTGGACGCCCACCCGGCGGTGGCGGTGGAGGCCTACCACATCGGCAACGTCATCCACGCCGTCCACCCCAACGACATCACCCGCCACCACGAGCACATTACCCACGTGGGCGTCACGGAGGCGCCCTCCCTGATGGCGGTGCCGGTGCCCCTGGGCAAGCTCATGTTCGAGGGGGAGCACGGGGAGCTGGAGACTATCCGGGACTGGTTTACCGCCCAGGGCTGGGCGGGGGAGTACGAGCTCATCTTCTCCGACCCCACCTTGCTGGAAATGACGGCCCTGGGGGCCAACAAGGGCGCCATGGTGCTGCGGCTGGCGGAGCGATTGGGCATCGGCCGGGAACATATCTACTGCGCCGGGGACGAGTCCAACGACCTTTCCATGCTGGCGGCGGCGGCGGAGGGCTTTGCCCCCGCCAACTGCGCCCCGGCGGTGCGTCAAAGCGGCGCCACCATCGTCTCCGACGCCGCCCACGCCGCCCTGGCGGACATCATCGGCATTCTGGATAAGCGGTACGGCTGAAAACTGCTTCCGCAACCCACGGTTGCGGAAGTTCCAGCCCGGGTCGCTGGCGGGAGAGGGCGGGCTGTGGTATCCTGATGCCATCCAGAACAAGGAGGAACGCCCATGACCTTTGGAGAAAAGCTGCAAAAGCTCCGGGCCCGGGAGGGGCTTTCCCAGGACGCCCTGGCGGAGCTGTTGGACGTGAGCCGCCAGGCGGTCAGCAAGTGGGAGCGGGACGAGGCCATGCCGGAGACGGAGAAGGTGGTCCGCATCAGCAACTGCTTTCAGGTCACCACGGATTATCTCTTGAAGGATGGCCCAGAGAAATTTCCTGATGACAGCAGACGGAGGGCGCCGGACCTGGGCGCCTGGTACCGGCGGCAGGGCTATCTGCTGGGTTGGGGCCTGGTGGCCTGGGGCGCGGTGCGCACGGCCCGGATGCTGCCGACGCTGAGCCTGATGATCGACAGCTGGTACACGGCGGCCGGGTTCCTGCTGGGCTTTTATCTCTGGCCGGGGCTCTGCCTGCTGGTTGTCGGGGTCCTGGTCCTCTGGCGGGGGCGCCGCCTGGCGGGGCGGCTCCATTGGAGCCACGCCGGCTGGGTGGTGCTGCTGTGGGGCGTGCTGGGGCTGGTGCGGCTGGCGCTGCTTACGTTGCTGTACCGCTTTCCGCCGGAGAATGTCAGCATTTCAGGGGAGGGCTTCCCGTTTTGGTGGGGACTGTACCTGGCGCTGGCGGTCCTGGGCGGGGCTGTGGTGGTCCTGGGAGGCCGGGGCGGAAAAACAGAACAAAAATAAGACCGGCCACGAGCCGGTCTTATTTTTTAGGCGGATAGGCGGATTTGATATCTGTGCGCTCCAAAAGGTAGTCAACGCTGACATGGTAAAAATCCGCGAGAGCGCACAAAACCTGCGGCGGCAGCATCCGCTGACCGCTTTCATAATATGCGTATGTCCGTTGGGAGACACCGACGGCGGTGCCGACCTGCGCCTGGGTCAAATCCGCATCCTCCCGCAGGTCCCGAATCCGGTGGTACATATTCATCACCCAAGTCCAGCATATCCTAGAACAAAATATTCTATTTACTTTTTGAATATATTGTTCTAAAATAAGGCAGAGGTGAGTTTATGTCCATTTATCGAGAGCTGTATTTTTACCTGTTTGCCGCCCTGGCGGATGCCGTGGACCTGCTGGAGCGGGGCGATGCCGCCAGCGCCAGACAGCTGCTGATCTCCGCCCAGCAGACCGCCGAGGAGCGGATCGTGGATGCCATGCCGGAACATGAGGAATAAGCCTGATCCGCACCCTTTCCGGGGCGCGGAATTTTTTTTGCAAAACCCTATTGACAAATCCAATGATTGTGTTATTGTATTAATCACTTAATACAACGGTACAAAGTGAGGAGGTGCTTTTTTGAAGTGGCAGTTTTCCAATGACGCGCCCATTTACGCCCAGCTTATCGCCCAGATCAAGGTGGGCATCGTCTCCGGCGCCTTTCCGCCGGGAGAGCGGCTGCCTTCGGTGAGGGACCTGGCCACCGAGGCCGGGGTGAATCCCAATACCATGCAGCGGGCATTGACGGAGTTGGAGCGGGACGGACTGGTGTACAGCCAGCGGACCGCCGGCAGATTTGTGACGGAGGATCAGACCATGATCGACGCGGCGAAACGGGGCCTCGCGGAAGGCCATATCCAGATGTTTCTGGCGGCAATGCGCCGCCTGGGCTATGGAAAGGAAGACATTTTGAACCTGCTGCGGCAGGAGAATGAAAAGGAGGAGACCACCCATGGCGATTTTGACATGTAAGGGCCTGAGTAAGCGGTTCGGCGGCACACAGGCCTTGGACCAGGTGGATATCACCATTGAGCCGGGCCGCATCGTGGGTCTGCTGGGCCCCAACGGCAGCGGCAAGACCACCCTCATCAAGCTGGCCAACGGCCTGCTGACCCCCAGCGAGGGGGAGATCCGTATCTGCGGCCTGGTGCCGGGGAAGGAGAGCCACGCCTGCGTCAGCTACCTTCCGGAGCGCACCGCCATCCCCACCTGGATGTCCGTCACCCAGCTGCTGGACTTTTACCAGGACTTTTACGCGGACTTCCGCCGGGACGCGGCGGAGGAGATGCTGGCCCATCTGAACATCCCGCCCAAGCAGCGCATCAAGCAGATGAGCAAGGGCACCCGGGAGAAGGTGCAGCTCATCATGGTCATGAGCCGGTCGGCGAAGCTGTATCTGCTGGATGAACCCATCGGCGGCGTGGACCCCGCCACCCGGGACTACATCCTCTCCACCATCATCGGCAACTACAACCCCGACGCGGCGGTGGTCATCTCCACCCACCTCATCGCCGATGTGGAAAAGGTGCTGGACGATGTGGTGTTCATCAACCAGGGCTGCATCATGCTCCAGGCCTCCGTGGACCAGATCCGGGAGGAGAAGGGCATGAGCGTGGACGCGCTGTTCCGGGAGGTGTTCAAATGCTGAGAAAACTCATCAAGCACGAATTCCGAGCCACGGGCCGCGTCATGCTGCCCCTGTTTCTCGTTTTGCTGGTGACCTCCGTGGGCGCCAACTTCTCCGCCCGTGGTATGCTGGACACCCGCTACAAGGTGCTGGACGTTCTGGGGAGCCTGCTGGTGATGGCCTTTGCCATCGCCATCTTCGGCGTGTGCGTCATGAGCGTGGTGCTCATGGTCCAGCGGTTTTACAAGAACCTCCTCCAGGACGAGGGCTATGTGATGATGACCCTGCCGGTCTCCGTCCACCAGCACATCTGGAGCAAGCTCATCGTCTCCGCCGTCTGGTTTGCCCTGACCATCGTGGTGGTGTGCCTGGCGGCCTGCATCGTGGCCTTTGACGTGGGCTTCGTCCAGGAACTGATCCAGGGCTTCCGGGAGCTGTTCCGGGAGCTTTCCCAGTACCTCAATGCCTACTACGCCATCAACGGCACGGTGATCATTCTGGAGTTTTTGGCCATCTGCTTTGTGGGCTGCTGCGTCATGTGCCTGCAATTTTATGCCGCCCTGGCCATGGGCCACAGCTCCCCCAACCACAAAATGGCTTGGTCCGTACTGTGGTTCTTCGCCCTCCAGTTCGCCACGCAGCTCCTGGCGGGCAGCCTGCTCGCCCTGCTGGACGAGAGCTGGCTCCACCACCTGCTGTTGGCCTGGACAGAGGGCTGGCACCTCTCCGGCACCGCCGCCACCCAGCTGATGATGCTGATCGTCATTCTGGGTGAGGTGCTTTACGGCGCGGTTTATTATTTCTTAACAACTTGGTTCTTGAAAAAGCGCCTGAACCTGGAGTAAACTAGCCATAACGCTGTCACGGTCTCCGGGCTGCCGGAGACCGTGACGTTCGTTTGGAGGACAAGATGCCCTTTTTGGAAACTGTATTTGGAAAACTGCTGCTGACCTTCGGCACGGCCATGGTGCCGGTGCTGGAGCTGCGGGGCGCCATTCCCGTGGGCGTGGCCGCGGGGCTGCCCCCCGCCGTGGCCTGCGTCACCGCCATTTTAGGCAATCTCCTGCCGGTGCCCTTCGTGATGCTGCTGTTCCGCCGGGTGGCGGACTGGCTGCGGGGCACGGCCTTTTTTGGCCCGAAGATCAACTGGCTGGAGCGGCGGGCCCATCTCAAGGGCCGTCTGGTGCGGAAATACCGCCTCATTGGCCTGGTGGTCCTGGTGGGCATTCCCCTGCCGGGCACCGGCGCCTGGACGGGGGCGCTGGTGGCCTCGGTGCTGGACATCCGGATGCGCAGCGCCCTGCCGGCTATTCTGGTGGGCCTGGTCATCGCCGCCGCCGTCACCCTGACGGTGACCATGGGGCTCATCCACCTGTTTTAACAAGAAAAAGAGAGCCGGAAGCTCCCGCCGCATAAGGACAACAATTAAAATCGTTCATAAGCATAAATCAAGGCCGCCAGATGTACTTCTGTCGGCCTTGATTTTCCGGCAGTGTCACAGGTGTATGCGGTTGTACCATCGGCCCCGGCCTTTGTCAAGAGCCGGTCCTGGAGGGGCGGAGATTTTTTATCCCAGGGTCACGTCCAGCACCATCATCACCAGAAAGCCCCCCACAAAGCCACAGGTGCCCGTCCGGCTGTGAGCCTGGGGCACCAGTTCCTCCACCACCACATACAGCATGGCCCCGGCGGCAAAGCTCAAAAGCCACGGCATCAGCGGGTGGACCGCTCCCGCCGCCAACACCACCAGCACGCCGAACACCGGCTCCACGCTGCCGGAGAGCGTTCCACCCCAAAATGCCCGCCGCCGGGAAAAACCCTCCTGCCGCAGGGGCAGGGAGATGGCCGCGCCCTCCGGGAAGTTCTGGATGCCGATGCCCATGGCCAGGGCGGCGGCCCCTGCCAGGCCCTCCCCCCCTGCCGCCAGGGCGAAGGCCAGGCCCACCGCCATGCCTTCCGGCACGTTATGTAGGGTGATGGCCGTCATGAGGAGGGTGTTCTGCCGCCAGTCCTCCCTGGGCACCCGCCGCAGACGGGGCAGCAGGCTGTCCAGCACCGCCAGGAACACCACCCCCAGCAGCATCCCCGCCGCCGCGGGCAGCCAGCCGGGGAGGGGGCCCTCCGCCAGGGCCTGGTCGATGGCCGGCAGCAGCAAACTCCAAACGGAAGCCGCCGTCATGACCCCGGCGGCGAAGCCCAGCATGGCCTTTTGAAATTTGGGCTGGGGCTCCCCAGAGAAGAAAAATACCGTGGCGGCCCCCAATGTGGTCATGAGAAAGGTAAAGCCGGTGCCGAGGGCGGCCCAGCCGAGAGAACGCAGCATACGCATCAACGCCTTTATCCGGATTCAGGCGGAAGACCGCCTGTATGCCAGTATAAGCGGTGCCCGCCCCCGGGGTGCAGGTAAGAAAAACCGGGAGGCTGTCGCCGCCCGGTCCCATCCGGTCATTGGGTCTTCTGCTCCTCCATCCGCCGTTTCAGCGTGACATTCAGCCAAAGCTGGTATCCCAGTCCGCCGAACAGCAGCGCCAGGCCCAGTTTCCACGCCCCCGGCCGCAGGTACACCAGCGGCAGCGCGGACCAGATCAGGATGATGCCCAGCCACTCCATCAGCGGCGCCCACCGGCCGAACATGGCCCGGGAGGCCCGCTTTCTCGCCGCCTGCCGGGACTTGTCCTTTTCATAGGCCTCCTGGTCCAGCGCCGCCCGCAGGGCCCGGACGGCCAGCAGGGCGAAGATACCCGCCCACACCATGTCATGCACCGCGTCCCACTCCGCCAGGGCGGCGCGCAACTTCCAGAGGGCAGCGGCCGCCGCGGCCAGACCTGCCAGTAGATTTCCCCAGCTATAAATTTTCATAGTTCCTCCTGTTCCTTTGTCCGGGCGCACCATGCCTTATTGAAGGCGCGCCACAGGTGAACGGCGCTGATGGCTATCCATCCCATCCCGAACAAACCGTCAACACCATTGCCACGCAGCAGCAGGGCAAGGCCCACGCTGAAACCAGCCGCGCCCAACGTAAATTCCGACCAGCTGTGGACCCGCATGGCTCCGCCCCCCTCGTTTCCTGTGTCCAGCATATCCTGCCGGTCTAGCCTCCGCAATTCTCCGCTGCGTGTATCCCAAGGGCGGAACTCCGACGATCAGGGCAATGTTATTTTTCTTTCCCAAAGTTGTCTTGATATTTTCTAACGGCAGCATACCAGCTCACCAGGCAGACAGCATTGATCACGAACAGGTGAAGGGCCATGTTCGGCATGATGAAGTTGTAAGTGTTTGAAACCTCGCCATACTCCAACAGATACCGGCAGCCCATGCCGGCCAAAATATGAGTGCAGTTCAATCCTAAAAGTGTCAGGATCATCTTAGCGGCAGAACCATTTTTTGGGGGGAATGCTGCTGCCTCAATAACCCCTATTTCATGATACGCTAGCGCCGCCACAGCAAAGTTTATCAAGCGAATATCGCGGGAGACAGCCTTTGTCAGGTTGCATACAGGGAATGTAAAACAGCCAAAAAAGGTGCCCAGCATCAACGCCACGCACAAAAAGACTTTCGGATGAGACTTTCCGGCTTCAAATGTTTTGTTTGTGGTCTGCGAGGAATTGCGATTCGACTTTTTTTGCTTTCCGTTTATGTAAGCAAAAGCGAATAGCGGAACACCACCGCAAATGATACAAGTTATGATCAGTACAAGGATCAGTTCGCCCACTTCACACCTCCATGATTCTGCCAGACCGTTTGGCCGCATTCTTCACAGGCAATCCTATCATAATGCGAAACCGCCCGCAATAGGGGCCCTCGGCGAAATCGGTGGACTGAGCGGCGGCAACACTTCGGGCAAAAGGGCCCTCCGCAGCTCCGCCTTGCTTTTTTGCCCGGGCTGTGGTATCGTAAAGACAGCGACATACAAGTCAAAAGGGCTCATATAATTTCGCTGTGCAAATGGCGCGAAAGTTTCTACGGGGCCGCCGAAAGGCCCTGCTATGAGTGTCTGTCGGGCAGGGGCCACCCTATCCGGGCAGGCGCTCCTTTTCTTTTGTGTCGGAATCCGATGTAGAGGTGTTTGTATGTCTGTTACGATTTTAAAGGGCACCGTGGTCTCCGCCCGGTCACTGGGAAAGCTGGACATCACGGAAAACGGCTACCTGGTGGCCGAAAACGGCGTCATTGCGGGCGTGTTCCCCGCCCTGCCGGAGCGGTACGCCGGGGCGGCGGTGGAGGATTACGGCGGCGCCCTCATTCTCCAGTCCTTCGCGGACCTCCACCTCCACGCCCCCCAGTACCCCATGCTGGGCATGGGCATGGACCTGCCCCTGCTGGACTGGCTGAACGCCTACGCCTTCCCCACGGAGGCCCGTTTCGCCGATCTGGACTATGCCCGGACCATTTACCGCCAACTGGCCCATGAGCTCATCTCCCACGGCACCACCCGGGTGTGCATGTTTTCCTCTCTCCACGCCGATGCCACCCTCATTTTGATGGAGGAGCTGGAAAAGGCCGGCGTCACGGGCTTCGTGGGCAAGGTGAACATGGACCGCAACGCCGCCCCCGGTCTCCTGGAGGAGACCACGGAAGAATCCAAGCGGGAGACCTTGCGGTGGCTGGACAAGTGCGGGGACTTTCGGCATGTGAAGCCCATGCTGACGCCCCGGTTCACCCCCTCCTGCACCGATGAGCTGATGGCATTCTTAGGGGAGCTCTCGGCGGAGCGGGGTTTGCCGGTGCAGTCCCACCTGTCGGAAAACCAGGCGGAGATGGAATGGGTCCGGCAGCTCCACCCGGACTGCCAGCAGTACTGGGAGACCTACGCCAAATACGGCCTTTGGAACAGCCGCACCCTCATGGCCCACTGCGTCTGGTCCGACGGGCGGGAGCGGCAGGCCATGCATGACGCCGGCGTCACCGTGGTCCACTGCGCCGACTCCAACCAGAACATCTGCTCCGGCGTGGCGCCGGTGCGGGTGATGCTGAACGAGGGACTGAAGGTGGCCCTGGGCAGCGACATCGCCGGCGGCGACCACCTGGACATGTTCGATGTGGTGGCCTCCGCCATCCGGGCCTCCAAGGCCCGCCGGGTGCTGGACGGCTGGCAGACAGACTTCCTCACCGTACCGGAGGGCTGGTATCTGGGCACCTCCGCCGGCGCGGCATACTTCGGTGAAGCGCCGGGCTTCGCCCCGGGCAACGCCCTTCACGCCATGGTGGTGGCGGATGACACCCTGCCCCAGCCCCACCCCCTGACGGCGGCGGAGCGGCTGGAACGGTGCGTGTACCGCCGCCAGAGCGGCGCCGTCCGGGCCGTCTGGAGCGCGGGGCGGAAGGTGTACACCGCCGAATAAGCAAAAAAAGAGAGCCTCACGGCTCTCTTTTTTATTGCAGCTCCTGCTCCAGCTCCTGAAATTCGGGGCCGGAAAAAAATTCCGCCAGAGACATTTCCAAACCGTCACAGAGCATTTTGATGGTGACGACCCCCGGATTCTGACTTTTTCCGTACAAAATACTTTTCAACGTGGACGGAGACACCCCGGAAACCGTGGCAAGCTGATGAATGGTCCAGCCCCGCTGGCCGCAGAGGGAAACCAAGCGGTTCACGACCGCTGTCCTCGTATCCATACGCCCCCTCCTTCCGCAGTTTTCAAACTCAATGTACTGAAATCCCTTGCGAAAAGTGGGCGAAAAGTGGGCGATATATGATACTATATAGTCTATATATAGACTATCAGAGGTGATTATATGCATGATCCGCAACAGGAACGGGACTTTTACCGCTGCCTGGTCTCCGACGCCAGCAGCCGGGCCCTCCTGAAGATCCGGGACATTCTGGCGGACGATGCCCTGGATGACCCGGCGTGCTTTCAGCGCATCGAGGATATCGTGTCCCTGCTGGAGGATCTGGGCGTCCGCTGTGTTTTCCTGCTGGATCTGTGTGCCATCGGCATTGCCCGCATGACCAATGTCAATATAGTGGATCTCTACTGTCTGCCGCTGATGTATTCCGTGAACTCTCACGTATGCTCTTTGGCCTTTGCGGTCACCAGACGCAGGTCCTCCAGCACTACCGCATACCGTGTTTTCATCCGTAACAGCTAATTCAAGCATTTCAAACCCTTCGGAAATCCAATTCATCAATAATTCTTTAGCCATTGTGTTATCTTCTTCGGTAAAAGCAATGCTTGGCATTTCGTTGAGTATTTGCGCCGGAGATAGTTTAGTCGTCACTACAGCTGATGTACCAAAATGGGACTCCATGTATAGACAATATCCGCCGATAAGTACGAGAATTACAAAAAAATACAGATGATTTTCTTTTTCATCCTTGCTTCCTTATACTTGCTAATATCCGACTTATCGGGTTTATCCTATCACAATGTGGTACTGTTCGCAATAGAGGCGGCTGGTGAAATGAACAGGATGGGAAACCATCAACACTTGCGGCAAAGGAGAGAACAGTCTCCCGTCCTTGACGGCGGCGGGCGGGACTTGTACAATAGAGGCAAACGAACACGCCGCCGTCCGGCGGACACGAATGAGGAGGACCCATCCATGATCTACCATGATTTTCAGGGACTGAAGCTGTCCGCACTGGGTTTTGGCACCATGCGGCTGCCGGTGTTGGAGGACGGCTCTGTCAACGAGCCGCTGGCGGCGGAGATGGTGCACTATGCCATGGACCACGGAGTCAACTACTTTGACACCGCCTATCCCTACCACGGCGGCATGTCCGAGGTGGTGGTGGGCAGGGCCTTGGCGGACTATCCCCGGGACAGCTTTTACCTGGCCACCAAATATCCCGGACACCAGATCAGCGCCTCCTACGACCCGGCGGCGGTGTTTGAAGAACAGCTGAAAAAGTGCGGCGTGGAGTATTTTGACTTCTACCTGCTCCACAATGTGTATGAAAATTCCATCAAGACCTACATGGACCCCCAGTGGGGCATCGTGGACTACTTCGTGGAGCAAAAGCGCCTGGGCCGCATCCGCCACCTGGGCTTTTCCTCCCACGGCGGTGTGGATGTCCTGCGGGAGTTTTTGGACTACTGCGGCGGCGAGATGGAGTTTTGCCAGATCCAGCTGAATTACCTGGACTGGAAGCTCCAGGACGCCAAGGGCAAGTATGAGCTGCTGACGGAGCGGGGCATCCCCGTGTGGGTCATGGAGCCGGTCCGGGGCGGCCGGCTGGCGAAACTGTCCGACGGGGAGGAGGCCCTTTTGAAGAGCCTGCGGCCGGGGGAGAGCATCCCCGCCTGGGGCTTCCGCTGGCTCCAGGGACTGCCCAACGTGACCATGGTCCTCAGCGGCATGTCCGACATGGCGCAGATGCAGGACAACATCCGGACCTTCTCCCAGGAAAAGCCCCTGAGCGAGGCGGAGGTGAACGCCCTGTATGATGTGGCGGAGGGTATGATGGACGCCATTCCCTGCACCGCCTGCCGCTACTGCTGCGACGGCTGCCCCATGGGGCTGAACATTCCCATGCTGCTGCACACCTACAACGACCTGAAATTCTCCCCCACCTTCACCGTGGCCATGCGGGTGGAGGCCCTGCCGGAGGAGAAACGCCCCGCCGCCTGTATCGGCTGCGGCGCCTGCGCCGCCATTTGCCCCCAGGGCATCCACATCCCGGAACTGCTGCGGGAATTCTCACAGGCCCTGGACAAGGTGCCCAAGTGGGCGGACCTGTGCCGCCAGCGGGAAGAGGAGGCGGCCCGCCTCCGCGCCCGGGGCAAATAAACATCCACACGAAAGAAAGCCGGTGTACCCTACGAAACTGAAATCCAAGTATAAGGGCATTTTGCTGATCGTCTCAGCGGCGTTCTGCTTTGCCTGCATGGCGGCCTTCGTCCGCCTGTCGGGAGACCTCCCCACCTTCCAAAAGAGCTTTTTCCGCAACTTCATCGCCCTCATCGTGGCCACCGCCATCCTGGCGCGGGAGGGGAAGGGCTTCCGCCCCGATTCCCGGAAAAACTGGCCTTTCCTGCTGGCCCGGGGCGCCTTCGGCACGGCGGGGCTGCTGATGAACTTTTACGCCGTGGACCATTTGCTGCTGGCGGATGCCACCATGCTCAACAAGATGTCACCCTTTTTCGCCGTCATTGCCTCCTATTTCATTTTGAAGGAAAAGATCTCCCCAGTGCAGGGCTTGTCTCTGGTGGGCGCCTTTGTAGGCGCACTGTTCATCGTGAAGCCCACGTTCAGCAACATGGACCTGGGGGCCTCCCTCGTCGGCCTGTTGGGCGGCTTGGGGGCCGGCCTTGCCTATACCTTTGTGCGGCTGTTGGGGAAGAAGGGGGAGCGCAAAAGTTATATCGTGTTTGTCTTTTCCGCCTTTTCCTGCCTGTCGGCGCTGCCCTTCGTGCTGGCAAACCCGGTGCCCATGACGGCGAAGCAGACGGCGTGCCTGGTGATCGCCGGTATTTTCGCGACGGGCGGCCAATTCAGCGTTACCGGGGCGTACAGCTACGCCCCTGCCCGGGAGCTCTCTGTCTACGATTACTCCCAGGTCATCTTTTCCGCCCTGCTGGGCTTTTTCATGTTCGGCGATGTGCCGGATGTGTACAGCTTCCTGGGCTATTTCATCATCTGCGGCATGGCGGGACTGACCTTCTGGTACAACAACCACCACCTTCCCACAAAGGAACGCACATAAAAGAGATTCCCCGGAGCGCTATGAACCGCTCCGGGGAATCTCTTTTATATCATTTGGTCCAGGTTTCCACCGGGAGGCCTGTGAGATACCGGCGGATCGCATCGAAGGCGTGGTTGGCCGCCAGATCCTGAATGCGGTCCCGGCGGCGCCTGCCGAAGTCGCAGCGGCGGCAGAAGGTGCCCTCCGGCGTCGCAAGGCCAATGTACACGATGCCTACGGCCACGCCCCGTTCATCCGGGTCGGGGCCCGCCACGCCGGTGACGGACACGGCGATGTCCGCGCCGGTGATGCGCCGGGCGCCCTCGGCCATGGCCCGGGCCGTCTCGGCGGACACGGCACCGTATTGTTCCAGCAGCGCCTGGGGCACTCCCAGCACATCCGCCTTTACCTCGGTCCAATAGCTGACCACACCGCCCCGGTACACCTGGGAGGCACCGGGCAGGGCGGTAAGGCGCTCCGCCACCCGGCCGCCGGTACAGCTTTCGGCAGTGGCCATGGTCCATTGTTTCTCCCGCAGCAGCCGGGAGCAGACGGACTCCAGATTCTCCACATCCACGCCGTAGACGTAATCCCCCAAAAAGTCCGTGACCTCCCGCACCACGGGGGCCAGCATGGCCTCGGCCGCCTCCTGGCTTTCCGCCTTGGCGGTGGCCCGGAGACGTACCTCGCTGGGCTTGGCGTAGGTGGCCAGGGAGGGATTCTCCATGTGACTCATTTTCTCCCGCAGCAGCTCCTCCATGGGGCTTTCTCCCAGGCCGAAGGTCATGATGTCGTGGGAGACGATGACCTCGCTGGAGAGGCGGCGGAGATAGGGAATGGCGCAGCGGCGCAGCATGGTCAGCATCTCAAAGGGCGGGCCCGGCAGCATGAGCACGTGGACGCCGCCGCTTTCAAAGGCGCAGCCGGGGGCCGTGCCCACGGGATTGTCGAACACGGTGCAGCCCGCCGGCAGCTCCGCCTGCTGGACATTGTTTTCCGGCATGACCATGTGGACGTTGTTTTCAAAAAACGTCCGAATGGTGTCCAGAATGTCCGGGTGAAGCACCAGGGGCTTGTCAAAGGCGGCGCAGATGGTCTGCTTCGTCAGGTCGTCGTAGGTGGGGCCCAGGCCGCCGGTGGTGATGATGATATCCGCCCGCCGGCGGGCGATGTCCAGGGCCTGGCGCAGCCGCTCCGGGTTATCCCCCACCACCGTGTGCCAAAAGACGTTGACGCCTACGGCGGACAGGGCCTGGGAGATGTCCCGGGCATTGGTGTTGACGATGTTGCCGAGGAGCAGCTCCGTGCCCACGGCGATGATCTCAGCGGTGTGTGACATAAGAAGACCTTCTTTGATGAAAATGGAAATCGCCCTCTGGGACCGTTACGGCTTTACCCGCACCCAGGTCTCGCCGGCCAGGGCCTTGGACACCAGGGCGTCCACATCCAGGGCGGCCTCGGCGGCCCGGACATCCTCCACCCGGGGACGGGTGCAGGGGTGGCGGGGGGTGAACACGGTACAGCAGTCCTCGTAGGGGAGGATGGAGGTGTCATAGGTGCCGATGTCCCGGGCCATGCGGATGATCTCCACCTTGTCCATGCCGATCAGGGGCCGCAGGACGGGCAGGGAGGTGACATCCTCCGTGGTGCCCAGGGCCAGCATGGTCTGGCTTGCCACCTGGCCCAGGGACTCGCCGGTGACCAGGGCGCCGGCATTGGCTTTTTTGGCCACGGCCTCCGCCAGGCGCATCATGAACCGCCGCATAATGAGGGTAAAATACTCCTCTGGGCAGTTTTTGCGGATCTCCTCCTGGATCTCCGTAAAGGGGATGACATGGACGATCATACGGCCGCAGTAGGCGGTCAGCAGCCGCGCCAGCTCCAGCACCTTGTCCAGGGCCTGCTGGGAGGTGTAGGGGGGAGAGACGAAGTGGACCATCTCCAGCTGGACGCCCCGGCGGGCCATCATCCAGGAGGACACGGGGGAGTCCAGGCCGCCGGAGAGCAGGCTCACCGCCGTGCCGCCCATGCCCACCGGCAGTCCGCCGGCACCGGGCACGGAGGGGGCGTGGACGTAAGCGTACTTTTCCCGGATCTCCACATACACCGTCAGGTCCGGATTGTGGACATCCACGGCCACGGCGGGGAAGGCCTCCGCCAACTCGCCGCCCACCTCCTGGCTCAGCTGGATGGAGTTGAGGCGGAAGGTCTTGTCGGCCCGCTTGCTCTCCACCTTGAAGCTGCGGGCAGCGGCAAAGGCGTCCGCCAGGTAGCGCTTGGCGGTGTCCACGATGGCCTCCACCGTCTTTTCGCAGGGAACGGCCCGGGCTACGGCGGCGATACCGAATACCTGGCGGCAGGCGGCATAGGCCTCCTCCATGTCGCATTCGGCGTTATTGGGCTCCACGTAGATGGTGCTCTGGCGGATATACACCTGGAAGCTGCCGCAGCGGCGGAGGCGGCGGCGGACGTTGTTCATGAGCTTGTCCTCAAAGGCCTTGCGGTTCAGGCCCTTCAAAACCACCTCGCCCAGCTTCAGCAGAAGGATCTCGTTGTTGTTCATAGGGGATTCCCTCCGGTTTTCAAAATTTAAGACATATGGCAACACCGCATCATGCAGCAAGAGCGATTTGCGAGCAAATTTTACGTCAGCCAAAGGCGCAATTTTGCAGGAATACTGGGCGTATTTCAAAAAATTGCAACGCAGGGATGGCGCAAAATTTCCGCAAAGCGCCGCCGATGCATTTGTGCGGTGTTGCCATATTATTATACAGCATTTTTCCCGGAAGAAAAAGCCCTGATTTGCTGGGAAGGCCACTTTTCAAAAGATTGGTTGCCATGGGCGGCGGGACCTGCTATCATCAAGACAGGAACCAACGATAAAACTGGAGGGAAGCTTTATGAAGATCGTAGCCATCAACGGAAGTCCCCGCAAAAACGGAAACACCACCCTTTGCTTGGAGACGGTCCGCAAGGAGGTGGAGGCCGCCGGCGTGGAGTTCCAGGTGTTCCAGCCCGGCGCCAAGGTCCATCCCTGCCTGGCCTGCTACCACTGCCTGGACAACGGGACATTGCGCTGCGTCCAGACCGATGACATGGTCAACGACATCATCGCCGCCTGCATCGAGGCCGACGGCATCCTGCTGGCCAGCCCCGTGTACCACGGCGGCATCGCCGGCAACATGAAGTGCGTGCTGGACCGGCTGATGCTGGCCGCCGGCTGCGGAGACAACCAGCTCCACCACAAGGTGGGCGGCGCCCTGTGCACCCTGCGCCGCAGCGGCGGCATGGAGACCTACCAGCAGCTGCTGGGCACCATGGACGCCATGGAGATGATCATCGTCACCTCCGACTACTGGGGCGCCGTCCACGGGGCGGAGAAGGGCGAGTGCGTCCAGGACACCGAGGGCATGGAGGTGGCCGCCAAGCTGGGCCGCAACATGGCCTGGACGGTGAAGGCTCTGGCCGCCGCCAAGGAGACCCTGCCGCCTCCCGAGACCCACGCCCGCACCATGACCAACTTTATTCGGTAAAAAATTCGTGGTCCCATGTCACCTTTTGCCCTGTGGACGCATCTTAACTTACAGACCGGTCCAATGAGAGGAAAGGAGAGCGCCGCACAGCCATGATGCAAGCCAAGCTGGACAAAGACACTTTCAGCGCCCTGGTCATCGAGAACCAGGAGACGCTGTTTCACACCGCCAAGGCCATCCTCCGCAGTGACGAGGACGCCGAGGACGCTGTGCAGGAGGCCGTCTGCGCCGCCTTTGAGCGGCGGGAGAGCCTCCGGGAAATGGATAAATTCCGGCCCTGGCTGCTGCGCATCCTGGTGAACAAGTGCTATGACACCTGCCGCCGCCGGCGGCCCACGGTGGACCTGGAGGATGTGGCGGACTACCTGCCCGCCAAAAGCCAGGACCACACGGAGCGGCTGACCCTGTGGCAGGCGGTCATGTCCCTCAGCGGCGATCTCCGGGCCACGGTCACCCTGTTCTATTACGATGGTTTGTCCATCCGGGAGATCAGCGGTGCCCTGGGCATCAGCGACGCGGCGGTGAAGACCCGGCTGTCCCGGGGACGGGCAAAGCTGCGCCAGCTGCTGGAAGAAGAGTGAGGTGCGACATGGATCGATTTGACGAATTTGACGAGATTTTAAGAGAACGGGCAAAGCAGGAGCCCTTCCCCATCCCGGAGGATTACGTGGGCCGGGTCTTCCGGACCTGTGCCGCTCGGGAGGACACGCCTGCGAAGCGGAAACATGCCTCCCGCTGGGCGGGGATGGCGGCGGCCGTGCTGGCCCTGTTCATCGCGGTGCCCAACGTGTCCCCCGCGGCGGCGGCCGCCCTGGCGGAGGTGCCGGTGCTGGGGACCATCGTGGAACTGGTGACCTTCCGCTCCTGGACCTATGACGACGGCCACGCCAGCGCCGATGTCTCCGTGCCGGAGTTGGACGGCAGCGCTGCGGCCCGGGAGGTGTCGGACCAGGTGCGGGCTTACACGGACCAGCTCATTGCACAGTTCCAAACGGACTGCGAGACCCTGGGAGAGGGCTATGAGTCCCTGGATGTCACCAGTACCGTGGTGACGGATTCGGACAGCTGGTTCACCCTGCGGGTAGACGCGACAGAGACCCGGGCCAGCGGCTATCAGTTCAGCCGCTTTTACCACATCGACAAGATCACCGGACAGGTGGTGACGCTGCGGGACCTGTTCCGGGAGGACGCGGACTATGTGACGGCCCTCTCCGGCGAGGTGCTGCGGCAGATGGAGGAGCGGATGGCCGCCGACGAGTCCATCATCTACTTCCCAGAGAAATTCACCGCCATTGACCCGGAGCAGAACTTCTACTTCAACGAAGATGGAGAATTGGTGCTGGTGTTCGACGAGTACACCATTGCCCCCGGCTCCATGGGAAGGCCGGAATTCACCATCCCCGCGGAGGTGTATGGAGGGCTGCTGAAATGAGATGGAGCAAACGGATGCTGGCCTGCCTGCTGGCGGCGGTCCTGGTGCTTGCCTGCGTCGGCTGCGGCGGAAAAAAGGCCGCTGACGCCGAAGAGGCGGAACAGACCCTCACCGGCACGCTGGACGAGGTGAAGGCCTTCATGTTCGTGGTGACGGACGACAAGGGCGATAGCTACGCCCTGACCTTTGAGGGTGACGCGCCGGAGGGCCTCAAGGACCAGACGGTGGGCAGCCGGGTGACGGTGACGTATACCGGCGAGCTGTCTGTGGTGGACAGCTTCACCGGGAAGGTCCTCTCTGTGGAGGCTGCGGAATAAGCAAACAGCAAAAGGCCCGGGGATTTCCCCGGGCCTTTTGCTGTCAGCCTCTTAAAATGTCCGTGTTTCGGTATTGAATGGCCTCGGCTAAATGCTGGGGGGCGATGGCCTCGGCGCCGTCCAGGTCCGCGATGGTGCGGGCCACCCGCAGAATGCGGTCGTGGGACCGGGCCGTAAGGCCCATGCGGGCAAAGGCATTTTCCATGAGCCTGTCCCCGGCACTGTCCAGCGCGCAGAACCGGCCGATCTGGGCGGGGGTCATGTGGGCGTTGCAGGCAGTATCCGTCCCGGCAAAGCGATGCGCCTGGATGGCCCGGGCAGCGTCCACCCGGCGCTTAACGTCAGCGGAGGACTCAGGGACCTCCTTGCGGCGCATGGCCTCGTATTCCACGGAGGGGACGCTGACATGGAGGTCGATGCGGTCCAGCAGGGGGCCGGAGATCTTCTCCACGTACTTCTCCACCTCCCGGTCGGAGCAGGTGCAGCGGTGGGTGGGGTGGCCCCGCCAGCCGCAGCGGCAGGGATTCATGGCGCACACCAGCTGGAACCGGGCGGGCAGGTGCAGCGTGCCGCCGGCCCGGGCCACGGTGACTTCCCCCTCCTCCAGGGGCTGGCGCATGGCCTCCAGCACATCCCGGCGGAACTCCGGCAGCTCGTCCAAAAACAATACACCGTTGTGGGCCAGGGACATCTCTCCCGGCCGCAGAGAAGGGCCGCCGCCGGCCAGGGCCGCGGCGGAGGCGGTGTGGTGGGGCGCGCGGAAGGGGCGGCGGGTCAGCAGGGGACGATTGGGGTCTGCCAGTCCCGCCACAGACCAGATGCCGGAGACCTCCAGAGCCTCGGAACGGCTCATGTCCGGCAGGATGGAGGGCAGGCGCTTTGCCAGCATGGACTTGCCGGCACCGGGAGAGCCGATGAGCAGCAGGTTGTGGCCGCCGGCCGCGGCGATCTCCAGAGCCCGCTTTACGTTTTCCTGCCCCATGACATCCCGGAGGTCCGGCAGGGGCGCCGTGTCCGCCTCCGGCACCCAGACCGGGGCGGGGGACAGGGGCGCTTCGCCCTTTAAATGGGCGGCCAAGGCTTTCACATCCGGCACGCCGTAGACGGTGAGGCCCCCGGCCAGGGTGGCCTCGGCGGCGTTTTCCGCCGGGACGAACAGCTGTTTCACGCCGGCGTCCCGGGCGGCCAGGGCCATGGGCAGCACGCCGGCCACGCCCCGCAGCGCGCCGGTGAGGGACAGCTCACCCAAAAACGCGGTGTCCGCCGGGGGAACAGGCAGGTCACCGCCGGCTGCCAACAGTCCCACGAAAATGGGCAGGTCGTACACGGTGCCGGCCTTTTTCTGCCCGGCGGGGGCCAGATTTACGGTGATGCGGCTGACGGGGAACTTCGCTCCGCAGTTTTTCACCGCCGCCCGGACCCGTTCCCGGGCCTCCCGCACGGCGGCGTCCGGCAGGCCCACGATGTCAAAGGCCGGCAGCCCGCCGGAGAGAAAGCACTCGGCCCGCACCTCGTATCCGGCGATGCCGGAGAGGCCCAGCGAGCGGACAGAGACCACCATGAAAAGCCACCTCCCGAGGATTTTGTACAGAAGTTTCAAAAAGCCGGAATGCCAAAACAACGGGAATGGCATCCAGATGTCCTGAGTCTACCACAAAAAAGGCGGTGAGGAAACAAAATCTTTAAAATGTGCTCCAAAATGCCGACCGCATTTGGCCTATCCGCAGAAAAGGCAAATTTTGTGCAAAAAATAACAAAGTGCCAGTTTACATGGAAAAAATGAAGTGATATAATAACAATGCATGTAAATCTGGGGGAGAGTGTCCGGATTTCGTGTTTTGGTAAGATGCTGCCAGGGGCAGCAAAAATAGGAGGTAAGTTTATGGCAAGAAAGTTCAAGTCCATGGACGGTAACAACGCAGCCGCATATGTCAGCTACGCCTTTACCGAAGTGGCGGGTATCTATCCGATCACCCCGTCCTCTCCCATGGCAGACTTGGTGGATCAGTGGGCTGCCGCTGGTCAGAAGAACATCTTCGGCACCACCGTCAAGGTGTGCGAGATGCAGTCCGAGGCCGGTGCTTCCGGCACCGTTCACGGCTCTTTGGCCGCCGGCGCGCTGACCACCACCTACACCGCGTCTCAGGGCCTGCTGCTGATGATCCCCAACATGTATAAGATCGCCGGCGAGCTGCTTCCCTGCGTGTTCCACGTCTCCGCACGTACTGTTTCCACCCACGCGCTGAACATCTTCGGCGACCACTCCGACGTCATGGCCTGCCGTCAGACCGGCTTTGCCATGCTGTGCGAGAATGATCCCCAGGAGATCATGGACCTGGCTCCCGTGGCCCACCTGGCCGCCATCGAGGGCCGCGTTCCCTTCATCAACTTCTTCGACGGCTTCCGCACCTCTCACGAGATCCAGAAGGTCGCCGTGTGGGATTACGACGATCTGAAGGAAATGTGCGACATGGACGCCGTGGACGCCTTCCGCAAGCACGCTCTGAACCCCGAGCGTCCCAACATGCGCGGCTCTCACGAGAATGGCGACATCTTCTTCCAGCACCGTGAGGCCTGCAACCCCTACTACGACGCCCTGCCTGCCGTGGTGGAGAAGTACATGGGCAAGATCAACGAGAAGCTGGGCACCAACTATCAGCTGTTCAACTACTACGGCGCTCCCGACGCCGAGCGCGTCATCATCGCCATGGGCTCCATCTGCAACGTGGCCCAGGAGGTCATCGACTATATGACCGCCCAGGGCGAGAAGGTCGGCATGGTTATGGTCCGCCTGTATCGTCCCTTTGCCGCGGACAAGCTCATTGAGGCCATCCCCGCCACCTGCAAGAAGATCGCTGTTCTGGACCGCACCAAGGAGCCCGGCTCCCAGGGCGAGCCTCTGTATATGGATGTTGTCACCGCTCTGGCCAACGCCGGCAAGACCGACATCCAGGTCATCGGCGGCCGTTACGGCCTGGGCTCCAAGGACACTCCTCCCCGCAGCGTGTTCGCTGTCTATGAGGAGCTGGCCAAGGACCAGATGAAGCGTCAGTTCACCATCGGCATCGTGGACGATGTTACTCACCTGAGCCTGGAGGAGAAGCCCGCTCCCGGCGTGGCTCCCGCCGGCACCATTGCCTGCAAGTTCTGGGGCCTGGGCGGCGACGGCACCGTCGGCGCCAACAAGAACTCCATCAAGATCATCGGCGACCATACCGACAAGTACGTCCAGGCGTACTTCCAGTATGACTCCAAGAAGACCGGCGGCGTGACCGTCAGCCACCTGCGCTTCGGCGACACCCCCATCAAGTCCTCTTACTACATCAACAAGGCTGACTTCGTGGCCTGCCACGTGCCCGCCTACATCACCAAGGGCTTCCCCATCGTCCGTGACGTGAAGCCCGGCGGCACCTTCCTCATCAACTGCCAGTGGAGCGACGAGGAGCTGAGCCACCATCTGGACGCCGCCTCCAAGCGCTACATCGCCAAGAACAACATCCAGGTCTACACCATCAACGCCATTGACCTGGCCAAGGAGATTGGCATGGGCAAGCGGACCAACACCATCCTGCAGTCCGCTTTCTTCTCTCTGGCGAAGGTCATGCCTGAGTCTGAGGCCATCCAGTACATGAAGGACGCCGCCACCCATTCTTACCTGAAGAAGGGCCAGGACGTCGTCGACATGAACCACAAGGCTATCGACGCCGGCGCCACCGCCTACAAGAAGTTCGAGGTCCCCACTGACTGGGCTGACGCACAGGATGTGGCGGAGGATGTGAAGCTGACCGGCAAGCCCGAGCTGGTGGAGCAGGTCAAGACCATCCTGAACCCCGTGGACAAGATGGACGGCGACAGCCTGCCCGTCTCCGCCTTCGTCAAGCATGTTGACGGCCAGTTCGAGCTGGGCGCCGCCGCCTATGAGAAGCGCGGCGTGGCCGTGACCGTCCCCACTTGGGACGCCACCAAGTGCATCCAGTGCAACAACTGCGCTTATGTCTGCCCCCATGCCACCATCCGTCCCTACGCTCTGACTGCCGAGGAGGCCGCTAAGGCTCCCGCCGCCGCCAAGATCGTGGATGTGAAGGCCGGCAAGGGCAAGGGCGTTTACAAGTACACCATGGCTGTGTCTCCTCTGGACTGCATGGGCTGCGCTGTGTGCGTGGGCCAGTGCCCCGTGGGCGCTCTGACTATGGTTCCCCAGGAGCAGGAAGCCGCTCAGCAGGATGTGTTCAACTACTGCGTCTCTGAGGTTTCCGAGAAGAAGGACATGCAGGACGACACCGTCAAGGGCAGCCAGTTCAAGCAGCCCTATCTGGAGTTCTCCGGCTCCTGCGCCGGCTGCGCCGAGACCAGCTATGCCCGTCTGGTGACCCAGCTGTTCGGCGACCATATGTACATCTCCAACGCCACCGGCTGCTCCTCCATCTGGGGCGGTCCCGCTGCGACTTCTCCCTATTGCACCAACAAGGAAGGCCACGGCCCCGCCTGGTCCAACTCCCTGTTCGAGGATAACGCCGAGCACGGCCTGGGCATGTATCTGGGCCAGCAGGCTACCCGCTCTCGTCTGGCCGGCAAGGTCAAGGAGCTGGCCGGTATGACCACCAACGACGCCAAGAAGGCCGCCTGCGAAGAGTATCTGGCCACCATGGAGGACTACGAGGCCAACAAGGCCGCCGTTGCCAAGCTGGTTGCCGCTCTGGAGGCCGATCCCGACTGCCCGTACAGCAAGGAGATCCTGGCTGACAAGGAGTACCTGGGCAAGAAGTCCATGTGGATCTTCGGCGGCGACGGCTGGGCTTACGACATCGGCTTCGGCGGTGTGGACCACGTCCTGGCCTCCGGCAACGATGTGAACGTCTTCGTGTTCGATACCGAGGTCTACTCCAACACCGGCGGACAGGCTTCCAAGGCCTCCAACATCGGCCAGGTCTGCCAGTTCGCGGCTGCCGGTAAGGAAGTCAAGAAGAAGTCCCTGGCCGAGATCGCCATGAGCTACGGCTATGTGTACGTGGCCCAGGTGGCCATGGGTGCCAACCCCGCTCAGACCCTGAAGGCCATCAAGGAGGCCGAGGCCTATCACGGTCCCTCCCTCATCATCGGCTACGCTCCCTGCGAGATGCACAGCATCAAGGGCGGCATGATGAACTGCCAGAAGGAAATGAAGAAGGCTGTGGAGTGCGGTTACTGGAACCTGTTCCGGTTCAACCCCGCTGCCGAGGGCGCCAAGTTCACCCTGGATTCCAAGGAGCCCGCTGGCGGCTATCAGGAGTTCCTGATGAACGAGGCCCGTTACAGCCGTCTGACCCGCGAGTTCCCCGACCGCGCTTCCGAGCTGTTCCAGCGCAACGAGAAGAACGCCATGGAGCGCTATCAGCACCTGCTGAAGCTGAAGGCCATGTACGCCGACTGATTCCTCGCGGACAAAAGCAATACCTGACGAAAGAGCCACGGGAATTCCCGTGGCTCTTTTTTGCCTTGGCCTGTTTGCTGAAAAAAGGATCAAACCGTGTGAAAACTTTGTGCAGGGTGAGGGCGGAGTTTGCAAAAAATTCATGAAATACGGAGGCAGGAGCGCATATAATGCACCACGGAAAGAAAGGTGTCGAAATGAGAACATTCCATCAAAAAAGGGCTGCTGAAAAAGACCGCTCCCTGTTACGCTTGGCGCTGCTGGCGTTGGCGCTGACCGTGGCCGTGGAGCTGTTCAACCATAAAGCGTTCAGCGACGGACCGGCGGCCTTCTGGGTATTTCTTGCCAAGCGGCCCCTGGCCGCGGCGGTGGATTATCTGCTGGTTCTGCTGACGCTGCTGCCTACGCTGTTTGCCAGGCGGCGGATCTTCTGGCAGACACTGCTCAGCGTGGTCTGGCTGGGCGTGGGGGCTGCCAATGGCTTTATCCTCATCAACCGCATGACCCCCTTTACCATCGCGGACCTGACGGTGCTGAACACCGGTTTGGACACCCTGCCCAATTACCTCTCCACAGGATATATGCTGCTGCTGGCAGCAGCGGTGGCGGTGGCTTTGGTGGGGCTCACGGTGCTGCTTTGGAAGGGGAGGCGCTGCCCGCTGCCCTGGAAGTGCCGGGCAAGGGCGGGACTTTTGTCCACGGTGGCTGCCGCCGCGGCCCTGGCGGGTACCTGGGCGCTGGCCTTTCACACCCATCAGCTGTCGGCGGAATTCGCCAACCTGGCCTATGCCTACGAGGATTACGGCTTTCCATACTGCTTCCTCCAGACCTGGCTGAACAAGGGCATCCGCTGCCCGGCTGGTTACGGCTCTGCCGCTATGGACCGCATTGCCGGCATGATCGGGGAGGAGACGCCCGTGAACATGGGGGCGCCGCAGACGGATGTGGATGTGGTGTTCGTGCAGCTGGAATCCTTCATCGACCCGGCGGAGATTCAGGGACTGGAGTTGTCCCGGAACGCGGCCCCCAACTGGACGGCGCTGACGGAGCGGTACTCCTCCGGCTACCTGACGGTCCCGGTGGTGGGCGCCGGTACCGCCAACACGGAGTGCGAGGTCCTCACCGGCATGAGCACCCGTTTTTTCGGCCCCGGCGAGTATCCCTACCAGACCTGCCTGCTGGACCAGACGGTGGAGTCCGTGGCCTATGACCTGAAGACCAACGGCTATGGCACTCACGCCGTTCACGACCACTACGCCACCTTTTACCGCCGTAACGAGGTGTATGCCAATCTGGGCTTTGATGACTTCACCTCTTTGGAATATATGCCGAAAACGGAGACCACACCCCAGGGCTGGGCAAAGGATAACGTCCTCACCGGCCAGATCCTCCAGGCGCTGGATGCCACGGAAGGCCAGCCAGACCTGGTGTTCGCCGTTTCCGTTCAAGGCCACGGCAAGTACCCCGAGGAGCCCGTCCTGGAAGACCCGGCGGTGCGGGTGCTGGCCTGCCCGGATGAGGAGCACCGTGACGCGGTGGAATATTACGTCAACCAAGTTTATGAGATGGACGCCTTTGTGGGCCGGCTGACGAAGGCCCTGGCCAGCCGGGAAGAAAAGACCGTGCTGGTGCTCTATGGAGACCATCTGCCCTCCCTGGGACTGGAGAATGAGGATATGGCCAGCGGCAGCCTGTACCGGACCCGGTATATCATCTGGGACAATTTCGGCCTGGAGCAGCGGGACGGGGACCTGGCGGCCTATCAGCTGTTTGCCTCCGTGCTGGGCCGGCTGAATATCACCACCGGCACCATGAACGCCTTCCACCAGTTCTGCCGGGAGGAGCCCAGCTACCGCAGCGACCTGCGGCTGCTGCAATACGACGCCCTGTATGGCCGGGAGTACCTGATGGACAGCTCGGCCTATCCGCCCACTGATATGCAGATGGGCGTGGTGCCCATTTTCCTGGAGAGTCTGGTCCACCAGGGAGACAGTTGGTTTTTGTTCGGGCAGAACTTCACCCCCTACTGCAAGGTCGGCCGGAACGGTGAGCTTTTGGAAACGGAGTATATCAGCGAACGGTTGCTGCGGGTCCTGGAGGACCCGGAAACGGAGGACGTGGAGGAGTTGTCCATCCGCGTGGTGGACCGCCACCGCCAGGTCCTCAGCGATACGGAATAACGGCAAAAAAAGAGACTTCCCATTGGGAAGTCTCTTTTTTACAGGTAAATCAGCCCTGAGCCTTTTGCCAGCGGAGCTTCAGCTGCTCCTCCGTCATGGCGTAGCCCTCCTCAGCATAAGGCCAGCGTGGCAGCTCTCCCGGCAGGGCCTGGCCCCGGTGGGTGTAAATGGACCGGACCATATGCTCCAGCAGTCGGGGATTCTTCACCAGGATGGGGCCGGTCAGCTCCGAGGCCAGCACGCTTTGAAAACGGAAGCCCTCGGGGGTCCTTTCACCGCTATTGCCAAAGCCCATGTCCAGGGTGGTCAGCAGAGGCGTTTCCACCCCTTCAATGACGCTGCACTTATTCATGAAGCCCACCACGGCCTCGCCATACAAATCCGTGGTGCCGTATACATCCTCCACAAAGCGCTGCTTGCCCTGGACGGAGGTAAAGCTTCCCAGGCCGATGCCCTCGTAGACCGTGCCGTCGGCCGCGGTAATGGTCTTGCCCAGCAGCTCCATGGCGGTGCCGGCGAACAGCATGGGAGTGCCGTCTTCGGCGGCGGCCTTCACCGCATCGCCGTACCGGGCAAAGTCCGCCAGGGCGGCCTTCTGCCGCCGCTCGGTGCCGGCGCCCATAAACAGGAAGTCGGCGCCGGAGAGGTTCGCCGCTTCGCCGGGGACCACGGCCTCTACCGTGACGGTGTTGCCCAGCTCCTCCAGGTACCGCCGCAAAACTGCCACGTTTGCATAGCTGCCGTACAGGTTCATGAGGTCGGGGTAGAAATGGACGATCTTCAGTTCCATGTCTTACGCCTCCTTTACCACGTGGGCCAGCAGCTTGTCCCGGTCAGAGAAGCAGGTGACCACATATACCTGCTCGCTGCCCTCCGCCTTCAGCGTTTCCGCAGCAGCGGCGATGTCCGGCTGGACCAGGAATTTTTCCCGGGGGATGCCGGTGAAGGAAAAGCGCAGGGCCAGGTCGTTGCAGTACCGGCCGGAGAGGATGACCCGTTCCACCTGGGGAGTGTTCAGCAGGTCAAAGTCGATGTCCCACAGCCAGCTGGTCTCGCTGGTGAAGTACTTGCGGCTCACCGCGTCCACGATGACCACCACGGTGCAGGGCTCCTTGGCGGCGGCGATGTAGCGCAGGTTCGTGTCGTAGGCGATGGAGTTTTCGTGCTTGCTGGTCAGCAGCACGCCCTTGTGGGCGCCCAGGGTGAACTTCTGCATCCGGCCGTTTTTCAGAATGTAGTTGTTGATGACCCCGGCGGCGGTGTCGGCGGCGATGCCCACCTCCCGGCAGGCGGCGTAGGCCGCCAGAATGTTGTACACGTTGTAAATGCTGCGAAAGGCCAGCTGGATGGTAACGGCGCTGTCGATGGTCAACCGGCCCTGGTCCAGATCCGCCGCCGTGACGGTGTAGTCTGTGGCGGGCTTGCGGTGGCCGCACTTGGTGCAGCGGTAGGCGCCGATGTGGTTGTAGTGGACATAGTCATATTCCATGGGCCCGTGGCACAGGGGGCAGTAAGCGCCGTCGCGGTACACGCCGGTGGGCTTGTCCCCGGTAATGGAGCAGGGGTCCAGGCCGAACCACTTCACCTTCTCGTGGTTTTGGGCGAAGCAGGAGGACAGGGGGTCATCAGCGTTCAGAATGAGCTTCGTGTCCGGGTGGATGGCAGGCAGAATGGCGTCGTACACCCACTCGGGATGGCCGTTGCGGGTCAGCTGGTCCCGGTACAGGTTGGTGATGACGAATTCCGTGGGGTGGAAGTACTGGAAGCTGCGGGCGGCGTAGCGCTCATCGGATTCGATGAGGAGCACGTCGGCCTTCACCCGGCCGCCCAGGGTGGCGTGGGTCAGCACGGTGGTGGTGACGCCCTCAATCTGGTTGGAGCCCTCCTCATTGTACACCACGGTCTTGCCGCCGGCGCGGAGGATGGCAGCGATCATCTCCACAGTGGAGGTCTTGCCATTGCTGCCGGTGACGGCGATGATGTGGGCGGGCAGCTGCACCCGGCGCAGGATGTCCGGGCAGATCTTCAGGGCGTACTTGCCGGGCAGGGAACTGCCCTTGCCCACCAGCTTGCCCACGGCACGGCCTAGCTTGCACACCAAGATTGCAAGGAACTTTCTCATTCCCCGCTCATCTCCTTTTCAGAGAAATCTCGAAACTCGGCGATGGCCCGGACGGGGGCGCCGTCGGCTCCGGCGTATTTCAGGGGCAGGGCGAAGAACATGACGTCCTTCCGGCCCACCACCTTTTTCAGGCACAGGTTCTCCACAATGACCAGGCCGCCGCCCAGCAGCACCTTGTGGGCGGGATACTCGCTGTTGGACAGGGGGTCCACGCTGATGGCGTCGGTGCCCACGCCCTTGAGGCCGCAGGACACCAGGTACCGGGCCGCCTCCTCGTCGGGGACGGGGAAGGCCTCATCCAAAAAGGCCTCGGCGCCCCACTTCTTTTCCCAGCCGGTGTAGAACAGGGCGAAGTCAGCGGTGCGGAGATAGCCGTTTTGCTGGCGCAGGAAGTCGGCGGTGATGATGGCGCCCGCCCCCAGGTGGGACACGTCGATGACGGCGGCCCGGCCGCAGAACTGGGAGGGGGGCAGCTGGTCCAGGCCGCAGCCATCCGGCAGGATGTGGCGGGGGGCGTCCATGTGGGTGCCGGTGTGGGAGCCGATCTGCAGCAGCGTCTCCCGGGCACCGTTCTGGGTCAGGGTGCGTGTGTGGGAGAAAGCGGGGCGGGGCGTGCCGGGATAGACGAAGGTATCCGGCGTGATGGTGTGGGTCAGGTCAATGATCATGTGTACAGATTCCTTCCTTGTGGTGGTGTCCAAAAGCGTTTACCGCAGGTCGCTGCGGCCCAGAAAATAGTCGATGCTGACGTGAAAATATTCGGACAGGGCGATAAGGGTCAGGGCGGGGACGTTGACCTGTCCGTATTCGATTTTTTGATACTTGCTGACAGTGCAGCCCAAATAGGCCGCCATGGATTTTTGTGTACCGCCGCGTTCCTGGCGAAGTTCCCGGAGACGCTGGCCAAATTCTATGAGGACGCTGCTTTCCATAGAAACCTCCTACTGGCACACAATTTAATTGCGCTAGCGGTGATTGATTTGGAACCCATCTATGAATGGCTTTACGACCACTACGCCCAGCCCCGGCTGGGGCTGGCCCTCACCGCTCCAGATAGACCATGAGGGCGGCGATATCCGCCGGGGACACGCCGGAGATGCGGCTGGCCTGTCCCAGATCCAGGGGACGGACAGCGGAAAGCTTTTCCCTGGCCTCCAGCCGCAGGCCCTGGATGGCGTTGAAATTCAGATCGGGGGGCAGCTTGTGGGACTCCATTTTCCGGAAGTCCTCCACCTGCTTTTGCTGGCGCTGGATATAGCCCTCGTACTTCACGCTGATCTCCACCTGCTCAGCCACGTCCGCCGGCAGGTCCGGCCGCTCCAGGTCGAAGGGGGCGAGCTCGGCATAGTGGAGCTGGGGCCGCTTCAAAAGGGACAGCAGGGAGGCTCCGTCCGTGACATCGGCGGTGCCCTTTTCCGCCAGCAGGGCGGAAAGGGCCGGGGAGGGGGCGGCGCCGGTGTGGGTCAGGCGCTTGATCTCCCGTTCCACGGCGGCGTATTTTTCCTCTACTTCCCGCAGCCGCTGGCCGGAAACCAGGCCGATGTCGTGGCCCCGACGGGTCAGCCGCCAGTCGGCGTTGTCCTGCCGCAGCAGCAGGCGGTATTCGCTGCGGGAGGTCATGATGCGGTAGGGCTCATTGGTGCCTTTGGTCACCAAGTCGTCAATAAGGGTGCCGATGTAGCTCTCCGACCGGGAGAGGATGAAGTCGCTTTCGCCCTTCAGCTTCCGGGCGGCGTTAACGCCGGCCACAAAGCCCTGGACGGCGGCCTCCTCGTAGCCGGAGGAGCCGTTGAACTGCCCGGCGCCGTACAGGCCGCTGACGGCCTTGCACTCCAGCGTGGCCCGCAGGGCCAGAGGGTCGATGCAGTCGTATTCGATGGCGTAGGCCGGGCGGGTCATGACGGCCCGGCGCAGGCCCGGTACGCTGCGGAGCATTTGCAGCTGCACCTCCTCCGGCATGGAGGAGGAGAAGCCCTGGATGTACAGCTCCTCCGTGTTGAGGCCCATGGGCTCCACGAACAGCTGGTGGCGGAGCTTGTCCGGAAAGCGGACGATCTTCGTTTCAAAGGAGGGGCAGTACCGGGGACCGACGCCCTCAATGAGACCGGAGTACATGGGCGCCCGGTCCAGGTTCTCCTGGACGATGCGCTTCGTCTCCTCCGTGGTCCAGGTGAGCCAGCACACCGCCGAATTCTCCGGCGGCTGCTTGGTGCTGTAAGAAAAGGGGACGGGGAGGGTGTCTCCCGGCTGGAGCTCCATCTCGTCAAAATCCACCGTCCGGGCATTGACCCGGGGCGGCGTGCCGGTCTTGAACCGCCGCAGGGGCAGGCCCAGAGCCAGCAGGGACTCCGTCAGCCGCCGGGCGGCGTGCATGCCGTCGGGGCCGGATTCCTCCACACACTCACCGATGATGGTGCGGCCGGCCAGGTAGGTGCCAGTGGCCAGAATGACGGCCTTCACGGCAAAGACCGCCCCAGTGGCCAGCACCACCTGAGAAACGGCGCCGTTTTCCGCCCGGACCTCCACCACCTCGCCCTGGCGGACGGTCAGGTGCTCCTGTCGCTCCAGGGTGTGCTTCATCCGCTCCTGGTATCTCCGGCGGTCCGCCTGGGCCCGGAGACTCCACACGGCGGGGCCCTTGCCCTTGTTCAAGAGCCGGTACTGGATGCAGCACTCGTCGGCGGCCTTTGCCATCTCACCGCCCAAGGCGTCCAGCTCCCGGACCAGGTGGCCCTTGCCGGTGCCGCCAATGGCGGGGTTGCAGGGCATGTTGCCCACGGCGTCCAGGTTAATGGTGAACACAACGGTCTCCATCCCCAGCCGGGCGGCGGCCAGAGCCGCCTCGATGCCAGCGTGTCCGGCACCGATGACGGCGATATCAAATTGTCCTGCGTGAAATTCGGTCATGAGAGATTCCTCAAGATTCAAATTCTTTGTGCAGCGTCAAAACGGCCACCTCCGGCCGGTTGAACAGCCGAAAAGAGGGGCCGGAGTTGCCAAGGCCCCGGGTAACGAACAGCGCGGAGCCGTTTTCCTCGTAAAGCCCCGCCGTATAGGAGGGGAGCAGTTCCAGGTCATGGGAAATGAGCCCGTCGGTAAAGGGCAGGCGAATGATACCGCCGTGGGCGTGGCCGGAGATGACCAGGTCCGCCCCCAGCAGGCTGTACTGGGACACAAAGCGGTCGTTCCGGTGGGCCAGCAGCACCCAGAAGGGGTCGCCGTATTGGGCGTATACCTCCGCGGCCAGCGCCTCCGGCGTTTTCTGGTCGGCGTAGCCGTTGGGGTCATCAATGCCCGCCAGGATCACGGTGTCCCCGTTCCGCTCCAGAGCGGTGAACTGGTTGGATAATACGGCCACGCCGTTGTCCGCCAAGGTCCGCTTCAGGGCGGGCACATCCCCCAAGGCCCACTCGTGGTTGCCGGTGACGTAGTAGGTAGGGGCGATGGCGGAAAGGGACTGGGCCATGGAGGCGGCATAGCCCTCCGGCACGGCACGGTACTGGTCCAGCAGGTCCCCCACCAAGAAAATATAGTCCGGCCTCTCCGCCTCCAAAGCGGCGTACAGGTCCTGATTGTCCTGCCCAAAGGAAGCGGTGTGCAGGTCGCTGATGACGGCGGCCCGGCAGCCGTCAAAGCCGGCGGGCAAATCCCGGAACAGGGCGTCAAAACGGGTGACCTGCAAGGCGGTGTTGCTCCACCACACAAACAAAGCGGCTGCCAGAATGACCAGCGCCGGCAGAAACCACCGCCGCTTCCGGCGGCGGTGTGCACGATGTTTTGCCATAGACGCGGCCCCCTCAGCCGCCAATGTGATAACTGCGAAAAAGATACGTGTAATAATCAACCATATTATAGCATAGGTAGCATTCCAAAGGCGAGAGAAAAAATGTACAAAGAACAGGGGAAAAGTGAGGGGAATCCAATGGATTCTCCGTGATTCCGCCAGTTTCCACAATAGGATGTGGAAAACTTCACCAAAAGGGAATACTTGTGGGTTACACAGGCTTCACAAAAATATGTAAACTGTTTGTGAAATTTGCCAGCATCTCCTTGCGAGGGCGGCAGAAACGTGCTATACTGTCAACAAATCATTGGAAAGGAGGCATGTGGAATGATGCAGCATTTTGCCCGCAGAAGCGGGGACGTGGATGATATGATCTTCCCGGATGATACCTGGACCCGGAGCGAGCGGTAAGTTTTGAACCAAGAGAAGCAGTGACCACGCCAGACAAAAGGCGTGGGCTTTTTCTTTTTTGGGGGCCTTTTCCCATGCAGAAGGGGCGGCCCCTGCCGCTTCCGGACGAAAATAAAAGCTGTACGCAAAATTAACGCAAAAATTGAAGAAAAGCGAACGCAAAATTTGCGGACGATGCAAAGCCGTTTTTGGGGGTGGCCTCAAAAACGGTTTTTTTGTGAAATAACTGTCATTTTTGCGCTATAAAAATGCAAAATTTACGAAAATTTGCCTGCAAACAAGGTGAGAAGTGACGGAAAACGAATGTAAAATTTATGCAAAACATAAAATATACAACGTTTGCGTAAAAAGTTGCTGGTTTGTTACTTGAAAAAACGTTCGCGTGTGCTAGAATAATAGCACACTGTAAAACACAAACCAATTAAGGAGTGGAAAAATCATGGATCAACTGTTCTGGATCGGATTTGTCGGCGCAATCATCGCCGGCCTTTTTGCCATTACACAGGCAAAAAAGGTCGTGACCTATTCAGAAGGCAATGAGCGGATGCGTAAGATCGCCGCCAACATCCGCGAGGGCGCCAACGCTTACCTGAAGCAGCAATACACCACCGTGTTCAAGGTGTTCGTGGTGGTGTTCGTTGTCCTTCTGGTCATTGCGTTCGCCTCCGGCGGCAAAATGCTGTCGAAGTTCACCCCCTTTGCCTTTGTCACCGGCGGCGTGTTCTCCATGCTGGCCGGCTTCATCGGCATGAAGATCGCCACTAATTCCAACGCCCGTACCGCCCAGGCTGCTTCCGAGAGCCTGAATAAGGGCCTGCGGGTGGCATTCTCCTCCGGCTCCGTCATGGGCTTCACCGTGGTGGGTCTGGGAATGCTGGACATCACCATGTGGTTCTTCCTGCTGCGCTATGGCTTCGGTATCAGCGACCCCACCCAGCTGGGCAACATCATGGTCATGAACGGCATGGGCGCTTCCTTCATGGCGCTGTTCGCCCGTGTGGGCGGCGGCATCTACACCAAGGCCGCTGACGTGGGCGCCGACCTGGTGGGTAAAGTGGAAGCCGGCATCCCCGAGGATGACCCCCGCAACCCCGCCACCATCGCCGACAACGTGGGCGACAACGTGGGCGACGTGGCCGGTATGGGCGCCGACCTGTACGAGTCCTACGTGGGCTCCATCCTGGCGACCTTCGCCCTGGGCGCCGTGGGCGGCTACGGCTTTGCCGGTATGCTGCTGCCCATGGCTCTGGCCGTCACCGGCATCATCTGCTCCATCATCGGCTCCTTCCTGGTGAAGACCAAGGAGGACGCCACCCAGGAGTCCTTGCTCAAGAGCCTGCGCACCGGCACCTATACCGCCGCTGTTCTGGCCGCCGTCGTGGCCGCGCCCCTGACCTACGTCATTCTGGACGGCCATATGGGCGTGTACATCGCCATCCTCTGCGGCCTCATCGGCGGCTGCGCCATCGGCTATTTCACCGAGTACTATACCTCTGATACCTACAAGCCCACCCAGGAGTTGGCGGCCGCCTCTGAGACCGGCTCCGCCACCATCATCATCGGCGGTATTTCCCTGGGCCTGAAGTCCACCATGACCTCCATCCTCATTGTGGCCGCGGCCGTGCTGGTCAGCTACTTCGCCGCCGGCGGCTCCACTGTCATCGTGGATGGCAACGGTGCCTTCACCGCCGCCTTCAACCAGGGCCTGTACGGCATCGGCATCGCCGGCGTCGGTATGCTGTCCACCCTGGGCATCACCCTGGCCACCGACGCTTACGGCCCCGTGGCCGACAATGCCGGCGGCATCGCCGAAATGAGCGGCCTGCCCGAGACCGTCCGTGACCGTACCGACGCCCTGGACTCCCTGGGCAACACCACCGCCGCCACCGGCAAGGGCTTCGCCATCGGCTCCGCCTCCCTGACCGCCCTGGCCCTGCTGGTCTCCTACGTCAACATCGTCCAGGAAAACACCACCGAGACTCTGAACTTTACGCTCACCAGCCCCACCGTTCTGGTTGGTATGTTCGTGGGCGCCATGCTGACCTTCGTGTTCTCCGCCTTCACCATGAGCGCGGTGCAGAAGGCCGCCCAGTCCATCGTGGTGGAGGTCCGCCGCCAGTTCCGGGAGATTGCCGGTATCATGGAGTACAAGGCAGACCCTGATTACGCCTCCTGCGTGGCCCTGTGCACCAAGGGCGCCCTGCATGAGATGGTGGCTCCCGCCATCCTGGCCATCGTGGTGCCCATCCTCACCGGTCTGGTGCTGGGCCCCACCGGCGTGGTCGGCCTGCTTGGCGGCGTGTCCGTCACCGGCTTTGCCATGGCCGTGTTCATGTCCAACGCCGGCGGTGCCTGGGATAACGCCAAGAAGTACATCGAGTCCGGCCATCACGGCGGCAAGGGCTCCGAGTGCCACAAGGCCGCTGTCGTGGGCGACACCGTGGGCGACCCCTTCAAGGATACCTCCGGTCCTTCCCTGAACATCCTCATCAAGCTGTGCTCCACCGTGTCCATCGTGTTCTCCGGCCTGATCCTGGCCTTCAACCTGATGAACATCCTGTAATACATCTCCCGAAAAGCTGCTGTTCCCGGATGCGGCCTCCGTCTTTTGGCGGAGGCCGTTTTTTTGCTGTTTGACGGGCAAAAATTGCAGCTATTTCAGATAATGGGAAATTTTCGTCTTTGCTTGACAGGGTAATCGTTTACCGATATAATAATGGTCGGAAAAACACCGGAACCCCCTGAAAACGGTAAAATTCCGGAAAAAATACAACACAGGAAAGGAAAGCACGAAACATGATCTACTCTACTGAAGTGCAGAATATGTGCCCCGTTGCCAAGGGCGCATACCATGGTCCGGCTCCCATCCCCGAGGAGGGCAAGTGGGTACAGGCCAAGGAAATTAAGGACATCTCCGGCCTGACCCACGGCATTGGCTGGTGCGCTCCCCAGCAGGGCGCCTGCAAGCTGACCCTGAACGTGAAGGACGGCGTTATCGAGGAGGCCTTGGTGGAGACAATCGGCTGCTCCGGCATGACCCACTCCGCCGCCATGGCGTCTGAGATCCTGGTGGGTAAGACCATCCTGGAGGCGCTGAACACCGACCTGGTGTGCGATGCCATCAACACCGCTATGCGGGAACTGTTCCTGCAGATCGTCTACGGCCGCACCCAGACGGCCTTTTCCGAGGGCGGCTTGCCCATCGGCGCCTCCCTGGAGGATCTGGGCAAGGGCCTGCGCTCCCAGGTGGGCACCATGATGGCCACGAAGGCCAAGGGTCCCCGCTATCTGGAGATGGCCGAGGGCTACTGCACCCGCGTCGCCCTGAACAAGGACAACGAGATCATCGGCTATGAGTTCGTCAACCTGGGCAAGATGATGGACGCCATCAAGAAGGGCGTGGACGCCAACGAGGCTCTGGAGAAGGCTAAGGGCCACTACGGCCAGTTCGACGCCGCCGTCAAGTACATCGACCCCCGTCACGAGTAAAAAAAGGAGGAATTGACAAATGGCTCTGTTTGAAAGCTACGAGAGAAGAATCGATAAGATCAATTCCGTCCTGGCCCAGTACGGAATTTCCGGTGTGGAGGAGTGCCGCGACATTTGCAAGGCCGCCGGCTTCGACCCCTACGACATCGTCAAGGGCATTCAGCCCATCTGCTTTGAGAACGCCTGCTGGGCCTACTGTGTGGGCGCTGCCATCGCTCTGAAGAAGGGCGTTAAGACCGCCGCCGAGGCCGCAGAGGCCATCGGCATCGGCCTCCAGGCCTTCTGCATCCCCGGCTCCGTGGCCGAGGACCGCAAGGTGGGTCTGGGCCACGGCAACCTGGGCGCCATGCTGCTGCGGGACGAGACCAAGTGCTTCGCCTTCCTGGCCGGCCACGAGTCCTTCGCCGCCGCCGAGGGTGCCATCGGCATCGTCCGCAACGCCAACAAGGCCCGCAAGGAGCCCCTGCGGGTCATCCTGAACGGCCTGGGCAAGGACGCCGCCCAGATCATCTCCCGCATCAACGGTTTCACCTACGTACAGACTCAGTTCGACTACTACACCGGCGAGCTGAACATCGTCCGCGAGGTCAAGTACTCCGACGGGGAGCGTTCCGCTGTCCGCTGCTACGGTGCTGACGATGTCCGCGAGGGCGTGGCCATCATGCACCACGAGGGCGTGGACGTGTCCATCACCGGCAACTCCACCAACCCCACCCGGTTCCAGCACCCCGTTGCCGGCACCTATAAGAAGGAATGCATTGAGCAGGGCAAGAAGTACTTCTCTGTGGCCTCCGGCGGCGGCACCGGCCGCACCCTGCATCCCGATAACATGGCCGCCGGCCCCGCCAGCTATGGCATGACCGACACCATGGGCCGGATGCACTCCGACGCCCAGTTCGCTGGCTCCTCCTCCGTGCCCGCCCATGTGGAAATGATGGGCTTCCTGGGCATGGGCAACAACCCCATGGTGGGCGCTACCGTCGCCGTGGCCGTGGCTGTTGCGGAAAGCCAGAAGTGATTTTTCAATACTAAGCGTAAAAAATCCCCGGAGTTTTACTCCGGGGATTTTTGTTGACACCGTTAGAGCTTGATCTCGCCATGCTTTTCTTCGTAGGCTTCAATAGCGTCCCGAATCAGGACCAGAATCTGGCTGTTTGCAGACCGGCCTTCATAGTCAGCCACGACATGCAGCTTGTGCAGCATTTCTTCGTCGATTCGGATGGAGAGACTTTTGATGGCCATAATAACACCTCAAATTAGATATATGATGTGTTTACTTTATGGCTGATATGTGCTATTATGGAAAAAACAGATATAAAACATATCTAAAATAAGTCTATTTAGAAGGAGACGACAATGGCCGATTATCAAAAGCTCTACGCAAAATTGTTCAACGCCGCCACCGATGCGCTGGACGCCCTGGAGGAACTGAACGTGGGCGGGGCGAAGGACATCCTGCGCCAGGCGCAGATCGACGCGGAGGAAACGTACCTGGAGGATGCGGAAACGTGAAACACCCCCGCCACGGCGGGGGGTTCGTTTATTTCTGTACGCTCCGGCCCAGCACGTCGGAGACCTCAGAGATGGTCAGAAAGGCGTCGGGGTCCAGCTCTGTGACGATGGCCTTCAAGCGGCCGATTTGGAAGCGGTTTACCACGAAATAGATGATGGTCCGGTCTGCACCGGAGTAGTAGCCCTTGGCGCCGATATGGGTGATGCCCCGGCCAAAGGCCTCGGACAGCGCTTCACTGATCTCATCGGCCCGGCTGGTGACGATCATGGCGGACTTGGCCTTGTCCAGGCCCTCCACGATGAAGTCTACGGCCTTGATAGCCACACAGTAGGTGACGATGGAGTACAGTGGCAGGACCCAGCTGTGGAACACGCAGCCGATGACGATGTACAACAGCGCGTTATAGATCATCACGAAGGTACCTACGGTGAGCCCCAGCCTCTTGGCAAAGATGACCGCCATGACCTCCACGCCGTCGATGGCGCCGCCGAAGCGGATGGTCATGCCACTGCCGATGCCGGAGATAAGGCCGCCGAACAGGGCGCACAGCAGCAGGTCCTGTCCGGCGAAGGGGGAGGCGGTGGCTACATCCACCGGCAGAATATCTGTGATGACGAAAGAGGCGGCGGAATAGACGAACACCGCCCAGACGGAGTAAATGGTGAACACGGCACCCTGCTTTTTCAGTCCGAACAGGAACAGCGGGATATTCAAAAGCAGCAAAAACAGCGACAGAGTGTATTCCTCCGGCGTGACCTGCCACAGCAGCATGGAGGTGCCGGAAATGCCGCTGTCGTACAGCTGGACCGGCGCCAGAAACATGGTGACGCCGATGGCGTTGACGATACCGGCGGCCAGCAGCAGCAAAAAGTTCAAGGGCCGCAGCTTGGACAGGACGGCGCGAAAAGAAATCCGGTGTTGTTTCATAGGACCTCCTCTTTCTGAAAATGTGATAATGGACTATGATACCACGGGAGGAAAGAAGAGGCCCGTTCAGTTGTTGTTAAGAATTCTGGCAAAAGGGCAGAGGGCTTTTGCGAGCGGGGGATGATTTCTCCGTGAAGGCGCATTTTTGAACATTTAACCAAATTTTTTCGAAACTTTGGTGGAACTTTTGCAGACTGCCGGGTTATACTCGTTTTGATCTCAGAGATCGGATCATTTCCAAAAAAGAAGAACGTGCTGCGTCGGGCGGATTTTACAATGGAAAACGCTGCGCCGGCGTATCACCTCGGCTTGCACGATTGTTAACGTGAACATTCAATGAAAAGCGGCAAGAACAAATGCCGGTGGAGAAAAACAAAATCAAAAAACACCTGAAATTTGTGAAAATATCAAAAAAATTAGGAAATTTTTGGCGGTTTTAAAGTTTAATATTTTGTTGACTTTTCTGAAATGCATCAAGTATACTGATTGTGTGAGGTAGCGCACGTGCTTCTCAAAATGTTAACGTGAACATTTTAAGGATGAAAGGAGAAACTACTATGAACCGTAAAATTACCCGATTGTTCTCTCTGTTCCTCACCCTTGCAATGGCCCTGAGCCTGGCTGGCTGCGGAGGCAAGAAGGAGGAAGCACCATCTGAAGCTCCGGCGGATACCGCTGCTGAAGATTCCAAAGAACCTGTTGTCTCCGGCAATTTGATGATCTATACTTCTGCGGAAGATGCATTCATTTCCGAGGTGTGCGCAAAGTTCAACGAAAAATACCCCGAGGCAAACGCGGAGTATTATCGATCCGGCACAGAAGAAGTGGTCAGCAAGATTATGGCTGAAAAAATGACCAACAGTATTCAGGCGGACCTGATCATGGTGTCTGATGCCGCTACTTTTGAAAATTTGAAGGCCAATGACCTGCTACAGCCGTATGATTCTCCCGAGCTGGGCAACATTTATACGGAATTTGTGGACCCTGAACACTATTACTACGGTACATTCCCTGCGGCCATGGGTATCGTCTATAATACCGACCTGGTCAAGGAGGCTCCGACAAGCTGGTTCGACCTGCTGAAAGATGAGGCAAAGGCCAATACCGTTATGCCCAACCCGCTCTACTCCGGAACCGCGGCGAATATGCTGCTGGAGCTGACGCGCACGGAAGGCATTGGTTGGGAATACTACGAGGGGCTGCTGAACAATGAGGTGATGATCGTCAATGGCAACGGCGGCGTCATCAACTCTGTGGCTTCCGGCGAAAATGCTTATGGCATCGCTTGCGATTCCAACGCACTGGCAGGTGCCGCCAGCGGCTCTCCGCTCGCGTTTGTGTATCCTAAGGAAGGTGTGCCTGCTACCGCGGACCCCATAGGAATCACGAGTACGACGGATAATCTGACGGCTGCCCAGGCGTTCGTGGACTTCATGTTGTCTGAGGAGATCCAGACGCTGGGGCGTGAAATGATCGGCAAGGCGCCTATCCGCAAGGGCATGGAGGTCCCGGAGGGCAGCCTGGCGGTCGAAGAACGTGTGAATCTGATCTCCGACGCAAAGGAGCTGTTTGAGGCCCGCGAAGGAGAGAAGGAGAAGTTCGCGCAGATGTTCGGCTTCTAAGAGAAATATTCAACAGCTGGGCCGCCTTTCCCGGCGGAGGGCGGCCCGGCTGTTATTCTTCAGAAAGTGGGATTTGTATGGCGAGATTATCTTCATCGGCTGGCGGAAAGGGGGGCATTTTCCGCCAGATATCCGTTTATCTTCTTGCAACGTTTGGGCTGTTGGCTGTTTTTGGCCTGTTTTTCCTGCCTATGTATAAACTGGCTGTGGTAGCCTTTCGGGTAGACGGACATATCAGCTTGGCGATATTCCGCGAATTGCTGACAAATGCAAAAATGCTGAAAGTGATCCGGGATACCCTGTACATCAATCTGATGTCGTCTTTTTTCGCATCCTTGATCGGCGTCACGATGGCCTACTTCGTGGCATATGCCGATATTCGCGGAAAGAAACTGATCCATTATACGCTGCTGCTGCCGCTGATCATTCCGGGCTATATCATTACGCTGGCGTGGATGCAGTTTTTCGCAAAAGGCGGATTGATCGCCACGGTGCTCAAGGATATTTTGCCGAATGCCACCATGCCGAACATTTACTCCTACTGGGGCATTATCTTTGTGTTCTCCGTGACGAAGTACCCTTTGATCTATACACTGACCCTGAGCACCTTCCGGAAAATTTCCACAGACATGGAATTGGCGGCGGCCATTTCCGGATGCAACAAGCTCCGCACCTTCTTTAAGGTGACACTGCCAATGTCACTGTCCGGCATCGCCAACGGCCTGCTGCTGGTGTTCATCTCCTGCCTGGATAATTTTGGAACGGTTGCCTTCTTGGGGATCCCGGCCCGCATCACCGTGCTTTCCACGGATATCTATCAGACGATCATTTCTTTTTCCGGCAATAACTTCAGTGAGGCGGCGGCGAAATCCGTGATCCTCGCCGTCATCGGTGTCTTGAGCTCCCTGATCCTCTGGCGCGTGGCGAAGATGTTCCAGACGATGCAGACGGATCTGGAGGATATGAATCCCCGCTTCTTTTTGCATAATAAGAAAATTTTTGTGGAAGCCCTGATCTGGATCGCCATTTTTGTGATTAACTTTGTGCCGCTGCTGACACTGATCCTGACTTCTTTTATGAAGGGCATCGGCGGCGGTTATCACCTGAATAACATGACTCTGGGCAATTTCGCATTCGTGTTCAGCAATCCCAAAAGCTTCAACGCCATTAAAAACAGCTTGATCCTCAGCTTTTCCACAGCGGCAATCTGCGTTGTGGCCGGAACGATCGTGGCGTATCTGATGGTGCGGCGCCCCACAAAGCTGATCCGCGTGGTTGAAAGCATCATCTCTGTTCCCTACTCCATTCCCGGCATCATTTTGGGCCTTGCGCTGATTTTGACATGGGCAAGCCCACTGCCGATTATCCACAAAACGATTTATGCCACGGTTTTTATGCTGCTGGTGTCCTATGTGGTGCGGTTCACTTCCTTGCAGATCCGAAACAGCACAACGGGTGTGCTGCAGACCGATGTTTCCATGGAGGAAGCGGCTGAGATCTGCGGGGCGGGGTTCTGGAAAAAATGGACGGCGGTGATCATTCCGCTGATCTTCCCGGCGACTGTTTCCGGCATGGGCCTTGTGTTCATCAACGCGCTTACGGAGCTGACTACATCTTCCTTGCTGTGGTCTGCCGGTTCTGAAACGCTGGGCGTTGTGATCTATAATTACACTTCCGCGGGCTATACGACGTATGCCTGCGCGCTCTCATCGGTGGTCTGCCTGACGATCCTTGCGCTTGTCTTGGTCTACCGCTGGATTTCAGCTGTCCTTAGAAAGTATACGGGGAGGAATGCGACATGAGTACGGAGATCCGGAACATTATTATGGACTTTAACGGTTTTAAGGCGCTGAACGACATCAGCTTTAAGATCGAAGAAGGGGAATTCATTGCGATTTTAGGTCCTTCCGGATGCGGAAAAACGACGCTCCTTCGGTTGCTGGCGGGCTTTAACAGGCCGTCTGCCGGCGAGATCCGCATCGGCGAACAGGTGGTGGCAAACAAAGAATATGTATTGCCGCCCAATGAGCGTTTCATCAGCATGGTATTCCAGTCGTATGCCTTATGGCCCCATATGAGCGTGAAGAAAAACATAGAGTTTCCCATCAAGAACAGCAAATTCGTTTCTCAGGAGATTCGCAGCGATTGCGACATGCGGGTAAAAGAGCTGATTGAAATGGTGGGACTCACCGGGATGGAAAAGCGGCTGCCCTCCCAGCTTTCCGGCGGCCAGCGCCAGCGCGTGGCGTTGGCGAGAGCACTGTCTGTGAACCCGGATCTGCTTTTGATGGACGAACCTCTGAGTAATCTGGATACGGAGCTGCGGGTGGAGATGCGGCGCGAGATCAAAGAGCTTCATCAAAAAACAAAGGTAACAGTTGTTTATGTCACGCACGACCAGTCGGAGGCCTTGGCGTTGGCAGACCGGATCGTAGTGATGAATCATGGCCAGATCGAGCAGATAGGCACTCCCAGAGAGATCTATGGCGCACCCGCGACGCCGTTTGTGGCGAAGTTTGTGGGGCGTTCCAACCTGATTCCCGGCTCCTGGGAGGGGGATGTGTTTACTCCCGCAGGTTCCCGAGCGAGATGGAACGGAGCCGGTATTGCGGAGGTGTTCCATAAGGAGGGCCGCTATCCTGTCAAGCCGGAAAATCTCACCATTGCGGAAAATGGCGGCGAAGGCGTCCGGGCCACGATCCACGAGATCGAATACCAGGGAATGGAAATGCGCATGATGCTCCGGAACCGAGCGGATGAAGGAGTGCTGGAGATCCGGTATCGCGGGGGAAAGGAATATAGAACGGGAGATGAGGTGACACTGACGGTATGAACGAGCTTCACATTTTAAATGTGGGCCGCGCAGACTGCTCTGTTTTCTTCCTGGACAGCGAACAAGGGAAAAAGACCGTGGTGCTTGATGGCGGAGAACTCTCCTGGCGCGGGCATCAGCCGCTGCTGGAATTTTTGGAGGAGCGCGAAATCAAAACAGTGGACCTGATGATTCTGACGCACCTGCATCAAGACCACTTCGGGGGCTTTTATCAGCTGATCGACAAAATCAAGGTGGAAGAGTTAGTGGCCCCCTGCGGAGACCTTGTATTTCATGAGGCTGTTTATCCGATTTTTGGAGACCGCGAATTTTATCGGGAATATCATCGTATTTTCCAGTATTTCCGGCGCTCAGGCACCAAAATGCGCACATCTGTTTCGTGCGGCGGGAAAAAGTTCGTGTTTGGAGAAAATGTGCTGCACTGTCTCTATCCTACGGCGGATGCTCCCATGCGGTCGGTCACCAGAGCAAAGGAGCTTTGCCGGCCAGATCTGGGCGAGCGGGAAATGATGACGCTGTTGGAACTGCACAAGCAGGCGTGCAACGAAGACAGCAGTATCTGGCTGCTGACAAATCGGGGAACCGACATCGCGCTGATGGCGGGAGACAGCCCGGACCAAACACTTCGTATGGCACTTGAGAGATACGGACCGGTGCGTCCAATTATCCAAAAGCTATCCCACCACGGCATCAATCCGCTTTACTTTTCAGAGGAGACACAAAAAATGACTACTCCGAAAATTCTTGTGGTCACGGTTGACAAAGAGCATTATAATAATGATATGCAGAAGCGCATGGACGAATTGGGACAAGCTGGGAATTCCCAGGTCCGATTTACATTTCAGGGAGAGTTTGCATATTATTTTTGATAGTGAAGCGAGGCGACTTATGGGAGATCTGACGATTAAAGATATCGCCAGAATGGCCGGCGTGTCTCACACAACGGTCTCACGAGCGCTGAACGGCGCCCGGAATGTGAGGCCGGAGACATATGAGCGGATCATGGATCTGTGCCAACAGACGGGGTTTACCCGCAATGCGGCTGCGCGCCAATTGAAAAAGCATGAGTCAAAGGCAATCGGCATCATTGTGCCTGACATCTCAAATGTTTATTTCGGTGAGTTGATTCGCCATATCGAATGGAATGCCAAGCAGCGCGGCTTCAATGTGTTTATTTCCAGTTCCTTTTATGATTATCATATTGAGGAGCAGAATATCCAGGCTCTTTTGGAGCGCAGAGCGGACGGACTGATCATTTCCGGCGTTGGGGACAAGACCTATATGAGCCTGCAAAAATACATTGATAAGATCCCCACGCTTTTTTTGGGAGATAATATCCCAGACGGCATTGTTTCCAAGATCACGGTGGATGGATATGGCGGGACTGTACTGGGCGCCCGCTATTTGCTGGGCCTGGGACACCGTAATATGGCGTTTCTCGGAGGGCGTGAGTCATCGGTCACCCACCAAAACCGCCGAAAGGGCTTTTTGGATGTTATGCAGCGGGCGGTGGATGTTCACTACGAGCTGTTCAGCGTTACGCAGGGCAGCCGCATCGAAGATGGATACCAGACGGGCATCGCATATTTTAACCATTGCGTGGAAACCGGGAAACCTTATCCAACGGCCATCATGACGGTCAACGACCATTTCGCACTGGGGATCATCCAGGCGGTAATGGAGTTTGGCATAGACATTCCGCAGCAGATGTCCCTGATCGGGTTTGATGATATTTCATTTGCTTCACTGCCCAAAATTCAGTTGACCACTTTGGCTCAGCCGAAGGAAAAACTGTGTGCACTTGCCATGGAGACGCTGATGAAGCTGATGGATAGCAAGACGCATGAGATTTACAACGAAAAGATACCAGCTGAGCTGATCCGGCGGGAGACCTGTATGCCGCCGCCCGCAAAAGTAAATGGCCAATGATAAAAGGAAGGACTGCCTTTTGAAGCGGTCCTTCCTTTTATGGCGGCAGAGCTTCTGAAACAGCCTGTCAGCCGGGATGACCCGGACGGCTGCAAAAAAGGCCGGGACGCCAAAAGGCGTCCCGGCAGATGCTTTTGGAAACAATCAGTCCTTGCACAGGCCGGCGGTGATAATGGCCATGGAGTAGACCTCCTGGGCGTTGCAGCCGCGGGAGAGGTCGTTGATGGGGGCGTTCAGGCCCTGCAGGATGGGGCCGTAAGCGTCGAAGGAGCCCATGCGCTGGCAGATCTTGTAGCCGATGTTGCCGGCATTGATGTCGGGGAAGATAAAGGTGTTGGCGTGGCCGGCCACCTTGGAATCGGGGCACTTGGTGCGGGCCACAGTGGGGGACACGGCGGCGTCGAACTGCAGCTCGCCTTCCATGGCCAGATCGGGATAAGCGGCGTGGGCCTTCTCGAAGGCGTGACGCATCTTGTCCACATCCTCGCCCTTGCCGGAGCCCAAGGTGGAGTAGCTCAGGAAAGCAATCTTCGGGTCGATGCCAAAGGTGCGGGCGGTCTCAGAGGTCTCATAGGCGATCTCCACCAGCTCGTCCTCGGTGGGCTTGATGTTGATGGCGCAGTCGCCCATGGCCAGGACCTCGCGGTCACCGGTGGCGGAGGGGCGGACCAGAATGAAGCAGGAGGAGACGATCTTGCTGCCGGGCTTGGTCTTGATCAGTTGCAGGGCAGGACGGACGGTGTCGGCGGTGGAGTAGGTGGCGCCGCCCAGCAGGGCGTCGGCATAGCCCATCTTCACCAGCATGGTGCCAAAGTAGTTGGCCTGGCCCAGGGTAGCGCGGCACTGCTCGGCGGTCATCTTGCCCTTGCGCAGTTCTACCATGAGGTCCACCATCTTGTCCATGTCGGCGAAATTGGTGGGGTCAATGATGATGGCGCCACGGATATTGAAGCCGGCCTCTTCGGCGGCCTTCTGGATCTCATCCTCGTTGCCCACCAGAACGGGGGTCAGGAACGTGCCGGACAGCAGACGGGCGGAAGCTTCCAGAATGCGGGGATCGGTGCCCTCGGTGAAGACGATCTTGCGGGGATGGGCCTTCAGCTTTTTGATCAGAAACTCAAACATGTTCATTTCCTCCAAAATTGTATATGTTGGGGTAAAATTTTATACCAAGTTCATTATACACGACTGGCCCGTCGGGTCAATTGGAAAATCGGAACATCACGCTGAAAATTTACGGAATATTCACCTTTTATTCTGGTAAATGTGCAAAACTGACAAAGCCTGTGCCAGATGCTGCGGTTTGAAAAAAGCACCAAACACCATCTGCTGGCACACTTTTTCGTGGGAAAAGGGCTTGACGTATGCAGAAAAACAGGGTAATATGAAATGGTAACAAATTGTTACTTTTTTGAAAGACCATGATTTGACGACTTTCTCAGGGAGAGGTTATGAGCGATAAACTGAAAAAAGCGAAGCCAGCCTCCCGGCAAAGCGCCAGGAGCGGCAGGAGATTGACAAAGGAACAGCAGGCGGCCTCGAAGAAAAATGCCTCCCGGGAAGCGCGGGAGCCGGTGCGGACTGCTGCTGCTGTCATGACGGAGGAGACGCCCCGGCGCTCCGCCGCCCGGCGGAAAACGGCGCCCTCTCCGGCGCGGAGCTCCGCGGCACAATTCTGCGAGATGGTTCGGAAAAAGGCGCAGTGGATCCGCCGCCGCTGGCACCACATCGTCCGGGAGAAGCGGGCCAAGAATTTTCCGGAATCCGAGCGGGCGCCCATTCAGCTGCTGCTGTTTGCCTGGAGTATGCTGCCCATGGTGGGCAGCCGCCTGCGGGAGGCCACCTGGGGCCACCGCAAACAGGCCATCCACCATGTGAGCCACTTCCGGGCCTGGAGCGAGCATCACCGCATCCACCCGGCGGCCTTTTTGGGTGTGGGCTGCGGTTTTGCGGCCATCGTGATGTTCTGCTCCTTCTATACCGTGGGCACCACTGTCACCTACGACGGCGAAGTTATCGCCGCCGTCAGTTCCCGGTCCGCCGTGGAGGAGGCCCGCTCCAATCTGGAGAAGGTCACCACCCGGACGCTGGGCACCACATATACCATCGATGACTCTCTGCTTCAGTACTCCGCCGGCCTTATGCGGCGGCAGGATGTGGTGGACGAGGAGACCTTTGAGGAGGACCTGTCCGAGGAGATCGGCATGGTGACCCGGGCCTACTGCCTGTATGTGGACGGCGAGCGTATCGGCGCCACGCCGTACGAGGGCGCGCTGGAGGAGCTGCTGGCACAGCTGAAAGCCGCCGCCACCAACGAGGATACCATTTCCTGCGAATTCAAGGAGAACGTGGAGGTCAAGGAAGAATACGTCCTCACGGAGGAGATCATGAATCTGGGTTATTTGGCGGAGACCCTATACAGCACCAAGACCGCCGAGGTCACCTATGAGGTGAAAAAGGGTGATACCTGGTCCCAGATCGCCAACAGCAACGGCCTGACCTCCGCGGAGCTGCTGGCATTGAACCCTGGTTACAACATCGACAAGCTGCAGATCGGCGAAGTGCTGACCCTGTCCGCCTCCGTGCCCTACCTGACCATGACTGTGGTCCAGCGGGAGCGGTACATCGACGAGGTGAACTTTGACATCGAGTACACGGATACCAACACCCTGTACAAAGGCGATTATAAGGTGACCTCTCCCGGCGAGTACGGCGCTGCCGACGTGGTGGCCAACGTCACCTACGTCAACGGCGAAGAGACGGAGCGCACCGTGCTGTCCTCCGTGACGCTGAAAGAGCCTGTGACGGAGCAGAGACTCCAGGGCACCAAGGAGCGGCCCACCTGGCTGCCCACCGGCACCTTCCGCTGGCCGGTCACCGGACGCATCACCTCTCGGTTCGGCTCCCGGTCTTCTCCCGGCGGCATCGGTTCCACCAACCACAAGGGCATCGACATCGCGGCGCCCCGGGGCACGCCGGTCTACGCGGCTGACGGCGGCACCGTCACCTACGCCGGCTGGATGAGCGGCTACGGCTACTTGGTCCGCATCAACCATGGCAACGGTTACGAGACCTATTACGGACACAACAGCAGCCTGACCGTCTCGGTAGGCCAGCATGTGTACAAGGGCCAGCAGATCGCCCGAGTGGGCTCCACCGGCAACTCCACCGGCAACCACTGCCACTTTGAGGTCCGCTACAACGGTGTGGCCAAGAGTCCCCTGAACTACCTGCCGTAATACAGAAAAAAGCTCCCCGTCTGACGGGGAGCTTTTTTCTGCATTCAGCCGGGATACGGGGCGCAGGTGGCTCGCTCTACCAGGGTGGGCGTGATGAGCTTGCCGGTGTACTCGTCCCGGGAGTCGCTGTCCACAAGCTCCAGCAGCAGCCGCACGGAGGCGCGGGCCATCAAAGAGGTGTTTCGGGACAGGGTGCTCAGGCGGATATTGGGCAGGGCGGCGTATTCAATATCATCGAAGCCCAGGACGGAAAGCCGCTCCGGGATAGCAATGCCGGCCTCATCCGCCGCCTGGATGACACCAAGGGCCACCGCGTCTGAGGCGGCGAAAAGAGCCGTCTGAGAGAAGGGGGCCGCAAACAGCCGGCGGGCCATCTGATAGCCGCTGGAGATAGAAGAGGAGGGACCCGGATTTTCCACAGTGGTCACGTGCATACCCAGCTCCCGGGCGGCGGTGAGAAAGCCGCCGTGCCGCAGGGTGTGGGTGACGCTGCCACGCCGGAGGCCCAGATACACCACATCCCGGTGGCCCAGGCGGTGGAAATACTCCGCCGCGATGCGGCCGCCCACGAAATTATCAGTACTGACAGAGTTCACCCGGATGCCGGAGGCCTCCGGTACGCAGGCGCCCAGCAGCACGGCGGGCAAAACATCCCGGTAGCGGCGCAGCAGATACCGGGCCTGGTCGCTGGCGCTGCTGAGGAGGATGCCGTCCACCCGCTGGCCGATGAGAAAGTCGATGAGGGATTCGATCTGACCGTCACCGGGGCGGCCGCTGCACAGCATCACCTGGTAGCCCAGTTCCCGGGCATACGTTTCAATATTGAAAGACAGGGTGGCGTGAAAGGGATTGGGGATGTCCGGCAGAATCAGGCCCAACACATTGGTGCGGCTGGAAATGAGACTGCGGGCCAGCAGGTTGGTCCGGTAGCCCTGTTCCCGGCAGATGCGCAGGATACGCTCCCGGGTCTCTGGACTGATTTCCGGCCCGTGGTTGAGGGCCCGGGAGACCGTGGTGACGGAAACACCGGCCAGCCGGGCGATATCCTTGATCGTGACGCGCTGCATGGAGATCCTCCTGACTGAATGAGAGCGTTGATTTCCGGTAACGTTTGCGAGAAAACAAGAAAAAACGAAGCCGTTGTATATAAACGGAAAGAAAGACGGCGGGGGATTGCCCAAAAAACAAGGGACACAAATGAAAAGTAACGGATAGAAACTTGAAAAAACAGGGAAAACTTGTGAAATATCCTATATTTTGGCTTCATTATAGCAAATATGCGCCACAGAAGATATTATACAAAACGCACAAAAAAAGAAGAACTTCATATACGAATATATGGAAAATGCGGAAGCTCTATTGACAATTTGACAAATGAAATGGTAAGGTATGACCGTGGGAACGGAAACGTTTGCATAAAATCCGGCCGTAAGCGGGCCGTTAGAACTAGGAAAGCGAGGGTACCTGCACGCGATGAAACCGAATGAGCAAAATTATTCCAAGTCCAGGCGACTGAAAAACCAGGTCATGGCAGTGGTGACGAATCCGTACAACGTGATCGTATTGATCGCCATCGTCCTGCTGGCGTATCTGATCATTTTCCCGCTGGTGGACATGCTGTCCACGACCTTCCAGCTGTCCCAGCGCGATTTGCGCAACGTGCCGGGCGGCGTACCTGGCGAATTCACGTTCTATTACTGGAAGCGGCTGCTGGCCAGTGACCTGTCCATGAACCTGTTCATCAAGCCTTTGCTGAACTCCCTGCTGATCGGCGTCGGCGTTTCTGTCTGTGCCATTTTGCTGGGCTCCGTTCTGGCGTGGCTCATGGTCCGCAGCGACCTGCCCTTCAAGCCCTTCTTCTCCCTGGCGGTCATTATCCCCTACATGATCCCCTCCTGGGTGAAGTCTCAGGCCTGGCTGAGTATGTTCAAGACGCCCCGTGTCGGCGGCTCGGCCGGTTTTGTGGCCTCCATCATGTCAGGTATGGGCGTTTCCAACGAGATGATCGAAACACTGCTGTCACCGGTGGCATACGGTGCCGTGGCCATCATCATCGTGCTGACGCTGCACTATTACGCTTATACATACCTGCTGGTCTCCGCGGCACTGAACTCCGTCAACTCCGAGCTGGAGGAGATGGGCGAGATTCAGGGTGCCAGCAAGGCCCTGATCCTGCGGAAGATCACGCTGCCCCTGGTGATGCCCGCCATGCTGTCCGCTGTCATCCTGACCTTCTCCAAGGCCATCGGCACCTTCGGCACCATTAATTATCTGGGCTCTCCCGTCGGTTTCCGGACGTTGTCCAGCGAGCTGTACTCCAACTCCAAGTCCCAGAACACCCAGACGGCCTTTGCCATGGCCATTTTGATGATCTGCATCGCGGCCCTGTCCGTGTTCATCAACCAGAAGCTCATCGGTACCCGGAAATCCTACGCCACCGTGGGCGGCAAGGGCGGCCGGTCCACGCCCATCGGCCTGAGAGGCTGGAAGCCCATCGTTACCATCATCCTGTTCATCTTCTTTATCGTCGGCATCATCATGCCGGTGGTCATCCTGATCATTGAGAGCTGCATGCTCAAGGAAGGCGTGTACTCTCTGGAAAACTTCACGCTGTACTACTGGATCGGCGAGGGCAATCCCAACATCATGGAGGGCGTGCCCGGCATCTTCAAGAACAGCAACTTCCAGAACTCCCTGATCAACTCCTTGAAGCTGACGCTGGTCAACGGCGTGTTCGGCACCCTCTTCGGCCAGATGCTGGGCTACATCTGCGCCAAGGGCCGCGGCAAGTTCCACGGCAGACTGGTGGAGCAGCTGGTGTTCATCCCCTACCTGATCCCCTCCGTGGCCTTCGGCGGCATCTACCTGAGCATGTTCTCCAAGCCCCAGACCCTGTTCGGCGTGCAGCTGGTGCCCGCCCTCTACGGCACCTTCGCCCTGTTGACGCTGACCTCCGTGGTCAAGCACCTGCCCTTTGCCTCCCGCGCCGGCACCTCCAACATGCTGCAGATCAGCGGCGAGCTGGAGGAGGCGGCCATGATCGAGGGCGCCGGCTTCTTCAAGCGCTTCGTCAAAATCGTGTTCCCGCTGTCCAAGGGCGGCTTCATCTCCGGCTTTATGCTGATCTTCGTCTCCATCATGAAGGAACTGGACCTGATCATTCTGATCATGACGCCCAAGACCTCCACGCTGCCGTATCTGGCGTTCCAGTATCAAAACCAGAACTCCCCGCAGGCGTCTGACTGCGTGGCCATCGTGATGTTCTCCATCGTGTTCCTGGTGTACGCGCTGGCGAATATCTTCGGAGACGCCGACCTTGCCAAGAGCATGGCGGGCTGATAGAATATAGAGAGGAGACGAAACCATGAGCAAGATCGTACTGACGAATGTCGATAAATTTTACGGCAAGAACCATGTCCTGAAGAACCTGAACCTGACCATCGAGGACGGCGATTTCATGACCCTGCTGGGCCCCTCCGGCTGCGGCAAGACCACCACCCTGCGTGTGGTGTCCGGCCTGGAAAAGCCCCAGAACGGATTCATCCACATGGACGACAAGGAAATCGTCAACGCGGCGGAGGCCTACTTCGCGCCTCCCAGCAAGCGGAATCTGAACCTGGTGTTCCAGTCCTACGCCCTTTGGCCTCACATGACCGTGTTTGACAACGTGGCCTTTGGCCTGAAGATCCGCAAGGAAGCCAGCGATGTCATCGCCAAGAAGGTTGCCAGCGCCCTAGAGCGGATGCAGATCGGCGAGTACGCCAAGCGGTATCCCACGGAGCTGTCCGGCGGCCAGCAGCAGCGTGTCGCCATTGCCCGTGCCATCGTGTCCGAGCCCCGTCTGCTGCTGCTGGACGAGCCCCTTTCCAACCTGGACGCCAAGCTCCGGGTGGACATGCGGGCCGAGCTGAAGCGGCTGCACCATGAGACCGGCACCACCATCATCTACGTGACCCACGACCAGGTGGAGGCCCTGACCATGTCCACCAAGATCGCCCTGTTCCGCAAGGGCGAGCTGGTGCAGGTGGCGCCGCCTCTGGAGCTGTATGACAACCCCGTGAACCTGTACACCGCCGACTTCATCGGCAACCCCAGCATCAACTTCGTCAAGGGCACCGCCACGGTGGATGCCGCCGGTATGGTGACGGAGAGCTCCGTGGGCCAGATCAGCTTCGACCGGGCGGACATGACGCCCGACGCGGCGCAAAGCGGCAAGCTGGACATCACCCTGGGCATCCGGCCTGAGCAGCTGACCATCAGCCGCACCGCTGACGACGAGCACCGCATCGAAGGCCATGTCTACTCCGGAATGCCCGCCGGCTCCGAGACGCTGGTGACGGTTCGGGTTGGTGGCGACATGCTGACGGTGAAGGAGCTGGGCTCCACCCACTACGCCAGCGACGAGAAGGTCTACCTGGGCTTCAATCCCAAGAAGGTCAATGTGTTTGACACCAATACCGAAAACCTCATTAAATACTGCGTGTAAAAAATGTGCCTCCGCGGCGGATGCCGCATCAAATACGATTTGGAAAGAAGAACAAGGAGGAAAAGAACATGTTGAAGCATAAGAAATGGCTGGCAGGTCTTTTGTCTGTGGTCATGCTCTTTGGCCTGACCGCCTGCGGCGGCAGCAAGGAGACCCCTGCTGAGACCCCGGCTGAGACTCCCGCCGAAACTCCCGCGGAATCCGAGCTGACGGATTGGGAAAAGAGCTCCGGCATCTACAACACCGACGAGACCGATGAGGAGCTGTACCAGCAGGCCCTGGAGGAAGGCGCCACTGTGACGCTGTACTCCATCTCCTCCCGCTGCGGCAAGGTCGCCGACGCCTTTATGGCCAAGTATCCCGGCCTGGAGTGCGTGCCCTTTGATATCTCCACCAACGAGCTGCTGGAGAAGGTCACCCGCGAGTATGAGTCCGGCGTGAAGAGCGCCGACGTGGTTCACATCAAGGACCAGGACGGCTCCATGTACAAGGAGTACGTGGCCAACAAGATCTTCTACAACTACAAGCCCGCCGATATCTTCGAGCACATCGATCCCGCCCTCACCGCCACCGCAACCCCCATGTACATTGAGCTGACCCAGCTGTTCTACAACACCGAGGCGTACCCCGACGGCTCTCCCATCACCAATATCTGGCAGCTGACCGAGCCTCAGTGGAAGGGCAAGATCACCATGCAGAATCCTCTGGACAACCTGTCCTGGGGCTCCTGGATCACCGGCTTCTGCGTGGGCGAGGAGCCTGACAAGCTGGCTGCTGCTTACGAGGAGCTGTACGGTGAAAAGCTGGTCCTGTCTGACGGCTGCGAGAACGCCGGCTTCGAGTTCCTGAAGCGCCTGTACGACAACCAGCCCATCTTCTGCTCCTCCTCCGACGAGTGCGCCGAGGCTGTCGGCACCCCCGGCCAGTCCGATCCCCCCGTTGGCTTCAGCGCCTCCTCCAAGCTGCGCAAGGCTGAGGAGAACGGTTGGAAGCTGAGCCCCGTGAATCTGTATCCCAACACCGGCATCCCCGCCGTCAACACCCTGTATGTTGTGGAAGGCTGCGAGCATCCCGCCGCCGCCAAGCTGCTGATCCGCTTCATGATGGGCGGCATTGACGGCGATACCTCCGGCTATAAGCCCTTCAACACCCTGGGCGGCTGGCCTGTCCGTGACGATATCGAGCCCGCCGAGGGTTCCATCCCCTACTCCGAGATCAACGTGGCCCACTTTGACGCCGAGGAGATCTACTACGAGTACAATACGGTCCGTGACTTCTGGCAGAAGCTGGGCTGATTGCACAGCCGGCTGAGCGTACCTTAGCACCAAACCGCAAGCGGCGGGCGGATGTCCGCCCGCCGCTTCTTTTTCCTGAAATATCCGCGCATCTCCGCGGAAAAGTGAGGCCCCATGAGTTTTTTTATTGATAAAAAGAACCGGAGAAAAAGTCCCATCGTTTTGGCCGCCCTGGGAGCGGCCTTGTTGGACCTGACGGTGTTCGGTATCGCGTATGCCCTTCTGACGGATCCACTGTATCACGCGGTGCGTCTGGACAGCGAGATCGCCACCACGGTCATCCACGCCCTGGTCATTGCCCTGGCAGGCACCGCTGTGTGCTGCCTGGAGTTTTTGCTGCCGGATAAACGGGTGGCGCCCTATGGCTTCGCCGGTCTGGCGGTGGTATTTATGATGTTCTGCGCCGCAACGCTCTTGCTGGATCAACCGGCACGGGGGAATATGCTGTGGCTCATTGCCATGTTCGGCCTGACCCCCGTATTGGTGGGCAATGCCGTGGCTTGGCCTATTTACTTGAAAATGAAGCGCGCCAATCCCGCGCTGAACCATAGAAAGACCATCCAGGAGGAACTGCTGGAAGCCATGGAAAAGGAAGCGGCCAAGAAGCCGTCCCGCAAGGAACCTCCCCCGCCGCAGCCGGAGCCCCCTGTGGAACCTGTGGAAAAAGAGCCGGAAGTCACGCCGGAGGAAGCCCTGTTCGGCCCTGAGGCCGGAGCGGACACGCCCCCAGCTTTCCGCTCCGCCCAGGAGGAGGCTATGCTGTTTTACGAAGATGATGAAGAAGAGAGCGACGATTAAGGATGTGGCCGCCTTGGCGGGCGTCAGCTTTGCCACGGTCTCCCGGGCTTTGGATGACCGCCCCGAGATAAGCCGGGAGACGAAGGGAAAGGTGCGCTCCGCCTGTATACAGCTGGGTTATGTACCCAACGTGGCGGCCCGGGGCCTTGCCGGACAGTCCACTCACACCATCGGCGTCATCGTACCGGACATCTCCAACCCCTATTTTGCCGATATGGCCACCGCCATCGAGCGGCAGGCGGCGGAGCGCGGCTACCGGATGCTGATGAGCAATTCCATGCGCATCCAGGAGCAGGAGCTCAAGGGGATCGACGGCTTTTTGTCCCGCCAGATCGACGGAGTTATCATCTCCGCCCTGTCTCCCGCGTCCCAGGCCCGCCACAAGGAACTGTTGGGGGGGGTGCCCTGTGTGTACATCGGGGTGAACCACGGCGAGGACTGCAGCTACGTCATGGCGGATAATGAAGCCGGCGCCTACGAGGCCACCCGTTATTTGGTGAGCCTTGGCCACCGGGACATTTTGCTTTTCGGCGGCCGGACCACCTCCCGGACACGGATCCTGCGCATCCGCGGCTTTCACCGGGCGCTGGCGGAGGCCGGACTGAAGGGCCGGGACCTGGCGGCACCGGCAGATGTGGACTTGATGCGGAACTGGAGTTATGAAAAGGCGCTGGAGTTGTTTCGCAAGGGAGGCCCCCTGCCGGAGGCTATTTTCGCCTTTTCCGATGTGACCGCGCTGAAGGTCATGGAGGCGGCGGAGGAGTGCGGCATTTCCATACCGGACGATGTATCCCTGGTGGGATATGACAACATTTCCTTTACCGCCCTGCCGCGGATCCATCTGACAACTGTTTCGCAGAAAAAATTCCGCCAGGGGCGCATCGCCGTGGACCGCCTGGTGGAGCAGATCGAGGGGGAGAGAAAACAGACGGTGGACCTGCTCCAGCCGGAGCTGATGATCCGTTCCAGCTGCATGGACCCCCGTGTACGGCAAAGCAAATTTGAGGAGGTATGACCATGAACGGGATACCCAATGAAGAACGGCAACGTTTGGGAGCGCTGCTGGACCATGCCCCGCAGAAGGAGGTCATGGACCAGATCCCGCAGTTTTTTCAGGCGGAGATTCACAATCTGGTCTCTCCGCCGGCGGAAAAGCCGGAGGCGATGGGGATGCTGGTGTTCAATATGGAACGGGGTGTTTGCCTGGAGGAGCTGGGCGACTTCCTGGAGACCTGCCCGGCGGTAAAGCCCTTTGATGTGATCCTGGCCAACGAGCTGGATGACGGCTGCGTCCGCTCTGGGTGCCGGGATACCACCCGCCTTTTGGCGGAGCGGCTGGGCATGAATTATGTGTTCGGCCTGGAATTTATCGAGCTGGTGAACGGGGAGGACCCCAAGGGCTTCCACGGAAACGCCATCTTCTCCCGCTGGCCCATTACCCGGGCGAAGATTTTGCGCCTGCCGGAGCAGTATAACTGGTACTTTGACCGCCAGCGCCGCATCGGCGGCCGTCTGGCCATTCTGGCGGAGCTGGATGTGGCGGGCACGCCGGTGGGCGTGGCCACCATCCACCTGGAAAACCGCACCCACGGCCCGGGCCGGCAGGCCCAGCTGGAAGCGGTGCTGGCCGCGGCGGAGGAGATGTTCCCCGGAATGCCGGTCATCCTGGGCGGCGATCTGAACACCAACACCTTCGATGGCCGGGATAAGGATGCCATTGCGGAGATCGCCGGTGACGAGGGACTCCAGCGCCGCTGTCTGGAGGATGTGGCCCGGTGGGAGGGCTGCCTTGGCGCGGCGGCGGCCGCCGGCTATCTGGCGGTGCCGGACCATCCCATTGCCACCCGCCGCAAGCCTTTGCCGCCGCTTCCCGCCTGCCGGGACAGCGTGGGCGAACGCCACCTGGATTTGCGGCTGGACTGGCTGTTGGTGCGGGGAGCACAGGTGCGGGAGAGTCGAACCATCTCCACGCAGACGGAGGACTGCGGCTTTGCGGTCCCGGGTTCCGCTCTGGCCCGGTTCACCGGGCGGGAGCTGTCTGATCACAACGCGGTTTGGGCGTCCTGCGCCCTTTCAAAATAAATCATTGAGGAGGCATATCAATGCTGACGACCGTATTATTTGACATGGGCGGGACCCTGGAGGACATCTGGAACAACAAGGAGACACAGGCGGAGGTCATGGTGAAGCTGCAGGAGACCCTGCGGGCCCACGGCCTGGAGCCCGGCTGCGACGCGGTGGAATTTGACCGCCGGGTCATGGCCGGACTGAAGGCGTACAAGAACTGGAGCGAGCCCGCCATGCGGGAGCTGAAGCCGGAGGAGATCTGGCCGGACTTCTATCTGAAGGAATTCGGCTTTGACCGGGAAAAGCTGGAGGCCATTGCCGAGGAGCTGGCCAACCTGTGGGAGGTCACCTATTACCACCGGGAGCTGCGCCCCGGCGTGGAGGAGATGCTCCAGGCATTGCAGTCCCGGGGCTATCATCTGGGCGTCATCTCCAACAACGCCTCACTGTACAACGTGTTCAATGTGCTGGAGGACTACGGTATCCGCAAGTATATGGAGGATGTGACGGTGTCCAGCGTCACCGGCTACCGCAAGCCCCACCAGGAGCTGTTCCGCATCTCCATGCATCAGATGCAGGTGGTGCCGGCGGAGTGCGTTTATGTGGGCGACACCGTCTCCCGGGACATCATTGGCTCCAAGCGGGCGGGCTTTGCCAAGGCTGTGCAGATCGGCTCCTACCTCTCTGCGGAGAAGGATGCCGGCGTGGCCGCCGACGCGGAGAAGCCGGACCTGGTCATCAGCGACATTCGGGACATCGTCCCCTGGCTGGACGAGATCAACCCCGAACTGGCGCCGAAATAAACACAAAAAAAGAGCGGGCACGCCGTGCCCGCTCTTTTATGTCCCGCTTCCATCGGGCGTACCGCCGTTTACCCGGCGGGCAATGTAAGGCTCCACCTGGTCAAAGGGAATGCCCAGCGCCACGGAAAGCTCTCCGTATAAAAGCCGCTCCGCCTGCTTCATGAACCGCTCATCCACCATGCCCAGCCGCCGCTTCTGGGCTTCCGCCTGCTGGCGCTTGGCATAGATGGACATCATCAGCTCCACCAGGTCCCGGCAGTCATGAGTGCGGACAGCGGACTGGTAGTGCTGGGCCAGGGCCTGAAGGGTGGGACCGTGATAGGCCTCCGCCTGGATGGTGGGGATACAGTCGATAAGGGCCTCGGCCTCCTCCTGGGAAATCACAGGCCGCATGGGTACCTTCGCGTTATCCACCGGCGTGTAGATAACGCCGTCCTGCTGCAAGGGCTTGAGCAGATAAAACTGCCTGTCTCGGTCGACTCCGGAGGTGCCGGGTTGGGTGATCCCCTCCACGCGGCAGACACCGGTGGAGCCGTATACGACCAAATCTCCTGCTTGAAACATCTGACTTCTCCTTCCCGCCGATCAATCTTTTTAAACATACAAAAAGAGCGCGGGCCGGCAACTGGACTTACGTCTGCCGGACCGCACGCTGCATCTTTAGTTTACCATATTTTTCAGGGAAAATGTAAGAGAAAGTTTCAAAAAAATCCGCGGCGGCAGGGCAGTGGCCTGCGGGTGTGTGCAAAAAGCACAAAAATTTCGGATGCCGGCGGGGCGTTTTCCGGGATTTCGCGGGATATGTGCCGCCCGCTTGACGGAGAAGCGGATCCGATTTATAATAGTCCACAACAAAAGACGGAGCAAGGGCGCTCGCCATGAGCGGCCTTGCTCCGTTTTGATTTGCAGAGGCGGCCTTGCCTTTGGCCGCGGGAGAATTTGAAAAGGGAGGTTCCCGTATGGATATTCGATTTGCAAAGCGCACGGAGCTGATGAACTCCTCTGTGGTCCGGGAGACCTTGAAGCTGACGGCCCGGCCGGACATCATCTCCTTTGCCGGCGGGATGCCGGCACCGGAGGTGTTCCCTGTGGAGGCTATGCGGGCCGCCTCCGACAAGGTGCTGACCACAGCGGGCCCCACGGCCCTGCAATACGGGCCCTCTGACGGATACCTTCCCCTGCGGGAGAAGATCGCCGCCCGCCACCGCCGGGAGGGCATGGCCTGCGGACCGGAAAATATCCTGATGATCAACGGCTCCCAGCAGGGGCTGGACCTGGCGGGAAAGCTGTTTTTGGACCCCGGCGACCTGGTGGTGTGCGAGGACCCCACCTATACGGCGGCGCTGTCCACTTTCCGGTCCTACGAGTGTGGCTTTCTGCCCATCGACACCGATGACGACGGCATGATCCTGGAGGATCTGGAGAAAAAGCTGGCTGCCAATCCCCGGGCCAAGCTCATCTATGTCATCCCCACCTTCCAAAACCCCACCGGCCGCACCTGGTCCCTGGAGCGGCGGAAGGGCCTGCTGGCCCTGGCGGAGCGGTATGGACTGCCCATTCTGGAGGACAACCCCTACGGTGAGCTGCGCTATGAGGGGGAGAGTCTCCCCGCCCTGCGGTCCATGGACACCCGGGGAAACGTGGTGTACATGGGCTCCTTTTCCAAAATTCTCAGCCCCGGCATCCGCCTGGGCTGGCTGGCGGCCTCCCCGGAGCTGCTGGCCATGTTTGAGACTGCCAAGCAGGGCACGGACCTCCAGGCCAGCACCTACATCCAGATGATGGTGGACACCTATCTGGAGGACAACGACCTGGACGCCGACATCCGAAAGCTCAACGCCCTGTACCGCTCCCGGCGGGATTTGATGCTGTCGGTCATGGAGCGGGAGTTCCCCAAGGATTCCCATTGGACCCATCCCCACGGCGGCCTGTTCCTCTGGGTCACCCTGCCGGAGGGTATCGACACCGCCGCCATCATGCCCCGGGTGGTGGAGCGAAAGGTGGCCTATATTCCGGGCCATACCTTCTTCGCCGGCGGCAGCACCACCAACACCCTGCGGCTGAACTTCTCCAACGCCAACGAGGCCCACATTGTGGAGGGCATCTGGCGCCTGGGACAGGTGCTGCGGGAGCAGCTGTGACGCCAGCGTGATAAAAAGGAGCCGCGGCAGACGCCGCGGCTCTTTTGCGTATGCGGTTATTCCGCCTTGGAGTCCTCGCTCTCAAAAACGGCCTTGGCGCTGGCGGCAAGACCCGCCAGCCCCTGAAGCTCACTGGGGATGATGATCTTCGTGGCCTTGCCGTCCGCCACCTTCTGCATGGCCTCCAGAGCCTTCAGCTTCACCACCTGGTCGTTGGGGGCGGCCTCGTTCAAAAGCTTCAAAGAGTCGGCCATGGCCTTCTGCACCTGCATAATGGCCTGGGCTTCGGCCTCGGCGGCCATAATGCGGGCCTCCTTTTCGCCCTGGGCCTTCAAAATGGCGGCCTGCTTGGCAGCGTCGGCCTTCAAGATGGCGGACTGCTTTTCGCCCTCGGCCACCAGGATCTGGGACTGCTTCGTGCCCTCCGCCTGGAGAATGGACTCCCGGCGTTCCCGCTCCGCCTTCATCTGCTTTTCCATGGCGTTCTGGATCTCCTTGGGCGGGATGATGTTTTTCAGCTCCACCCGGTTGACCTTGATGCCCCAGGGGTCCGTGGCCTCGTCCAGAATGGCCCGCATCCGGGAGTTGATGATGTCGCGGCTGGTGAGGGACTGGTCCAGCTCCATGTCGCCGATGATGTTCCGGAGGGTGGTGGCCGTCAGGTTTTCAATGGCGTTCATGGGGTGCTCCACGCCGTAGGTGTACAGCTTGGGGTCCGTGATCTGGAAATAGATGACGGTGTCGATCTGCATGGTGACGTTATCCTTGGTGATGACGGGCTGGGGGGCGAAATCCGCCACCTGCTCCTTGAGGGACACCTTTTTGGCGATGCGCTCGATAAAGGGGACCTTGAGGTGCAGGCCCACGTTCCAAACGGCCCGGAAAGCGCCCAGCCGCTCCACCACATAGGCCCGGGACTGCTGGACGATGACGATATTGCTGATGATGACCACCAGCAGCAAGATCACCAGAATGGCAGGGACGATCCAACCGAAATTCATGATGTTACCTCCACTTTTTCCTCAATTTTTTTCACAAACAGCTTGACGCCTTCCATCCGCAGCACCTGTACCGTGGCTCCCACGGGAATGACGCTGCCGTCGGCGCTGCGGGCCGTCCAGGTCTTGCCGTCCACATAGACGGCGCCGGTGGAAGCGGCGTTGTCGATGGCCTCGGTGACTTTGGCGGTTTCCCCCAAAGCCCGGTCCGCATTGGTGGCCACGGTGCCGCCCTTGGTGAACCGCCGCACCAGGGGCCGCGTGGCCGCCAGGGCCGCCGCGGATACCGCCAGGAACAGCGCAACCTGGACACCGATGCCTGCGCCCCAAAGTGCCCCGACCAGGGCCGCCGCGGCGCCGGCCACGAACCAGATGGACACCAGTCCGGCGGTGAGAGCCTCCACGACGCCAAACAGCACCGCTGCCCCCAGCCAGAGCCAACTCATCAGATCCATAGTTCCTCCTATCCGCATTTCCATAGGTTCGAGACCATCATATCATGCCCCAAACAGGAAAAGCATTTCATTTCGGTTACAAAGAGAGCCGCCTCTTTTCAATGTGGCTCTCTGTCCGTGTCTATTTCCAGAAGGCGCTCCAGAGGTTTCGTTCCCGGATGATTTCTTTGGTCTCATTCAGCTTCTGGTTGCCCGTCTCCGGGTCAAAGCCCTGGCTGACGTTCCGGTTCGCCTTTCCCGTGACGCCCCAGACAAACAGCACCACCAGCACATACACACCGTACAGCATCCAGGAAAACAGCCCCCGCCTCGCCGCCAGGGCGGGCACGAAAAACATGGTGGGCAAAAGCGCCGCCGCCCCGATGGTCATGACCCACTTGATGGCTTGGTACAGCTTCATAGGCGCCTCCTTTTGAAATCACGTATCCGGCCTTTGAAAACAATATACCATATGCCGCATAGGGACGCAAGAAAATCCCGCCGTTGCGGAGTCTGGTATTTCCTGTTATACTGGGTGCGGAAGAAACCATGCTGACAAAGGAGGTGCGGGCCATGACACTGACGGTGCCCTGCCTGTTCGGGCTGGAAGCCCTGGTGGCGGACGAGATGAAGCGCCTGCAATTACAAAATGTACGGGCGGAGAACGGCCGGGTCCACTGCGAGGGGACGATGGCGGATATTGCCCGGCTGAATATCAATCTGCGCTGCGGCGCCCGGGTGCTGATGGAGCTGGGCTCCTTCCCGGCGCCGGATTTCGAGGCGCTGTTCCAGGGGGTGCTGGCCCTGCCCTGGGAGGATTATATCCCCCGGGACGGCGAGTTCCCCGTGAAAGGTTATTCTATCAACTCCGCCCTCCACTCCGTGCCCGCCTGCCAGGCTATCGTGAAAAAGGCCTCCGCCAAGCGGCTGGGGGATGTTTACGGCTGCGAGACCCTGCCGGAGACCGGCAGCCGCTATCAAATCCAGTTTTCCATCGTGAAGGATACCGCCACGCTGTACCTGGATACCTCTGGTGAGGGGTTGTACAAGCGGGGCTACCGGGCCCAGAATATGGGTGCCCCTCTGCGGGAGACCCTGGCGGCAGCCCTGGTGACCATTGCCCGCTACCGGGGGAAGGACCCCTTCTGCGACCCCTTCTGCGGCAGCGGCACCATTCCCATCGAGGCGGCCCTCATCGCCAAGAACCGGGCTCCGGGCCTGGACCGGAGCTTTGCCGCCCAGAAGTGGAAAAACATGGACTCCAAGCTGTGGCTGGACGCCGCCGACGAGGCTATGGACAAGGAGTTCCACGGGAATTACGACATCTGGGGCGGCGACATCGACCCCAAGGCCGTGGAGCTGGCCCGGCACAACGCGGAACTGGCCGGCGTGGAGGACTGCATCCGTTTTGAGGTGGCGGACGCCGGAAAATTCCACCGGGACAGCGAGTACGGCCAGCTGGTCACCAATCCGCCCTACGGCGAGCGCCTGCTGGAGAAGAAAGAGGCGGAGGAGCTGTACCGGGTGTTCGGCCGCGCTCTCCGGGACCTGCCGCCCAAGTGGCGGGTGGTGGTGCTCTCCTCCCACACAGAGTTTGAGCGGTGCTTCGGCCGCCCGGCGGACAAAAAGCGCAAGCTCTACAACGGAATGCTCAAGTGCGACGCATTCCTGTACGGAAAATAAAGAGAGAAACAGGGGGGGTGTCCTGGTGAAGCATGTATTCATTATCAATCCCAACGCGGGAAAACAGGACCAGACCACCCGCATCTACGACATGGCGGACCGCCTGCGGGCCCGTCATGGTCTGGAATGCGCCTGTATGCTGACGGACCGCCCCGGCGGCGCCGGAGACATGGCCCGGGCACTGGCGGAGACCGGCGGGGAGCTGCGCTTCTACGCCTGCGGCGGCGACGGCACCGCTCACGAAGTGGCGGGGGGCATCGCCGGGTATGAAAACGCCGCCATGACGGTCATCCCCACCGGCACCGGCAACGACTTTTTGAAAAACTTCGGCCCGGACGCGGAAAAGTTCGGCGACGCGGAAAATCTGTGGGACGGGGAAGTGTTTCCCTTGGACCTCATCGACTGCAATGGCCGCCTGTGCCTGACCATCGCCTGCAACGGTATTGACGCCCGGGTGGCGGACAGCGTCCATCAGTACAGCGGCCTGCCGCTGTTGTCCGGCCGGGGCAGCTACCTGGCCGCCGTGGCCGCCAACGTGCTGCTGCGGCCTGTGGACAGCCATTGGACCGTCTGGCTGGACGACGAGCGGCTGGAGGACGATTTTTTGCTGGTGTCCACATGCAACGGCCGCTATTACGGCGGCGGCTCCATGCCGGTGCCGGAGGCCCGGATGGATGACGGAGTGCTCCACACCATTTTGATCAAAAAGGTGGGGCGCAGCAAGTTCGCCCGGCTGTTCAGCGTCTATTCCGCGGGAGACTACCGCCTGCTGCCGCCGGATCTGGTGCGGGTCAGTACCTCCCGGACCGTCCGCATTCAAAGCGGGGAAGAGCTGACGACGTGTCTGGATGGAGAGTGTTTCCGGAGCAGGGAAGTGGTGCTGACCCTGTCAGACAAGCGGCTGAACTTCTTCGGCCCCAAGGGATGCAGCCCCAATGCCACCGCCCGGTAAACGGCTGGCGGGAACATTTACAAATTCTTCATAACTTTTCCGCGATTTCCCCTTTACAAACGGGGCCAGTTGCGCTAATATAGCAGCGTTAGCACTCAAATGAACTGAGTGCTAACGCTGAAATTGTTTTTTCAAAAATTTTTATATTCTTAAGGAGGAACCCCAAATGAAACTCACCCCGCTTGCAGATCGCGTCATCCTGAAAATGGTTGAGGTCGAGGAGACCACCAAGGGCGGCATCATCCTCACCGGCTCTGCCAAGGAGAAGCCCTCCGTGGCCGAAGTCATTTCCGTCGGCCCCGGCGGCAATGTGGACGGCAAGGACGTTGTCATGACCGTGAAGCCCGGCGACAAGGTCATCACCAGCCAGTATGCCGGCACCAAGGTCACCCTGGAGGATGTGGAGTACGTCGTCGTCCGCCAGAACGACATCCTGGCCATCGTCGAGTAATTCGAAGGGGAGCAGGCTCCCCCTTGCCCTCCCCCTTACCAGTGATATCGGTCACTGGTGAACGCCGCCCCCGGCGGCTGGGTCGAGGAATTTTCGCCACGTACACGCCGCGGCGAAAATGATTGTAAATTCATTTCGCTTTCGCGAAATCATCTTAATTTGGAGGTAATTTATTATGGCTAAACTCATCAAGCGCGGCGACGAGGCCCGTAAGGCCCTGGAAGCCGGCGTCAACACTCTGGCCGATACCGTCAAGGTCACCCTGGGCCCCAAGGGCCGCAACGTGGTCCTGGACAAGAAGTACGGCGCTCCCCTCATCACCAACGACGGCGTGACCATCGCCAAGGAAGTGGAGCTGGAGGACCCCTTTGAGAACATGGGAGCCCAGCTGGTGAAGGAAGTTTCCACCAAGACCAACGATGTTGCCGGTGACGGCACTACCACTGCCACTCTGCTGGCCCAGGCCATGATCCATGAGGGTCTGAAGAACCTGGCCGCCGGCGCCAACCCCATCGTGGTGAGGAAGGGCATGGCCAAGGCCGTGGAGGCCGCTGTGGCCGAGGTCAAGAAGCAGGCCAAGAGCGTGGACGGCTCCAAGGACATCGCCCGTGTCGGCGCTGTGTCCAGCGGCGACGATGAGATCGGCAAGCTGATCGCCGACGCCATGGAGAAAGTCTCCGCTGACGGCGTTATCACCATTGAGGAGTCCAAGACCGCTGAGACTTACAGCGAGGTCGTGGAAGGTATGCAGTTCGACCGCGGCTATATCACGCCCTACATGGTCACTGATACCGAGAAGATGGAGGCTGTCATTGACGACGCCTATATCCTCATCACTGATAAGAAGATCTCTGTCATCGCCGACATCCTGCCCATCCTGGAGCAGCTTGTCCAGTCCGGCAAGAAGCTGGTCATCATCGCCGAGGATGTGGAGGGCGAGGCCCTGAACACCCTGATCGTCAACCGCCTGCGGGGCACCCTGAATGTGGTCTGCGTGAAGGCTCCTGGCTTCGGCGACCGCCGCAAGGAGATGCTGCAGGATATCGCCACCCTGACCGGCGGCACCGTCATCAGCGAGGAGGTCGGTCTGGAGCTGAAGACCGCCGACATCTCCATGCTGGGCCGTGCCCGTCAGGTGAAGGTCACCAAGGAGAACACCACCATCGTGGACGGTGCCGGTGATGCCGCTGCCATCAAGGACCGCGTGGCCCAGATCCGCAGCCAGATCGCCAACACCACCAGCGAGTATGACAAGGAAAAGCTCCAGGAGCGTCTGGCCAAGATGGCCGGCGGCGTGGCCGTCATCAAGGTGGGCGCTGCCACTGAGACCGAGATGAAGGAGAAGAAGCTCCGCATCGAGGACGCTCTGAACGCCACCCGCGCCGCCGTTGAGGAAGGCGTGGTCGCCGGCGGCGGCACCATCTTCGTCAACATCATCCCCGCCGTGGAGGCTCTGCTGTCCACCGTGGAGGGCGACGAGAAGACCGGCGTCCAGATCATCGCCAAGGCCCTGGAGGCCCCCATCCGCCAGATCGCTGCCAACGCCGGCCTGGATGGCTCTGTCATCCTGGAGAAGGTCCGCACCTCCGGCAAGAACGGCTACGGCTTTGACGCTTACAAGGAAGAGTATTGCGACATGGTCGCTTCCGGTATCATTGATCCCGCCAAGGTGACCCGCTCCGCTCTGGAGAACGCCGCTTCCGTCTCCGCCATGGTCCTGACCACCGAGTCTCTGGTGGCCGACAAGCCCGAGCCCCCCGCTCCCGCCGCCCCCGCTGCTCCCGACATGGGCGGCATGTACTAAGAGATAGGAAAACCGCCTGTTTTTCAAAGATTCAAGGCTGAAAACTGCGAAATTTTCCACTGAACCGTGATTTTCTGTGACAAGGTGCTGTGAGCTTACACACAACTTACACACTTTGACGATTCGGAAAGGCTTAACACGACACAATATCCCGGCATTCACATCAGTGAATGCCGGGATATCTTTTGCATGGGATGAAAGTCGTGATAAACTGCGAGATTTTATAGTTTCAAATATAATGGAAAACTCTTGGATAGGATGCTTCATTCCCAGCGGAAGAAGCGGACTGCCAGAACCGTGCAGAGTGCGGTAACTCCCAACATGACACCGATCGGCAGCAAGGCGCTTCCCGTACTGATGCCTAAAAATGTATTTTTCATCATGGAGATCCCCTGCGTCAGCGGGAAAACGCTGACGGTTTTCTGCATCGCCTTTGGCATAACCTCAATCGGCAGCGTTGTGCCGGAAAAGACCAGCATGGGAAAATAGAGGATCGAAGCAATGACGCTGGCCTGCTTAGTGTCCTTCGCCACACCGCCTGCCAGCATACCGACTGACAGAGTCGAGAGCATCGTAAGCGCCCAGCTCCCAAGAAAAGCGAGAAGCGAACCACGCAGTCGCACGCCCCACAAAAGCGCCGCAACTGACAGCGTTGCAAGGGACACAGCACAGTAGACGATATACATGGACAGCTCAACGCCCAGAACGAATACCGGGCTGACTGGTGTAACACGCAGCCGCTTGAGGATCTTCATCTCTCGAAGGCCTGATACTGCCAGCGGCAGACCCATCAGTCCGCTTGCACAAATGGCAACTGCGCTGACGGCTCCGAAAGACTGCTCCATGAATGTATAGTCAGCGCCATCATAGGCAGGCTTTGTGCCGTAAATGATACCAAGGATGATGAAGATCACAAGCGGCATGATGATGGCGAAGATCGGCATATTCATATCTCGCAGGCTGAGCTTCAACTCCGTTTTCAAAAAAGTAAAAAAGCGTTTCATTCGTCCACCTCCTTATCCGAAAGCTGCAAATACGCATCTTCAAAGCGATTGCAACCGCACTGCTGCTTTGCCTGCTCCACGGTTCCGCGGAAAACGGGAGTGCCCTTTTTCAAAATGCAGATCTCATCGCACAGCGCCTCAACTTCATCCATAAAGTGAGAAGTCAGGAAAATCGTAAGGCCCTGTTCTTTTAAGTGTTCAAGCGTTTTCCACACGCCGCGCCGTGCCTTTGCATCAAGCCCGGTGGTCAGTTCATCGAGGAATACCAGCTCCGGCTGTGGGATCAGCGCCAGTACGATAAAAAGCCGCTGGCGTTCGCCGCCCGACAGACCTTTGACCGGTGTGTTTGCCTTATCCCCAATACCGAACTGCTCACACAGATTGCGCCA